>NZ_BPWK01000007.1:0-389029 GCF_040364205.1 Duganella rhizosphaerae
CGAGACCAGGACGTTGATAGGTCAGGTGTGGAAGTGCAGTAATGCATTAAGCTAACTGATACTAATTGCCCGTACGGCTTGTCCCTATAACCTTAGCAGGTTATGGTGAATAAGAAGTATGTTGTAACGTTCGTTGATACAACTTCATTACCTAAAATATTTACTACATAAACGATATAAATCGTTTATAATACTTCCTCCAGATTCTTGGCGGCGCTGAAGTTAAGCGACGCTAGTACAAGTCAATGCCTGATGACCATAGCAAGTTGGTACCACCCCTTCCCATCCCGAACAGGACCGTGAAACAACTCTGCGCCGATGATAGTGCTGCAACCAGTGTGAAAGTAGGTTATCGTCAGGCTAGTTATATGAAGAACCCCACCAAGTGATCTTGGTGGGGTTTTTTGCATTCCGGCTTGTTTTTTTAGTCTCAAAAAGAGGCATATAAGATACAGGCTAGATTTTGATCTAGGGAAACGAAAGGTGTACCATGTGTGCTTTCGTGCTTGCTTCATACCTCAATGAAAAATAAGACAGCTCCAACATTGCTGTACCGAGTCCTGGCGTCCGCCGGCGTCGTAGCAACCCTCTTTGCGCTCGCGCCGGCGCATGCCGACGAGATGGCCGATGTCAGCAAACTGGCCAAGGCCGGCAAGTTTGTCGAGGCACTGAACAAGACCAACGAATACCTGAGCAAGCACCCAGCGGATCCGCAAATGCGCTTCATGAAGGGCGTGCTGCTGACCGAGCAAAACAAGTCGGATGAGGCGATCGCGGTGTTCACCAAACTCACCGAAGATTACAAGGACCTGCCGGAACCGTATAACAACCTGGCCGTGCTGTACGCGGCCAACGGCCAGTACGACAAGGCGCGCGTGTCGCTGGAAAAAGCGATCCGTACCAATCCGAGCTACATGACGGCGTATGAAAACCTGGGCGACGTCTACGGCAAAATGGCCAGCCAGGCGTACGACAAGGCGCTGGCGCTCGGTTCGAACAATACGCCGCCGGCCAAGTCCAAGCTGACGCTGCTGCGGAACTTCTCCAGCAGCACCGGCGCCAAGTTCGGCGCGCCGGAGATCGCCGTACCAACGCCTGCATCCGCGCCTCAACAAGTGGCCCAGGCCGCTGCACCACGCGCGGCTGCGAATGCCGCGCCGCCGCTGATTTCGCAAATTCCTGCCGATACCGGCAAGTCGACTACGCTGCAACGCATACCGGCTTTGTCGGTGACGCCGCCTGCACCGACTCCGGCGCCGGCAGTCAAGGTGGCCGCAGCGCCTGCGCCTGCGCCTGTGCCAGTGCCGGTTGCCGCCAAGCCCGTCGCACCGGCACCTGTGCCTACGCCGGTCCCAGCCAAGCCTGCTGCGCCTGCGCCGGTGCTGGCCAAGGTTGAACCGCCGAAGCCGGCGCCTGCACCAGCACCCGCGCCAGTGAAAGCCGCACCGGTGGTGGTCGCCCAGGCCGAGCCGGTCAAGCCGGCCAAAGTGGAGCCACCAAAACCTGCCAAGCCCGAACCGGAAAAAGCCGCCAAGCCGGACACGTCCGAGCGCGATGCGGTACTGGCCCAGGTCCACGGCTGGGCCAAGGCCTGGACGACGCAGAATGTCGATTCCTACCTCGGTTATTACAGCCAGGAGTTCGAGCCGCCTAAAGGTTTGTCGCGCAAGGCCTGGGCCGATGAGCGCCGCGCCCGCATTGAAGGCAAGGGGCGCATCCACGTTGAAGTGGGCGGACCGGAAGTGGTTGTGAACGGCAATACGGCCAAAGTGACTTTCCGCCAGACCTATGAATCGGATCGCCTCACCGCCAGAAGCCGGAAGACACTCGTGCTGGTCAAAAATGGTGGAAAATGGCAGATTAAGCAGGAAGCCTCGGGTAGCTGATGTCACACTTTAGATTTTCGCAACACTGGCGTGCCAGTGGCTTGTTTTGCGTCCTCCTCCTCAGCGTGATGGGAGGGACGGTCAGTTACGCCGCAAAAAAGCCGGCGCGGGCGCCGGTCGTCCGTAAAGCCAATCCGGAAGAGCTGCTGTCCGATATCTACAAAGAACTGTCCCAGCACAATCTGCGTGTCGCCCAGCAGAAGGCCGATGCGCTGGTGGTTGCCTATCCCAATTTCCGCCTGGGCCACCTGGTCCGCGGCGACATCCTGTTGATGCATACCCGCGCCGTGAACGTGCTGGGTGCGGCCGTGCCGGAGGGCGAAGCGTCCAAGCTGGCCGACCTGCGGCGCGAAGCGACCGTACGCATGCAGGCCGAGCCTGGCCGGCCGTCGGCGGCGCTGCTGCCGCGCGCGCTGATGCAGATGCGCAAGGACCAGAAGCATGCGCTGATCGTCGACGCCAAGCATTCGCGCCTCTACCTGTACGAGAACCGCAACGACCAGATCCGCCTGCTGTCCGACTTCTACGTCAGCCAGGGCAAGCTGGGCATCAACAAGTTGAAGGAAGGCGATATGCGCACGCCGGTCGGCGTGTACTACATCATCGGCCACCTGCCGGGCGTGAAGCTGCCCGACATGTACGGCAAGGGCGCGCTGCCGCTCGATTATCCGAACGACTGGGACAAGGCGCAGGGCCGCAGCGGTTCCGGCATCTGGGTGCACGGCACGCCGCCGGAAACCTTCAGCCGTCCGCCGCTGTCGACCGATGGCTGCGTGGTGGTCAGCAACGACGACCTGAACACGCTGACCCGCACGGTAGAAATCGGCAAGACGCCGATCCTGATCGGTGACCAGGTCGAGTTCGTCAGCAAGGAACAAATGGAGCGCGATCTGCGGGTGGCCAGTTCGCTGGTGGAAGCCTGGCGGCGCGATGTCGAGAACCGCGACGACGCCGGTTTGCGCGCGCTGTATTCGCCGCGCTTCAAGTCGGCGGCCGACGAGGATGTGAATGCCTGGCTGGACAAGAATCGCTTCCTGCCCGGCGCCAAGAAGATCAGCGTGACCGTGAGCGAGCCGAGCTACTTCCGCCAGCCTAGCCAGGAAGAAGTCATCGTCAGCAATTTCACGCAGCAGATCGTGGTCGGCAAATACCGCCACGCGGTGCGCAAGAAGCAGTACTGGGCCAAGGAAGGCAAGAGCTGGAAGATCGTCGCCGAATCGAACGTCTAAAAAGAAAAGGCCCCGAAGGGCCTTGGTCTATCAGAAGTGGTAAGCCGCTTTGATTTCGACGAAGTTGACGCCGGTGTTAGGCTTCTTGTAGCCGCCATTCGAGAAGTGCTGGATCTTGCCGCCGATTTCCCAGTTGTTGTCGAACACGTAGCCGATGCCGATGTGGTCGCCGAACTGGAAGTGGGTCGATAAACGGTAGGTATCGTTATCGTACAGCTTGGACAGGCGGTGCACGCCGATGCCGCCTTCGTAGTAGATGCCCTTCTTGTTGTCGTTCTCGAAGCGGAACACCGGCGTGAAGCCTACGTCCCACAGGTGGGCGGTGTTGCCCGAAATATTCTGGTACTGGCTTTCCTTCCACAGACCGGCGCTGGCTTCCCAGTAGCCGCTCAGGTGCGTGCCGTTCGATTGGAACCAGCGTGCGCTCCAATCCTTGGCGGCGCTGAAGCGCACCATTTGTACCTTGGCGGCGTTGCCGTAGTCGATGGCCACGGAATCGACCAGTTTGTCATCTGCAAACGCGCCGTGCATGGCGATCAGTGCGGCTGCTGCTGCAATCATTTGTTTCGCGAACATAGTATCCTTGCAATGTAAATGCCATATCTCATATTCATACGGCTGGCTTGATTGTACCGGGGTTCGTGGAATAATTCCGGCGAGGCTGTTATTTTGATCATCTCAGGAGTTGGAATTGTCTACGCGAATTGCCTTTCTCGGTATTGGCTTGATGGGAGACCCGATGGTGCGGCGCCTGCTGGCGGCCGGCCACGCGGTGACGGTCTGGAACCGCACCTTCGCCAAGGCCGCTGCGCTGGCCGATGCCGGCGCGCAGGCAGAGGCGGCGCTGGCCGATGCGGTGCGCGATGCGGACATCGTCATCTCCATGCTGGAGGCCGGCCCCATCGTCGGCGCCGTGATGCGCGAGGCCTTGCCGGCGCTGGCGCCACGCGCTTTGTGGGTCGACATGAGCTCGACCCGTCAATCGGAAGCGCAGGAGTTCCATGCGCTGCTGGCCGAGCACGGCCGGCGCTTTGTCGATGCGCCGGTGTCCGGTGGCGTCGGTGGTGCGGCGGCCGGTACGCTGGCCATCATGGCGGGCGGCAGCGCGCAAGATTTCGCCGAGCTGGAGCCGGTGCTGGCGGCCATGGGCCGGCCTACCTTGGTGGGCCCGGCCGGCAGCGGCCAGGTGGCCAAGCTGTGCAACCAGCTGATCGTTGGCGCCACCATCAACATCGTGGCCGAGGCTTTGCTGCTGGCGCAGGCGGCCGGCGCCGATCCGGCGGCGATGCGGGCGGCGATACGCGGCGGTTTCGCCGAGAGCAAAATCCTCGACGTGCACGGCCAGCGCATGCTGGATAGGAATTTTGTCGCCGGCGGCCAGGTGAAGACGCAGTTGAAAGACCAGCGCAACATCCTGGCGGCGGCGCAAGCGGCGGGCATCACCCTGCCGGTGACGCAGCTGGTGACCGAGCGCTATCAGGCGCTGGTGGAGACGGTCCCGCAGGCCGATCATTCGGCGGCGCTGCTGGGACTGGAAGCCATCAATCCCGGACAGCGCGTCGGCACCGCCCCGGACAAGCTGGTTTAAGCGAGCGGCAGGCTCTTCTCGGCCAGGCGCACCCAGAAGCTGGCGCCAATCGGCAGCAGGTGGTCGTTGAAGTCGTAGCTGCCGTTGTGCAGCACGCACGGGCCGAGGCCGTGCCCGCCATCGCGGTGGTCGCCCTCGCCGTTGCCGATGAAGACGTAGCAGCCCGGCTTGGCCTGCAGGAAGAACGCGAAGTCTTCCGCGCCCATGGTCGGCTCGACCTGGTCGTCTACCTTGTCCGCGCCCACCACCGACTTCATCACCTCCACCGCGAATTTGGTCTCGGCCGGATGGTTGACCAGCGGCGGATAGTTGCGGCGGAACTTGAAGTCCACCTCGGCGCCGAACGCGGCCGCCGTGTGCTGGGCGATCTCGCCCATGCGCTGCTCGATCATGTCCAGCACCGGCTGGGTGAAGGTGCGCACCGTGCCGACCAGCTCCGCTTCATCGGGGATCACATTGGTAGCGCTGCCGGCGTGGATCTGCGTGATCGACAGCACGGCCGTGTCCAGCGGACTCTTCTGGCGACTGATGATGGTCTGCCAGCTCTGGGCGATCTGCACCGCCACCATCACCGGATCGATGCCCTTGTGCGGCTGGGCCGCGTGCGCCCCCTTGCCTTTGACGGTGACGTAAAACTCGTTGCTGGAGGCCATCATCGGCCCCTCGACCACGCTCATCGTGCCGACCGGCGCGCCCGGCCAGTTGTGCATGCCGTAGATCGCGTCCATCGGACATTGCTCGAACAGGCCGTCCTCGATCATGCGGCGCGCGCCGGCGCCGCCTTCCTCGGCCGGCTGGAAAATGAGGTAAACCGTTCCGTCGAAATTGCGGTGCTCGGCCAGGTGCTTGGCCGCTCCCAGCAGCATGGCGGTGTGGCCGTCGTGGCCGCAGGCGTGCATCTTGCCCGGATGGCGCGAGGCGTGGGCGAAGGTGTTCACTTCCTGCATCGGCAGCGCGTCCATGTCGGCGCGCAGGCCGATGGCGCGCTTGGAGCTGCCGTGCTTGATGATGCCGACCACGCCGGTCAGGCCCAGGCCGCGTATCACCGGGATGCCCCATTCGCTCAGCTTGTCGGCGACGACGTCGGAGGTGCGTTGTTCTTCGTAGCACAGCTCGGGATGGGCGTGCAGGTCACGCCGGATTTGCTGTATTTCAGATTGAAATGCAATGATGGGATCAACTAGTTTCATCTGCTTCTCCAAGATCGGGTTCGCTTGCCTTTTGGGCATCGAGAACAGCCATTGTAGCCCTTGTCGTGCAAACAAATCCAGAGTGGGGAGTATCGTCGCCGTATCGATTACCATACTGCTTTGCATCCACGTTTTTTAGGCGTTTGATATGACAACCACACAAGTCCGCGCGACCTGCCCGCATGACTGCCCCGACACCTGCGCGCTGCTGGTGACGGTCGAGGACGGCGTGGCCACCGCCGTCAAGGGCGACCCCGACCATCCGACCACCGCCGGCGTGCTGTGCACCAAGGTGGCGCGCTACACCGAGCGCACCTACCATGAAGACCGTTTGCTGCATCCGCTGCGCCGCGTCGGCAAAAAGGGCGAGGGCAAGTTCGAGCGCATCAGCTGGGACGAGGCGCTGGACACCATCGCAGCCAGGCTCAAAGCAATTGCCGCGCGCGCGCCGCAAGCGATCCTGCCGTACAGCTACTGCGGCACCATGGGGCTGGTGCAGGGCGAGTCGATGTCGTCGCGCTTCTTCAACCAGATCGGCGCCTCGCTGCTGGACCGCACCATCTGCGCGACGGCCGGCGCCACCGGCTACAAGTACACCATCGGCGCCTCGATCGGAACTGATCTGGAGCAGTTCCAGAACGCCAAGCTGATCCTGATTTGGGGCGGCAATCCGATCGCCTCCAACCTGCACTTCTGGACCCGCGCGCAGGAAGCCAAGCGCAACGGCGCCAAGCTGATCGCCATCGATCCCTACCGCTCGCTGACGGCGGAGAAGTGCCACCAGCACATCGCGCTGCTGCCCGGCACCGACGCCGCGCTGGCGCTGGGCCTGATGCATGTGCTGATCGCCGAGGACTTGCTCGACCACGACTACATCGCGCAGCACACGCTGGGCTACGAGCAACTGAAACAACGCGCGGCCGAATGGACGCCGGAACGCACCGCCGACACCTGCGGCATCAGCGCGGCCGAAGTGGTCGAGCTGGCGCGGCTGTACGGCGGCATGGCGCGCGCCGGCGAGCCGGTGGCGATCCGTACCAACTACGGGGTGCAGCGCGTGCGCGGCGGCGGCATGTCGGTGCGCAACATCGCCTGCCTGCCGGCGCTGGTGGGCGCGTGGCGCCATCCGGCCGGCGGCATCCAGCTGTCGTCCAGTGGCTCGTTCCCGACCAACAAGGCGGCGCTGCAACGGCCGGACCTGCTGAAGAGCCAGCCGCGCATCATCAACATGACCACCATCGGCGACGACCTGCTGCGCCCGACATCGCCGGAGTTCGGGCCGGAAGTGGAGGCGGTGATCGTCTACAACGCCAACCCGCTGGCGATCGCGCCGGATTCGGCCAAGGTCATGGCCGGCTTCGCGCGCGAGGACTTGTTCACCGTGGTGCTGGAGCACTTCCAGACCGACACCGTGGACTACGCCGACATCGTGCTGCCGGCCACCACCCAGCTGGAGCACGTCGACACGCACACCGCTTACGGCCACCTGTACATGATGGCCAACAACGCCGCCATCGCGCCGATGGGCGAGGCCAAGGCCAACACTGAAATCTTCCGTCTGCTGGCGGCGCGCATGGGCTTCGACGATCCCTGCTTCCAGGACAGCGACGACCAGCTGGCGGCGATGGCCTTCAACGCCCAGGACGTGCGCGCCGTCAACTTCGATTGGGATTCGCTGAAGCAAAAGGGCTGGCAGAAACTCAACGTGCCGGACGCGCCGTTCGCGCACGGCGGCTTCCCCACGCCATCCGGCAAGTGCGAGTTTTATTCCGCCGCGATGGCGGCCGACGGCCTCGATCCGCTGCCCGCGTATCTGCCGCCGTACGAATCGGTGGCCAGCAATCCGGAACTGGCTAAACGATATCCGCTGGCGATGATTTCTCCGCCGGCGCGCAACTTCCTCAACTCCACTTTCGTCAACGTCAAGAGCCTGCGTTCGGCGGAGGGCGAGCCGCACCTGGACATCCATCCGGCCGACAGCGCGGCGCGCGGCATCGCCGACGGCGACATGGTGCGCATCTTCAATGACCGCGGCACTTTCATCGCCAAGGCGCGCGTCACGGACAAGGCGCGCGCAGGCCTCGTTGTAGGCTTGTCAGTATGGTGGAAAAAACTAGGCAGGGATGGTAAAAACGCCAATGAGGTTACCAGCCAACAGTTGACTGATATGGGCCGCGCACCAACTTTTTACGATACACTGGTACAAGTCGAAAGAGTCGCTGCTTGAAGGTAATGTATGCGCAATATAGCCCGCAGAATCGTCCGCGCCAGGTACTGGGTGGCGGCGGGCTGCGCGGCCCTCTTGCTGGCTGGCTGCGCGCAACTCAAGTACTACATGCAAGCCGCCCAGGGCCAGTATGCGCTGTGGTCGGACGCCCGTCCGATTGAAGACTGGCTGGGCGATCCGTCCACCGACCCCCAACTCAAGGCCCGCCTGGAAAAAGCGTTGTTAATACGCCGCTTCGCCGTCAAGGAACTGGGCCTGCCCGACAACGCCAGCTACAAGAACTACGCCGCGCTGACGCGCCCCTTCGTGCTGTGGAATGTGGTGGCGACGCCGGAGCTGTCGCTGCGTCCGATCCAGTGGTGCTTCCCGATCGCCGGTTGCGTCAGCTATCGTGGCTACTACAGCAAGGAAGACGCGATGGCCTACGCCGACGAGCTGCGCAAGGAGAAAGACGACGTGCAGGTCGGCGGCGTGCCGGCCTATTCCACGCTGGGCTGGTTCAGCGATCCGCTGCTGTCGACCTTCATCAACTATTCCGACGCCGAGCTGGCGCGCATGGTGTTCCACGAGCTGGCGCACCAGGTGGTCTATGTGCAGGGCGATTCGCAGTTCAACGAAGGCTTCGCGACGGCGGTGGAGGAGGCCGGCGTGGCGCGCTGGCTGGAGCTGTACGGCACCGATCCGATGCGCGAGGCCTACACCCGCTACAACGCGCGCCGCCAGGACTTCCTCGAACTGCTGGTGCAGCACCGGAAGATGCTGGCCGACACCTACGCCGGCAAAACCAGCACCCGCCACAAGCGGGCCGAGAAGGCGCGCATCTTCGCCCACCTGAAAACCGAGTACCAGAAGTTGAAGGACAGCTGGGGCGGCTACGCCGGCTACGACCGCTGGTTTGCCGAGCCGCTGACCAACGCCCACCTCAGCGCTGTGGGAACTTACCACGATTATCTGCCCGCCTTCCGTTCGTTGTTAAAGCAAGAACGAACGTTCGTGCGATTTTATGGTGCAGTGCAAAAATTAGCTTCTCTTGATCTAGTTCAACGTCAGCAGCAGTTGCAGCAACTGGGTCGCCCGGTAATGCTCAACGCGGAGACCGCCAAGGAGCCGGACACCGCACCGGAAGGCATGCATTGATGTTGCAGCGCAACATAAAAAGCCGTTAGAAGCCGCGTTCAAATATGGTTAAATGCGCTTGCGTCTGAGCTTGCTGCCCGATAGCATCGTCATAAGTAGGCTCCGGAAGTTCGCATCAGACGAATCCCCGACCCTGAACCGGCACTGTGCGCCGGACCTTACAACGATAATTCGAGACACGAGGCACAGGATGGAAAAAATCTGGTTGAAGTCGTACCCGCCCGGCATGCTGACGGAGATCGACACGAGCCAATACCGCTCGCTGGTGCAATTGATGGAAGAATCCTTCCACAAGTTCGCAGACCGCAACGCCTACGTCTGCATGGACAAGTTCCTCACCTATGCCGAAGTGGATGCTTATTCCAAGCGCCTGGGCGCCTGGCTGCAAAGCCGCGGCATGAAGAAGGGCGCGCGCGTCGCCGTCATGATGCCGAACGTGTTGCAGTATCCGATCGCCATCGCCGCCATCCTGCGCGCCGGCTACACCGTGGTCAACATCAACCCGCTGTACACGCCGCGTGAACTGGAGCACCAGCTCAACGACTCGGGCAGCGAAGCCATCCTGATCCTGGAAAATTTTGCGACCACGCTGGAGCAGGTGCTGGGCCGCACGCAGGTCAAGCACATCGTGGTGGCCAGCATGGGCGAGCTGCTCGGCGGCCTCAAGGGCGCGCTGGTCAACTTCGTGGTGCGCAGCATCAAGAAGATGGTGCCGCCGTTCTCGCTGCCGAACGCGGTGCGCTTCAAGGACGCGCTGTCGCAAGGCGGCCGCATGAAGCTGACGCCGGTGTCGCTCGAGCCCACCGATCCGGCCTTCCTGCAATACACGGGCGGCACCACCGGTGTCTCCAAGGGCGCCACGCTGACGCACCGCAACCTGGTGGCCAACCTGCTGCAGAACGAGGCCTGGTCCAAGCCGGCGCTGGGCAATGTGAGCGAGCAGATCACCATCGTCTGCGCGCTGCCGCTGTACCACATCTTCGCGCTGACCTGCTGCGCGATGTGGGGCACGCGCGTCGGCGCGCTGAACATCCTGATCCCGAATCCGCGCGACATCGGCGGCTTCATCAAGGAACTGAGCAAGTACAGGTTCAACATGCTGCCGGCGGTGAACACGCTGTACAACGCGCTGCTGAACCATCCGTCGTTCGGCAACCTGGACTTCTCGGCGCTGAAGATCTGCAACGGCGGCGGCATGGCGGTGCAGCAGGCCGTCAACGATAAATGGCAGAAGGTGACGGGCGTGTCCATCATCGAAGGCTATGGCTTGTCCGAGACGTCGCCGGTGGCTACCTGCAACCGCGCCGACAGCTCGGCCTTCACCGGCACCATCGGTTTGCCGGTACCGTCGACCGACATCGCTATCCTCGATGACGACGGCAATGAAGTGGCGCTGGGCCAGCCGGGCGAGATCGCGATCCGCGGTCCGCAGGTGATGGCCGGCTACTGGAACCGTCCGGACGAAACCGCCAAGGTCATGACGGCCGACGGCTATTTCAAATCCGGCGACGTCGGCGTGATGGACGAGAACGGCTTCGTGAAGATCGTCGACCGCAAGAAGGACATGATCCTGGTGTCCGGCTTCAACGTCTATCCGAACGAGCTGGAAGGCGTGATCGCGCTCCACCCCGGCGTGCTGGAGTGCGCGTGCATCGGCGTGCCGGACGAGCACTCGGGCGAGGCGGTCAAGGTCTTCGTGGTCCGCAAGGATCCGAACCTGACGGTCGAGCAGTTGATGGCCTATTGCAAAGAACAATTTACCGGCTATAAAAAGCCAAAATATATCGAGTTCCGCGAGGAGCTGCCCAAAACCAACGTCGGGAAAATCCTGCGGCGCATGCTGCGCGATGAACCTCCCGGCCAGAACAAGAAAGCTGCGTAAGACATGGAAAAAATTTGGCTGAAGTCCTACCCCGAAGGCGTGCCCGCCGAGATCGACAGCACGCAGTACCGCTCGGTGACGCACCTGCTGGAAGAATCGTTCCGCAAGTATGCCGACCGCAACGCCTACGTGTGCATGGACAAGTTCCTGACCTACGGCGAGCTCGACAAGCTGTCGCTGCAAATGGGCGCCTGGCTGCAAAGCAAGGGCCTGAAGCCGGGCGCGCGCGTGGCGATCATGCTGCCGAACGTGCTGCAATATCCGGTGGCGATGGCGGCCATCCTGCGCGCCGGCTACACGGTGGTCAACGTCAATCCGCTGTACACGCCGCGCGAGTTGCAGCACCAGCTGGTGGACTCCGGTTCGGAGGCGATCATCGTGCTGGAAAACTTCGCCACCACGGTGGAGCAGGTGGTGGCGCACACCCAGGTCAAGCAAGTCATCGTCGCCACCATGGGCGACATGTTGGGCGCGCTGAAGGGCACGCTGGTCAACTTCGTGGTCCGCAACGTCAAGAAGATGGTGCCGTCGTTCTCGCTGCCGAACGCCGTCTCGTTCAAGCAGGTGCTGGCCGAGGGTGCGCGCCTGACGCTCAATCCGGTCAAGCAGGGGCATGACGACATCGCCTTCCTGCAATACACCGGCGGCACCACCGGCGTCTCCAAGGGCGCCGTGCTGCTGCACCGTAACATCATCGCCAACGTGCTGCAGAACGAAGCGTGGCTGCAATTCAAGCCGCAGGCCGAGCAGCTGGTGTTTGTGTGCGCGCTGCCGCTGTACCACATCTACTCGCTGACCATCAGCTCCTTCATGGGCATGCGCATGGGCGGCATGAATTTGCTGGTGCCGAATCCGCGCGACATCCCCGGCTTCGTCAAAGAGCTGGCCAAGTACCGCGTGGCCGTGTTCCCTGCGGTGAACACGCTGTACAACGCGCTGCTCAACAACGCCGAGTTCGCCAAGCTGGACTTCTCGTCTTACTCGGTCTGCAACGGCGGCGGCATGGCGGTGCAGCAGGCCGTGGCCGACCGCTGGCTCAAGCTGACCGGCACGCCGATCATCGAAGGCTACGGCATGTCGGAAACCTCGCCGGTGGCCACCGCCAACCGTGTCGACATCAAGGAATTCACCGGCACCATCGGCCTGCCGATTCCATCGACCGACGTTTGCATCCTGGACGACGACGGCAACGCACTGCCGCTGGGCGCGACCGGCGAGATCGCCATCCGCGGCCCGCAGGTGATGGCCGGCTACTGGAACCGTCCGGATGAAACCGCCAAGTCGATGACGGCCGACGGCTTCTTCAAGACCGGCGACGTCGGCATCATGAACGAGCAGGGCTTCACCCGCATCGTCGACCGCAAGAAGGACATGATCATCGTGTCCGGCTTCAACGTGTATCCGAACGAAGTGGAAGGCGTGGTGGCGTCGCATCCGGGCGTGCTGGAAGTGGCGTGCATCGGCGTGCCGGACAAGAACTCGGGCGAGGCCGTCAAGTTGTTCGTGGTGCGCAAGGATCCGAACCTGACCGCCGAGCAGCTGCTGGACTTCTGCAAGCACGAACTGACCGCGTACAAGAAGCCGAAGTACATCGAGTTCCGTGACGAGCTGCCGAAGACCAACGTCGGCAAGATCCTGCGCCGTCAGCTGCGCGACGAAAAAGTCGCAGCATAACAAGAGAAAATCGCCTGCTGAGACAGGCGATTTTTTTATCTAGTGGTGGTCCGAACGCGGCCCTTTCTTGATGCAAGCGAGCCGCTTTTCCTTCATGGCCGCGGCCAGCCGCTGCCGCACCTCATGATCGTGATCGATATATCCCTCGACGTTGGCCTTGCGGGCGCAATCGGCCCAGTGCTGGTCGTCGACGTCCTGCAGCCTTTCAAACTCGGCCAGTGACAGCATGACCACGGGATCGTGATCAGGCTTCTCTACGACTATGGTCTGCGTCAGGGCCCGGTGCAAATAGCTATCGAGCTCCTGCGCAATTTCGCTCTCTGTGACTTTCAACATGTAGCGCCTCCATACGGTGATGGTCTAGCCAGTATAGGCCGTGCGCGCTTCATTGCAAGACGCCGGCGGCGCTCAGCCCGCATAAGGCTCGCCGTTCTTCAGATACTTCTGAATCGACTCCAGCCGGCTGTTATATATGGCGCTGGTGGGCGAGATCCAGCTGCCTTCGCCATATTCGTTCCAGGCGCAGATGAAGGTGATGCCTCCGGTGGTGTCCGTGTTGCCGGCATGCGCGGTCGAGACCTGCGCGCAATGCTGGGCGAACTGTTGCGGCGTCGGCAGGCAATGCTGCGCCAGCGCATCGCTGGCCTGCCAGGGGCTGTCGTCGAAGCCGGCCATCAGGGTTGGCCACCAGGTAGTTTTTCCATGCGTGAAATCGCGCATCGATGAGATGTAGAAATTGTATTGGGACACGGCCGTGCTCATCATCTCGGCGTAAGACGTCAGCTTGACCTGCGCGGCCCCCACCCACTTGCTGCGGATGTTATAGACATACATGCCCTGTACCGTCTCGCACATCCCCCAGCTGCCGATGTCCGAGGTGCCGACCACCAGGTGCATAGCCTGGGTGAAGGTGCCGGTGATGCCGGACGTCGAGATTCCGGCCGGCTGGTTCGCCAGCGCGTTGTTCTTCACCCGCGCAGCGTTGCGCAGGCCGGTGATGCCGCCGGTATTGTCGTTATGGACCAGGACGTTGGCGACGATATTGTGGCAGTCCTGCAGGAAGGCGTCGTGCACCAGCTGCGCTTCGCCCTTGGCGTATTTATAGTCGGACGCCAGGCCTTTGGTCGCGTAAATGATGCGGTCTATTTGCTCGACGCTGTAGATCGCGAATACCGGCTTGCCGTTGATCCTCCAATAGGATGGGTCCGCCATATGCAGGGCTGCCCTGCGGACGCCTTCGAAGAAGTATTCGCGCGTATCCTGCGGCGGATCGTTGCTGGCGTTGGAGTTGTTCGACCATTGCAGGAAGAAGGACATCCGGTCCTTGTGCGGCGAATTTTTGAAGTTAATCACCGGGTAGTTCAAGAATTCGTCGCGGAACCAGTTCATCGCGAAAACGTTAATGCCGTACTGGCTGGCGGTCAGGATCTCCTCATCCAGATAGTGCTGCGCCATCTGGTTGGAATCGTCCTCCGTTTGCAGCGTCAGCGGAAAGCGCTCGGGAAAAAGTCCCATCCGGTGAGTGACCTTGGGGCGGTCGGCGGTGGGATACGTACCCCACGGATTGTCGCCATGTATCCAGCGCTGACTCCCATCCATCGGGTTGCACCAGCCACCGAAATAGGCGGCCACCAAAGTACGCGTGGGCGTGACCGGAACGGCGCCGGCTTTGCCCGCTGGTACCAGCGCGCTCAGCGCTGTGGCGCCGGCGCCCAGCATTAGTTGTCGTTTCTTGGATTGCATGCGATGTCCTGTGGAATGGGGAGGGAGGGCTGCAATCCATTCTAGCACCGCAATTGTTATTTTTATATCTTTGCCTATCGAACATCCGCCAGTCCGGCACGGCCGTCGCGCACCAGGAAGCTGGCGATGGTCTTGATGGGGCTGGCTGCGTTGTGGACGTCGTCCAAAGCCAGGAACAGCGTGGTGGTGTCGGCCGGCGTGATGTTGAGCAGCATGAAGCCGCGCTTGTCGCTGCGGCCGTACTTGATGCTGTGGTTCATGGCGACGTACTGCTCGGTGCGCGCCTGAGGACGCGACGGCGACGTCACCGAGGTGCCGACGAACTCGGTGGCGATGACGGGATTGGCGGCCGAACGCGGACGCGCGGGAATGCGGTTGAGCTCGGCCGCGAAAAAGCTGTGGACGTCGCCGCCCAGTATCAGCGGATTGGCGGCCTTGCTGGCGTGCAGCGCGTCGAACAGGCGCTGGCGCGCCGCCGGGTAGCCGTCCCAGCCGTCGGTCCAGAAGCGGCCGTCGGATTCATTGATGATGGGCACCTGGCTGTTTTGCGCCATCAGCGTTTGCTGGGCCAGGATGTTCCAGCGCGCCGCCGACGAGGCCAGGCCTTGCTCCAGCCAGCGCTGCTGTTCCGCGCCCAGCATGGTGCGGCCGGGATCGGCCAGCGCCGGGCACTCGCGCCTGAGCACCGAGCTGGAGCCGCCGCGTCCGGCCGGCGTGCAGGCATGGTGGGAGCGGTACTGGCGGTCGTCCAGCACGTGGAAGCGCGCCAGCCGGCCCCAGTCGTAGCGCTGGTACATGCGCAGGTGGGCGAAGTCGGCCGGCGGCAAACGCAGCGGCATGTGTTCGTAGAAGGCTTGATAGGCGGCCGCGCGGCGCTCGGGAAAGCGCGGGTCCAGCCGCTCGTCGCGATCGCCGCCGTAGTCGTTGGCCACCTCGTGGTCGTCCCAGGTCACGATCCACGGCGCGGCCAGATGGGCGGCCTGCAAATCGCGGTCGGTCTTGTACTGGGCGTAGCGGGCGCGGTAATCGGCCAGCGAGAAGCTCTCAGCGGTCCGTAGCGCGGTTTGCGGATGCGTCAGCTGATACGGGCCCCACTCGTAGATGTAATCGCCCAGGAAGGCCACCAGATCGGGCGCGGCGGCCGCGATGTGGCGGTGCGCGCCGTAGCTGCCGAACTCCCAGTGCTGGCAGGAGGCCACGGCCAGCTTCAGCTGCTCCGGCAGGGCGTTGGCGGCGGGCGCGGTGCGCGTGCGGCCGATCGGGCTGACGGCGTCACCGAGCATGAAGCGGTACCAGTACCAGCGCGCCGGCGCCAGGCCGGTGACGTCGACATGCACGCTGTGCGCCAGCTCCGGCGCGGCGCTGGCCGTGCCCTTGGCGACGATGCGGCTGAAGCGCTCGTCCTCCGACACTTCCCAGCGCACGCTGAAGGCCAGCGGCGGCGTGGCGGCCGCGTTGAGCGGATCGTGCAGGATGCGGGTCCAGATGACGACGGCGTCCGGCAGCGGCGAGCCGGAGGCGACGCCGAGGCTGAACGGATAGGCGTTGCTGGCGCTGGCAGGCGCGCTGCCGCAGGAGGCGGCCAGCGCGGCGAGGCGGCTGGCGGTGAGGAGAAATGCGCGGCGAGGCTGCTGCATGCCGCGCCGGATCAGGAACGGATCAGCGTTTCGATCGGCGGCACCTTGCGCGGCTTGCGGTCCGAGTCGGTGGCGACGTAGGTCAGCGTGGCCTCGGTGACCTTAACGGTGCAGGCCTGCAGGCGGTTGCGCTCGGCGAACACCTCGACGTTGACGGTAATGGACGTATTGCCAACCTTGACAATATCAGCATAAAACGACAGCAGGTCGCCCACGAACACCGGGTTCTTGAACACGAAGGAGTTCACCGAGATGGTCGCCACGCGGCCGTTGGCGCGGCGGGTGGCCGGCAGCGAGCCTGCGATGTCGACCTGGGCCATGATCCAGCCGCCGAACACGTCGCCGTAGACGTTGGCGTCGGATGGCGCCGGCATCATGCGCAATTCCGGCATTTTCCCGGCGGGCAGGCCGCGGTTGACGGTTTCGGCTTTGATGGAGGTGGGATTTTCGGGGGAGGTCATCGTGAATTCTCTTGAAGGGCTACAATCACCGGGATTGAACCATAAAAAGCCGATATCCGCCATGCGACGTACTACGTACTCCCCGAACACCCCGCCAGCCGACGCCAGCAACGCCGCCCCTGCGCGCAGCGACATGGCGACGCTGAAAACACTCTTCCCTTACCTGTGGGTCTACAAATGGCGCGTGCTGCTGGCGTTGGGCTGCCTGATCGGCGCCAAGCTGGCCAACGTCGGCGTGCCGGTCGTGATGAAGCGCCTGATCGACAGCCTGAGCATCTCGCCCTCGCATCCACAGGCGCTGCTGGTGCTGCCGCTTGGAGCGCTGGTGGCCTACGGCGTACTGCGTGTGTCGACCACCTTGTTCACCGAGCTGCGCGAGTTCCTGTTCGCGCGCGTCACGCAGCGCGCGGTGCGCACCATCGCGCTGCAGGTGTTCCGCCATCTGCACGCGCTGTCGCTGCGCTTCCACCTGAACCGCCAGACCGGCGGCATGACGCGCGACATCGAACGCGGCACGCGCGCCGTCGGTTCGCTGATCTCCTACACGCTGTTCAACATCCTGCCGACGCTGGTGGAGATCACGCTGGTGCTGGGCTACCTCGTCACGCACTACGACATCTGGTTCTCGGTGATCACCTTCGTCGCGCTGGTGACGTACATCTCGTTCACCATCTTCGTCACCGACTGGCGCACGCACTTCCGCCGCACCATGAACGAGCTGGATTCGAAGGCCAACACCAAGGCCATCGATTCGCTGATCAACTACGAGACCGTCAAGTACTTCGGCAACGAAGACTACGAAGCGCGTCGCTATGACGAAGGCTTGCAGCGCTACGAATCGGCCGCCGTCAAATCGCAGACGTCGCTGTCGCTGCTGAACACCGGACAGTCGCTGATCATCGCCACCGCCGTTACGCTGATCCTGTGGCGCGCCACGCAAGGCGTCATCGACGGCAAGATGACGCTGGGTGACCTGGTGCTGGTGAACTCCTTCATGATCCAGTTGTACATACCGCTCAACTTCCTCGGCGTGATCTACCGCGAGATCAAGCAAAGCCTGGCCGACATGGAGAAGCTGTTCTCGCTGCTGGACCAGAACCGCGAAGTGGCCGACTCGCCGGACGCGCAGCCGCTGATCACGCATGGCGCGCAGGTGCGCTTCAACCACGTGGACTTCAGCTACGAAGCCAAGCGCCAGATCCTGTTCGACGTGGACTTCACCATCGCTCCGGGCACGACGACGGCGGTGGTGGGCCACAGTGGTTCGGGCAAGTCGACCTTGTCGCGGTTGCTGTTCCGCTTCTACGAAGTCAACGCCGGCGGCATCACCATCGACGGACAGGACCTGCGCACCGTTACGCAGGACACGCTGCGCCACGCGATCGGCATCGTGCCGCAGGATACGGTGCTGTTCAACGACACCATCGAATACAACATCGCCTACGGCCAGCCCGGCGCGACCAAGGAGCAGATCGTGGCGGCGGCGCGCGCGGCCTCCATCCACGACTTCATCGACAGCCTGCCGGACGGCTACGCCACCATGGTCGGCGAGCGCGGTCTCAAACTTTCCGGCGGCGAGAAGCAGCGCGTGGCGATCGCCCGCACGCTGTTGAAAAATCCCGCCATCCTGATCTTCGACGAAGCCACGTCCGCGCTGGACTCCAAGGCCGAACAGGCGATCCAGGCGCAGTTGAAGGAAATCGCCAAGAGCCGCACGACGATGGTGATCGCGCACCGCCTGTCCACGGTGGCGGACGCGCAGCAGATCCTGGTGCTGGACCACGGCCGCATCGTCGAACGCGGCACGCACCAGTCGCTGCTGGCGGCGGACGGCCTGTACGCGCAGATGTGGCAACGGCAGCAGGCCAAGGCCGATGAAGAATTGGCGTCGTCCCCCGACGACGTCGTGGATGCAGTCTAACTAAGGAAGCGACTATGAAGTCTCGTTTTGCGCTGGGTGCGGTAACTGTCTTGATGGCTTGTGTTCAGAATGCGTATGCCGACCCTACGGAACCGCAGTTCCGCGCCCTGTACAAGGAGCTGGTCGAAACCAATACCACGCTGTCCGCGGGCAGCTGCACGCTGGCCGCCGAGCGCATCGCCGCGCGATTGAAGACGGCGGGTTTCGCCGACTCCCAGCTGCACCTGTTCGCCGATCCTGCGCATCCGAAGGAGGGCGGCCTGGTGGCGGTCCTGCCGGGCAGCGATCCGAAGGCGAAAGCCATCCTGCTGCTGGCGCACATTGACGTGGTCGAGGCCAAGCGTGAGGACTGGGTGCGCGATCCGTTCACGCTGATCGAGGAAGACGGCAAGTTCTACGCGCGCGGCGCGCTGGACGACAAGGCGCAGGCGGCCATCTGGGCCGACACGCTGGTACGCTTCAAGACCGAAGGCTATGTGCCGCGCCACACGCTGAAGATGGCGCTGACCTGCGGCGAGGAGACCGGCGGCGCCTTCAACGGCGCCGAGTGGCTGACCAAGAACCGCCGCGAACTGATCGACGCCGGTTTCGCCATCAACGAAGGCGCGGGCGGCGAGCTCGATGCTGCCGGCAAGCGCGTATCGATGACGGTGCAGGCGGGCGAGAAGGTGTCGCAGAACTACCGGCTGGAAGTGACCAATCGCGGCGGCCACAGCTCGCGTCCGCAAAAGGACAATGCGATCTACCACCTGGCCGGCGCGCTGAAGAAGATCGAAGGCTACACCTTCCCGATCCAGCTGGCCGACGGCAGCCGTGGCTACCTGACCGGCATGTCGAAGATCCAGGCGGCCGAAGGCCATAAGGACGTGGCGGCGGCGATGCTGGCTGTGGTGAAGAATCCGAAGGACGCCAAGGCGGTGGCGCTGGTCTCGGGCCGCGACACCAGCTGGGGCGCGATGCTGCACACGACCTGCGTGGCGACCATGCTGGACGCCGGCCACGCCACCAACGCTTTGCCGCAGCGCGCACGCGCCAACATCAACTGCCGCATCTTCCCCGGCGTGACGCAGGAGACGGTGCGCGAGGCGCTGGTCAAGGCGATCAACGATCCGGCGGTGAAGGTGGAGACGCTGGAGATCCGTGGCGAGAATTCAGCGCCGCCGGAGCTGACGCGCGCCATCATGGAGCCGGTTGAAAAGCTGACCGCGAAGATGTGGCCCGGCGTGCCGGTGCTGCCGATCCTGCAATCGGGCGCCACCGACGGCCAGTTCCTGAACGCGGCCGGCATTCCAACCTACGGCATCAGCGGCATCTTCCTGACGCCGGACCTGGGCAATATCCACGGCCTGAACGAATACATCGGCGTGCAGTCGCTGATGGAAGGTCGCACCTTCCTGTACGACCTGGTGAAGGTCTACGCCGGCCAGAACTAGGCCAGCGCGCGGTACTGGAAGTCCCGCATGTGTACAGCGCCTTCGCCGGCGCTGTACACCGCCGGCTGCAAACTAAGGAAGCCGCCGAAGACGTTGTGGTGCATGCCGGAGGTCTCCATCTGCCACGGGTGCTGTATCCATTTGCCGTCGTCCAGCGCGTAGAAGAAGGTCACGATGTGGCGGTCGTTCCTGACGCGGATGCGCACCGTGGAGGCCCTCACGGCTTCGCGCATCCAACTTTGTTCGCTGGCGTACTGGTAGGTCAGCATGTGCGTGGCGCTGAAGCCGATGCCGACAAACATGCGCTCGTTGTAGTGCAGTAGCAGGCCGCCATGGCCTGCGCCGCTGATCTCCAGCGTGACGCTGGCTTCGTAGGCGTGGTCGCCGACGATGCAGGATAGTGGCGAGCAGTCGGCCGGCGATGTGCCTTTGCCCGCGATGTTGATCGAGCCCTGTTCAAAGCGCACACGCTTCATCTCGTCCGGTCCCGGATTGAAGAAGCACCACTGCACGCCGAATTTGTTTTTCGTGAAGTCGTCCGATTTGGCGAAGCCTGCTTGAACGGCTGTGCCTTTCTTCGGCATCGGCAGCGGCGACGACAGGTCGCCACCCTTGGGCTTGAACCAGCCGTCCGCCGTCCATTCGATCGGTTCGAGCAGCGCCTGGCGGCCGAGGGTGCGGTAGCCGTTCTCGTAGCCGTGGTAGACCATCCACCAGTCGCCGGCCGGACCTTCGACCAGCGTGGCGTGGCCGCGCGACCACCATCGTTCCTCGGCGCTCCTGGTGCGCACCAGCGGATTCTGAGGGCAGTTCTCCCACGGCCCATGGATGGACCGTGAGCGTGCGGCGATCACCATGTGGCTGGTCGGCGGGCCGGAGGTGCCGCCGACCGCCAGCACCAGGTAAAACCAGCCGTTGCGGCGCAACAGCTTCGGTCCTTCGGGGGCGAACATCTCCACCACCCAGTCGGAAGGATAGCGCCATGGTTCATAGACTTTTTCGAGCGCGCCGACGGTCGCCAGGCCATCGTCGGTCAGGCCGATGCGGCGCACGCCGTTGACGAACAGGTAGCGCTTGCCGTCCTCGCCGACCGCGTGGCCGGGATCGATGGCGTCGATGTGCAGGTCGATCGGATCGCTCCACGGGCCCCTGATGTTGTCGGCCCAGATGACAAAGATGGTGCCTTTGCTGTTCGGGGTGGCGGGGATGTAGATGAAGTAGCGGCCGTGGTACTTGACGAGGTCCATGGCCCAGACGCTGCCAATCGGCTGGGTCAGCGCCGGGCCGATCGGCTCCCAGTTCACCAGGTCGCGCGAGTGCCAGAGGATGATGCCGGGGTAGGACAGGAAGGACGAAAACGTCATGTAGTAATCGTCGCCGTCCTTGAGGATGGTGGGATCGGGATGGTCGCCGGACAGGATGGGATTGAGGTAGGTGCCATTGCCCAGGTCCGCCTTGCGCTGGCCTTCGATGCCGCGCCCCCATTTCGGTTCCATCGCGCGTGCCAGTTGCGGCGCGGCTGCGGCGCCAGCCAATATCGTTTTCAGCGCCGCGCGCCGGGATGATGTCATGCTGTCTCCATCTATGCAAAATGTGCGTAGATGGTGCATCAGCGCCCCGGCCGGCGCAATTGCAAATCTCACCAAGTCGAATAATGATTCCGCGCAAGTGGGACTGCGGTTGCTTGCGGTGAGGTCGCGCAGGACGCATTATGATGTGTCATCGGGAGATTGCGAGGAGAGGCCCATGAAAGATGGTTTGATGCTATTGATTGCCGGTTTGCTTTGCGCAGGCGGCGCGGCGCTGTTCTTCAGGTTTTTCGGCAGCGAGGCTTTCAACGTCATCATATTGGTGACGCTGGTTTCTGCCCTGGTGGACAATGCGCGTTTGCGGCGCAGATTGCGCGAGATGGGTGCCAAGCCTGAGGGCAAGCGCACTTGGCTGTGACGAAAAAAAAGGCCACCGCGAGGTGGCCTTTTGCTTGGTCGCGCCGCTTATTGCAGCGGTGCGTCCGCTACTTCTAAGTTCTTGAGCGGGTCGACCAGCTCGCCCTCCCACTTGGCGACCACCGCCGTGGCGACACCGTTGCCGATGACGTTGGTGGCGGAGCGCGCCATGTCCAGGAAGTGGTCGATACCCAGCAACAGCAGCATGCCCGCTTCCGGAATGTTGAACTGGCCCAGCGTCGCGGCGATCACCACCAGCGAGGCGCGCGGTACGCCGGCCATGCCCTTGGAAGTCAGCATCAGCACCATCATCATGGTCATCTGCTGGCCCAGCGACATCTCGATGCCGTAAGCCTGGGCGATGAACACGGTGGCGAAGGTGCAGTACATCATCGAGCCGTCCAGGTTGAACGAATAGCCGATCGGCAGCACGAAGGCGGCGATGCGGTTGCGCACACCGAAGCGCTCCAGGCCTTCCAGCGTCTTCGGATAAGCCGCTTCGCTCGACGCGGTCGAGAAGGCCAGCAGCACGGGGCTGCGCAGCTCCTTCAGCAGCGAGAAGATGCGGCCCTTGAGGAACAGGAAGCCGATGACGATCAGCAGAATCCACAGCAGCGCGATGCCGAGGTAGAACTCGGCCATGAAGACGCCGTAGGTCTGCAGCACGCCCAGGCCGCTTTTGGCGATCACGCCGGACACCGCCGCAAACACGGCGATCGGCGCGAACTGCATCACGTAGCCGGTGACCTTCAGCATCACGTGCGCCACGCCGTCCAGCGCGTTGACCATGACGTTGGCCTTTTCGCCGACGGCCGCTGCGGCCGAACCGAAGAACAGCGAGAAGATCACGATCTGCAGGATCTCGTTCTTGCTCATGCCTTCAACGATGGAAGCCGGCACCAGGTGGGTGACGAATTCCTTCAGCGTCAGGCCCGAGGTGACGATGTCGACCTTGGCGGTGGTGGCGGCCATGTGGCCGAGCAGTGCGTCGCCCGGGCGGAACAGGTTCACCAGCACCAGGCCCAGGCTCAGCGACATCACCGAAGCGATGAAGAACCAGCCCAGCGTCTTGATGCCGATGCGGCCCACTTCCGAGGCATCGCCCATCTTGGCGATGCCGCACACCAGCGTCGAAAACACCAGCGGTGCGATGATCATCTTGATCAGTCGCAGGAACAGCGTGGTGATCAGCGACATATAGTCCGCATACTCGACCGGCTTGGCCAGGTTGAGGTTCGCCAGGTAGCCGGCAAAGATACCCAGCGCCAGTGCGACGAGTATGTAGGTGGTCAATCGGCTTTTTTTCTGCATGTTCTGAATTCCCGTGGTAGTGTCTCTTCGGACGCAGGCCGACGCAGGGTAGTCTGCGGTAGCACAATCTAATACAAAATAATGTCATTTCCCCTCTATGTGGGGGTATGATCCTGCCAATGTTAGCCTTGTAAGCTGATGAAACATTAAGCAAGTTCCGCAGTATATATGATCGCGATAAAAAATCTGAATAAATGGTACGGCCAGTTCCAGGTATTGGCCGATTGCAACACCAACGTTGCCAAAGGCGATGTGATGGTGATATGCGGGCCGTCCGGCTCGGGCAAGTCGACGCTGATCAAGACCGTCAACGGGCTGGAGCCGTTCCAGCAGGGCGAGATCCTGGTCGACGGCGTCTCGGTCGGCGCCAAAGGCACGGACTTGCCCAAGCTGCGGGCCCGCATCGGCATGGTGTTCCAGAATTTTGAATTGTTCCCGCATCTGTCGGTGCGCCAGAATCTGACCCTGGGACAGATCAAGGTGCTGGGCCGCAGCGAGGACGAGGCCAACGCGCGCGGCCTGCAATACCTGGACCGGGTCGGCCTGCTGGCGCAGCAGGACAAGTATCCGAACCAGCTGTCCGGCGGCCAGCAGCAGCGCGTGGCGATCGCCCGCGCGCTGGCGATGGACCCGATCGCGATGCTGTTCGACGAGCCGACTTCGGCGCTGGATCCGGAGATGATCAACGAAGTGCTCGATGTGATGGTCGGCCTGGCGCAAGAGGGCATGACCATGATGGTGGTGACGCATGAAATGGGCTTCGCCAAAAAGGTGGCGAACCGGGTGGTCTTCATGGACAAGGGCAGCATCCTGGAAGACTGCAGCAAGGATGAGTTCTTCGGTGCGCCGCGTTCCGAGCGCGCGCGCGATTTCCTCGCGAGGATCATCCACTAACTGGCAAGTTTGACGCTCGGTACATTTTTTCTGCTTAGGGAGGAATCATGTCATTACCGCGGGTACTCATACTTTTGACCCTGGCCTGTCTCGGTGGCCAGGCCACAGCGCAGGAAGCCGGCGGCACGCTGGCCAAGATCAAGCGCACCGGCGCCATCACGCTCGGCGTGCGCGACGGCTCGATTCCCTTCTCCTACCTCGACGACAAGCAGCAGTACCAGGGTTATTCGGTCGACCTGTGCATGAAGATCGTCGCGGCGGTGCAGAAGCATCTGGGCATGCCGGTCAAGGTGGCGATGAATCCGGTCACCTCCGCCAACCGCATCCCGCTGATGGCAAACGGCACCATCGACCTCGAATGCGGCTCTACCACCAACAACGCGGAGCGCCAGAAGCAAGTGGCGTTCGCGCCGACCATGTTCGTGATCGGCAGCCGGCTGCTGTCGAAGAAATCATCGAACATCAACAGCCTGGCCGACATGAAGGGCAAGACCCTGGTGGCCACCGCCGGCACCACCACCCTCAAGCAGATGACCATGCTGAACGCCGAGAAGCAACTGGGCATGAACATCGTGGTCGGCAAGGATCATCCGGAATCGTTCCTCATGATGGAGACCGGCCGCGCGGCCGCCGAGGCCAATGACGATATCCTGCTGGCCAGCCAGGTGGCCAGCGCGCGCAATCCCGGCGAGTACGTGATCGGCAAGGAGGCCTTGTCGGTCGAACCCTACGGGATCATGATGCGGCGCGATGATCCGGCCTTCAAAGCCGTGGTGGATGCGGCGCTGGTGCAGGTCTACCAGTCGGCGGAGTTCCCCAAGCTTTACCAGAAGTGGTTCCAGAGTCCGATCCCGCCCAAGGGCATCAATCTGAACTTCCCGATGCCGGAGCAGCTCAAGGCCGTCATCGCCAAGCCCACCGATTCGCCTGATCCCGCCGCCTACGGCGCGCGATGAACTACCACTGGAACTGGCGCATTTTCGGCGAACTGTCGCCGGACGGCGTCCATACCTATTGGGATACGCTGATGTCCGGCCTGGCCTGGACGCTGGCGACCTCGCTGGCCGGCTGGCTGATGGCGCTGTTGCTGGGTTTCGCGGTCGGCGCGCTGCGCACGCTGCCGGGACGCGTGCTGCCGCTGCTCGGCACTGGCTATGTTGAAGTGTTCCGCAACGTGCCGCTGCTGGTGCAGATGTTCCTGTGGTTCTTTGTCGCGCCCGAGCTGCTGCCGCCGACGGCCGGCGCCTGGCTGAAGACGCTGCCGAACGCGCCGTTCATCACAGCCGTGGCGTGCCTCGGCTTCTTCACTTCGGCGCGGGTGGCGGTGCAGGTCACGGCGGGCATCCAGGCGCTGGCCGGCGGGCAGCGTCTGGCGGCGTTGGCGCTGGGCCTGGAGCTGCCGCAGACTTATCGCTTCGTGCTGCTGCCGCTGGCGCTGCGCATCATCCTGCCGCCGCTGACCAGCGAATTCCTCAACATCATCAAGAACAGTTCCGTCGCGCTAACCATCGGCCTGATGGAGCTGACCGCCAGTGCCCGCGCGATCCAGGAGTTTTCGTTCCAGGTGTTCGAAGCGTTTTCCGCCGCTACGCTGATCTACGTTCTCGCCAACCTGGTGGTGATCGCCGCCATGCGGGTGCTGGAACGGCGGCTGGCGCTGCCCGGCACATTGGGAGCGCGCTGATGTTCGCGCAGTTCGACTTCGACGTCATCGGCCGCTCTTGGGTCTATCTGTTCCAGGTTGGCATGGCGTTCACGCTGGAGCTGACGGTGCTGTCGATGATGGGCGGCGTGGCGCTGGGCACTTTGCTGGCGCTGGGCCGCATGGCCAGCTTCAAGCCTTTGGCGCTGGTGGCCGCCGCCTACGTCAACCTGATCCGCGCGGTGCCGCTGATGCTGGTGATTTTCTGGTTTTATTTTTTGGTGCCCTACGTCGCCGCGTGGGTGATCGGCGCGGTGGAGCCGGTCAAGGTCGGCACGTTCTGGTCGGCGCTGATTACCTTCACCTTGTTCCAGGCCGCGTACTACTGCGAGATCATGCGCGGCGGCATACAGGCCATCCCGCGCGGGCAGGTGCTGGCGGCGCAGGCGCTGGGACTGAACTACTGGCAGGTGATGGGCCGCATCGTGCTGCCGCAGGCGTTCCGCAACATGCTGCCGGTGCTGCTGACGCAGACCATCGTGCTGTTCCAGGACGTGTCGCTGGTGTATGTGCTGTCGGTGCCGGATTTCGTTGGCGCGGCCAGCAAAGTGGCGCAGCGCGACGGCCGGCTTGTGGAAATGTACACCTTCGTGGCACTGGTTTACCTTGTGTTGTGCTGCCTGCTTTCATGGCTGGCAAGGCAGCTGCAAAAGCGTGTCGCCATCATGCGCTAGGCTCTGGTAGTATCCTCGCCACTGCATCGTATAAACGGGGACATCGCATGCCATCCATGAAGAAAATAGCAGGCGCCATGCTGGCGCTTGGCCTTCTCGCCAGCGCGCATGCCGCTGACAAAATCGCTGTCGACCTGGTGCTGACCAAGGCCACGCTGATCGATGTCGCGGGCGGCAAGGCCGTCAAGGGCAAGTCGGTGCTGCTGAAGGGCGACACCATCGTCGCCGTGGTCGACGACCGCCAGCTGTCCGGCTACGCCGCCAAGCGGACCATCCGCCTGCCGGGCAAATACCTGATGCCGGGCCTGTGGGACACGCACGTGCACTTCGGCGGCGGCCCGGCCCTGATCGAAGAGAACAAGCATCTGTTGGCGCTGTACCTCGCCAACGGTATCACCGCCGTGCGCGACTGCTCCGGCGACCTGCCGGATACCGTGCTGGCCTGGCGCGACCAGATCAAGGCCGGCCAACTGGAAGGGCCGACCATCTTCACCTCCGGCGCCAAGCTGGAAGGCTACAAGCCGCTGTGGAAGGGCACCATCGAAGTCGGTACGCCGGAAGAGGTGAGCAAGGCGCTGGACGGCTTGCAGGCGCAGAAGGTGGACTTCGTCAAAATCACCGAGAACACGCTGAAGCCGGAGATCTACCTGGAGGCGCTGCGCCAGGCCAGGGAGCGCGGCATGCGCACTTCCGGCCACGTTCCGGTGCAACTGACGCTGGCGCAGATGTTCGATGCGGGGCTGGGCACGGTGGAGCATCAATCCTACCTGCTGCGCTCTTCGACGCCGAAGGAGGCCGAGTTGACCGCACAAGTGGCGGCCGGCACACTGACCGGCAAGGAAGCCATGAAGCAGAGCCTGGCCACCTACGACGAGCCGACCGCGCGCGCCTCGTTCCGCTACATGGCCTCCAAGGGCACGGCGGTGGTGCCGACGCTGTCGGTATCGCGCGTGGTGGCCTACCTGGACCGCGACGATCACTCGCACGATTCGGCCTTGCAGTACATCGGCAAAGGCCTGCGCGCCACCTACGACTGGCGCGTGCAGCGAGCGGCGCAGGACAACGCCGAGGCGATCGCGCTGCGCAAGGCGACGTTCGAGAAGTCGGCCTCGCTGCTGCCGCTGTTGGCGCAGGAAGGCGTCAGCATCATCGCCGGCACCGATGCGGGCTTTTTGAATTCCTATGACTATCCGGGCCAGGCGCTGCATGACGAAATCGGCCTGTACGTGCAATACGGCCTGACGCCGGTGCAGGCCTTGCGGACGGCCGTGATCAACGGCCCGCGCTTCCTCGGCCACCTGGACCGCTACGGCAGCCTGGAAGCCGGCAAGACGGCCGACCTGCTGGTGCTGGATGCTAATCCGCTGCAAGACATCGCCGCCACCCGCAAGATCCGCACGGTGGTCAGCCGTGGCCAGGTCTACGACCGCGCGCGCCTCGACAAGATGCTGGCCGAAACCAAGGCCTGGGTCGCGGCCCAGTAAGGACGGGCTCCGCGTCTACAGGGGCGTGGAGTATCCCCTCAAGCTGGCCTGCACGAAATCGATGAACAACCTTACCCGCGACGGGATCAGGCGCGATTCGATGATCGCATACACGGGTATCGGCGCGAAGTCCCATTCCGGCAGCACGCGCTGCAACTGGCCGCGTTCCAGTTCCTCCAGCGCCTCGGGGCCGGCGGAAACCGCTATCCCCATACCCAGTGTCGCCATCTTCTTGCACATGCTGACGTTGTTGGCTGTGTAGCGGCCGCTGACGTCGACGGTCGCTGTCTTTTTGCGGGAGGACAGCGTCCACTGCGCCTTGCCTCCGCCGGGGAACTGGATCATGCACTGGTGGTTCGCCAGGTCGTCGGGATGTTTCAGCGGCGGCGCGCCACGTAGATATGCCGGTGACGCGTACAGATAGCGCGGCAGCAGGCCGACCTGCCTGGCGATCAGCGTCGACGGCGTCGGCGGCGGTGTGCCCATGCGGATCGCGCAATCGAAGCCGTCGGTCACCAGGTCGACGCGGCGCGGCGTGAGGTCCATTTCAAAATCGATCTGCGGATACTGTTCGCCGAATGCCTTGAGCGATGGCGCCAGATAGGAGATCGCCAGGTCCACCGGCATCGATACCCGCAGCGTGCCGCTGGGGCGCTCGGCCAGTTCCTGCAGCGCTTCGTGCGCGATACGCGCTTCGGCGACGATGCTTTCGCAGCGGCGGAAGTAAGCCTGGCCGGCCTCGGTCAGCTCGACCTTGCGGGTGGTGCGGTGGAACAAGCGCACACCGATTTCTTTTTCCAGTTCCGAGATGCGGCGCGACAGCGTGGAGTTGGGCATGTCCAGCGTCTCGGCTGCGCGCCGGAACCCTCTGGCGTTGGCGACCGCCACGAACAATTCCATGTTTGATAAGAGTGACATCTCGATTGCTCCATCAGTGGATCAGTGATTTCATTTTAAGCTATTTATCCCAAAGATGAATCAATGGATGATGGCTGCACATTCACTCACTTAGCGAGGCTTCCATGAACACCTTATCGACAGCAGTGCAAATCGGCCGTTACACCCTGCGCAACCGCGTGGTGATGGCGCCAATGACCCGTTCGCGCGCCGACGATGCGAACGGCGTGCAATCCGAACTGGCCGTCACCTACTACCGTCAGCGCGCCACGGCCGGCCTGATCGTCACCGAAGGCGTGTTCCCCAGCGCGATGGGCAAGGGCTATGTACGCACGCCGGGCATCTACAGCGACGAACAAGTGGCCGCATGGAAGAAGGTGACGGAGGCGGTGCATGCCGAAGGTGGCCGCATCTTCATGCAGCTGATGCATACCGGCCGCATCTCGCATCCGAGCATGCTGCCTGGCGGCGCGTTGCCGGTGGCGCCTTCCGCCATCAAGCCTGCGGGGCAGTCTTTCACCGCCAACGGCATGGCGGATTTCGTCACGCCACGTGCGCTGGAGACTTCGGAAGTGGCAGCCGTCGTGGAAGAATACCGCCTGGCGACGCGGCGCGCGTTGGAGGCGGGCTTCGATGGCGTTGAACTGCATGCGGCGTCGGGCTATCTGCCGGAACAGTTCCTGTCGTCGGGCAGCAACCAGCGCGGCGACCAGTATGGCGGCTCGCTTCCCAACCGCGCACGCTTCATCCTTGAGGTGCTCGATGCGATGATCTCAGAAGCTGGCAGCGACCGCGTCGGCATCAAGATCTCGCCGGAGATGGGCTTCAACGACATCAAGGACGAGACGCCGGTGGAGACCTTTACCTACCTGGTGCGCAAGCTCGCGCCGCTAAATCTGGCCTATCTGCATGTGGCCAAGTTCAAGGCGGAATATGACTACCATGGCGTGCTGCGTCCCCTGTTCAAAGGCGCCTACATCCTGGGCGGCGGCCAGACCCGCGAATCCGGCGAGCAGCGCATCGCGGACGGCGAGGCCGAAGCTGTCGCCTACGGCAGCGCCTTCCTCGCCAATCCCGATCTGCCGCGCCGCTTCGAGCTGAAGGCTCCGTTGAACGCGCCGAATCCGGCGCTGTTCTATGCGCCCGGTGCGCAGGGCTATATCGATTATCCGGCGCTGGCTGACGCCCCGTCCAACCGCGCGCTGCGCATTCACGGCTACGGCGGCGTAGAGGTAATGCAGTGGGATGAAGTGCCGATGCCGCAGCCAGGTTCCGGTGAGGTGGTGGTGCGGGTTGTCGCCGCCGGCGTCAACGGCCTTGATTGGAAAATCCGCGATGGCCTGGTCAAGGACGTTTTCCAGCTGCCGCTGCCCGCCACGCTGGGTCTTGAATTGGCCGGCGAGGTGGCTGCGGTTGGGAACGACGTGCAAAGTTACGCTGTCGGCGACCGTGTTTTCGGACCGTTGAGCGGCTTGGGGGCCTACGCCGCATACGTGACGGTGGCCGCATCGAAGTTGGCGCTGATTCCTGCGGCGATTGACGATGCCACCGCCGCGGCCATTCCTGTCGCCGCGATGACGGCATGGCAGTCGCTGTTTGAGGCCGGCCTGCTCAAGCGAGGCGAGACGGTGCTGATCCATGGCGCCGCCGGCGGTGTCGGCAGCTACGCCGTGCAGTTTGCCAAGCAGGCCGGCGCCCGTGTGCTGGTCACGGCACAAGGTCGCAATGCCGATCTGCTGCGCAGCCTTGGCGCCGATGAGGTGATCGACTACAAAACCACACGCTTCGAGGACGTGGCGAAGAACGTCGATCTGGTGTTCGATCTGGTGGGCGGCGAAACGCTGGACCGCTCGTGGCAAGTGCTGTCGCCGCAGGGCCGCATCGTCAGCATCGCCGCGCCGGACATCGCAGCGCGCGTGCCGGACGGTCGTCGCGGCAGCTGGAACACCATGCATCCCGACGGCGCACTGCTGGCGCGGATCGCGGCGCAGGTTGCGAGCGGCGAGTTGACCGTGGTGGTCTCGGAGGTCGTCACCGCTGAACAGGCGCCGGCCGCCATCGAGCGCAATAAAACCGGCCACGGCGCAGGAAAGACGGTGATTCGCTTCTAAGGATCCGGCTGCGCTATGCGTAGTGCGTCCACATGCGCAGGATGCGAACAACATGCTGATCCGGAAAAACCTCATAGACGAGGCGGTGATGTATGTTGATCCTGCGCGAGTAGGCGCCCGCCAGGTCGCCGACAAGTTTTTCAAAAGGCGGCGGGCGCGCGAAAGGATCATTGGCCAGTAGGTCGAGAAGTGCCTGCACTTGCCGCTTCATTCCTGCTGCAGCAACTTTCTTTGCATCTTTCTGAGCCTGGTGGGAGTACACCAGTTGCCAGCTCACCAGATCAATTCCTTATCGCTGTCGTCAAGCGGCTCGGCGCGGGCAGCAAGGATGGACTCGCGCATTCCCGGCACGGACAGTAAATACAGCGTTTCCTGTATTGCACGCCAGTCATCGGCGGAGATAAGCACCGCGTCGTTGCGCTTGCCGGTGATCGTGATTGGCATGTGGCTGGCTGCGGTTTCGTCGATCAGGTTATAGAGCCGCGCGCGCGCGTCGCTGGCTGAGATGGTATCCATGACTGCTCCCTTGTTGCGTGATCAAAACGTACGCCTTAACGTACGTACTGTCAAGCGAGCGGCGCAAGAGGGTAAAATGGCGGTATTCGCCATTGATAGCCTGAAAGCCCGCCGCCATGTCCGACCTCGAACACACCCCAGACAGCATCACCATCGCCCGTCCCGACGACTGGCATTTGCACCTGCGCGACGGCGCCACCCTGGCCAGCGTGCTGCCGCATAGCGCGCGCCAGTTTGGCCGTGCCATCGTGATGCCCAACCTGAAACCGCCGGTGACCACCACCGCCGCCGCCGAAGCCTATCGCAACCGCATCATGGCGGCCCTGCCGGCTGGCATGAAGTTCGAGCCGCTGATGACGCTCTACCTGACCAACAACACGCCGCCGGACGAGATCCTGCGCGCGCAGGAAAGCGGCATCGTCCACGCGGTCAAGCTGTATCCGGCCGGCGCCACCACCAACTCGGACGCCGGCGTGACCGACCTGTCCAACTGCTACAAGACGCTGGAGATGATGCAGGAAGTGGGCATGCCCTTCCTGGTCCACGGCGAAGTCACCGACCAGGACATCGACCTGTTCGACCGCGAAGCCGTCTTCATCGAGCGCGTGATGCGCCCGCTGCGCCGCGACTTCCCGGCGCTGAACATCGTCTTCGAACACATCACCACCAAGCACGCCGCGCAGTACGTGGCGGAAGCCGAAGGCCCGATCGCCGCGACCATCACCGCGCATCACCTGCTGTACAACCGCAACGACATCTTCAAGGGCGGCATCCGTCCGCACTACTACTGCCTGCCGGTGCTGAAGCGCGAAGAACACCGCCTGGCGCTGGTCACCGCCGCCACCAGCGGCGACGAGCGCTTCTTCCTCGGCACCGACTCCGCGCCGCACGCGCAGGGCGCCAAGGAAGCCGCTTGCGGCTGCGCCGGCTGCTACACCGCGCTGCACGCGATGGAGCTGTACGCTGAAGCCTTCGAACGCGCCGGCGCGCTGGACAAGCTGGAAGCCTTCGCCAGCTTCAACGGCCCGGCCTTCTACAACCTGCCGCGCAACACCGACACCATCACCCTCAAGCGCGAGCAATGGACGCTGCCGGAAACCCTGCCGCTGGCGGACCAGCAGGTGGTGCCGCTCAACGCCGGCGAAACCATCAACTGGAAAATGGTATAAGCAGTGCTGCAAGCGATAGACTGGTCGCGTCCCTGGTACGACTCGGTCCGCACAGCGGCCGGCCAGCTGTCAGCGGACGTGCCCTTCATGGATACGTTCAACGCGCAAGCCGCAGCACTGGGCTTGCGCAATCATCTGGATTTGCCCATCTCTTTCGTGCCGCAGGAGTCGCTGCCTGACGGCACAGCCTACGAAGCCTTCATCGGCGCCACCGGCGGCGTGCCCACGCGCGATAACCTGCACGACTTCTTCAACGGCCTTGTGTGGCTTAGCTTCCCGCGCATCAAAGTGCAGCTGAACGCCTTGCAGGCGGCGCAGATCGAACGCGACGGCGTTGGCAAATCGCGTGGCCCCGCGCGTGACGGCGCCACCATCTTCGACGAGAACGCAGCCTTGCTCGTAGTACGCGACAACGCCGCCGGCCATGCGCTGACGGCTGCGCTGCGCGACCATCAATGGCGCGCAGCCTTTATCGAGCAGCGCGCCAGCTTCGGGCCGGACGCGCAGGTATGGCTGTTCGGCCACGCGTTGATGGAGAAGCTGGTCGCACCACGCAAGGCGATCACCGCGCACACCCGCGTGGTGGTGGCCGGCGACGATTTTTTCGCCATGGACCACGACGCCCGCCGTCATTGGATCGACGCCAGGGTGGCGCGGGATCTGGCCGAGCATGGCCTCAGCACCGCCGACTTCACGCCGATGCAGGCGCTGGGCGTGCCGGGCTGGTGGCCGGAACAGGACGACGCTTTCTACAGCGACGCAACGGTGTTCCGTCCCAAACGCGCACCAGCGGTAAAATAGATTTTTTAACCGACTTCGCCGCCGATGCGGCAGAAAGAGCACGCCATGACGCAGGTAATTCGCTGGGGGATACTCGGCACCGGCAAGATCGCCAAGGCTTTCGCCATCGCCTTGCAGGACACGCCCGGCGCCAAGCTGGCCGCCGTTGCTTCACGCAGTGTAGATAGCGCTACCAAGTTCGGTGTCGAACATGGCGCGGAGCGTTTCCACGGCAGCTACCAGGCGTTGGCGGACGATCCCGAGGTCGACGTCATCTACATCGGCACGCCGCACCCCATGCACCACGAGAACGCGCTGATGTGCCTCCACGGCGGCAAGGGCGTGCTGGTGGAGAAGTCGTTCACCATGAACCGTCGCCAGGCCGAGGACATCATCAACCTGGCGCGCCAGAAAAAGCTGTTCGTCATGGAGGCGATGTGGACGCGCTTCATGCCGGCCGTGGTGGAGGCCAAGCGCATCGTCGACAGCGGCGAGATCGGCGTGCCGGCCAACGTCAGCGCGGACTTCGGCTTTACCGCGGATGTGGGACCGGAGCATCGCCTGTTCGCGCCTGAACTGGGCGGTGGCGCATTGCTGGACCTGGGCATTTATCCCTTGTCGATGGCGTCGTTCTTCCTCGGCCCGGTGACGGGCGTGAAGGCGCAGGCGGAGATGGGCGCCACCGGCGTCGACGTGCAGACCGCGTTCACGCTGATGCACAAGGACGGCGGCGTGTCGTCGTGCGCATGCAGCCTGCGTTCGCGCACGCCGACCGAGCTGACCATCTCGGGCACGAAGGGCTTCCTGCGCCTGCATGACCGCTTCCACAACACCGAGACCATCACCGTGACGCTGGTGGACGGCGCCTCGCGCAGCGAGCGCACCATCAACCTGCCACGCAGCGGAAATGGCTATACCCATGAGGCGCAGGAAGTGGGGCGCTGCATCCGCGCCGGCTTGATCGAAAGTCCGGTGATGCCGCACGAAGAAACGCTGTCCATCATGGGTACGCTGGACGACATCCGCGCGCAGATCGGTCTGAAATACACCTTCGACGTCTAAGGCCTTCAAGCGCGGGCGGTGGGAACTGGTTAGAATCGACAGATATCGTTTCCACAATCAGGTCCCTATCATGTTCGTCGCCACCCGCACTCCCTCACTGAAAACAGTCCTGCTGGCCAGCGGCGTGGTCCTGACGCTGGCGATGGGCGTGCGCCACGGCTTCGGCTTCTGGATGCAGCCCATCTCGCAAGCGAACGGCTGGACACGTGAAACCTATTCGCTGGCGCTGGCCTTGCAGAACCTGTTGTGGGGCGCGTTCGGCCCGTTCGCCGGCATGGCGGCGGATCGTTTCGGCACCATGCGCGTGGTGCTGGTGGGCGCGGTCAGCTACATGGCGGGGCTGGTGTGGATGGCGCTGGTGACGCAGCCCGCCTTGTTCGTGATCGGCTCCGGCATCTTCATCGGCCTGGGGCTGGCGTGCACCGCGTTCGGCGCGGTCAGCGGCATCATCGGCCGGGTGGCGCCGATGGAAAAGCGCTCGTGGGCGTTCGGCATCTCCGGTGCCGCCAGTTCCTTCGGCCAGTTCCTGATGATGCCGGTCGAGCAGCAACTGATATCGGCGGTGGGCTGGCAGAATGCCTTCTATTTGTTGGCCGGGCTGGTGGTGCTGCTGATGATACCGATGTCCTTCCACCTGCGCGAGCCGGCGGTGGAGCATAGCGGTCCGCAGCAAAGCGTGCGCGAGGCGATGAGTGAAGCGGTGGGCAACCGATCCTTCCTGTTCCTGGTGGCGGGCTATTTCGTGTGCGGCTTCCAGCTGGTGTTCATCGGCGTGCACATGCCGGCGTACCTGAAGGACAAAGGCATCGCCAGTCCGGGCGTGGCGGTGATGGCGCTGGCGTTGATTGGCTTGTTCAATATCTTCGGTTCCTACTATGCGGGCAAGTTGGGTGGACGCTTCCCTAAACGCTACCTGCTGTCATCGATCTACTTTACGCGCGCCGTTGTCATCGGCCTGTTCCTGCTGGCGCCGTTGACGCCGTATTCGGTGTACGTGTTTGCGGCGGCGATAGGATTCATCTGGCTGTCGACGGTGCCGCTGACGAACGGCATCATCGCCGGCATCTTCGGCGTCAAGCACATGTCGATGCTGGCGGGCGTGGTGTTCTTCTCGCACCAGGTGGGTAGTTTCATCGGCGTGTGGTTGGCCGGCTACCTGTTTGCGAAGCTGGGCAGCTACGACATCGTCTGGGGCATCGCGATTGGGTTGAGCATCATGGCGGGCTTGATCAATCTGCCGATCAACGAGCGCGCCATCGAGCGCGGCGCCTTGAAGGCGGCCTAGCGATGAAAACCTGGCTGCTGCGCGCGGCCAGCGCGGTGGTGCTGGCGCTGGTGTTCATGGCCTACCTGACGCCAGACTTCCTGCTGGACCTCGCCAACCGCTTCTACCTGTGCTTTTAACATTGGGGTCAAGTCTGACATTCGGACACGGCCTCTGCCTTAGCGGTCGTTACGGCTGGGCTCGTGTCCGAATGTCAGACTTGACCCCAGCTAGACTTTGAGGAACTCTTCGCGGCCGCCTAGCCAGCGGGCCAGATGGGCTTCGACGGTGGCGGCTTTTTCGGGGGTGTTGGCGTGCAGCAGGTCGTGGGCGACGTCGCGCGCCTGGTCCACCAGCCAGCCGTCCGTTTCCAGATCGGCAAAGCGCAGCATCGCCTGGCCGGACTGGCGGGCGCCGAGGAATTCGCCGGGGCCGCGGATCTCCAAATCGCGGCGCGCTATCTCGAAGCCGTCGGTGGTTTCGCGCATCGTCATCAGGCGCTGCTTGGCGACGCCTCCCAGTGGGCTTTGGTACAGCAGCAGGCACACCGACGCCGCCGAGCCCCGTCCCACGCGTCCACGCAGCTGGTGCAGCTGCGACAGGCCGAAACGCTCCGCATGCTCGATCACCATCAGCGATGCATTCGGCACGTCCACGCCCACTTCGATCACGGTAGTGGCGACCAGCACCTGCATCTCGTTGGCGCTGAAGGCGTCCATGACGGACTGCTTCTCGGCCGGTTTGAGGCGGCCGTGCACCAGGCCCACGTTCAGGTCCGGCAGCGCTTCGGCCAGCAGCGCGTGCGTGTCGGTCGCGGTTTGCAGTTGCAGCGCTTCCGATTCCTCGATCAGCGGACATACCCAGTAAATCTGTCGTCCTTCCAGCGCGGCGGCATGTACGCGCTCGATCACTTCATCGCGACGATTCTGGTCGATGGCACGCGTGACGATCGGGCTGCGGCCCGGCGGAAGTTCGTCGATTACCGATACTTCCAGGTCGGCGTAGTAGGTCATCGCCAGCGTGCGCGGAATCGGCGTGGCCGACATCATCAGCTGGTGCGGGACGGCGCCCTCGACACCCTTGTTGCGCAAGGTCAGGCGCTGGCCCACGCCGAAGCGGTGCTGCTCGTCGACGATCACCAGCCCCAGGTTGGCGAAGTTCACAGCCTCCTGGATCAACGCATGCGTGCCGATCACCAGCTGCGCCTCGCCCGATTCGATCAGCGCATACGCGGCCAGCTTTTCCTTTTTCTTCAAACTGCCCGTCAGCCACGCGACCTTGACGCCCAACGGCTCCATCCACGCGGCGATCTTGCGGAAGTGCTGGTCGGCGAGGATTTCGGTCGGCGCCATCAGTGCGGCCTGGTAGCCGCTGTCGATCGCCTGCGCGGCCGCCAGCGCCGATACCACCGTCTTGCCGCTACCGACGTCGCCCTGCAACAGCCGCTGCATCGGATACGGATGGCGCAGGTCGGCGCGGATTTCGTTCAGCACGCGCTGCTGCGCGCCGGTCAGCTTGAACGGAAGCGCGGCCTGGAAGCTTTCTGACAGCGCACCGATGACGGTCAGCGCCGCCGCGCCCTTGGAGCGGCGCGCACGCTGCGCGCGCTTGAGCGACAGCTGCTGCGCCAGCAGTTCGTCGAACTTCATGCGGGTCCACGCCGGATGCGAACGGTCGAGCAGCGCGTGCTCGTCCACCTGCTGCGGCGGATAGTGCAGCAGTTTCACCGAAGGCTCGAAGTCGGACAGCTGCATCTGCGCGCGCAACTGCTCCGGCAGCGTGTCGGTCCAGTCGACCCGCTTCATCGCATCGCCGATGGCGCGCCGCAGTATCGGCTGCGACAGGCCTTCGCCCGATGGATACACCGGCGTCAGGGAAGTCGGCAGCGGCGCGCCTTCGTTGACCACCTTGTAGGCCGGGTGCACCATCTCGGCGCCGAAGAAGCCGTGTTTCAGCTCGCCGCGCGCGCGCACCCGCGTGCCCTCGGCCAGCTGCTTGACCTGGCTGCCGTAGAAATTCATGAAGCGCAGCTGCAAATCGCCCGTCTCGTCGGCGATATGCACCAGCAGCTGCTTGCGCGGCTTGTAGGTGATTTCATTTTTGACCACCAAACCCTCGACCTGCGAGGTCTCGCCGCCGTGCAGGCGGGCCTCTTCGATGGTGATGACCTGGGTTTCGTCCTCGTAGCGCATGGGCAGGTGCAGCACCAGGTCCATATCGGTGTGCAGGCCCAGCTTGGCCAGCTTGGCTTCCGGGCTGACTGTCTTCTTGACGGTTTTGGAGGTTGAAACAGGCATATTGGAGCGTTTTTCGGGCACTAGCGTAAAATAGAGGGTTGGCCGCAGCAAAGCAACGCCGGTATTGTACGACTTGCACCGCCTTCGGGCCTATCCGAATTTTCTTCAACAGTTTCCAGAAGTCCGCAAATGTACTCGCTTTCCGATTTCGATTTTAACTTGCCGCAAGAGCGTATTGCGCAATTCCCGCTGCCAGACCGCAGCGCTTCCCGCCTGTTGCACCTGGACGGCGAGCAGATCATCGACCGCCAGTTCGCCGATATCGTCGGCCTGCTGCAAGCGGGCGACCTGCTGGTGATGAACGACACCCGTGTGCTGAAGGCGCGCTTCTTCGGCGTCAAGGAGAGCGGCGGCAAGATCGAGGCGCTGGTCGAACGCGTGCTGGACAACCGCACCGTGCTGGCCCAGGTGCGCGCGTCCAAGTCGCCCGGCCCCGGCGTCAAGATCCGCCTGGCCGACGCCTTCGACGTCACCGTCGGCGAGCGCGCCGGCGAGTTCTACACCCTGCATTTCGACGCCGACGTGTTCGACCTGATCGAAGCGCACGGCCGCCTGCCGCTGCCGCCCTACATCGAGCACGACGCCGACTCCTTCGACGAAACCCGCTACCAGACCGTGTTCAACAAGGTGCCGGGCGCGGTGGCCGCGCCGACCGCCGGCCTGCACTTCGACGAGAAGCTGCTGGCCGAGCTGAAGGCCAAGGGCGTCAACTTCGCCTACGTCACGCTGCACGTGGGCGCCGGCACCTTCCAGCCGGTGCGCGCCGAGGTGCTGGCCGAGCACAAGATGCACACCGAGTGGTACACCATGCCGCAGGAAACCGTGGACGCCGTGTGCGCCACCCGCGCCGCCGGCCGGGATGTGGTGGCGGTCGGCACCACCAGCCTGCGCGCGCTGGAATCGGCCTCGCAGAGCGGCCAGCTGGAAGCGGGCAGCGCCGATACCGCGCTGTTCATCACGCCCGGCTACCAGTTCAAGACGGTCACCCGCCTGATCACCAATTTCCACCTGCCGAAGTCGACCCTGCTGATGCTGGTGTCGGCCTTCGCCGGTTTTGAAGAGATCCGCAAGGCCTACGCCCACGCGATCGCCAACGAATACCGTTTCTTCAGCTATGGCGACGCCATGCTGCTGACGACGCAAGCACGAGCAAAATAAGGAACAATATGCTGGAATTTAAACTGCACAAGACCGATAGCAGCGGCCTGACCAAGGCCCGCCGCGGCGAAGTCAAACTGAACCACGGCGTGGTCCAGACCCCGATCTTCATGCCGGTCGGCACCTACGGCTCGGTCAAGGCGATGTCGCCGCTGGAACTGAAAGAAATCGACGCCCAGATCATCCTGGGCAACACCTTCCACCTGTGGCTGCGCCCGGGCAACGACGTCATGGCCAAGTTCGGCGGCCTGCACGACTTCATGGGCTGGGACAAGCCGATCCTGACCGATTCCGGCGGTTTCCAGGTGTTTTCGCTGGGCGCGATGCGCAAGATCACCGAAGAGGGCGTGCACTTCAACTCGCCGATCAATGGCGACAAGCTGTTCCTGTCGCCGGAAGTGTCGATGCAGATCCAGCGCGTGCTGAACTCCGACATCGTCATGCAGTTCGACGAATGCACCCCTTATGAAATCGACAACCGCCCGGCAACTCTTGAGGAGGCGGCAAAGTCGATGCGCATGTCCTTGCGCTGGGCGCAACGATCAAAAGACGAATTCCACCGTGGCGAGAACCCGAACGCGCTGTTCGGCATCGTCCAGGGCGGCATGTTCGAGAACCTGCGCGACGAATCGCTGGCCAAGCTGGAAGAGATCGACTTCCCGGGTCTGGCCATCGGCGGCCTGTCGGTCGGCGAGCCGAAGGAAGACATGATGCGCATCCTGGCCCACGTCGGCCCGAAAATGCCGGCCAACAAGCCGCACTACCTGATGGGCGTCGGCACGCCGGAAGACCTGGTCAACGGCGTGTCCAACGGCGTCGACATGTTCGACTGCGTGATGCCCACTCGAAATGCCCGCAACGGCTGGATCTTCACCCGCTTCGGCGACGTGAAAATCAAGAACGCCCGTTACAAGGAAGACAAGGAACCGCTGGACAGCACCTGCTCCTGCTATGCTTGCCGCAACTTCTCGCGCGCCTACCTGCACCATCTGAACCGCACCCAGGAAATCCTCGGCGCGCGCCTGAACACCATCCACAACCTGCACTACTATCTGGACATCATGCGCCAGATGCGCGAGGCCCTGGATGAGGACCGCTTCCACGCCTGGACCCTGCAATTCCACGCCGATCGTGGTCGCGGCATCTGAATTAACTAAAAGTGTTGTAAGTCTTGTAAAAAGATTTATGCCACCCACATAGCCGGAAGACCTAGCGCCTTCCGGCCAGTGCTAGAATACAGCGCTATTTTTTCAAACTATTATCGGAGTCACCTGTGTTCATTTCCAACGCTTACGCCCAATCGGCTTCCCCACTCGACGCACTCGGCCTGGGCGGTAACCTCACCAGCTTCCTGCCGCTGATCCTGATGTTTGTTGCGATGTACTTCCTGATGATCCGTCCTCAGCAGAAGCGCGCGAAAGAACAGAAGGCCATGATGGAAGCGCTGGCCAAGGGCGACGAAGTCGTCACCGCCGGCGGCGTGCTGGGCAAGGTCGTCAAGGTGACCGACCTGTACATCACCCTGGAAATCTCCACCGGCGCCGAAATGACGGTGCAGAAGAATTCCGTCACCATGCTGCTGCCTAAGGGCACGCTGAAGGCGCTGTAATCAGTCCCGGCCCGCGCTACGCGGGCCTTATTGCATCCGACGCCTAACACTGAACGTTGAACAATATGAATCGCTATCCTCTCTGGAAATACATACTGATCGTAGTCGCCATTCTGCTGGGCGCGCTGTACACCGCGCCTAACTACTACGGCGAATCGCCTGCGGTCCAGGTCACGAGCGGCAAATCGACCGTCAAGATTTCGGCCGACATGGGCGCCAAGGTGGAAGAGGTGCTCAAGGGCGCCGGCATCGCCTACAACGGCATCGCCTTCGACGGCACCGGCACCTACGCTTCCGTGCGCGCCCGCTTCGCCGATCCGGACACCCAGTTCCGCGCCAAGTCGGTGCTGGAAAAGGGCCTGAACGCCGATCCGACCGATCCGACCTATCTGGTCGCGCTGAACCTGCAAAAAGACACGCCGAAATGGATGCAAGCGCTGCATGCGCTGCCGATGTACCTCGGCCTCGACTTGCGCGGTGGCGTGCACTTCCTGATGCAGGTCGATACCAAGGCGGTATTGGCCAAGCGCGTGCAAGGCATCCAGGCCCTGGCCCGTACCTCGCTGCGTGACAAGAACGTGCGTCACGCCGGCATCGACCGCGTGGGCGACACCATCGAAATCAAATTCCGCGACGACGCCACCCGCCAGAAGGCCAAGGACGTACTGCAAGGCCAGATGACCGACCTGCTGCTGGTCGATTCCGGCGAAGGCGATGCGCTGAAGACCACCGTCTCGCTGAAGCCGGTCGCGCTCAAGCAAACCATCGACGATGGCGTCAAGCAGAACATCTCCACGCTGTCCAAGCGCGTGAATGAACTGGGCGTGGCCGAACCTATCATCCAGCAGCAGGGCCCTGACCGCATCGTGGTCCAGCTGCCAGGCGTGCAGGACGTGGCGCGCGCGCGCGCCGTGATCGGCCGCACCGCGACGCTGGAAGTGCGCATGACCGACAACTCGGTCACCCCGGGCACCGAGCTGACGTCGGCGATCCCGTTCAACTCCGAGTTGTTCACCGTCGGCCGCAACGTGCCGGTCGTGCTGAGCAAGGACGTCGTCATCACCGGCGACTCGATCTCCAGCGCCACCGCCACCTACGACCAGAACCAGCAGCCTGCCGTCAGCATCACGCTCAACGGCGACGGCGGCCGCAAGATGCGCGACCTGACCCGCGACAACGTGGGTAAGCGCATGGCCATCGTGCTGTTCGAGAAGGGCAAGCCGGAAGTGCTGTCGGTCGCCACCATCCAAAGTGAATTCGGCAGCAGCTTCCAGATCACCGGCATGGGCAACGCGGAGAACTCCGCCGAGCTGGCGCTGCTGCTGCGCTCCGGCGCGCTGTCCGCACCAATGGACGTGATCGAAGAACGCACCATCGGCCCGCAACTGGGCGCCGAGAACATCAACAAGGGTCTGCATTCGACGATGTACGGTTTCGCCGCCATCGCCATCTTCATGATCGCCTACTACATGATGTTCGGCTTCTTCAGCGTGCTGGCGCTGGCCTGCAACCTGTTGCTGCTGCTGGCATTGCTGTCGCTGATGCAGGCGACCCTGACCCTGCCTGGTATCGCCGCTATCGCGCTGGCGCTGGGTATGGCGATTGACGCCAACGTGCTGATTAACGAGCGTATCCGCGAAGAGCTGCGTTCCGGCGCCACGCCGCAGGCGGCGATCGCCGCCGGCTTCGACCGCGCATGGGCGACCATCATCGACTCCAACGTGACCACGCTGATCGTCGGTATCGCATTGTGGGTGTTCGGTTCCGGTCCGATCCGCGGCTTCGCCGTGGTGCACTGCCTGGGTATCTTGACCTCGATGTTCTCCGCCGTGTTCATCTCGCGCGGTGTGGTCAACCTCTGGTACGGCCGCAAGAAGAAGCTGCAATCGCTCGCCATCGGTACCGTTTGGGTACCGGGTCTGAAATAACTCAGGGGTTCACATGGAATTTTTCCGCATCAAAAAAGACATACCGTTCATGCGCCACGCGCTGGTGTTCAACGCGATTTCGGCGTTGACCTTCGTCGCGGCCGTGTTCTTCCTGATCACCCGTCCGCTGAACTTCTCGGTGGAGTTCACCGGCGGCACCGTGATGGAACTGAAATACCAGCAGCCTGCAAAGCTGGAGCAGATCCGTCACTCGCTGGAGAAGATCGGCTACGAGCAGCCGGAAGTGACCGGCTTCGGCACCGCGCATGACGTCATGCTGCGCCTGCCGGTGGTGAAGAACGTCACCTCCAAGGATGCGTCGCAGCTGGTGTTCACCACGCTGTGCGCGGCCGAGCAGGGCGCCACCAAGCAGATCGACACCGTGACCGCCAAGGGCGAGCATGTAGTCAAATCCGCTTGCACCGATGCCGCAGGCGGCGAAGTGGTGTCGCTGCAAAAAGTCGAATTCGTCGGCCCGCAGGTCGGCGACGAGCTGGCGCAGAACGGTTTGAACGCGCTGGTGATGGTGATCATCGGCGTGATGATCTACCTGGCTGTGCGCTTCGAATGGAAATTCGCGGTGGCGGCGATCATCGCCAACCTGCACGACGTGGTCATCATTCTCGGCTTCTTCGCGTTCTTCCACTGGGAGTTCTCGCTGACGGTGCTGGCGGCGGTGCTGGCGGTGCTGGGTTACTCGGTCAACGAGTCGGTGGTTATCTTCGACCGTATCCGCGAAAACTTCCGCAAGCAGCGTAAGTCGTCGGTGCATGAAGTGATCGACAACGCGATCACCTCGACCATCTCGCGTACCATCATCACCCACGGCTGCACGCAGATGATGGTGCTGTCGATGCTGTTCCTGGGCGGTCCTACGCTGCACTACTTCGCGATCGCGCTGACCATCGGTATCTGCTTCGGTATTTACTCGTCGGTGTTCGTGGCTGCCGCAGTGGCCATGTGGCTGGGCGTGAAGCGTGAAGACCTGATCAAGCCGATCAAGGAAAAAGACGAAACCGATGGCGCTGTAGTGTAAAACAACGTTATCGTTTTGATAGTAGAATCCCCCAGCGCTTTTAGCTTTGGGGGATTTTTTTTTATGATGTACAGATTATTGGCCGGTCTTCTGGTCTGCTGCGCCGCGCATGGCGCCGAACTGCCGTGGGACCTGAGCTACGCGTCCGCGCTGCGCGACCATCCGATCGCGGACCATGAGTTCATGCGCATCTGGCCGCAGCAGCATCCGCAGCGGCCCATCCATCAAAAGCTGGCGGAGTACGCGGGGGAGCCGATCGAAGCGTCGATGCTGATCGAGCAGCCCGATGGCCATGCCGGCGACTCTATCGCCCAGTGGTTCATCAAGACGCGCAATACCGCGCAGCTGTGCAGCTTCCATCCCAAGCGCTTGAACGATCCGTGCAAGAAGCTCGATCCCATGCGCTTGCAGGCGGCGATGCGCGATGTGCTGCATATGTCCGACCCCTGGCCGCCGAAGGGAGAAGGGCTGGTGGCGGAGAAGGATTACTTCGGCCCCGGCAAGCCGCTGCTGCTCAATTACTTCGGCTACGTCAGCGTGTACGTGGACGGCGTATCCTTGCAGCGTCCTATCGGTGGCGATGAGTGGAAGGAGCGGCTCGACAAGTCGCGTCCTGCGACGCCGGAAGCAGGGCGCTTGCAGCAGGCTTTGGCGCTTGCCATGGAGGGCGCGGTGGAGCCGGCGCCGGTCGCTGTGGCCAAGCCGGAAGCGCCGTCGGTGCCGGAGAGCGTCGAGCTGAAAGCCCGCAATGCGCTGATCGCCGAAGTGCAGGATTATCTCAGCAAGGGCGACTACAAGAGCCTGGAGGCATTGCGCAAGCGCTTGCTGGATCCGATGCAGCGCACCGGCAGCGGTGTATGGAAGCTGGCAATCTTCTACAACCAGCTGCGCCGGCGTCCCCACGGTACGCGCGACCTGGCCTACTGGACGCGCATGGAGAATGAAGCGAAGGCGTGGGAGAAGCAGTTCCCCAAATCGAACGCGGCGCGCATCTACCACGTCTACGTGTTGCTCGCGCGCGGCACCACCTTCCGTGGCACGGCCAACTACAAGGATGTTCCGAAGGAGGACATCGAACGCATGCTGGCCTCCACGCGCGAAGCGATGAGCATCATCAACACGCTTGAAAAGCCGATGCTGAAGGAGCGCGATCCCGAGTTCTACAAGGCCCTGCTGCAAGTGCTGCCGTACACGGACCATTACAGCTTCCTGGGCGTGATGAACACGGTGGCCGAAGCGCGCAAGGAGTTCCCGAACTATCACGAGACCTATTTCACCGCCGCCTTCTTCTCGACCGAGATGTGGGCCAGCGCGCCGGACTCGGTCGACGAAATCGCCCGCAGCGCCAAGGCTGTGCGTACCGCCGATTCCGATGCGATGTACGCCCGCGTCTACTGGTACATGAGCCAGATGTCCTATGACGACAAGCTGTTCGACAACAGCCTCGCCGACTGGAGCGAAATGAAGACCAGCTTCGATGCGCTGGTGGACCGCTACCCCGATCCATGGAACCTGAACGCCTACGCCTACTTCGCCTGCCAGGCCGGCGACTACGCCACCATGGCCGGTCTGTTGAGCCGCATCGGCGAACGGCGCGTGGTCACTAGCTGGGGCAAGCGCGGCGCGGACGCCTACGAGGACTGCGCCGGTCATGCCGGCGATGATACCAGCCACTATCTGTCCGACCTGCGCGAGACGGCCAAGAAGCGGCAGCTGCGCACCTTCTACCGCTACATCAACTACGCGGCGCAAACGCGCAAGGACGGCAAGTACGGCGAGAGCCTGCGCATCGTGCGCAAGGCCGAGGAGTTGAATCGCGTGTTGTTCAACAAGCCGTCGATGATGGTGCAGTACCACCTCGGCCTGACGCTGCATGCCCTGAAGCGCTATGACGAGGCGTTGCAGGCGCTGTCGCTGGGATTGCAGTCGCAGCCCAACTACGCGCCAGCCTACTTCCAGCGCGGGCTGGCCTACGAGGCGCTGGGCCGTCGCGACGAAGCGCGCGGCCAGTTCGAAACCGCTGCCGGCCGCATGCCGGCCGAGATCACCAGCAACGAACCGGCGCAGCGCGCGGCTGAGGAACAGGAGCGCCGCACGATGTCGGCCAAGTTCCGCGAATACGGGATCAGTTTCTGATTGTTCAGCGGTTCTATGGATTCCCGCTTTCGCGGGAATGACGGCACAGCCGCCCCGTCGTTCCCGCGAAAGCGGGAACCCATGCTGAGCGTCCGCTGCGTTAGCGCCCCGTTTTGATCATGTCGTACAGCGCCTGCGCGGCCGGCGACAGGTGGCCGGCCTTGCGGGTGATGAGCACCAGCTGGCGCGAGATGGTCGGCTCCTTCAGCTTGATGGCGCGCAGGCGCGGATAGCTGCCCTTGATGATCGCCAGGTTGGGTACGATGGCGGCGGCGATGCCGGAGGCCACCAGGCCCACCGCCGTCGCGCTGCGTTGCACGTCGTACTGGAAGTGCAGGTTCAGTTCCGCGCTCTTGCTGCCCAGGTAGCTGTCCAGCAGCGCGCGGTTGCCGTTGACGTCGCCCGAGAAGATCAGCGGGTAGGGCTGGATCTGCGTCCACGTCAGCGAGCGCCGCTTCGCCAGCGGATGATCGTCGCGGCACACCAGCACGAAATGATCCTCCATCAGCGGCACCGACACCAGATCGGGATGCATGCCGCCACCCAGGCCGATGCCGAATTCCGCTTCCCTGCGCTGCACCGCCTCCGCCACGCGCGATGAGGCGTGGTCGAGAATCTTGATGCGGTTGTCGGGAAAGCGCGCCGAGTACTCCTGGATGATCTGCGGCAGATACTGTATGCCCACCGTCGGCACGCAGGCGATCGACACGTCGCCGCGCTGCGCCTTGCCGGTCTCGCGGATCTCGCTTAGCGTTGACGACAGCTCTTGCAGCAGGCGCCGTGCCTGCGGCAGGAAGTCCGTGCCGATGCTGGTCAATGCGATCGAGCGCGTGGTGCGTTCGACCAGCATCACACCCAGGAAGTCCTCCAGGTTGCGCAGCCGTTGCGTGACGGCGGTTTGCGTCACATGCAGCGTCTCCGCCGCTTTCTGGAATCCGCCAAAGTCCGCAATCGCGACAAAAGCCTGTACGCCGAGTATGTCGATTTTCATCAGAAAAATGAATGAATGGTCTAAATAAATTCATTGTACTTATATTTGATGGAGGCGGAAAATTCGCCTCATTGAAACCGAAGGAGAAGATCATGCCGCTATCAACAATTTTCCTGGTGTTCTCCAAGCTGGCGTTGATGGGCTTCGGCGGCGTGATGCCGTTCGCCTACCGCGCGCTGGTCGAGCAGCACAAGTGGCTGACGGCCGAGGAGTTCGCGAAGTATCTGGCCACCAGCCAAATGCTGCCCGGCCCGACGATCTGCAACGTCGCGCTGATGGTGGGCAACCGCTACGCCGGCACGGGCGGCGCGCTGGCGGCGCTGGCCGGCATGGTCGCCGGCCCGTTCCTGGTGGTCATCGCAGTGGGCGTGGTGTACCAGCGCTTCGGTGAGGTCGAGATGTTCCGCCACGCGATACGCGGCATGGCGGCGGTGGCGGCGGGGCTGATCCTTGCCACCGCCGTAAAGATGGCGAAGGCCATGTTCGCCAAGGCCGACTGGCGCGAACACCGCACGCATTTGCAGGCGGCCTTGCTGGCGCTGGCTTTTATCGGACTGGGTCTGCTGCAATGGCAGCTGGCGCTGGTGTTCTGTGTGCTGGCGCCGTTGGGCACCGGTGCGAATTATCTGGTGGGAGAGAAAAAATGAACGAGCAATCTCCGGTAGTCGAGCTGTCGCTGCACATAGCGGTGATGTCGTTGATGGCGGTGGGCGGCGGCGTGGTGCTGATAGGGCCGCAGGTGGGGCACTACGTGGTCGAGGGCAAGCAGTGGCTGAACAATGAACAGTTCTCGGCCGCGTATGCGATAGCGCAGGCGGCGCCCGGTCCCAACCTGTTGTTCGTCTCGCTGGTGGGCTGGCTGATCGCCGGCTGGGCGGGCGCGATCTTCACCACGCTGGCGGTGCTGGGCCCGTCGACGCTGCTGACACTGGCCGCGATCCGCTTGCAGGCACGCCATGCCGGCGGACGACTGACGCAAGCGCTGGGCGATGCCTTCGCGCCGATATCGATAGGCTTCCTGGCCGCCACCGCCTGGCTGTTCACCCGTATCTCCAACGTCAGCTGGCATGCCGATGTGCTGACGGTGCTGGCGGCGGTGATACTGCTGCGGTCCAGGATCAATCCGGTGATACTGATCGCGGCCGGTGCGCTGGCCGGCATGCTGGGTCTTATCTGAGCGAGTGCGGCGTTGAACGCGACCGCAGCGACGCCGACGGGCAGTGGCCGAACAGCTTGCGGTAGTCGCTGGAAAACTGGCTGAAGTTACTCAGGCCCCAGGAGCCGGCCACGTCGCCGATGGCGCCGCCGTCCTGCAACTGCCGGCGCACGCCGTTCAGGCGCACCATGCGCAGGTACAGCATGGGGCTCATGCCCAGCACGTCCTCGAAGCAGTATTGCAAGGTGCGTCGGCTCACATGCACCCGTTCGCACAACTCCGGTACGGTAATCGAATCGCTGCGGTGCGCCATGATGTATTCGCGCGCCAGCGAGACCACGTGGCGCCGCCGTTGCAGGCTGGCCGCCAGCGCCGGCTCCACGCAGCTGTGGTCCAGCATGTCGAGCAGGGTGGACAGCACCAGCTCCTGCCATTGCGCCGCGCCTTCCGCCGTGCTTTCTCCCTCGGCCGGCAGCAGCTGCGACAGGACGCGCAGGCATTTGGCCTGGGCCTGTGCATCCACCTGCAACAACTCGGCCGACTGCACCCGCTGCCAGTCGATCTGGCAACCGTAGCGCCGCGCCGTCTCGATCAATAGCTCACGGCTGGCAACGATGCCGAAGATGCTGTAGGCGCTCGGCGTTACCAGTTCGAACTCAACGTTGCCCGGCTGCACCATAATCCAGTCGGCTGCCGTCTGGCGGCCGTTGATGCGCGTGCTGGCGCCGTGGTCGGGCAGGCCGAACCAGATGGCGTCCGGCCACACGCGGCAGGATTGGCGCACCGACTGGCTCAGGCTTTCCCGGAATACTTGCAGCTGCGGCAGGCGCAGTTCGGTCAGCGCGCCGTGGAACAGGCCGGAGCTGATCTGGTCGTAGCTTTGTTGCCAGTTGGTGAGCTTGCTGGCCAATTCATCGGCGTCGTGCGCCATCACAGTGCGCAAATCTGGCGCACTGTGTACCAACGCTGTCGCAGTCTGGTGCATATTATTTTTCTCCCACTGTTGTTATTTCTTCCCGTGGACGCTAGCCCCTCGCAAGTTTGCCGATTTTCGATAACGCTGGCATTTGGCTGGCTCCTATACTCGATTCTGCTGCAACTTCCATACCAGACGCGCTTTACCTTAGGGAGAATCACATGAATGCAAAACAGGCGGCCGGGCAACCGGCGCTGCAACAGTCGCTAGGCACCTTCCAGTTGTGGGGCATCGCGGTAGGCCTGGTGATCTCGGGCGAGTACTTCGGCTGGAGCTACGGCTGGGCCTCGGCGGGGACGCTGGGCTTTACCATCACCGCGCTGTTCATCGCGGCCATGTACACCACCTTTATTTTCAGCTTCACCGAGCTGACCACCTCGATCCCGCATGCGGGCGGCCCGTTCGCCTACAGCAAGCGCGCCTTCGGCCCGACCGGCGGCTACCTGGCCGGCGCGGCCACCCTGATCGAGTTCGTGTTCGCCCCGCCAGCGATTGCGCTGGCGATCGGCGCGTATCTGAATGTGCAGTTTCCCACCGTCGATCCGAAGACGGCGGCGGTCGGCGCCTACGTCGTGTTCATGACCTTGAACATCGTCGGCGTGCAGGTGGCGGCCACCTTCGAGTTGCTGATGACGCTGCTGGCCATCTTTGAATTGCTGGTGTTTATGGGTGTGGTGTCGCCCGGCTTCTCGGTGGCGAACTTCGTCAAGGGCGGCTGGTCTGGCCAGGACAGCTTCAGCATCGCGTCGATTCCCGGCATGTTCGCGGCGATTCCGTTTGCGATCTGGTTCTTCCTGGCGATTGAAGGCGTGGCCATGGCGGCCGAGGAAGCCAAGGATCCGAAGCGTTCGATCCCCATCGCCTACATCGCCGGCATCATTACGCTGGTGCTGCTGGCGATCGGCGTGATGGTGTTTGCCGGCGGCGCTGGCGACTGGACCAAGCTGGCCAACATCAACGATCCGCTGCCCCAGGCGATGAAGATCATCGTCGGCGAGCACAGCAACTGGTTGCACATGCTGGTGTGGCTGGGCTTGTTCGGACTGATCGCTTCCTTCCACGGCATCATCCTCGGCTATTCGCGCCAGATCTTTGCCTTGGCGCGCGAGGCTTACCTGCCGCATTACTTCGCCAAGATCCATCCACGCTTCAAGACGCCGCACCGCGCCATCCTTGCGGGCGGCGTGATCGGCATCGCTGCCATCTATAGCGACGAGCTGATCAAGATCGGCGGCCAGACCCTGACCGCCAACATCGTCACCATGTCGGTATTCGGCGCCATCACCATGTACATCCTCAGCATGCTCAGCCTGTTCAAGCTGCGCCGCACGGAGCCGCACATGGCGCGTCCTTTCCGCGCACCGTTCTATCCGCTGTTCCCGGCGATTGCGCTGGCCGGCGCGCTGGTCTGCCTGGTGACGATGATCTATTACAACCTGCTGATCTTCGGCGTGTTCGTCGGCTTCATGGCCGCCGGCTATGGCTTCTTCCTGGCCACCAAGGGCAATCGTCAGCAGCACGCGGCGCTTGACGCTGTCTAACCCGCCGTCTAACCCACAACAACGGAGCACTATCCATGTCCAAATCCCTCTTCTCCCTGCTGGCCGCGGCCGGATGCCTGGCTTGCGCGGCAGGCAGCGCGCTGGCGGCCGACGCCGTACCTGCACCGGCAGCGCCCGCGCCAGACTGGACCAACACCGGCAATGTGACGCTGGTGTCCGACTATATTTTCCGCGGCATCTCGCAGACGCAGGCCAAGCCGACGGCGCAAGCCACGCTGGACTTCACCCATGTCAGCGGCTTCTATCTCGGTCTGTTCGGTTCCGGCGTTTCGCACGCGGCCTATAACAACGGCAGCGGTTCGGAGATCGACGTCTACGGCGGCTATCGCTATCCGCTGAGCGAGGGCAATAATATCGACGCCGGCCTGGTCACCTACTGGTATCCCGGCGCGCATTATGCGGCGGGCGGCAAGGACATCAAGTACCATACGCAGGAGGCCAAGCTGGGCGTGAACATCGGCGCCTTCAATGCCTACGCCTGGGTGGCGCTGAGCGAGTACTGGTTCGGCTTCGCGGTACAGCCGGACAGCGGCAAGCTGGCCAACACGCGCGGCACCGCATATGCCGAAGTGAACTGGAATCCCGAACTGATGCCGGGCCTGGTGCTGAACCTGCACGCGGGCCGCCAGCAAGTGCGCAACATGAGCGATTTCAATTTCTTCGACATCAAGGCGGGCGTGACCAAGACGGTGGACGTTTGGGCGTTCACGGCGGCGGGGACCTACAACAGCGGCGACGCCAGCAAGAACGGCACACCTTTGTGGACCTTCTTCAACGCCGACGGCAGCGGCAAGAACGTGGCACAGAAGCGCCTGGTCGTAACCGCCTCGCGCAACTTCTAGACCACCTGCAGCATCGGGAGACGGCAATGAGCAGCTTTGCACATACGGTAGGCAGCAGGACATATCAGTTCCGCGACCTGAAGGACTTGATGGCGAAGGCCACGCCGGCGCGTTCCGGCGACTATCTGGCGGGGCTGGCGGCGGCCAGCGCCGAGGAACGGGTGGCGGCGCAGATGGCGCTGGCCGAGCTGCCGCTGTCGCTGTTCCTGAACCAGATGGTGGTGCCGTATGAGCAGGACGAGGTGACGCGGCTGATCATCGACGATCACGACCGCATTGCCTTCGCCCGCATCGCCCACCTGACCGTGGGCGACTTCCGCAACTGGCTGCTGGGCGACGCCGCCGATGAAGCCGCGCTGGCCTTTGTTGCCCCCGGCATCACGCCGGAGATGGCGGCGGCCGTTTCCAAGATCATGCGCATCCAGGACCTGATCCTGGTGGCGAAGAAATGCCGCGTCGTCACCCGCTTCCGCAACACCATCGGCCTGGCGGGCTGCATGTCGACGCGTTTGCAACCCAACCACCCGACCGACGACGCCACCGGCATCGCCGCCAGCGTGCTGGACGGCCTGCTGTACGGCAGCGGCGACGCGGTGATCGGCATCAACCCGGCCACCGACAATGTGCCGCAGGTGATCAAGATCGTCACCATGCTCGACGAGATCATCGACCGCTACGGCATCCCGACGCAATCGTGCGTGCTGACCCATGTGACCAACACCATCGCCGCCATCGAGCGCGGCGCGCCGATCGACCTGGTGTTCCAGTCGATCGCCGGCACCGAGGCGGCTAACGCCAGCTTCGGCATCAACCTGGCCTTGCTGGCGGAGGCGCAGCAGGCCGCGCTGTCGCTGCAACGTGGCACGGTGGGCAACAACGTCATGTACTTCGAGACGGGGCAGGGCAGCGCGCTGTCGGCCAACGCCCATCACGGCGTCGACCAGCAGACCTGCGAGACGCGCGCCTACGCGGTGGCGCGCAAGTTCCAGCCGCTGCTGGTCAATTCGGTGGTCGGTTTCATCGGCCCCGAATATTTGTACGACGGCAAGCAGATCGTGCGCGCGGGGCTGGAGGATCACTTCTGCGCCAAGCTGCTGGGTCTGCCGATGGGCTGCGACGTCTGCTACACCAACCACGCCGAGGCCGACCAGAACGATATGGACATCCTGTTGACGCTGCTGGGTACGGCCGGCTGCACCTTCGTCATGGGCATCCCCGGTTCGGACGACATCATGCTCAACTACCAGACCACTTCCTTCCACGATGCGCTGTACGCGCGCCGCGTGCTGGGCCTGAAGCCGGCGCCGGAATTCGAAGCCTGGCTGAAGGAGATGGAAATCTTCACCCGCGACGACTACGTTACACTGGGCAAAGCGCTGCCGGCTTCCTTCCAGCGAGCGCTGGCCAGCCTGAAATAATGGGAACCAGAATGAAAGACGACGAGCACCTGCTTCCGGCCAGCCCCGCTGGCAACGATGGCGTGGTGACCACCAATCCGTGGGGATCGTTGCGGCGTTTCACGGCGGCGCGCATCGCGCTGGGACGCAGCGGGGTCAGCCAGCCGACCGCGCCGCAACTGGAATTCCAGCTCGCGCATGCGCGCGCGCGCGACGCCGTGCACCTGGCGCTGGATCACACTGCGCTGGGCGATGCCTTGCAAACAGCCACGGGCTTGCCCTGCCTGGCGCTGCACAGCGCCGCCGCCAGCCGCGACATTTACCTGCAACGTCCCGACCTGGGCCGGCGGCTGGACGACGCGTCGCGCCAGGCGTTGCTGGCCCGCCCGCGCGAGTGTGGGAGTGACGGCGGGAGTGACGGCGCCGGCTACGACCTGGCCTTCGTCATCGCCGACGGCCTGTCCGCGCTGGCGATCGAACAGAACGCCTTGCCCTTCCTGAAGGTGATGATGGCGCGCCTGGCCGCCGAATCGTGGTCGCTGGCGCCGCTGTCCATCGTCCGCCAGGGGCGGGTGGCGGTGGGCGACGAGGTGGGCGAGTTGCTGGGCGCGCGCGCGGTGGTGGTGCTGGTCGGCGAACGACCCGGCCTCAGCTCGCCGGACAGCATGGGCCTGTACCTGACTTGGGCGCCGCGCACCGGCCTGACCGACGCCGCCCGCAATTGCATCTCGAATGTGCGTCCGGCGGGCTTGACCTACGACGACGCAGCCTTCAAGCTTCACTACCTGCTATCCGAATCGCGCCAGCGGCAATTGTCCGGCGTCGCGCTGAAGGATGAAACAGCCTCCGACAACACCATGCTGGACGCGCCGCAACGCAACTTCCTGCTCGACCTCGATTAGTCGGCAGGCGGACGTCCCGCCAGAGCGACTAGTGAGAAAGCGACAATGAGCCGTACCGGCCGACTTTTCCTGTTGATGGACGCGATGCGCGGCTACCGCCGTCCCGTCACCGCCGCCCGTTTGGCCGAGCAGCTGGGCGTATCCGAACGCACTATCTACCGCGACATCCAGACGCTGTCCGGCCTGGGTGCGCCGCTGGAGGGCGAGGCCGGGGTCGGCTACATGCTCAAGGCCGGTTTCTTCCTGCCGCCGCTGATGTTCGGCGCCGACGAGCTGGAGGCCCTCGTGCTGGGTGCGCGCTGGGTGCGCAGACAAGGCGACGAGGCGCTGGCCGCCGCCGCCAACAACGCGCTGGCCAAGATCGCCGCCGCCTCGCCCAAGGACCTGCGCGACGACATGGCCGAGACCAGCCTGTGGGTGCCGCTGTACCAGGACCAGGACAGCGCCAGCGACGTCCACGTGCGCCCGGTGCGCGAGGCGATCCGCTACCAGCACCGCTTGCGCATGGCCTACCAGGATGAGCACGGCAAGCCGTCGGAGCGGGTGGTGTGGCCGTTCGCGCTGGCCTTCATGGAGGGTAAGCGCTTGCTCGCCGCGTGGTGCGAGCTGCGGATGGCCTTCCGTCACTTTCGCATCGACCGCATCGCGGAGGTGGAATCGCTGGGCGTGCGCTATCCGGCGCGCCGCAGCGACCTGCTGAAAACCTGGCGCCAGCAACACAACCTGCGCGAAGACTACTGACAAAAACTGTCGCAGGCCGGTCGTACGATGAAGTTCTCAACCCACCCAACGGAGACTTCACATGCGCCTATACCACCACCCCGCCTCCTCCAACTCGCGCCGCGTCATGCTGGCCGCTCTGCACATGGGCACGCCGTTGGAGCTGACCGAAGTAAACCTGATGAGCCAGGAGGACCGCCGCCGGCTGGAGGTGCTCAATCCCAACAGCAAGGTGCCGGTGCTGCAGGACAGCGACTTCATCCTGTGGGAATCCTGCGCCATCATGCAATACCTGGCCGACCGCACCCATGGCCAGACGCTCTACCCCGACAACATCATGGCGAGGGCCGACATCAACCGCTGGATGCTGTGGGCGTGCCAGCATTTCTCGCCGGCGCTGGGCATTATCGTCTGGGAAAACATCTGGAAGGGCATCACCGGCGGCGGCGTTCCCGACCCGGCCGAAGTGGCAAGGGGAGCGCGGCAGGTCGCGCAATTTGGCGCCGTGCTGGAGCAGCATCTGGCGGGGCGCGAGTGGGTCGTGGGCGACAAGCTGAGCCTGGCGGACTTCGCGCTGGCCGCGCCGCTGATGTATACCGAGCAAGCTAAGTTGCCGGTAACTCAATATCCGAAGATGATGGCGTGGCTAGCCCGCATTCAGCAGCTGGATGCGTGGAAACAATCGGAGCCGGTGTGGTGATGGAAACTTGTGTCCATATGTGAACTGGCGCACAGAGCGGGCGGGGCGGGGCGAGTATTCTGGACTTGTCTCCTCTGGAGGAGATCCCTAGTTTTGGACTTTGCCCGCTCCCCAGCGGGCTTTTTTTTTGCTGCGAACCCCGAACCGAGGCGGGGTCTGACCCCGCATGGGGTCAGACCCCTGTGGCCGCAGTGCGGGTTAAAGCATCAGCACCGCGTACAGCGACTGCACTTCCAGCGCCGATTCGCTCATGATGGCGTGCAGCGTGCCTTCGCCGACCACGAAGTCGATGGTGCGCGCGCCTTGCAGCGTGGTCGCGCCCGGACGCTGGTACAGCGGCGAGTGCACCGGCGACAGGTCATTGGCCAGCAGCAGCGTATCGCCCAGGGTTTCCGGCGGCAACGCCCGCAAACCCACCCACATCGATTCGATCGCCCTGTAGACGCCGTCCGGCACGTCCAGCTTGGTCATCACGCCGCGGCCGATTTCCACCTCGCCGTGCTCGACCCAGTCCTCCGGTTCGCCGTCCATCACTTCCGGGAAGTCGCCGGCGCAGGACAGCATGTAGAAGCCCGCCACCTCGTGCATGATGCCGGCAAACAGCGCCGTATCCGGGTCGACGTGCGTGACGCGGCGCGCGATGACCTGCGACAGGGCCGCCACGTGCGCCGTGTGTTCCCACAGTTGATTGATTTTGGCTTGCAGTACGGGATCGGTGACCTGGCTGCCGATCTGGCGCACGATCAGCGCCGCCACCAGCGATTGCAGGGTGCGCACGCCGAGCCGCTGCACGGCCGCGCGCACGCTGGAGATTTCAGTACCGGATCGGTTGTAGGCCACCGAGTTGGCGATGGCGACGCTGCGCGCCGCCAGCAACGGGTCTGCCTGTATCAGTTTTGCCGCCGCCTCGGTGTGGCAATCGGGATCGCTCAGCGCCTGCTGCAAGCGCAGCGAGGCGTTGACGTTGACCGGGAACGAGAGCTCCCCCCGGCTCGCCTGAGCAGCAATAGTCTTGAAGGCGTCGAGTCTGTCCATTGCAAAAAATTATACTCGGAATATTGCCGTGTGGCACTTCTTCTGAAAATACTTTTCCGCGGCACAACAGACCGCCTTCAGCGGGATTACTGCTCGCTGAAGATGGCGTCGCAGCCGTCCTGGGTGGCGTCGGTGTCTTGCAGTTCGTCGGTCAGGCCCAGGTCGAACAGCTCTTCGATGGCGTTCATGAAGCTGTTGTGCTTGGTCGCGCCGATCAGGCGGTAGATCTCGCCGTCTTCGTTGCGCACGCCGATGATCAGCTTTTCCTGGCGGACTTCGTCAGGGGTGGACTGGTTCAGCAGCAGGTTGCCGATAATGTGTTTGTCGAATTTGGCAGGCTTTTTGCCTTCGAGCAGAGTCGTTTTCAAATGATTTCCTTGGTTGAGTCGCAGGTGGACGGGCATTCGGTATGGCCGGCCATGATTACAGTTTTAAGATCGCTCAGGGTTTTTTCAAGGGCGGCGTAGTCGTCTTCGCTGTAATGCGCGAACACTTTCCCGCTTTCCTTGACGACCGCGGGGAAGACCGTGCAGAACACCTGCTCGCCCTCCGCCGTCAGCCGGACAAAGAAGGAACGTTTGTCGCAGTCGTTGCGCTGACGCTCCACCAACCCTTTTTGTTCCAAGCGCTCGATCACGCCGGTCAGCGTACCCTTGGTGATCAGCGTCTTGTCGCCCAATTCTTTATAGGACATGCCGGGCGTATTGCCCAGCGTGGCGATGATATCGAACTGGGCGTGCGTCAAGCCGCTCTGGCGCACGTACTGGCCAGAGAGCCGCTCGTAGCTCTGTAAGCAATCGGCCAGCAGCCGGATGCTTTTCAAAAATCGTTCACCCATAGACCGGGATTATAGCCGGTTCGCACCGGCAATCTTGGCCGGTACTATAATGACGGACGCACATTCATAATAAAAAAACCATGCCTCAACACTTGCGCGGCATCGCCGCTTTGCTGATCGTGACCCTGGTATGGGGCACGACTTTCCCCGCGATGAAGGACATGACCGGCTACCTGTCGGCCAGCTGGATCGTGCTGTGCCGCTTCGCGCTGGCCGGCCTGCTGTTGCTGCCGTTTATGTGGCGCGCCAAGTGGAACGATATCCGCTGGGGCATCATCGCCGGCGCGGTGTTGTTCCTGTGCTACGTGTTCCAGATCGAGGGGCTGGCGCTGACCAGCTCCAACCGCAACGCCTTCGTCACCGGCTTGAACGTGCTGGTGCCGCCGCTGCTGGGCGTGCTGATGGGCGCGCGGCTGGAGCGCCGCATCGTCGTCGCGCTGGTGCTGGCGCTGGCCGGCCTGTTCGCGTTGTGCTGGGAGGGCAGCTTCACCTGGGGCCGCGGCGATACGCTGGCGCTGCTGTGCGCGCTGTTCTTCGGCATCTACGTCAAGTTGATGGAAACCACCACCCGCAAGGTCGAGAAGCTGATGGTGCTGACCGCCTCGCAGATCCTGACGGTGGCCGTGTGCGCCGCCGCGTGGCTGCTGATCCGCGAAGTGCCGCTGGGCTTTGCCGAGCGCAGCCAGGACTTGCCGGACTACGTGAGCTACATCTGGAAGGGCTTGCAGATGTACGGCCTGAACCTGGTCTACCTGGGCGTGGTCGCCACGGCCGCCATTATTTCGCTGCAAACCTGGGGCCAGAGCCACAGCAGCGCCAACGAAGCGGCCGTGATCTACGCCTTCGAGCCGGGCTGCGCGGCAATCTTCGCGTATTTCTGGCTGGGCGAGACGCTGGCCTGGAACGGCTTGCTGGGCGCGGTGCTGCTGATTTCCGGCATGATCGTCAGCCAGTGGAGCACCGAGCGGCCCGCCTCCGTGCTGGCTCCGGAGTAGGCGTCTTATGTCTTTCGATAATTTATCCCGCGTCACGCAAGAGCGGCCGTTGCGCATGCTGCTGGTGAACGCGGGCGAGGCCGATGCGATCACCTGGGCCGGCCTGGTGCAGCCGCTGCGCCTGGCAGCCGCCGCGCTGGGCCGCGACGTGCTGCATCTGGAAACCATGACGCCGGCGCAAGTGGTGCTGGCGCAGCCGGGCTGGCCGCCTCACAATCCCCACCTTGCCTTGCTGGTGGCCGACGAGGGGCAGTCGCCGCTGGCGCCCGAGTTGAGCCGCGCCGTCATCGAACGCTGCCGCTCGGCCGAATACTGGGGCGGCGTCGGCGCAGGCGTGCTGTGGCTGGCCGCCGCCGGCTTGATGGCGGGCGTGCGCATCGCGCTGCCGTGGGCACTGTACGCCGACACGGAAGGCATCTCCGAGCGCGCCATCCTGACCCCCCATCTGTTCGAGCTGGACGGCCGCCACCTGAGCTGCTGCGGCGGCGCCGCCAGCATCGACTTCTCGCTGACCCTGATCGAGCACCTGTTCGGCGCCACCGTGCAGGCCGGCATCAAGGAAAGCCTGTGCATCGAGCGCGTGCGCGGTCATGAGGAGCGCCAGCGGGTCGCCCTGCAGGCGCGCTTCGGCGCCTTGCAGCCGCGCCTGTCCGAGGCGGTGACGCTGATGGAAACCAATATCGAGGAACCGCTGTCCACCGACGACATCGCCAATCTGGTCGGCCTGTCGCGCCGCCAGCTGGAGCGGCTGTTCAAGCAATACCTGGGCAGCCTGCCGTCGCGCTACTACCTTGAGTTGCGCCTGCAACGCGCCCGGCAGTTACTGTTGGAAACCAATCATTCCATCGTGCAGGTCGGACTGATGTGCGGATTCTCGTCCGGCTCGCACTTCTCGACCGCCTTCGGCGCCCTGTTCGGCAATACCCCTCGGGAGGAAAGGCAGCGCAAGCTGATGCCACCTGTATAGACTGGTTGTTCTGACAAGCTTACTTTGCGGCCAAAAGTGAAAATCCTTGTCGCCATTTGAAAAGAGTTTTAGCATGCCGCTTTTTATAATGGGTCCACGCGGTGCTGTGCCGCGCCTTACCCAACATTGATAGGGAATGCCATGAACGCCAAGCTCGATACGACCGTAACCACCCGTCCTGTAACTCGTCAGACCTTTGATGAAGTTCTGGTGCCAACCTATGCACCAGCAGCGATGGTACCGGTCCGAGGCGCTGGTCTGGACCTGTGGGACCAGAATGGCAAGCACTACCTGGACTTCACCTCCGGCATCGCCGTCGCTTCGCTGGGCCATTGCAACCCGATCCTGGTCGAGGCGCTGACCCGCCAGGCCAACACCCTGTGGCACCTGGGCAATGGCTACACCAATGAGCCAGTGCTGCGCCTGGCCACCGCGCTGACCGAAGCGACCTTCGCCGACCGCGCCTTCTTCTGCAACTCCGGCGCCGAAGCCAACGAAGCCGCGCTGAAGCTGGCCCGTAAGTACGCCCACACCAAGTTCGGCGCGCACAAGTCGCGCATCGTGTCGTGCTACCAGTCGTTCCACGGCCGCACGCTGTTCACCGTGTCGGTCGGCGGCCAGTCGAAGTACACCGAAGGCTTCGAGCCGCTGCCGCCGGCGATCGACCACGTGACCTATAACGACATCGAATCCGCACGCGCCGCCATCGGCGACGACGTCTGCGCCGTGATCGTCGAGCCGCTGCAAGGCGAAGGCGGCGTGGTGCCGGCCGACAAGGCCTTCCTGCAAGAGCTGCGCGACCTGTGCACCAAGACCGGCGCGCTGCTGATCTTCGACGAAGTCCAGTGCGGCATGGGCCGTACCGGCGAGCTGTTCCACTACATGACCTACGGCATCACCCCGGACATCCTGACCTCGGCCAAGGCGCTGGGCAACGGCTATCCGATCGGCGCCATGCTGACCACCGACGAACTGGCCAAGACGCTGGGCGTAGGCACCCACGGCACCACCTATGGCGGCAACCCGCTGGCCGCGACCGTGGCGCTGACGGTGCTGGACACGATCAACCAGCCGGCCTTCCTGGCCCGCGTCAAGGAAGCCAGCGCCAAGCTGCGTTCGACGATGGAGAAGCTGGTGGCCGATTACTCGCAGGTGTTCACGCTGGTGCGCGGCGCCGGCCTGCTGCAAGGCCTGGTCGTGACCGATGCCTGGAAAGGTCGTTCGAAAGACATCCAGCGCGCCGCTGAAGCCAATGGCCTGATGGTGCTGATCGCCGGCATGGACGTGCTGCGTCTGGCCCCGGCGCTGATCGTCACCGACGCGCAGATCGCCGAAGCCGACCGCATCCTGCGCCTGTCGCTGGACGGCATGATCAAGGCTGCTTAAATAGCACCTACGGCGGCGGACCTGGTTCCGCCGCCTTTCATTTCAGCCCGGTGCTTTGTGCTCCGGGCTTGTGCGTTAATCTGAGGAGTTCCCATGTATGTAGTCCGTCCGGTAGAACTTGCGGATATTGCTGCCCTCGAAGCGCTGGCCGCAGTGACCATGCCGGGTGTGCACACCTTGCCGAAAACGCGCGAGAAGATCGCCGACATGATCGAGCGTTCGATCGCCTCGTTTGCCGCGCACGTCGACATCCCCAGCGAAGAATCCTACCTGCTGGTGCTCGAATCGCCGCAGGACAAGACCATCGTCGGTACCGCCGCGATCTTCGCCGCCGCCGGCTCCAACGGCACCTATTTCTCCTTCCGTAACGACGTGATCCAGCAGGTATCGCGCGACCTGAACATCAGCCACAGCGTGCACGCGCTGACGCTGTGCTCCGAGCTGACCGGCTATTCGCAGCTGTCGAGCTTTTACGTCGGTGAACGCGAACACGGCACGCCGGAAGCGGCCCTGCTGTCGCGCGCGCGCCTGATGTTCGCCGTGCTGGCGCCGCACCGCTTCGCCGACCGCTTCTTCGTGCCGCTGGCCGGCGTGACCGACGCCGACGGCGGTTCGCCGTTCTGGGATGCGCTGGGCCGCAAATTCTTCAAGATGGACTTCCTCGACGCCGAGCGCGTCATCGGCGGCGCGCGTAACCGCACGGTGATCGTCGAACTGATGCCGCACTATCCGGTCTACGTGCCGCTGCTGCCGGGCGACGCGCAGGCGGCCATGGGCCAGATCCATCCGTCGGGCGAGCTGGCGTTCAACCTGCTGACGGCCGAAGGCTTCGAAGCTGACGACTACATCGACATCTTCGACGGCGGCCCGATCCTGCAAGCGCACAAGAATTCGCTGCGCACCTTCAACGGCGCGCTGCAACGCCGCGTGACCACCGCCGCCGAATCGCCGGACCGTGGCCGCGAACCGCAACTGCGCTACGCCGTATCCTCCGGCTCCGAACACAACTTCCGCGCCGTGGTCACGCATTGCTCGGCGCTGGAATCGCAAGTCAATGTGGCGCTGACGGCCGACGTGCTGGAAGCGCTCCAGATCGCCGAAGGCGATACCGTCATCTGCGTCAGAATCTAAGAGTGGACCAACTATGCTAGTAGTACGCGCAATTACAGCCAACGACCTCGACGCCCTGTACGTGATGGCCACGCAGGTCGGCAGCGGCATGACCACCCTCAAGCCGGACATGAAGATGATGGGCGACCGCCTGGCGATCGCCGTCGCCTCGTTCGCCGAAACCATCCCGCCCGAAAAGCGCGACTACATGTTCGTCATGGAGGACACCGACAACGGCCGCATCGCCGGCGTGTGCGCGATCAAGGGCGCGGTCGGCCTGACGGAGCCGTTCTACAACTACCGTATCGGCACGCTGGTGCACTCCAGCCGCGAGCTGGACGTGTTCACCCGCATGGACACGCTGTACCTGTCGAACGACCTGACCGGCAGCACCGAACTGTGCTCGCTGTTCCTGGCGCCGGACTACCGCACCGGCAACAATGGAAAGCTGCTGTCGAAGAGCCGCTTTCTTTTCATCGCCCAGTTCCCGCACCTGTTCACCGAAAAGCTGATCGCCGAGATGCGCGGCTACCAGGAGGAGAGCGGCCGCTCGCCGTTCTACGAAGGCCTGGGCCGCCACTTCTTCAAGATGGACTTCGACCACGTCGACGACCTGACCGCCGTCGGCAAGAAGTCCTTCATCGCCGAACTGATGCCGCGCCAGCCGCTGTACGTGGCCTATCTGCCGGACGATGCGCAGCAAGTGATCGGCAAGGTGCACATGTCGACCGCGCCGGCGCGCCGCCTGCTGGAGCAGGAAGGCCTGTACTTCGAAGGCTACGTCGACATCTTCGACGCCGGTCCTGTGCTGCAGGCGCGCGTGTCGGAACTGCGCGCCATGCGTGAAAGCACGCTGGCCGAAATCGGCCTGACGACGGACTGGGATTCGGCCTGCGCGCCGGAATCCGCCGCCGCCGAACCGATGCTGGTGTCGAACACCACGCTCAAGGATTTCCGCATGATCCTGTCGCAATCGGTGCCGGTCAACGGCGCCATCGCGCTGCCGGAAGCCGAACAAAAACTCCTGCACTGCCATACCGGCGATACCGTGCGCACGCTGACCCTTAATTTGAGGAAGAATCCACATGTCTAAAGCACTGAGCAACTTCATTAACGGCGAGTGGCTTGCCGGTAGCGGCGCCGAACTGGTCACCATCGATCCGTCGAACGGCAAGCAGACCTGGGCCAGCAATGAATCGACCGCGCAGGACGTGGCTCACGCCTGCGCCGCCGCGCGCGACGCGTTCGAAGCCTGGGCATTGACGCCGCTGGCCGAGCGTATCGCCGTCTGCACCCGTTTCCGCGATCTGCTGAAGCAAGACGCGGAAGAGCTGGCGCTGCTGATCGCCGAAGAAGTGGGCAAACCGATGTGGGAAGCCCGCACCGAAGTGACCACCATGGCCAACAAGATCGACATCTCGGTGCAGGCCTACGGCGCGCGCACCGGCGAGACCCAGAGCAAGGTCGCTGACGGCGAGGCCGTGCTGCGTCACCGTCCGCACGGCGTGTTCGGCGTGTTCGGTCCTTACAACTTCCCCGGCCACCTGCCGAACGGCCATATCGTGCCGGCGCTGATCGCCGGTAACACCGTGGTCTTCAAGCCGAGTGAATACGCGCCACGCACCGCCGTCAAGACCGTGCAGCTGTGGGAAAAGGCTGGCGTACCGAAGGGCGTGATCAACCTGGTCAACGGCGGTCGCGACGCGGGCGTCGCGCTGGGCCAGAACGAGCTGCTGGACGGTGTGCTGTTCACCGGCAGCTGCCAGACCGGCACCGCGCTGCACAAGCAGTTCGGCGGCCAGCCAGGCAAGATGCTGGCGCTGGAAATGGGCGGTAACAATCCGCTGGTGGTGTGGGACGTCAAGGATATCGACGCCGCCGTGTTCATGGCGATTTCGTCGGCCTTCATCTCGGCCGGCCAGCGCTGCACCTGCGCGCGCCGCCTGATCGTCAAGCAAGGCGCAGAGGGCGACGCGATCATCGCGCGCCTGGTCGACGTGGCCAGCCGCCTGACCATCGGCGCCTCCGCCGCCGAGCCGGCGCCGTTCATGGGTCCTGTTGTTTCTGCTGCCATCGCCAAGCGCCTGGTGCAGGCGCAGGCCGACATGGTCGCCAAGGGCGGCAAGAGCCTGCTGGCGATGCGTCAGCTGGTTGAGAACACCGGCTTTGTCAGCGCCGGCATCGTCGATGTCACCGACGCCAAAGGTATTCCGGACGAAGAGTGGTTCGGCCCTCTGCTGCAGGTGATCCGCGTGGCGGACTTCGACAGCGCGATCAAAGCCGCCAACGCCACCGAATTCGGCCTGGCTTCGGCACTGATCTCGAATGACGAAAACCTGTGGAAGATCTTCCAGGTGCGCGCACGCGCCGGCATCGTCAACTGGAACCGTCCGACCACCGGCGCCGCCAGCAGCGCACCGTTCGGCGGCGTGGGCAAATCGGGCAACCATCGTCCGAGCGCCTACTACGCGGCCGACTACTGCGCCTACCCAGTCGCTTCGATCGAAAACAATGTACTTGAAATGCCTGCGAAACTGTCGCCGGGCATGCACTTCTAAGGAACTGACATGCGCGCACGCGAATTCAACTTCGACGGCCTGGTAGGCCCATCGCACAACTACGCCGGTCTGTCGTTCGGCAATGTGGCCTCGTTCAGCAACGTCAAGAGCGCTTCGAATCCGAAGCTGGCGGCGCTGCAAGGCCTGGCCAAGATGCGCGCGCTGGCCGCGCGCGGTTTTGGCCAGGCGCTGCTGCCGTCGCAGGACCGTCCGAATTTCCGCCTGCTGCGCAGCATCGGTTTCACCGGCAGCGATGCCGAGGTGCTGGCCAAGGCCGCCAAGGAATCGCCGGTGATCCTGGCGTGCGCGTATTCGGCCTCGCCGATGTGGACCGCCAACGCGGCCACGGTCAGCCCATCCGCCGACAGCGCCGACGGCCGCACGCACTTCACCGCCGCCAACCTGAATAACAAGCTGCATCGCGCCTTCGAGCACGCGCAGTCGGCGCGCTCGCTGCGCGCCATCTTCAAGGACGAGAAGCACTTCGCCGTGCATGATGCGCTGCCAGGCACGCCGGCATTCGGCGACGAAGGCGCGGCCAACCACACGCGTTTGTGCAAGGACCACGGCAGCGCCGCCGTCGAGATGTTCGTCTACGGCCGCACCGAGTTCGACGCCTCGGCATCGGCGCCGAAAAAATACCCGGCCCGCCAGACGCTGGAAGCGTCGCAGGCGGTAGCCCGCCTGCACGGCCTGTCGGCTGAACGCACCGTCTACATCCAGCAGAATCCGGACGTGATCGACCAGGGTGTGTTCCACAACGATGTGATCGCGGTCGGCAACGGCAATGTGCTGTTCTACCACGAGCAGGCGTTTGCCGACGAAGCGGGCGCGCTGGAACAGCTGCGCCGCGCGATGGGCGGCGTCGGCGCGGAGCTGAACGCGATCCGCGTCGATACCGCCAAGGTGTCGGTGGCCGACGCGGTGCACAGCTATCTGTTCAACAGCCAGCTGCTGAGCAAGGACAACGGCAAGATGGCGCTGGTGATTCCGCAGGAGTGCGAGGAAAACGTCGCCGTTGCGGCCTATCTGCAAGGTTTGGTCGCCAGCGGCAACGCGGTCGACGAACTGATTCACTTCGACCTGCGCCAGTCGATGCGCAACGGCGGCGGCCCTGCGTGCCTGCGCCTGCGCGTGGCGCTGACCGACGCCGAAGCGGCGGCCATGCATCAAGGCGTGGTGATGACCGAGGCGCTGTACCACACGCTGGTGGCATGGGTGGAGAAGCACTACCGCGACCGGCTGGAACCGTCCGACCTGGCCGATCCTGCGCTGGCGATCGAAGTGCACGCCGCGCTGGAGGACCTGAGCCGGATTTTGGGCTTGCCCGGACTGTATGATTTGTAAAACACCATCTCGCCCCCATATGGGGATTTGGTGTCTAATAGCGCTCAACCCAGCCGCGCAGCCACAAGCCGGCGCGGCGCCTGCAACATAAAATACACATAACGTATTGGAGAAGCAACGATGAAACAAATGCCACAAGACCTGCGTAAACAAACGCTGGAATTGGTCAACGCCAGCAAGCCGGCCAGCGACAGCACGCAAGTCGCCGCGCTGATCAACGCCTGGCTCGGTTCCCTGGACGACGAAGACCTGGCCGGCACCGTGCCCGATAGCCTGGCGCCGGTCCTGTGGGATGGTTTCACTCAAGCTTCCAAGCGCACCGGCTCCGGCGCGCAGATCGCCAAGCTGCGCTACGCGGATGGCCGCGGCGGCATGGCCACCGCGCTGCTGGTGCTGAACGACGACGTGCCTTACCTGGTCGATTCCATGGTCATGGCGATGCGCAAGCTGCGCGTGGGCGTCAACGGTGTATTGAACTCGGTGCTGCCGGTTGCGCGCAGCGCGGACGGCGTTGTCACCGCCGTTGGCCAGGCCGGCGCCAAACTCGAATCGTATGTCCTGTGCCTGCTGTCCGAAGACCTGCCTGAAGCGGAAATCGGCATGCTGGTCGAGCGCCTGGAAATGGTGTCGCGCGACGCCGCCGTGGTGCGCCGCGACAAAGCCGCGATGCAGGAACACTTCAGCCGCATCGGCGCAGAAGCCGCCTCGCATGGTGAAGAAGGCAAGGAAGTCGCCGCCTTCCTGGAATGGGCCAAGACCGAAGGCTTCGAGCCGTTCGGCTACGCCTACTACCAGGTCAAGCCGGGCGTGCGCGAACTGGAACGCGACATCCCTAGCCGCATCGGCGTGCTGCAGGATACCTCGCATCCGGTCTACGGCACCTGCCTGGCCAATATCCCTGGCGATTTCGACACGCTGTCGAAACGCGCCCACACGCTGTCCATCGTCAAGGCCGACGTTGAGGGCACGCTGCACCGCGACCAGCAGCTGGACTTCATCGGTATTCGCCACACGGACGCGCAAGGCGCGATCCTGGGCGAGTACTGCTTCGTCGGTCTGTTCACCCGCGCCGCCACCGCGACGCCGCTGAACCGCCTGCCGTTCGCGCGTGGCCGCGTGGCCAAGGTGCTGAGCATCGCCGGCGTGCGCCAGGAAGGTTTCCGCGCCGAGAAATTCATCGAGATCCTGGAATCGCTGCCGCGCACCGAAGCGCTGGAAGCGGAGCCTGAATGGCTGGCCGAAGTCTGCGGCGCCGTCGTATCGCTGTACAAGCAGCCGCGCACCAAGGTGTTCGCCCGCCGCGACGTGTACGCGCGCCACCTGAACGTGCTGGTCTACCTGCCGCGCGAGCGTTACAGCGCAAGCGTCGCTTCGTCGCTGGCCAAGGCGCTGCAAGCCAGCTCCGGCGCGCAGTATGTCAGCTCGCAGACGCTGGTGGCCGACGGCCCTCTGGCTCGCGTGTACCTGATCGCCCACGCCGCGCGCTATCCGCTGGACCTGGAAACCGACATCCAGCAGCCGCTGTTGTCGGTGCTGGACGGCTGGCACGACCAGTTCTCCGCGCTGGCCGACGCCGTGCCGGACGTGCCGCTGCGCGCCAGCCTGCGCAAGATGTGCGCCGCGCTGCCGATCGACTACGTCGCCACCACCGCGCCGGAAGCTGCCTTCCACGATCTGGGCACCATCCTGCGCAACACCGATCCGTCGCGCGTGGACGTGCGCGTGGAAACCGTGGCCGATGCGACCACCATTCGCCTGTATTCCGTCGACCGTGTACCGTCGCTGTCGACCATCCTGCCTGCGCTGCACAACGCTGGCGTGGCGATCGACCGTGAACAGGCGCACTCGCTGCGCGTGGACGGCCAACGCCACTTCGTCACCAGCCTGTCGGTGGATGCCGCCAGCGCCGCCAGCCTGGCCAAGGCCGACATCGTGCCGGTCGCGCAGGAACTGTTCGCGGCATTGTTCAACAACGAAGCCGAAGACGGCCGCCTGAATGGCCTGGTCATCGAAGGCGGCTTGAGCGTGCGCCAGGTACAACTGGTGCGCGCCTACATGAGCTACTGGCGCCAGACCGGCAGCCGTTTCTCGGTGCGCTACATCGCCGAGACGCTGCGCAAGCAGCCGGTGGTCGTCAAGCAGCTGGTGGACGCGTTCCTGCAACGCTTCAACCCTGCGCTGGATGCCGCCACCCGCGCCGCCGCACTGGATGCGCTGGCCGGCATCAAGAGCCGCCTGCCGGCGATCAACCACGCCGACAGCGAAGAAGTGCTGGGCGCGATGACCGACCTGATGGTCGCCACGCTGCGCACCAACTACTTCCAGAATAACCAGAAGGGCGACAAGATCATCTTCAAGTTCGACACCAGCAGCCTGTCGCTGGTGCCGGAACCGCGTCCATTCCGCGAGATTTTCGTGTTCTCGCGCCGCTTCGAAGGCGTGCACCTGCGCGGCGGCCCGGTCGCCCGCGGCGGCCTGCGCTGGTCGGACCGCATGGAAGACTACCGCACCGAAGTCCTCGGCCTGGTGAAGGCACAGATGGTGAAGAACGCCGTCATCGTGCCGGCCGGCGCCAAGGGCGGCTTCGTCTGCAAGCAGATGCCGAAGGACGCCGTGCGTGAAACCATCGCGGCCGAAGGCGAGGCGGTGTATCGCCTGTTCATCGCCAGCCTGCTGGAAGTGACCGACAACCGCGTGCTGGGCAAGATTGTTTCGCCGGCCGATACCATCTGCTACGACGAAAACGACCCGTACCTGGTGGTGGCCGCCGACAAGGGCACCGCGACCTTCTCCGACATCGCCAACGGCATCGCCGTGCAGCGCGGCTTCTGGCTGGGCGACGCGTTCGCATCGGGCGGCTCGAACGGCTACGATCACAAGAAGATGGGCATTACCGCCAAGGGCGCGTTCGAAGCCGTCAAGCGCCACTTCTACGAAATGGACCACGACATCCACGCCACGCAAGTGACGATGGTCGGCGTGGGCGATATGTCGGGCGACGTGTTCGGCAACGGCGCGCTGCTGTCGCGCAAACTGAAAATCGTCGCGGCCTTCGATCACCGCCACATCTTCCTTGATCCGAACCCAGACATGGAAAAATCCTTCGTCGAACGCGAGCGCATGTTCGCGCTGCCGCGCTCCTCATGGGACGACTACGACAAGGAACTGATCTCGGCAGGCGGCGGCGTGTACCCGCGCAGCGCCCGCAGCATCGAGCTGTCGCCGCAAATCCGCGCCGCGCTGGACATCGAGGAAACCTCGCTGCCGCCGGAAGAGCTGATGCACCGCATCCTGCTGGCGCCTGTGGACCTGTTCTACAACGGCGGTATCGGTACCTACATCAAGGCATCGACCGAATCGCACGCACAGGTGAAGGACCGCGCCAACGACAACATCCGCGTGGACGGCAACCAGCTGCGCTGCAAGGTCGTTTCCGAAGGCGGCAACCTGGGCGCGACCCAGGCCGGCCGTATCGAGTTCGCGCTGGCCGGTGGCCGCATCTTCACCGATGCGATCGACAACTCGGCCGGTGTGGATTGCTCCGACCATGAAGTGAACGCGAAGATGTGGCTGGACGTGGAAATGAACGCCGGCCAGCTGAGCGAAGCAGACCGCAACCGCGTGCTGAACGAAATGACCGCCGACATCGAGCGTCTGGTCCTGCGCGACAACACGCTGCAAACGCAGCTGCTGGTACGCGAAGCGCAGGCGCAGAACGACGCCGCCGTGCAGGATGGTTATGCCGCGCTGATCGCATCGCTGGAAGAAGAGGGTGCGCTGTCGCGTGAGCTGGAGCAGCTGCCATCGGTGGCTGAACTGGCGCGCCGCAAGGCCGACGGCCGTTGCCTGACCACGCCGGAACTGGCGGTGGTGATCGCCAACGTGAAGAACCGCTACAAACGCATTCTGTCGGCGCTGCCGCTGACGGACCTGAGCTGGGCCGAGTCGGTGCTGAAGCCGTACTTCCCGGATCTGCTGGTGGCTACCCGTCCTGCGCTGGCGCATCCGCTGGCCAACGCCATCCTGGCGACCGTGCTGGCCAATGAATCGGTCAACCGTTGCGGTCCGCTGATGCTGCGCCAACTGGCCGGCGAGCATGGCGTGGATGAATCGGATGTCATCCTGGCGTGGGGCCAGGCATGGTCCGCGCTGAACCTGGCGCCGATCTTCACGACGCTGGATGCGGATGCGCTGAAGGTGCCGCGCGCCGTGTCGATCAAGGTCGATGCGCGTACCCGCGTGCTGCAAAAATCGGTAATCGAAGGCGTGCTGACGGTGCCTGCCGACCAGCTTCGCGCCGGTGTCGCCGAGTTGACCAAGCTGTTCGCCAAGCCTGAAACGCTGGCGCAGCTGACGCCGGCCGACGGCCAGTCCGATGCGGACATCACCTCCGGCCTGCGCGCCGAATTCGTCCAGGCCTGGAAGGCTGTCGAGGCGATCGATGCGGTGGCGGCGTTTGTGTTTGCTGCGCTGTCGGTATCGCGTCCGGAAGGCATGGACCTGCCGGCGTTCCTGCAGGTTGGCCTGGCGCTGCGCGCGCAGGTCGGCATCGATACGCTGGAGCGCGGCCTGAAACTGCCGGCCACTACCCGCTCGCAAGAGCAGCTGCGCAGCTACGCACAGAACGCGCTGCGCCGCACGCAGCAACGCTTGCTGTCGCAGGTGCTGCAGCACGCGACCGGCGGCCATACTGCGGCGGAAGCGGTGGAAGTCGTGGCCAACACGCTGGGCTTGTCCGGCTACGCGGCGGCGACCGATCTGGAACAGGCGATGCTGGACGTTTGGGCTTTGTCCGAAGCGACCAACGCAGGCAACGCGATGCTGGCGGTGTAAGTAGATGAGCGATTTGCCCAAGGTTTTGCCGGAGTCTGTGCGCGCGCTGGCTGAAGCGGATTTCAGCGTTGTCGCGCAGCGCTTTTCGGCGGCCGGGTTTGTGGTGACGCAGCCGGCCGACGGTATCCTGACCATCAAGGCCGGGGGCGAACGTCCAAGCGTGCTGATTTCGGTCGGCGTGCACGGCGACGAAACGGGACCGATCGAGGTGGTGGCGTATCTGCTGGACGCCCTGTCGCAGCAGGCATCCGCGCTGGCGGTCAACCTGATGCTTTGCGTTGGCAATATCGGCGCGATCAGGGCCGGCAAGCGTTTCATCGATGCGGACTTGAACCGCATGTTCCGCAAGGAGCGCGGTTCGCTGGAAGGCACGTCCGAGGCGGCGCGTGCCGATGTGATGATCGCCGCGACCACGGCCTTCTTCGATGGCGCGGGGCCGGTGCGTTGGCATCTGGATCTGCATACGGCGATACGGCCGTCGGTGTATCCAACCTTCGCCATCGTGCCGGAACTGATCGCCGACCAGCCGCGCCGCGAGTTGATCGAGTGGCTAGGTTTGGCCGGCATCGGTGCGGTCATCATGAACCCGGCTTCGGTCGGGACGTACAGCTATTATTCGGCCGAGCATCACGCGGCGGCCGGCACCACGGTGGAGCTGGGGCGTATCGGCACGCTGGGGCAGAACGATCTGTCGCAGTTTGCCGATGCCTCGCTGGCGCTGGACGACCTGCTGCGCGGCGCGGCCAAGCGCGAGGCCAGGCAGCAGCCGCACGTGTTCAACACGGCGCGCCAGATCATCAAATTGAGCGACCAGTTCCAGATGGCGTTCGGCAAAGAGACGCACAACTTCACGGCGCTCAAGCAGGGCGAGGAAATCGCCCGCGACGGCGATACCATCTATACCGTTCAGCATCCAGAGGAGCTGGTGGTGTTCCCCAATCCCGACGTCCGTATCGGCCTGCGCGCCGGCCTGATGGTGGTGCGGGTCGCCTGATCTTTACGTCGCTTTACACTCTGCGGGGTCATGGTTACACGGATTAGTTCGTTAATAGGAACAACAGTGTCCTAACAGCGGAGTAATCATCATGACGACAGCAATCAGCGGCGCTTCAAGCGCCAGCACCCAAGCCACCACCTTCGATCCTGCGAAGGGCGCGGCGCGCTTTGCGGCCAAGGTATTCACCGACCTGGATGCCGACAAGGACGGCAAGGTCAATAAAGACGAATTCGTATCGGGCCTGGAAAAGAAAGGCGTGTCGGCAGACGACGCCACCAAGCAGTTCGATGCGATCGATACGCAGAAGAACGGCTCGATCACCCAATCCGATCTGGAGACCGCGATCAAGAGCGGCACCTTTGCGCCGCCGCGCCCCAGCGGTGATGCGGGTGGCGCCGGCGGTGCGCAGGGCGCCCAAGGCGGCCAAGGCGCGGGAGGCGCGCGCGGCGCGGGTGGCGGTGGCGGTGCAGGTGGCGTCAGCAGCGCAAGCAGCTCGACCACGACCTACGAAGCGGCCGACACCAACAAGGACGGCACGGTCTCCGCACAGGAGCAACTGGTCTACAGCATCGCCCATCCCGACAAAACGACCGACGCCAGCAAGATCGGCAACAACGTCGACCAGCTAGCCTGAGCGCCTCGATTGCACCGATTGCGCTACACTCGCAGTTCTCTATCTCATCTCTGGAGTTCGCGATGTCGCTATCGATGCATCAGGTTTCGGTGCCCGTGTTTGTGCGTGGCTTGAAGGTGTTGTCGGATTTGCTGGCGAAGGCCGAGGCTTATGTCGAGCAGCACGGCTCGGTGCCGGATGCGATGATTTCCGCGCGGCTGGCGGACGATATGCTGCCGCTGTCAGCGCAGGTGCAGCGCGCCAGCGATACATCGAAATTGTCGGTGGAGCGTTTGAGCGGCGTGCCTGCGCCCAAGTTTGAAGACAATGAAACCTCGTTCGCGCAATTACAGCAACGGATCGCCGATACCATCACTTACTTGGACAGCGTCGCCGAAAGCGACTTCGCCGGCGCCGAGGCGCGCGCGATCAAACTTAATTTTGGTTCGTTCCAGCCGGAGTTCCAGGGGGACGATTACCTGCTGACGTTCGCGTTGCCGAACTTCTTCTTCCACATCGTCACCGCCCACGACATCCTGCGCAACCAGGGCGTCCCGGTCGGCAAGCGCGATTATCTCGGGCCGTTCGCGTAGCGCTTAGCCGCGCACCAGCCAGGCCGCCAGCGTGCTCGCCAGACCCAGCAAAACAACGGCGGCGCCCATGACGGCAGGATGGAAACGCCGGGATACGGTAGGGATCTTTTGAATTGGCATGATGGGCTCTCTCTTGGCTTGATGTAACACTTGAACCTAGAGTAGCTTGACAACAATTTCCAATCTATACATCCCGCTGTATCAAAAGTAAGCAACTGTAACGGAGCCCTTGCCCCGCCTGGGGTCTCAGTTGTTTTTCTAACACAAAATTACTGTAATACGACAGGCCGGAAGGCCCTATAATCGCTTAGTTTTTTTGCCCGTACATATCTCCCACAAGGATTGCCTGTGAACCAAACGCTGGTCCAGAAACTGACCCGTACCAAGCCGGTCGATAACACAGTAGAAACTGCTCATACCAATAGCAATGGCCTGCACCGCTCCATAGGCTTGTTTCCCCTGACAATGATTGGTGTCGGCGCCACGATCGGCACCGGTATCTTCTTCACGATGGTGGAGGCCGTGCCGAAAGCCGGGCCCTCCGTGATCCTGTCCTTCCTGTTCGCCGCCATCACCGCCGGCCTGACCGCGCTGTGCTACGCCGAGCTGTCGTTCCGCATTCCGGCGTCCGGCTCCTCGTATTCCTTTGCCTACGCCACGGTCGGCGAGTTCCTGGCCTTCATCATGGCGGCCTGCCTGTTGCTCGAATATGGATTGGCGGCCAGCGCGACGGCGATCGGCTGGTCCGATTACCTGAACAACTTCCTGAACAACGCCTTCGGCTGGCATATCCCCGAAGTGCTGCGCTCGCCGATGATCGTCTCCACGCCCAAGGGCATCGAGTTCCACGCCGGGCATATCAACTTGCCGCCCGTGCTGCTGGTTGGCCTGTGCTGCCTGCTGCTGATACGCGGCACCAAGGAATCGGCCACCACCAACGCCATCATGGTGATGATCAAGCTGGCGATCCTGGTGTTCTTCGTGGTGATCGCGTTTGCCGGCTTTGATATAAACAATTTCCATCCATTCTTCAGCCCGGACAACGGCGTCCACATCACCGGCATGACCGGCGTGACGGCCGCGGCGGCGACGGTGTTCTTCTCCTTTATCGGACTCGATACCGTGGCCACCGCCGGCGAGGAAGTGCGCGATCCCAAGCGCAACGTACCGATCGGCATCCTGTCTGCGCTGGGCATCGTGACCGTGTTTTACCTGCTGGTGGCGGTGGCCGCGATGGGCGCGCAGCCTGCCTACAAGTTCGCCGGGCAGGAAGCCGGCCTGGCTGTGATCCTGCAAAACGTGACGGGCAAAACCTGGCCGGCGCTGGTGCTGGCGGCAGGCGCCGTGATCTCGGTGTTCAGCGTGACGCTGGTGACGATCTACGGCCAGACCCGCATCCTGTACGCGATCTCGAAGGATGGCCTGATCTCGCCATCGTTCCGCAAGGTCAGCCCGCGCACCGCCTCGCCGGTGCACAACACGCTGATCGTCTGCACGGTGGTCGGCCTGGTGGCTGGTTTCGTCGATGCGACCTTCCTGTGGGATATGGTCAGCATGGGCACGCTGACGGCCTTCATCGTGGTGTCGCTGGCGGTGCCGGTGATGCGCAAGAAGGAAAACGGCAAGGGCACCAAGGGCTTCCGCGTGCCGTTCGGCCCCTATGTGGTGCCGGGCCTGAGCATCGCCGCCTGCCTGTACCTGATGTTCGGCCTGTCGATGACGACCTACACCATCTTCATCATCTGGATGAGCGCGGCGGTGCTGACGTACTTCCTGTACGGCATGCGCAATTCGCGACTGAATCACGCCAAGTAAAACGCTTGGACGTAAAAAAGCCCCGGCCGCTTGCGCGTTACCGGGGCTTTTTTACATTCGATTGCTTACGCTTCTTCTTTGCCTGGCTTGGCGCCCAGGTAGAGGCGCAGAACGAGACCGGACAGGGCGATGGCGGCAGGCAGGTTTTCGATGATGGTCAGCATGGTGATCTCCAGAAAGTTAAATTCGGTTCAATTAGCCGCGCGACGCCATGTAGCGCAATTCGGCAGACAGGTTAGGGGAATGACGTTCGCAGTCATTGGCCAGGCGGTTCAGCCAGGACGAGGAAGCTTCGATCTGGCGTTGCGAAACAACCTCGTCCGCCACAACAACGGCTGGACGTGGTTTGACGGCGAACAGTGCGGCAACCAGCTGGCGTGCTGCGTTGGCAACATTGCTTGCGTAGCTAGGGGTGGCGAAGTCGTTGTAGGTCAGGTTGTTCGATGCGCTCATGAGAAGCTCCTTAAATGTTCGTTTGTTGCAGTGCAGTATGCGCGTCTTTCAGTAATAAATAAAATTTTGATTTATGATACTCGCCATAAGAAAACCATATAACTCTCGATTTTCCCTATGACGGAAGCGTTCTGAGCAGTAACTTTTTTCGCTTTGGATTTTTTACGAGTCGACCGCCATCAGGTATGATTACTGTCCAACTGGCAATAATTTGACGGAGCTCCGATGTCCCTGCGCACGAAATTCATGCTCGCTTTGCTACTGACCGGGCTGGCGGCGGTAGCGATGGTGGGTGGCCTGGCCTACGTGGGCATGAGCAAGAAGGTCGACATCATCCGGCGCCAGCACGCCGCCGACAGTTTTTACGAGGGCATGAGCGGCTACCTGCAAAAGTACGGCAGTTGGCAGGCCGCCACCAAGGCCGAGCCCTTCGACGATTTCATGCATAGCTATCACGAGGCGCAGGGCACGCGGCCACCGCCGCCGCCTGAGCAGGAGGGCGAGGAGCGCCAGGGGCCGCCGGAGGGCGAGGGACCGCCGCGCCCCGGCGATCGTCGGCCGCCGCGCCGTGGCGGTGGCGAGCCGCCGTTTCACTTTATCGTGGCGGACCAGGATTACCATGTGTTGTTGGGGGCCGGTGTGTACCGACCCGGCGAATTGCTGCCTGAATCGGCCCGCAAGGATGCGCGCGCCGTCAAGGCGGGCGAGCGGGTGCTGGCCTATATCTCTCCGGAGGGCATCTTCACGCCCAGCAAACAGGAACAGCAATACATGGATGCGATGCGCGAAGCGCTGTTGGCCGGTGTGACCGGCGCGGCGGCCTTGGCGCTGGTGCTGGGCGTTTTGCTGAGCCGGGGCCTGAGCCGCAAGCTCAGTCACCTGACCGGCGCGGTGCGCGCCATGCACAGCGGCTCGCTGCTGCAACGGGTGCCGGTGGAGGGCAAGGACGAAGTGGCCACGCTGGCCAGCGCCTTCAACGACATGAGCGAGCAATTGGCGCGCTCGCACGAGGAGCTGAAGGAGTCGCACCAGACCATCCTGGCGCAGGCCGAGCAGATGCGCGAACTAAGCGTGCGCGACGCCCTGACCAAGCTGCACAACCGCCGCCATTTCGACGAGCAGGCGACCACGCTGTTCAGCCACGCGGTGCGCTACAAGCGGCCATTGAGCGTGGTGATCGGGGATATCGATTTCTTCAAGCGGATCAACGACCAGTTTTCGCACGCCACCGGCGACGCGGTGCTGCGCCAGGTGGGCGAGATCCTGCGCAGTCACATGCGATTGAGCGACCTGGTGGCGCGCTACGGCGGCGAGGAATTCGTGATCGCCTACCCGGAGACCGAGCTGCCGCAGGCGGCGGCCTTGTGCGACAAGCTGCGCGACATGATCGAGAGTTTCCCGTGGCACGAGGTGCACCCGGATCTGAAGGTCACCATGAGCATGGGCGTGTACGCCGACCTGGCCGCCGGCACCGCCGAGGCGATGCTGCAAAAGGCCGATGCGTTGCTGTACCGCGCCAAGCAGACGGGCCGCAACCGCGTCTGCTTCGCTTGACGAGTGAACTGTAACAGTTAAATCGGGAGTGCTGTCCGCGTATGCGCCGCGCATGGCGGCGTTGCCAAGCCTCGCGATAGCCCGCTATCGCTGCGCCTTGGCGCCTTGCCCTGCACGCCGCCTACGCGTCCCTCACTCCCGATTCAACTGTTACAGTCCACTAGCCACGCCGGCCCAGCCAGCGCCCGCCGAACATGGTGCAGATCAGCGAGGCGACGATCAGCGCGATGCCGGCCCACTGCCAGCCGGTGATGACGTCGCCCAGCGCGAGCATGCCGGCGCTGATGCCGACCACCGGCACACCGAGGCTGAACGGCGCCACGCGGTTGACCGGGTGGCGCTTCAACAAGCGCGTCCACATGGCGTAGCCGAGGATGGTCGCCATCCAGCCCAGGTAGGCGGTCGAGATCCAGGTGGCCAGCGGCGCGCCGGTCCAGCTCCAGCGCGTGGCCGGATCGTCGAAGGCCAGCGACAGGCCGATGAACGGCAGGATCGGCACCAGGCTGCACCAGACCATGAAACCCACCACATCGAATTGCGGCGTGGCCTGCTGCGCGCGGCGCACGACGATGTTCGACGCCGCCCACATCGCGGCGGCGGCCAGGCAGAGCACAAAGCCGCCGGCGGTGGTGGCGCCCGCATGGCCGGGCTGCACGTAGTTCATGCCGAAGCAGACCAGGCCCACGGCGGCCAGCAGCAGACCCGCCTGCAGCGCGCGGCTGGCGCGTTCGTGCAGCAGCGCGAAGCCGAAGAAGGCGGTGAAGAACACCTGCGTTTGCAGGATCACGGAAGCCAGCGAGGCCGACATGCCGACCTTGAGCGACAGGAACAGCAGGCCGAATTGGCCGACGCCCTGGCACAGGCCATAGGCCACGATCCATTTCACCGGCAGCTTGGGCGGACGCACGAACAGGATCAGCGGCAGCACGGCGAAGATGTAGCGGGCGGCGCCCATCTGGAACGGCGTCAGGTCGCGCAGGCCGACTTTCATCGCGACGAAGTTCGTGCCCCAGATCAGGACTACGAACAGGGCGGAGACCAGGTCACGGGTGCTGAAGGCGGATGGGGAGGTGGAAGTGCTCATCCGGCCATAGTAGCAGGCCTGCGCCGGCGGCGCAGGCGCAGTGCCACGTCAGGCGACGTCGCGGACGATGGCTTCGCTGTGGACGATGATCTTGACGGCGTCCGCTTGCAGCAGGCGGATGCGGCGCTGCACCAGCGGCCAGCCGGACCACGGCACGCTGGCGCCGTCCACGCTGGATGCCGGATCGGCGGCAGGCGCGGTGGCGGGCGCCGTCTGCGCAGCCGTTGCGGATTGCGGCGACAGCGCCTGCGCCAGCGTGCGCACGACCTGCTCGTGGCTCTCGCGCAGCATGGCGTTGACGGGCGCGGTCGGCAGCTCCTTCACGTGGCGGCGCAGGATGGCGCGCAGCGCCGCCACGTGCGCCACCAGCAGGTAGTTCTGCACGATGAACAGGTTGATGTCCTCCACCGCGCGCTGCTTGCGGGCCGGCTCGTCGAGCATGCGCACCAGCGCGGAGCTGAGCGCGGCCAGGCTGTCCATCAGGCGCTTGCGTTCGATGCGGTAGGCGAAATCGTCCTTGCCCTTGCCTTGCAGCAGATCGAAGCTGGCCTGCATGTAGCGCAGGTTCACGTCCAGCACTTCGCGGACCAGGCGCGGCAGGGTTTGATATTCCCAGCTGGCCAGCACGAAGCTGAACGCCGTCGCCACCGCCGCGCCGATGAAGGTGTCGATCAGGCGTTCGACGATCAGGTCGTGGTTGCCCGGCGCGAGCAAGTGCATCTGCAACAGGATCATGATGCTGACCGCGATCGCCGCATAGCGGTAGCGCACGTAGATGAAGGTCGGCGTGGCCACCGTCGACAGGATCAGGAAGCCCAGTATCGCAGCCGGATAGTTCAGGTACTTGATGATCAGCGCCGTGATCACGCAGCCGATGATGGTGCCGACGATGCGGTCGCTGCGGCGCTGCTTGGTCATGCTGAAGCTGGGCTTGAGGATGATGACGATGGTCAGCACGATCCAGTAGCTGTGCGCCGCATACGGCAGCCACGAGGCCACCGCCAGGCCGACCGAGATCGCCATCGCCACCCGCAGCGAGAAGCGGAAGATCGGCGAATCGAAGCGCAGGTGCGACAGGATCATGCGCAGCTCGTACTTTTGCTGCGACAGGAAGGGACCCATGTCGGCGTCGACCCAGAACGGCGTGGTGTCGTAGACCTTCTGGCTGGCCTGGTGCAGCTCGACTATCATCTTGATGATGGCGCGGATCTTGTTGCGCTGCGCGCGCAGCACGGCCAGCGCTTCCTGCGCCGGCTTGCCTTCGTCCACACGCTGCTGCAAGGCCGCCAGCTCCGCCTCGATCGCGGCCAGTTCCGGCTCGTAGCTGATTTCCGGGTAGGAGGCCTTCTTGCGGGTGACGTCGTAGGCCACCGATTCGATATCGCGCGCCGCCTTGTAGGCCAGGTCGTGCAGCGTTTTCAGCACCGGCGAATCGGCCAGGTGCGCGCGCAGCTGCGCGTAGTCGGTGTGGGTCGACAGGATCAGTTCATACAGGTCCAGCATGCAGACGTGGGTCTGCACGACGATGGCGTCCTTGCTGTTCTGGTGGCTGCGCAGTATCAGGTCGCGCGAGGCTTGCTGGCGGTCGGCCAGCAGGCTTTGATGGCGTACCAGCTTGTTGAATTGTTCGGTGAGGTTGTAGCGGGTGTCGTAGAAGTCGGCCTTGATGTCGATGTAGGCGGCCAGCTCGAACAGCGCCTCGGCCAGCACCTGCTGCTTGATGCGGTGGCGCAGTATCCACGAGATGCCCATCGCGTAGGCCAGGTAGGCGACCGCGCCCAGCGTGAACAGGCCGGTATGGATGAAGGACTCGCGCGCCGTCATGTCGTGTTCCATCGACATGGTCATGATGAACAGCGTGGCCAGTTGCAGCGGCATCGACTTCTTGCCGTAGACGACCATCATGCAGGCCAGGAAGCTGATCGCCACCAGCATCGTCATCAGCAGCCAGTGCACCGGCGCGCACAGGCTGATCAACAGCGTGACGGCGCTGCACAGCAGCACCGAGGCGCTCATCTCGTTGAACTTGTGGCGCAGGGGGCTGGGCATGTCCATCAGCGCGGTGCACAGCGCGCCGATGCAGACCGTCATGGCGGTGGCCATGCCGGCGAATTGCAGCGTAATCAGGGTGACGCCGACCAGGCCCGCGGCAAAGCGCAGGCCCAGGTAAAAGTAATGGCTGTAGAAAAACGTGCGCAGGTTGAGTGCGTAATGCATGGCTATGGCCTTGTGGGCAGCTTGCATGCGCGCCGCGGGATCGCCGCCGCGCGCATGGGGTAACGCTAGTTGTTACTTGCGGGGACTTAGAGGACGGACAGCACCGGGTAACGGCGCCATTCCGGCTCTGCGTGGCGTTTGCCGTGTTCGAAGATGAAGCCCAGGACCTTGTCCTGGCTGGTCAGCAGCGCCGGATTGGCGGCCTTCCACTGTTCGAATTTCGCTTTCAGTTCAGGTTCGGTTTCCAGCATTTCCATCGCCAGGTCTTCGAACACGTAGTCGGAGAACGCTTCTTTTTTCTCCAGCACGCTGTTGAAGAAACCCCAGCGGAAGAAGGAGTCGTGGCCTTGCGGTTCCAGCGTTTCGACGGCGTAGCGGGCGTTGGCCTGCTTGAGCGGGATGAAGTAGTCGCCCGGCTGCACGGTAAAGCTGCCGGTGCGCGCTTCCAGTTCCACCACGTCGTGGTACATATGGCCTTCGTAGGCGTGCGGGCGCGAGGTGACGGCGGCGATGTGGTAATACTGCGCCTCGATGGTGGAGGCTTCGTCGAAGCGCGCCATTTCCACGCCGTTCCATTGCAGGCGCTCGATGACTTCGCGCCACGCTTGCGGGATCACATAGCCTTTCGGTGCACGCACGGTGACCGACGGCACGAAGCTGTTGTAGTAGGCGATGTCCTTTTCCCACGGCTGGCTGCGATCGTAGGACAGGCGCGTGTAGTCGCCCAGCAGGCTGGGGCTGCGCTTGGCCGCGTAGCCCTTGAAGCGGAAGGTCGATGGATGGGCTTCATCCATTTTCCAGCTGACGGTCCATTCCTTGGCGCTGGCGGCCTGCTCGCGCGCTTCGGCGCGCAGCTTGCGGATTTGCTCGCCGTGGGTGACGGTGAAGGCCATCGTCACGTCCAGCAGCGCGCGCATCGAATCGTAGCGGTCCTTGAAGGGCTTGAGCATGTGCGTCTCCGGCATGAAGCCGATCACGTGGTGCAGCGCCGCGAAGCCGGTCGAGAAGCGCGGCACTTCGAGGAATTCGGCGATGCCGTCGTCCGGCGTGTCCTGCACCGGATTGACGTACGGGCAGGTCGGCCAGCCTTTCGCTTCCATCTGCGCGTAGATGTGCGGCAGCATGGTCTCGCGCAGGAAGGGGCCGAGGCCGTAGCCCAGCTTGTCCGCCTGGGTGTGGATCAAGGTCATCGTGTACGGATAGTCGGCGCCGTTGGAGGTGTGGGTGTCGACCATCACGTCCGGGTCCCAGCTGGCGATCAGCTGGTTGAACAGCTGCGCGTTGAGCGTGTCGCACTTGATGAAGTCGCGGTTCAGGTCCAGGTGGCGGCTGTTGCCGCGGAAGCCGAACTGCTCCGGGCCGTCCTGGTTGACGCGCGAGGTGTTGGCGCGGTTGAGCGCGCCGTCGACGTTGTACAGCGGGACGAACAGCAGCACGGTCTTGCCCAGCGCGGCGAGGCGGGCCGGGTCGAAGCACAGGTCGCGCACGATGGCCATGCAGGCGTCCACGCCTTCGGGTTCGCCGGGGTGGATGCCGTTGTTGTTGAAGAAGACGGTGCGGCCTTCGGCCTTGATCTGGTTGCGGTCGAACACGCCGTCCGCGCTGACTACGCCCGCATGCACCGGGATGCCGCCGTCGGACGTGCCGATCTGTTCAAAACGCAGTACTTGCGGGAAGCGTTGCGCCAGCTCCTGGTAGAAGGCGATGCATTCGCTCCACAAGGTGGTCTGGTTTTGATTGCCTTTTTCGTAAGGCGTGGGCATTTCTGGGTGCATGGCAGTCTGGATCTCAGAGGGAGTTGAGGGGGAGGGCGCGTCGCGCTGGATAAGCACTGCGACACGCTGCCGAGGGCGGAATTGTATCATTCGTGCCCGATTTTTGAGCGGCGCCGGGCTAGCCGGGCGCAGGTTTTGCGTTGCTTCAAGAAAACTTTGCAGCGGTGGTGCTCTACTGGAGAACACGGACAAGGCCAGGAGAGAGCGATGGGCAACAGGTACGGTTTGCGCGCGGTGATCGTGATGGCCTTGCTGGCGCTGGGCTGCAGGGTGGGGCTGGCGCAGATCGGGCCGCGTTATGTGATCGAACTGGAAACTGCTGCGGCGCCGTTGCCGCCCACTGCGGCGGGGCGGGTGCGGCTGGCCGGCAAGGGGCTGGCGCTGATCCATTTCCAGGGGCTGAGCATACTGACGGCGGGCGCCGACGCGGATGCCTACAGCGCGGAAGCGGTGCGGCAGTGGCCGGCGGCCGACCTACTGCTGGTGACGCCCGCCGGCAGCGGCCGCTATGGCGGGGTGGCGCCGTTGGCGTCGCTGGGCAAGTTGCCGGTGATCGTGGCGGCGCCGGAGTCCGCCGCGCCGGTGTCCGCGGCGACGCAGTTGCCGACTATGCAGGCCGACGCGCCGCAGTTTTATCCGATGCAGACCTGGGATACGCTGCATCTGCGCAAGGGCAAGACGCGGCTGCGCGTCACGGCGCTGCCCGGCCAGCCCGGCACGGCGAACGTGGCGGGATTCATGCTGGAGGTGGGCAATAGCTGGGTCTCTTACCGGCTGTACGTCAGTTGCGAACACCTGGCGGCGGACGAGGCGGGCGCGCTGGCGCAACGCCTGCCGGGCGCCGACCTGGCGCTGCTGCCGGACCACAACGCGCCGCTGCTGCTGGCGCTGCAACGCGCGGCACGGCCGGCCGCTGGCGCAGCCAAGCCGGCCGTGCTGACCGAGGCCGGGCAGGCGTTCAAGGCGCTCAAGCGTTGATCATGCGTTGATCACTGCTTGACGTTGGTGTCGACCCAGGCGGCGAAGGCGGTCATGAACTTTTGCAGGAATTCCCTGGTGCTGTCGTTGTTCAACTTGCCGTTGTCGTTCAGCAGCTTGGCGGCGCCGCCGATATAGGCTTCCGGCTGCTGCAACAGCGGCATGTCGAGGAACACCATCGATTGGCGCAGGTGGTGGTTGGAGCCGAAGCCGCCTGTCGCGCCCGGCGACACGCTGACGATTGCGGCCGGCTTGCCGCTCCAGATGCTGCTGCCGTAGGGACGCGAGCCGACGTCGATGGCGTTCTTCAGCGGCGCCGGCACCGAGCGGTTGTATTCCGGCGTGACGAATAGCACGGCTTGCGCCGCCTGCATGCGCTGGCGGAAATGGGTCCAGGTTTGCGGCGCGGTGGCGCCGTTTTCCTCCAGGTCCTGGTTGTACAGCGGCAGTTCGCCGATCTCGACGATCTCCAGTTGCAACGAGGGCGGCGCCAGCGCGATCAATTCGTGGGCGAACTTGCGGTTGAGCGAATCCTTGCGCAGACTGCCGATCACTACGGCGACTTTTTTCGCGGCCATAACATCTCCTGAAGACGGTTGAGGGAAACCTTAATGTAACCGATCCATGAAAAAAACCACGCCGCGTTGCCGGGGCGTGGTTTCCTTGGTGAGGAGCGGAAGGCTTATTCGGCCTTCATTTCCTTCAGCAGGTTGTCGGCGTGGTCGACGTGTTTCATGTTCCACAGGATGTAGCGCAGGTCGACCTGGATGTCGCGGGTGTTGGCCTTGTTGAAGTCCCAGTCCGAGATGATGGAGTCGAGCGTGCCATCGAAGGCCAGGCCGATCCACTCGCCCTTGGCGTTCAGCGCGGCCGAGCCGGAGTTGCCGCCGGTGATGTCCAGCGTGGCCAGGTAGGCGACCGGCACCGACTTCAGTTTCGGATCGAGGTACTTGCCGAAGTCCTTGGCCTTGATCGCGGCCAGCTGGGCTTTCGGCGCGTTGAACTCGCCTTCGCCGGTGGCTTTGGCGGCCACGCCTTCGACGGTGGTGAAGGCCTTCCAGGTGGTGCCGTCGGCGCCGTGGTCGCGACCGGCGATCTGGCCGAAGGTCACGCGCAGGGTGCTGTTGGCGTCGGGGTAGACCGCCTGGCCCTTGCTGTGCATGAAGGCGATCTTGGCCTTCATGTAGTTGGCATAGGCTTGTTGCAGCTTGCCGCCCAGTTCTTCGTCTTGCGCTTCTTCCTTCATGTCCGACTCGTACATGGCCACGGCTGCCTTGATGAAGGCGTCGTTGCTGGCCTTGAACTCCGCCGGCGTCTTGCCGATCCAGCTGGTGCGCTCGGCGGCGTCGCCCAGCTTGCTGCCGGCGTACATCGTGTCCAGCACGGCTTGCAGGTCGGCCTTGCTCATGCCGTCCTTGATGCCGATGACGGCGTCGAAGTCGGCGTTGCGCTGGGCCGCCGGCAGGGCCGCGTATTTCGACAGGCTGTTGATCACCAATGCCTTGTCGACTTTTTCATCGTAGTTGCGCACCAGGGCTGCCACCGACGATTGAATGCGCGGCACGTCACGCACCTGGAAGCCGGACTTGCGTTCGGCGTCGGGCTTGGTGTTCTCGTTGGCCAGGCGGTACAAGGTGCGCGCGGTGTTCAGCAGGCGCGGCTTGGACGAGGACAGGAAGTAGTCGCGCTTGGTTTCGGCGTCGCGCTGGGCGATCAGCTTTTCCACCAGTTCGATGTCGCCGGCGTATTCGGCCTTGCGGGCCGGGTTGGCGTTGATCCAGGTCTTCAGCGCTTCGTGCTCGGCGGTTTTACGCTGGAGCATGTCGCTGCCGGCGTAGGAGTCCAGCATGCCCTGGCGGTTCTTGTAGTAGTTGTTGATGCTGGCCACTTGCGACGCGTATTTCAGCGCGGTGTCCTTGTTGTCCTTGGTGGTGTCGGCGATGATCGCCAGGTTTTCCGCCGAGGTCTTGACGAAGCTTGGGTAGCTCCAGTCGAAGGTGTAAGCCACTTCCGACGGCAGGCGGTGGCGGTTGGTGCGGCCCGGGTAGCCCAGCACCATGATGAAGTCGCCTTCCTTGACGCCTTCCTTGGCCAGCTTCAGGTAGTGCTGCGGAACGTAGGGGACGTTGTCCTTGCTGAAGTCGGCGGCCTTGCCGTCCTTGCTGACGTAGGCGCGGTAGAAGCCGTAGTCGCCGGTGTGGCGCGGCCACATCCAGTTGTCGGTATCGCCGCCGAACTTGCCGACGCCGGCCGGTGGCGCGTGCACCAGGCGCACGTCGCGGATTTCCAGTTGCTTGATCAGGTAGTACTCGAGGCCGCCGTAGTAGGACGAGACGGTGCAGCGGTGGCCTTCGTCTTTTTCGCACTCGGCCTGGATGGATTTCTGGTTCTTCTCGATCGCGTCGCTGCGCTTCTTGCCGCTCAGTTTGGCGACATCGGCGGTGATCACTTGCTTGCTGACGTCGGTGACGGCTTTGGTCACGAAGATGCGGCTGCCTGGGGCGGCCGGCAGCTCTTCGCCGAAGTTATGGGCCAGGAAGCCATTGGCCAGCAGGTCGCGTTCCGGCGTGGAGTTGTGCGCCACGCTGCCGTAGACGCAGTGGTGGTTGGTGGCGACCAGGCCTTGCGGCGAGACGAACGAGGCCGAGCAACCGCCCAGGCTGACGATGGCGCCCATCGGGAACTCGGTCAGTTTGGTCAGGTTGGCGGGGTCCAGTTTCAGGCCGGCGGCTTTCAGTTGCTTGGCTACTTGTGGCAGCTGTTGCGGCATCCACATGCCTTCATCGGCGTGGGCTGCGGTGCTCAGGATGGCGAGCGCGATCAGAGATTTATGCATGTTTGTCGTTGTTGAAGTGGTGGTAAAGGGAACAACGGCGGCAGTATAACGAAAAACCGGGGTCAGGTCTGACATTCGGACACGAGCTCTGCCGTAGCGGCTGCTACAGAAGAGTTCGTGTCCGAATGTCAGATCTGACCCCGGCGGGTTTGCAACTTAACTTGCTTAGTCGGCTTTGATGGCTTCGATCTGGATCGCCAGTTTGACTTCCGGCGCGAAGGCCGGAGTGCCGTAGTTCAGGCCGAAATCGGTGCGCTTGAACTCGGCCACGGCGTTGGCGCCGCAGACTTCACGCTTGTAGCGCGGGTGCATGATGCAGTTGAACTTGTCCACCTTCAGCGCCACCGGCTTGGTCACGCCCAGCAGGGTCAGCTCGCCTTCGACGCCGACCAGCTTGTCCCCTTCGAACTTGAACGATTTGCTCTTGTAGGTGATGGTCGGGAATTTTTCGACGTTGAACATGTCGGCCGTCTTGGCGTGGCTGTTCATCTTGTCCATGCCGAAGTCGATCGAGTCGGCCGCGATGGCGACGTCCAGCGCGCCGGTCTTGGCGGCGCGGTCCAGGGTCACGGTGCCGCTGGTCTTGTCGAACTTGCCGCGCCAGACCGACAGGCCCATGTGGTCGGCCTCGAAGCTCGGGTAGGTGTGCGTCGGGTCGATGTTGTAGGTGGCGGCGATGGCGGACGTGGCCGAGGCGGCCAGCAGGGTGGCGATCAGGATTTGCAATTTCATCTAACGGTCTCCGGGGTGAAAATTATTGGGCGACGACGTGGAACTTGATGGTCACTTCATCGGCGACCATGCCGGTGTCTTTCCATTCGCCTTCGCCGATGTTGTAGGCCAGGCGTTTGATCGGCAGCGCGCCTTCAAACACTTGCTTGCCGCCGTCGGCCTTGACCGTCAACGGGAAGGTGATGTCGGCGGTCTTGCCCTTGATGGTCAGCTTGCCGGTGACGGTGAGCTTGCCGGCGCCGGCGCTCTTGATCGACGACGACACGAAGGTCGCTTTCGGGAACTGGGCCGAGTTGAACCATTCCTTCTTCGCCACTTCCTTGTTCATGTCGGCGTCGCCCACGTCCAGGCTGGCGGTTTCCACTTCGACCGTGGCCTTGGAGGCGTCCGGCTTGGCCGCGTCGTAGTCGATGGCGACGGTGTATTTCTTGAACTTGGATTCGACCGGCACGTTCATCTGCTTGAACACGGCCGACACGGTGGACTTGGCCGGATCGGTTTTCAGGGCGGCGGCGCTGGCGGCCAGGGCGACACCCATCAGCGAGACGAGTGCGAGTTTTTTCATGGTTTTCATTGTTTGGCTCCAGTGGATGGGGGATTACGGCAGCATGCGTTTCAGCGTGGCGTCGCGGTCGATAAAGTGATGCTTGAGTGCGGCGAGGGCGTGGGCCACTACGGCGGCGGCCATCGTCATCGTCAGAACATAATGAACGGTTTTTAAGATCGGCTTAAGTTCGGCGTTCGGCTCGATGATGGCCGGCAGCTGGAACAGGCCCAGGTACACCACCGGCACGCCGGCCGCATAGGTGTACAGGTAGCCGGAAATCGGCACCGCGAAGATGAAAAAGTACAGCAGGTAATGCATGCCGTCGGCCACCTTGTGCTGCCAGGCCGGAATGCTGGCCAGTGGCGGCGGCGGTTTATTGGCCTTGCGCCACAGCAGGCGGATGGCGGCCACGCCCAGCACCGTCACGCCCAGCCATTTGTGCCAGGAATAGTATTTGAGCTTGGTGGGCGTGATGCCGTGGATGTCCACCATGGTCAGGCCGAGGAAGAAGGCGGCGATGATCAGCAGGGCGGTCAGCCAGTGCAGCAGCATGGCCGTTTTGGTGTAGCGTTGCATAAGCGTGAGCTCCAGAAAAATAGTACGTGTTAGGACTAATATACCAAAGAAACGAAATGCTTGCTGAGCCGGCGTAAAACCCCGCATGCTGTCAGCGATGCGCTTGCCGTACCGCTTAGGGGTCGGACCCCGTACGGGGTCCGGGGAGGGCTGCGCCCGCATCTCGCAGTGCGAGATGCCCCCGCCTGGCTGTGCGGGGTAAAAAAAAGCCCCCGGGACAAACGTCGGCGGGGGCTAGTGTAAAACAGTTTAGCGGGTTTGCTTAGATGGCTTTAGCCAGATCCGTCGCGATACCGATGTAGTTGGCCGGGGTCATGGCCAGCAGCAGGTCCTTGGCTTCCTGCGGGATCGCCAGGCCGGTGATGAAGTCGCGCAGCGCGTCTTTCGAGATGCCTTTGCCGCGGGTCAGCTCTTTCAGCTGCTCGTACGGGTTCTCGATGCCGTAGCGGCGCATCACGGTCTGCACCGGCTCGGCCAGCACTTCCCAGTTGGCGTCCAGGTCGGCTGCCAGGCGGGCGTGGTTCACTTCCAGCTTGTTCAGGCCGCGCAGGCAGCTGTCGTAGGCCAGCAGTGTGTAGCCCAGGCCGACGCCGATGTTGCGCAGCACGGTCGAATCGGTCAGGTCGCGCTGCATGCGCGAGACCGGCAGTTTTTCGGACAGGTGCTTCAGCACGGCGTTGGCCAGGCCCAGGTTGCCTTCCGAGTTTTCGAAGTCGATCGGGTTGACCTTGTGCGGCATGGTCGACGAACCGATTTCGCCGGCCTTGGTCTTCTGCTTGAAGTAGCCCAGCGAGACGTAGCTCCAGATGTCGCGGTTCAGATCCAGCAGGATGGTGTTGACGCGGGCGAAGGCGTCGAACAGTTCGGCCATGTAGTCGTGCGGTTCGATCTGGATGGTGTACGGGTTGAACACCAGGCCCAGGCGCTGCTCGATCACGTCCTTGGAGAAGTTGGCCCAGTCAAACGACGGGTAGGCCGACAGATGGGCGTTGTAGTTGCCGACCGCGCCGTTCATCTTGCCCAGGATTTCGACCTGCTCGATGCGCTTGATGGCGCGCTGCAGACGGGCCACGACGTTGGCCATTTCCTTGCCCAGGGTGGTCGGGCTGGCGGTCTGGCCGTGGGTGCGCGACAGCATCGGCACGTCGGCGTTGTCGATGGCGATTTCCTTCAGGCGGGCGATGACCTTGGTCAGCGACGGCAGCATGACGCTGTCGCGGGCCGCTTTCAGCATCATGCCGTGCGAGGTGTTGTTGATGTCTTCCGAGGTGCAGGCGAAGTGGATGAACTCCGACGCGGCCACCAGTTCCGGCACATCCTTGACCTGCTCCTTGAGCCAGTACTCCACGGCCTTGACGTCGTGGTTGGTGACGGCTTCGATTTCCTTGATGCGGGCGGCGTCTTTTTCGCTGAAGTCGCTGGCGATCTTGTCCAGCAGGGCGGTGCCCGCGGCCGAGAACGGTTTGATTTCAGCGAAACCGGCCAGCGACAACGCTTGCAGCCAGGAGATTTCTACTTTGACGCGGTGGTGCATGAAGCCCGATTCGGACAGGATAGGACGCAGCAGGTCGGTTTTACCGGCGTAGCGGCCGTCCAGCGGCGACAGCGCCGACAGCGTGGAGTAAGGAGTAGTGGTCATGATGGGAAGGAGGCAGGGTTAAAATTGCGCAAAGGTAGATTTTACCATTGGCCGGGCCTCGACCCTCCGATGTTATACTGGCACCTGCTCTTTCACTCTAAGCCTCTATGAAACTCATCGGTTCCCTCGCCAGTCCTTATGTACGCAAAGTTCGTGTTGTCCTGGCGGAAAAGAAGCTTGATTACCAGTTTGAACTGGAAAATGTGTGGGCCCCGGATACCACCATCGACAAGCTGAACCCGCTGGGCAAAGTGCCGAGCCTGGTCATGGAAGACGGCAACGTCATGATCGATTCGCGCGTGATGGTCGAATACCTCGATACGCTGACGCCGGTCTGCAAGCTGCTGCCGCCTAACGGCCGCGACCGCGCCGACGTCAAGTGCTGGGAAGCGCTGGCCGACGGCATGCTGGACGCCGCCATCATCGTGCGCCTGGAGCGCACCCAGCGTCCGCCGGAGCTGCAAAGCGAGGACTGGATGGCGCGCCAGATGCGCAAGGTGCAGCTGGGCCTGGCCTCGCTGTCGGAAAAGCTGGGCGAGTCGGCCTATTGCGCCGGCATCCATTACTCGCTGGCCGACGTGGCGGTGGGCTGCACGCTGGGCTGGCTGTCGTTCCGCTTCCCGGAAATCAGCTGGCGCGACGATTACCCCAACCTGGCGCGCCTGTACGACAAGCTGTCCGAGCGCCAGTCGTTCAAAGACACCGTGCCGCAATAAGCCATGCCCAAGACCACGCCGCCCGACGCGGACAGCTCCGCCCAGCAGCGGCGCCTGCAAATGGCCGACATCGCGCGGCTGGCCGGCGTGTCGACGTCGACGGTGTCGCGCGCGCTGGCCGGCAGCAAGCTGGTCAGCGAGGAGACGCGGGTGCGCATCATGGAGCTGGCCCGCTCGCTCAAGTACACCATCAACATCGGCGCGCAGAACCTGCGCATGAAGCAGAACCGCACCGTCGGCGTGGTGATCCCCTACGACTCGGCCACGCGCCAGCATTTGTCCGATCCCTTCTTCCTGTCGATGCTGGGCAGCCTGGCCGACGCGCTGACCGAGTTGGGTTTCGACATGCTGGTCTCTCGGGTGGACGCCGAGGAGCTGGACGCTGCCGCCGCGCCGTTCGACACGGGCCGCGTGATCGGCATCATCCTGATCGGCCAGTGGCGCCATCATGAGCAACTGAACCAGCTGGCCGCGCGCCATGTGCCGATCGTGGTGTGGGGCGCGCAGTTGCCGCAACAGCTGTACTGCACCGTCGGCGGCGACAACCTGAGCGGCGGTGAGCTGGCCGGCAAGCATCTGATCGCGCAGGGCCGCAAGCACATCGCCTTCTTCGGCGATATCAACCTGCCCGAAGTGGGCCAGCGTTATGCCGGCCTGTGCCGCGCGCTGGAGCAGGCCGGCATGGCGGTCGATCCGGCCTTGCAGGTGTCGGTGTCCTTCCTGCCGGAGGGCGGCCGGGAGGCGGTGCAGGAACTGCTGCGCCGCGGCGTGCCGTTCGACGCCGTGTTCGCCGGCAGCGACCTGATGGCCATGACCTCGATTAACACGCTGCGCCAGCATGGCTACGATGTGCCGGGGCAGGTCGCCGTGGTCGGCTACGACGATATCGAGCTGGCCGGCTATTTCCATCCGCCGCTGACCACCGTACAACAACCGATCCGCGAGGCCGGCCGGGCGCTGGTGTCCCAGCTGCTGGAGCTGATCGACGGCCGCCCCGCGCGTTCGTTGCAAATTCCTACCCAATTGATCGTTCGCAACAGTTCTGTCTGATTTATGCAACCGTTTGCATAGTCTTCCCAGTGTGGCAGTTAAATATATTTTTGCGGCGTTATGCAATCGATTGCATAAAATCGAAATCCGATGAATAATGACGTACCTGCTCAATTAAACAGCAGATCAAAACGACAATATCTGGAGACGACAATGGAACAACGCACATTCAAACTGGGCGGCATCGCTGCCGCTGTTGCAACGGCTGTCCTGCACATGGGCGGCGCTTCGGCGCAGGAAGCCGCACCGGCCGCGCCGGCCGATGGCCTGAACATGGAGCGCGTGGTCGTCACCGGCACCTCCGGCGGTTCCACCAAAATGAAATCGAGCGTGTCGATCAGTACCCTGGAAGGCGAGACCATCAAGAACGGCGCGCCGCTGAGCGCCGCCGAAGTGCTGCGCTCGGTGCCCGGCGTGCGTTCGGAATCGTCGGGCGGCGAGGGCAACGCCAACATCACGGTGCGCGGCGTGCCGATCTCGGCCGGCGGCGCGCGCTACGTGCAGATCCAGGAAGACGGCCTGCCGGTGCTGCAATCGGGCGATTTCAACTTCATCACGCCGGACAGCTACGTCAAGATCGACGGCACGCTGGACCACCTGGAAGTGGTGCGCGGCGGTTCGGCCTCGACGCTGGCGACCAATGCGCCGGGCGGCATCATCAACTTCATCACCAAGACCGGCGAGGAAAAGGGCGGCCATATCGGCATCAGCCACGGCCTGGGCTACGACGAGACGCGCCTGGACTTCGACTACGGCGCGCCGCTGTCGGACAAGACGCGCTTCTTCATCGGCGGCAACTACCGCACCGGCGAAGGCGTGCGCAAAACTGGCATGAGCACAGAGGACGGCGGCCAGATTCGCGGCAACATCACGCATGACCTGGACAATGGCTTCATCCGTTTGTCGTTCAAGCACGTCGACGACAAGTCGCCGACCGTGCTGCCGGTGCCGGTGCAGGTGGTGAACCAGCAGATCCAGGAAATCCCCGGCATCGATCCGCGCAAGGTGACGTTCTACTCGCCGTACTGGGTGCGCGATGTCACGCTGGGCAAGAACAACACGCCGGTGTCGACCAACGTCAACGACGGCCTGCACGTGAAGAGCGACACCGTCGGCCTGGAAGGTTCGTTCGACCTGGGCGACGGCTGGAACCTGAGCGACAAGTTCCGCACTTCCAGCAACAGCGGACGTTTCACCGGCGTCTTCGCCGGCAATAACGGCAAGGTCGGCAGCTATGTGTTCGCGACGGGGCCGAACAAGGGCAAGGCCTACAACGGCCGAGCCTTCTCCGCCGTGGTGTTCAACACCTCGATCGACGACGCCGGCAATACGCTCAACGACACCAAGCTGGCCAAGACCTTCAAGCTGGCCGACGGTTCCAAGCTGACCACCACCGCCGGCCTGTACCTGTCGACGCAGAAGCTGGCGCTGACCTGGAACTTCAACGAGTACCTGATGCAGGCCAGCGGCGACAAACCGGCGCTGCTGCAAACGGCCAGCGCCACGCCTGGCCTGGTCGGTCCGGCCTTCGGCGGCTGCTGCTCGCGCGCGGTCGACATGGAATACAAACTGACGTCGCCATACCTGAACGTGGGCTATGAAACCGGTCCGCTGAACATCGACGCCAGCGTGCGCCAGGACCGCCAGCGCGCCAGCGGCACGGCCAACATCGCCACCATGAGCGGCGGCGCGTTGCGCTACGATCCGGCCACGCAGCAGCTGGTCGACTACAAGATCAACCACAACTCGTATTCGGTCGGCGGCAACTACCGCATCACCGGCAACCTGGCGGCGTTCGCCCGCGTCAGCGACGGCGTGGCCTTCAATGCAGACCGCATCCTGTTCGGCACGCCGCTGGATGGCAGCGCGCCGATCAACATCAATACCGTCAAGCAGATCGAGGGCGGCGTGAAATGGCGCAGCGGCGGCGTCAGCACCTTTGTGACGCTGTTCCAGGCCAAGACCGACGAGAGCAACTACGAGGCGACCACGCAGCGCAGCACCTCCAACAAGTATGACGCCAAGGGTGTGGAGCTGGAAGGCGCCTATGCGTTGAACGACTTCCGCATCACCGGCGGCATGACCTACACCGACGCCAAGATCACCGGCACCGCGCCCGGCGACGTGGCGGTCATCGGCAACACGCCGCGCCGCCAGGCCAAGGTGGTGTACCAGATCGCGCCGACCTACACCTTCGGCCAGGCCACGATAGGCGCCAGCTTGATCGGCACCGGCAAGTCGTGGGGCGACGATGCGCACACCATCGTGCTGCCGGCGTACCAAGTGGTGAACGCCTTCGTCAACTATCACGTGACGGAGAAGGCTACCTTGTCGCTGAGCGTGAACAACCTGCTCAACAAGATCGGCTACACCGAAGTCGAAGGCGACGGCCATGCCGCCCGCTCCATCTCCGGCCGCGCCGCGAAAGTTAGTCTGTCCTATGCCTTCTAAAGTAATGTCGGGCCGCCTGCTGGCGACTCTTTCCGATGAGTTGCGGCCGCAGGCTGCGCAGCGGCTGGCGGCAGCGGAGCCGGTGCTGCGCCGGCTGCTGGCCGGCCTGTATGGCGAACGTGCCGATTTCGATGCGTGGCTAGGTGAACTGATGGAATCGCTGGGCGTGCTGTACCAGGCGCGGCCGGCGGAGTTGCGGACGCTGGATGCGCAGCGGGCGGCGCAGCCGGAGTGGTTCCTCAGCCAGCGCATGCTGGGTTACTGCGCCTATGTGCAGAACTTCGGCGGCGATTTGAACGGCGTGGCGGCGCGCATCCCGTATCTGCGGGAGTTGGGCGTCAGCTATCTGCACCTGCTGCCGTTCCTGCGTCCGCGCGCAGGCGAGAACGACGGCGGTTTCGCCGTCTCCAGTTTCGATGAAGTCGATCCTGCGCTGGGCAGCAATGCCGACCTGGATGCGTTGACGACGCAGCTGCGCGCCGCCGGCATCAGCCTGTGCTCGGACTTCATCCTGAACCACGTGGCCGACGATCACGCCTGGGCGCAAGCCGCCAAGGCCGGTGACGCCGGTGCGCGGGCGATGTTCCATGTGTTCCCCGACCGAGACATGCCGGACCGCTACGAGCGCACGTTGGGTCAGGTGTTCCCGCAGGTCGCGCCGGGCAATTTCAGTTTCGTCGAGGCGCTCGATGGCTGGGCGTGGACCACGTTCTACCCGTATCAGTGGGACCTGAACTACGCCAACCCGGCGGTGTTCGCCGAGATGGCCGCCGCGCTGCTGCGCCTGGCCAATCGCGGCATCGAAGTGTTCCGCCTCGATTCGACCGCCTTCCTGTGGAAGCGCGAGGGCACCAACAGCATGAACCAGCCGGAAGCGCACCAGATCCTGCAAGCCTTGCGGGCGATCGTCGACATCGTCGCGCCGGGCGTGCTGCTGAAGGCCGAAGCCATCGTGCCGACGCGCGAACTGCCGGCCTACCTGGGCAGCGCGGAAGCGCCCGAGTGCCACATCGCCTATCACAGCAGCCTGATGGCGGCCGGCTGGGTGGCGCTGGCGGAGCAGGGCACCGGCGTGCTGCGCGAAGTGATACGCAACACGCCCGCGCTGCCTGCCGCCGCGACGTGGCTCAGCTACGTGCGCTGCCACGACGACATCGGCTGGAACGTGCTGCGCGCCGAGGCCTCGGCCGACGGCGGTGATGTCGGCGACGGCGGCGCGGCGCGGCTGGCGCGTGTGGCGCGCTTCTTCAGCGGCGCGGAGGGCAGCTACGCCATCGGCGCCGCCTTCCAGAGCACCGATCCGAACGCGGCGCACGGCAGCAACGGCATGGCCGCGTCGCTGACCGGCTTGCAGGCGGCCGGCACCGACGAGGAGCGCGCGCTGGCGCTGCGCCGCATGCTGCTGTTGCACGGCCTGGCTTTGAGCTTCGGCGCGCTGCCGGTGCTGTACATGGGCGACGAGCTGGCGATGGAGAACGACTACAGCTATCAAGATCGCCCGCAGCACGCGATGGACAGTCGCTGGTTGCAGCGGCCGGTGTTCGACCAGCAGCGCTGGAAGCATCGCTACGACGTATCCACCGTGCCGGGGACGATGCATCAAGCGCTGGCAAAGCTGGTGCGCATACGCAGCCGGCACGATGCGTTGGCGGCCAACGCGCCCCGCGCGCTGCTGGCCGATGCGCCGGACGGCATGCTGGCGCTGGCGCGCGGCGAACGCTTCCTGACGCTGATGAATTTCTCCGGCCAGCTGCAAAGCTATGCGTTGCAAGGCGCATGGCGCGATTGCGTGGCGGAGCAGGTGATGGGCGGAACGCTGCTGCTGGAGCCGTATGCGATGTACTGGCTGGAACGCGAATAATATAGAATCGCCCAAGCAGGGCGTGGAGACAAGCATGACCCAACAAACCATTGCCGTATTCGGCGAAGCGCTGGTTGACGATTTCATCACCGAGCAGGTTGTCGGCGGTGCGCCGTTCAACGTCGCGCGCAATCTGGCCGCTTTCGGCGTGGCGACGCTGATGGTCACGCGTATCGGCGAGGACAAGAACGGGGCGCTGGTGCGCAACGAGTTCGAACGCTTCGACATGAGCGAGGCCGGCCTGCAAATCGATCCGCAGGAGGCCACCGGCCGCGTGGTGGTCGAGCGCAATGCGGATGGTCACCGTTTCATCATCCTGCCCGACCAGGCCTACGATTATGTGAGTACCGAGCCGGCATTGTCGGCGTTGGCGCAGACTGCGCCGGGCACGATTTATTTCGGCACCATGGCACAGCGGCATAAACGTTCGCGCGCGGCGCTGCGGGCGATGCTCGAGGTCTCCAGCGCGCAGCGCTACCTGGACCTGAACGTTCGCGATGGGCAGGTGACGGAACGCTGCGCTTTCGAGTCGCTGCACCTGGCGGACATCGTCAAGGTCAACGAGGATGAGCTCAAGGATTTGTTCAGCTGGTACACCCACACCAAGCCGGGCACCAAGGCCATCGACAGCGCCGAGATGGTGGACGCCTGCCAGGCGCTGATGCGCATCTTCTCGCTGCAAGGCCTGATCGTCACGCTGGGCGAGCGCGGCGCGCTCTACTTCGGCGATGACGGCGCCGTCATCGCCAACCAGGAGTGCCATGCGCCGGTGCGCATCGTCGACACGGTGGGCGCGGGCGACGCCTTCTCCGCCGTGTTCCTGTTCGGGCAGGCGCAGGGCTGGCCTATCAGTCTCACGCTGGCACGCGCCAATGCCTTTGCCGGCGCCATCTGCGGCATCTCCGGCGCGGTGCCGGCCGATATCGCGTTCTACCAGCCGTGGATCGTGGCCTGGCGCGGCGACGCGGTCTTGCCCGGAGCGGTCGCATGAAGCCGCGGCTGTCGTTCTGGCAGATCGTCAACATGAACATCGGCTTCTTCGGCATCCAGTTCAGTTTCGGTCTTCAGCAGAGCAGCATGAGCCCGATCTACAAATACCTGGGCGCGGACGAGGCCAGCCTGCCCTACCTGTGGCTGGCCGGGCCGATGACCGGCCTGCTGGTGCAGCCGCTGATCGGCGCCATGAGCGACCGCACCGTCACGCGCTGGGGGCGGCGCACGCCGTACTTCCTGATCGGCGCCATCCTGTGCAGCCTTGGCCTGCTGGCGATGCCGTTCAGCCCCACGCTGTGGATGGCGGCCAGCCTGCTGTGGATACTGGACGCGGCCAACAACGTGACGATGGAGCCGTACCGCGCCTTCGTCAGCGACAAGCTCGATCCGCAGCAGCATTCGGTCGGCTTCCTGACGCAGAGCGCCTTTACCGGCTTGGGACAAACACTGGCCTACCTGACGCCGTCGCTGCTGGTCTGGCTGGGCATGAACAAGGACGCCGTCAACGGCAGCCATATTCCGCACATCGTCATCGTCGCCTTTTTGATCGGTGCGGTGTTCTCGATCACCTCCGTGCTGTGGACCTTGAAGACCACGCCCGAACATCCGTTGAGCAGCGAGGAGCTGGAGCAGATCCGCGCGCGGCCGGCCGGCTGGCGGCACACGCTGGGCGACGTCGCCAGCGCGATCCGCGAGATGCCGCCGACGATGAAGCAGCTGGCCTGGGTCAAGCTGTTCCAGTGGTATGCGATGTTCTGCTATTGGCAGTACATCATGCTGTCGCTGTCGACCACCATCTACGGCACCACCGACCAGGCCTCGCAGGGCTTCCGCGACGCCGGCCTGTTGTCCGGGCAGGTGGGGGCGTTCTACAACTTCGTCGCGTTCGTGGGAGCGCTGGCGCTGGTGCCGTTCACGCGCCGCCACGGGCCGAAGATCACGCACAGCGTCTGCCTGGCGCTGGCCGGCGTCGGTATGCTGGCGATACCGATGATCCATACGCCGGCGCTGCTGTTCGTGCCGATGGTGGGCATAGGCCTGGCGTGGGCCAGCATCATGGGCAATCCGTATGTGATGCTGGCGGGCTGCATACCGCCGGAGCGCACCGGCGTCTACATGGGCATCTTCAATATGTTCATTGTGATCCCGATGATCATCCAGATCTTCACGCTGCCGCTGTACTACCGCAGCCTGCTGGGCGGGAATCCGGAGAACGTGATCCGGCTGGCCGGTGGCCTGATGCTGTGCGGCGCGCTGGCCGTGCTGGCGGTGAAAATAAAAAAGCCGCAGGCGAACCCACGGCTTGCAGAGGAAGCTAGTCCTGCTTAGTCTTCGCTCATCTGGCTTTGCAGGTAGTTCTGGATGCCGACCTTGCCGATCAGGTCCAGCTGCGTTTCGAGCCAGTCGATGTGTTCTTCGGTGTCTTCCAAAATCATCAGCAGCAGGTCGCGCGACACGTAGTCGGCGGCCTTCTCTGCGGCGGCGATGCCTGCCTTGACGGTGACCTGCGCGCCTTTTTCCAGCTTCAGGTCGCAGCCGATCATCTCTTCGGTGTTCTCGCCGATCATGATCTTGTGCATGGCTTGCAGGTTGGGCAGGCCGTCCAGCATCAGGATGCGGTCGATCAGTTTGTCGGCGTGCTTCATTTCGCCGATCGATTCTTCGTATTCCTTCTTCGCGATCTTCTCGAAACCCCAGTGACGGTACATGCGCGAGTGCAGGAAGTACTGGTTGATGGCGGTAAGTTCGTTGGTCAGCTGAGCATTCAGCAGTTTGATGACATCTGGGTCGCCCTTCATGGGAGGCTTTCTTAAGTGGTGATGGAATACTGACATTTTGCCACGAACCGGGCGCTTCCCACAGCAAGCTGTGCGAAAGTGTAGCAATATCCCCGGACTGAGATTGTTGGCGCAAATGAAAACAATTAACATTCCCATATCGCCGTGATGAAAGGATGTCCCATGATGCTGCATATCCCCGCCGTGCTGACCAAGCCGCAGGTGCAGGAGTTCCGCCAACGGTTGGCGCAGGCCGACTGGATCGACGGCCGCGGCACCGCCGGGGCGCAGAGCGCGCAGGTCAAGCGCAACCGCCAGTTGCCGGAGCTGTCGCCGCTGGCGCAGGAGCTGGGCGCCTTCATCACGCAGGCGCTGGCCAGCCATCCGCTGTTCTTCGCGGCGGTGCTGCCGCTGCGCATACTGCCGCCTTATTTCAACAGCTACGCCAGCGGCGAGCATTACGGCATGCATGTCGATGGCGCCATCCGCACGCGGCCCGGCACGGCCAACGCGATGCGGGCCGACGTGTCGTCGACGCTGTTCCTCAGCGAACCGGAGGAGTACGACGGCGGCGAGTTGATCGTCAGCGACGCCTACGGCACGCATGAGGTCAAGCTGGCGGCGGGGGACGTGATCGTCTATCCATCGAGCAGCGTGCACCAGGTGGCGCCGGTTACGCGCGGCGAGCGGGTCAGCTCGTTCCTGTGGGTCCAGAGCATGGTGCGCGACGATGCCAAACGCGGCATGTTGTTCGAGCTCGACCAGAATATCCAGAAGCTGCGCGCCGCGCATGGCGACAACGAGATCATGGTGGACCTGACCGGCCATTATCACAACCTGCTGCGCATGTGGGCCGATGTGTGAGGCAAGCCACAGAGGGCTGACACCGCCAGGGGTAGCATCGACTCTTTCCCCTACCGGAGTGCAGCGCCATGGACGCGACCAATGAAAATCATCACCAGGACTTGATCGGCGAGGACGCCGTCAAGAAAATCCGCGAGTTTGTCGGCAGCACGCCCGGCTGCTTCTTTTGCACCAGCGACGTGGCCGGCGGCCCCGGCGACGCGCGGCCGATGACGGCCTTGCAGGTCGATGAGCACGGCAATCTGTGGTTCGTCAGCGCCAGCGACAGCCTGAAGAACCTGGAACTGGCTGCCGAGCCGTCGGCCACGCTGTATTTCCAAGGCTCGGCCCACGCGGAGTTCATGCACCTGGAAGGCATCGCCACGGTGCTGCGCGATCCGGTCAAGCTGAAGGAGTTGTGGAGCTTTACGATGAAGACCTGGTTCACCGGCGGCGAGGACGATCCGCGCATCACGCTGATCAAGTTCGCGCCGACCTACGGCTACTATTGGGATACCAAGCACGGCAAGGCGGTGGCCAGCGTCAAGATGCTGATCGGCGCCGTGATCGGCAAGACCCTCGATGATTCCATCGAGGGCAGGCTGGACGTCTGAAGAATCAGCCCAGCTGGAAGTTGATCGGCACCAGCGCGTACACGGGAACCGGCTTGCCGTCTTCCATGTTGGGCTTGTAGAGGGCGCGCATGGCGGCCTGGCGGCCTGCTTCGTCGAGGTTGCTCGAGCCGGACGATTTGTGGATGACCACCTGCTCGGCCTGGCCTTTTTCGCCGATCAGCACGCGCAGGATGACGATGCCGGTCTCGCCCATGCGGCGCGAGATGTTTGGATACACCGCCTGCGGCGCGCGGATGTATTCGACGCCGGACACGGTTTTCGGCGCTGCCGCGACGGCCACGTGGGCTGGCGCCGGTGGCGCGGGCGGCGCGGCGACGGCGACCGGTTCGCTCGGGCGCGGTTGCGGCGGCGCAACGGTGATGGTCGGCTCGGTCTGGGCCACGTTCACCAGCGGAACCGGCGGAATGAAGGCTGGCGCCTGGCGCACGACCGGCACGGTCTTGGGCGGCGGCGCGGCCGGCTTGAGCGGCTCCGGCGCGGCGATGAAGGTGACGTTGACCACCTGCGGCAGGATCGCCTGCGGGACGTGGCTCAACATGCCCGACTGGAACATATAAAACCCGAACACATGCACCATGACGATGGCTGCCAGCGGCGCGAGCTTGCGGCCGCGCGTCTGCCATTGCGTTTTGAGCTGCGCGGCCAGGCCGGCATCGTCCGCCGCCGGCGTAGTTGCCGTGCGGCCATAGGTCATGGTGTTCATCGGGGCGATCTTAGTAGATGATCTTAGTTGCTGAAGACTGGGCGTTTCAGGACGGTTTCCTGGATCTCTGCGGTGGCGGCCAAGTGCTCGCTCAGGATTTCTTCGGCGCAGGAAAAGCACTGGCCGCAGCATGTCGCCACGCCCAGGTCGCGGCGCAATTCTTCCATCGACGTCAATCCCAATTCCACGGCTTGACGGATTTCACGATCAGATATGTTGTTGCAGACACATACAATCATTGATACCCCTTGCTAGGCATTACAAAAAGAATGAACTGACATGATTGCCTGTTGGCTACTTAATGCGAATCATTATCATTAATCGTATACTGCCTCAACTTTGAGCTAGATGCAAGCGCAAATAGAAGTAATTCGCATTACCGTTTATAATGCTAGTATCTTATTTCCGGCAAGAACGCGATCTTGCAGTTCGCCGGCAAGCCGCAGCGGCACTGGCCGGGCGGCGATTTGAACGGACTTCGCTATGACGCACGCAGCTCCCCTGATCACCCTCGATGCCCTGACGGTCGGCGCCAGCGCCACCGTGGTGCACATCGCTCCCGGCGACGACGCCCACGCCCATGATGGCGCCACGCTGGCGCGCCGGCTGATGGAGCTGGGCTTCGTGCCGGGCGAAAAAATCCGCATGCTCAAGCGCGGCATGCCGGGCGGCGAGCCGCTGGCGATCAAGGTCGGCAACTCGACGTTCGCGCTGCGCCGCTTCGAAGCGGCGCTGATCTCGATACAACCGGAATAAACCATGGGTGCAGCAGATATCGCGGCGCCGGTAGCGCCGATACTCACGACGACGCCGATGGTGGCGTTGCTGGGCAATCCGAATTGCGGCAAGACCGCGCTGTTCAACCGCCTGACCGGCGCGCGCCAGAAAGTGGCGAACTACGCCGGCGTGACCATCGAGCGCAAGGAAGGCTCGTTCCAGTCCACGGGCGGCAACGGCTTCCGCGTGCTGGACCTGCCGGGCGCCTATAGTTTGTCGGCCCATACGCCGGACGAGGCGATCACGCGCGACGTGGTGGCCGGCCTGCGCGCGGGCGAGCAGTCGCCGGACGTGGTGGTGTGCGTGGTCAACGCCACCAACCTGCGCCTGAACCTGCGCCTGGTGCTGGAAATTAAACGACTCGGCCTGCCGATGATTTTGGCGCTGAACATGGTGGACGTGGCCAAGAAGCGCGGCATCGTCATCGACGCCGACCGCCTGGCGCAGGAACTGGGCATGCCGGTGGTGGAAACCGTGGCGGTGCAGGCCGGCGGCGAGAAGTCGCTGCTGCGCGCGCTGGACGCGATGCTGCCGCTGCATGCGGTCAAGCCGCAGCCGCTGTCGGCGATCGACGCGGTCGGCGTGGAGGAGACGCAGCGCGAGGTGCGCCGCATCCTGGCGCTGGTCAGCAGCGATGCGCACGACACCGGCAACCTGACCGAGAAGATCGACAACGTGGTGCTGCATCCGGTGCTCGGCCCGGTGATCCTGGCGGTGCTGATGTTCCTGGTGTTCCAGGCGGTGTTCAGCTGGGCCAACGTGCCGATGGATATGATCAAGGCCGGCGTCGACAGCGTGGGCGCCATGCTGAAGGGCGCGATGGCCGATGGTTTGCTGCGCAGCCTGCTGGTCGAGGGCATCCTGGGCGGGGCCGGCAGCGTGCTGGTGTTCCTGCCGCAGATTCTGATTTTGTTCTTCTTCATCCTGATCCTGGAGGACTGCGGCTACCTGCCGCGCGCGGCCTTCCTGCTGGACCGGTTGATGGGCGGCGTTGGCTTGTCGGGGCGCGCCTTCATTCCGCTGCTGTCCAGTTTTGCGTGCGCGATTCCGGGCGTGATGGCGGCGCGCACCATCCAGAACCCGCGCGACCGGCTGGTGACGATCATGATCGCGCCGTTGATGACCTGTTCGGCGCGGCTGCCGGTGTATGCGCTGATCATCGCGGCCTTCATTCCGGAGCGCGAGCTGTATGGCTTTATGAGTCTTCAGGGGCTGGTGCTGTTTGTGCTGTACTTCGCGGGTATCGCTTCGGCGATGGCGGTGGCTTACGTCATGAAGCGCTCGATGGGTTCGAATCACAAGCATCCGCTGATGCTGGAGCTGCCGGCTTATCACTGGCCGCATTTGCAGAACCTGGCGCTGGGTCTGTGGGAACGCTGCAAGATCTTCCTGTCGCGCGTGGGCACCATCATCCTGACCTTGATGGTGCTGCTGTGGTTCCTGAGCTCCTTCCCTGGCGCGCCTGAAGGGGCGACGCATCCGGCCATCTATTACAGCATGGCCGGCATCCTGGGGCGCGGGCTGGAATATGTGTTCGCGCCGATCGGCTTCAACTGGCAGATCTGCATCGCGCTGGTGCCCGGCCTGGCCGCGCGCGAGGTGGCGGTGGGCGCGCTGGGCACGGTGTACGCGCTGTCGCAGAGCGGCGAGGAACTGGCGCAGTCGCTGACGCCGATCATCGCCAGCTCGTGGACCTTGCCGACCGCCTTGTCGCTGCTGGCGTGGTATGTGTTTGCGCCGCAGTGCATGTCGACGCTGAGCGTGGTGCGGCGCGAGACCAACAGCATCCGCTATCCGCTGATGATGGCCGGCTATATGTTCGCGCTGGCGTACACGGCGTCGTTCCTGACTTACCGTATTTCCCTGTTCTTCATCGGAGGCTGAGCATGTGGCAGCAAGTGATCGTGGCGTTGATCGTGGTGGCGGCCCTGGCGCATTTCTGCACCAAGTATTTGCCGGCGGCTTTGCGCAAGCAGATTGTCTATGTGCTGTCGCGGCGCGGCTACGACCAGAATAAACTGGCTAAACTGTTTAACACGAAATCGAGCTGCGGCGATGGTTGCGCCAGCTGCGGTTCCTGCGAGACCACGCCGTCGGCGTCGTCCGGCGCGCCCACCTCCGCGCCGCTCAAGCGCGTCATCATGCTGCGCGTGCAGCGCTGATTTCCCCTCCTCTGCGCCGGCGCAAACGTGCCGGCCACAGCCTGTTTAATCTTGTCCGCATAGCGATTGATTTCTCAATCTTTGCGGATAAGATGAAACATGGTGATCACCTTCGACCCCAAGAAAGACAAGCTCAACCAGCGCAAGCACGGCATATCGCTGTCTGCGGCGTCGGCGTTTGACTGGGATAACGCTGTCATCTGGACCGACCAGCGCTATCATTACTCCGAACTGCGCGAATGCGCACTGGGCTGATAGGAGATCGGCTCTATTTTTTGGTTTTTGTTGATGAATACTACGCGGCGCGCGTGATCAGCCTGCGCGAAGCGAGTGAGGTGAAACGTTATGCGCTCGAAAAAACATGACATCATTTGGCCGACTCCGGAGGAGGATGCGGCCATCTTGGCGGCCGCCTTGTCGGACCCGGATGCGCTGCCGCCGACTGAGGAAGAGCTGGCGCAATTTCGACCCTGGCGGACGCGATTTCTCGCGCCGGCCGGGTCGCCCACCGTGACGCTGACGATGGAATTCGATCGCGATACCATTGAGGCGTTCAAGCGGCAGGGCGACGACTGGCAGCAGGGTATCAACGCCGTGCTGCGCGAGTGGGCGGTCAAGCGGGATTATGTGGCCGACGTACTGGGCGATGCCTATCGCCAGTCGCACGCCGGCGATCTCAGCAAAGCGGATTGAACGATTCCGCCTGCGCCATCGGCCAGTACAGGCCGAACACCGGCGGCAGGCGTGACAGCTGGCTGGGGTCGAGCAGCTCGCCCGGCTCCAGGTAGGGCAGCAGCGCCGACACCAGCTTGACCTGGTTGGTCGAGATGCGCCGCACCAGGTGGTGCGCCTTCAGCTGCGACGGGTGCGTCAGGCCGGCGGCGGCGATCAGTTGGGCCAGCGCCTTCAAAGTGTTCTCGTGGAAGTTGGCGACGCGCCGGGTCTTGTCCGGCACCACCAGCGCGCGCTGGCGGGTCGGGTCCTGGGTGGCGACGCCGGTCGGGCAGCGGTCGGTGTGGCAGCTCTGCGACTGGATGCAGCCCAGCGCGAACATGAAGCCGCGCGCCGAGTTGCACCAGTCCGCGCCCAGCGCCAGGATGCGGGCGATGTCGAAGGCGGTGATGATCTTGCCCGAGGCGCCGATCTTGATCTTGTCGCGCAGGTTGGCGCCCACCAGCGTGTTGTGCACCAGCAGCAGCGCCTCCTGCAGCGGGGTGCCGACGTGGTCGGTGAACTCGACCGGCGCGGCGCCGGTGCCGCCCTCGCCGCCGTCGACCACGATGAAGTCGGGCGTGATGCCGGTGGCCAGCATGGCCTTGACGATGCCGAAGAATTCCCACGGGTGGCCGATGGCCAGCTTGAAGCCGGTCGGCTTGCCGCCGGACAGGGTGCGCAGGCGGTCGATGAAGGCCAGCATCTCGAGCGGCGTGCCGAAGGCCGAGTGCTTGGACGGCGAGATGCAGTCCTGGCCCATCGGCACGCCGCGCGTGGTGGCGATTTCAATCGTCACTTTCGCGCCCGGCAGCACGCCGCCGTGGCCCGGCTTGGCGCCCTGCGACATCTTCAGCTCGATCATCTTGACCTGCGGCGTGGTGGCGTTGGCGACGAAGTTCGCTTCCGAGAAGCTGCCGTCGGCGTTGCGGCAGCCGAAGTAGCCGGAGCCGATCTCCCACACCAGGTCGCCGCCGTTCTGGCGGTGGTAGGGGCTGATGCTGCCTTCGCCGGTGTCGTGCATGAAGCCGCCGGCCTTGGCGCCGCCGTTCAGCGCCAGGATGGCGTTGGCCGACAGCGCGCCAAAGCTCATCGCCGAGATGTTGAACACGCTGGCCGAGTAGGGCTGGGCGCGCGGGCAGTCCGGGTGGTTGCCGATCTCGATGCGGAAGTCGTGGTGCTGTTCGGGCGCCGGGCTGATCGAGTGGTTGATCCATTCGTAGCCGGGGGCGTAGACGTCGAGCTGGGTGCCGAAGGGGCGTTTGTCGGTGTCCATCTTGGCGCGCTGGTAGACGATGCTGCGCTGGTTGCGCGAGAACGGCTCGGCGACGGTGTCGTCTTCCAGGAAGTACTGGCGGATCTCGGGGCGGATCGATTCGAAGAAGAAGCGGAAGTGCGCCAGGATCGGGTAGTTGCGGCGCAGCGCGCGCCTGGTTTGCAGCAGGTCGGTGATGCCGACCACGACCAGCGCGGCGGCCAGCAGCGGGATCCACCATGGCGCCGCCAGCGCCAGCGAGGCGGCCAAGGTGACGATGGCGGCGTTGAACACGAGGTAGCGCGGGGAAAACAGTTTCATGGGTGCTCCGGTGGGCGGCTGATGGGGGCAGTGTACTGCTGTTTCTTATGGGAATCCATCAGTCTGTGGCGGGGCGGCGGCGCAAGCTTGCCAACAATGCTAAGCTAGCGGGATTGCGGCGCACGGCCGTTCTTTTTTTGGGAATTCCACCATGATCGTCGTCCACCATCTGAACAATTCGCGCTCGCAGCGCGTGCTCTGGCTGCTCGAGGAGTTGGGGCTGGAGTACGAGATCGTGCGCTACCAGCGCGACAAGAAGACCATGCTGGCGCCGCCGGAGCTGCGGGCCATCCACCCGCTGGGCAAGTCGCCGGTGATCAGCGACGGCGACATCGTGGTGGCGGAGTCGGGGGCGATTGTCGAGTATCTGGTCGAGACCTACGGCAACGGCAGGCTGGCGCCGCCGGCCGGCACGGCCGAGCGCCGCCGCTGGACTTACTTCCTGCACTATGCGGAAGGCTCGGCGATGGCGCCGCTGCTGATGAAGCTGATCTTCGACCGGGTCGAGACCAGCCCGGCGCCGTTCTTCGTCAAGCCGATCGCGCGCGGTATCGCGCAAAAGGTCAAGGCGGGCTACATCCAGCCGCAGATCGAGGCGCACCTGGATTACCTGGAGGCGGAGCTGAGCAAGACGCCGTGGTTCGCCGGCGCCGAGTTCAGCGCGGCCGATATCCAGATGAGTTTCCCGCTGGAGGCGGCCGCCGCGCGCGGCGGGCTGGACGAGCGCCGTCCCAATCTGATGGCCTTCCTCAAACGCATCCACAGCCGCCCGGCCTTCCAGCGCGCGCTGGAACGCGGCGGCCCGTACGAGCTGCTGAAGTAAGGCGCTACCAGATGGTTTGCACGTGCGGATAGGCACGTATCTTCTGGTCGGCGGTCACGATGGGAATGTCGAACAGTATGGCGGTGGCGACGATGATGCGGTCCGCCGGATCTTTGTGCAGACCCGGCGGGAGTTGAACGGAGGTTACGGCGATTTCATTGTCGACCGGAATGAAGCGCATACGGTCGATGGCCTCCACTGCGGCCAGCCAGCTGGCGAGGTCCAGCGGTAATCGTAGTCGATTGTGCTCAACCAGCAAGGCAATTTCCCAGAAAGAGAAGGCAGATATGCCGATTTTTCCGTCTTGCGCCTCTTGCGCTATAGCAGCCTTGGCGTTTGGCGAGAGTCTGGCGCTGCTGTCGCGCCACCAGATCAACGCATGCGTATCGAGCATGATCATTCGAATGGCTCATATCCGTCTGGCTCTATTGGCGAGACGATGTCGCCATCATTCAGTATCACGCCGCGCACCGGATCGTGCGTTATCGTGGGCCCCTGTTGGAACTTTCGTATTTCCATAACAGCGCGGCCATCCATCTCCACATAGAGCGGTCCGCCAGATTCGATCAGGCGTCGGTAGATAGCGGGTGCCTGTTCCCTGAATTCCGATAGCGAAATGGCGATAAGCATGGCCGCCTCCATCGATCTGCGTATGCTCAAATCATAGGCGGATTCGGTTTGGATGCAATGCCGATTCGACCAAGCTTTGAGGCAGGTCGGGTAAAATGATGGATTGAACAAGCCCGGAAGATGTTGAACATGGGTAGACTCCTTGCCATCGACGGCCTCAATATTGTGCGCCGCGTCTACGAAGCCAGCCCCGAACCCGATAGTGCCGAAAAGGCCGAGATCGCGCTGCGCCACGCGCTGTCCTCGTTCCGCAAACTGCTCAACGAGCACGAGCCGAGCCACGTGCTGCCGGCCTTCGACTTCGGCGGCCGCACCTGGCGCCACGAGCTGTACGCCGGCTACCGCGAGGCCCGCGCGCCGATGCCGTCGGCGCTGCGCGAGGCGCTGCCGGGCTTTTACGACAAGCTGCGCGGCGTCGGCCTGCATGTGGTGTCGCTGCCGGAAGTGGAGGCGGACGACGTGATCGGCACCGTGGTGCTGCGCTGGCTGGCCGACGGCCGCGGCGAGGCCACCGTGGCCAGCACCGACAAGGACTTGCACGGCCTGATCGCCCAGGGCGCGCGCGTGTGGGACCACTTCAAGGGCGAATGGCACGACCACGCCTGGGTCGAGCGGAAATGGGGCGTGCCGCCGGAGCAGCTGCCGGACCTGCTGGCGCTGATGGGCGACGCCACCGATTCCATCCCCGGCGTGTCCAAGGTCGGCGTCAAGAAGGCGGCCCGACTGTTGCGTACATACGGCACTCTGGACGGGATCATGGCCGGGGCCGGCATTCTGAAGGATACGCTGGGCGAAACTCTACGAAAAGAACGCGAAATGCTGTATCTTTCGAGACAATTGGTGCAATTAAAAACGGACGTGCGGGTCGGCGTGACCTGGAATATGCTGGCCTGGGACAAGAGCTGAGCGCACGCCCACTAAGACAAGGTTTGCAAGATGTTAAAAGCGGTCATTATCGACACCAGCGCCGTCGCGCGCGGCCTGCTCAACACGGTCCTGCTCGATGGCGGCTATGACGTGGTGGGCCAGACCCACACCTGCGCCAGCGGCCTGGCGCTGCTGATCAAGCACAATCCCCACATCGTCTGCATCGCCCGCGAGCAGATCGAGAACGGCGAGGATGTGGTGCGCGAGATCAAGACCGGCTGGCCGAAGGCGCTGATCTTCATGGTCTCGAGCGAATTCGACGCCGCCACCATCCAGGCCGCGCATGCGATGGGCGTGAACGGCTTCATCGTCAAGCCGTTCAAGGCCGACACCGTGCTCAATACCATCCGCAATACCGTGATCGCCATGGTCAAGCGCCAGCGCGCGGCGCTGGCCAAGGATAGTGCCGAAGCCGAGCCTGAAGCCGGCGAGTCCGGCGACGCTTAACCCGCAATGCGGCCCGAAGGGGTCTGGAGAGGGCTGCGCCCGCAATTCCTGCGGAATTGCCCCCGTACGGGGTCGGACCCCCGCGGCTGCGGTGCGGGGTGGCGGCCCAATCAGGCCGCGAAGGTCGAGCCGGCGATGATGCCGCCGCCGAGGCAAACGTCGCCGTCGTACAGCACGGCCGACTGGCCCGGCGTCACCGCCCATTGGGCGTCCATGAATTTCAACGCGAAATCGGAATCGCCTTGCGGGGCGATCTCGCACGCCACGTCGGCCTGGCGGTAGCGGGTCTTGGCCGACATCGCGCGCGCCGACGGCGCCTCGCCGGCGACCCAGCTGGCCTGGTCGGCGCTCAGGCTCGACGACAGCAGCCACGGATGGTCGTGGCCCTGGACGATGTACAGCGTGTTCTCGGCCACGTCCTTGCGCGCCACGTACCAGGCGTCGCTGCTGCCGTCAGGGTTCTTGTACGCCTTCATGCCGCCGACGCCGATGCCCTTGCGCTGGCCCAGCGTGTAGAAGCTCAGGCCCACGTGTTCGCCCACCACCTTGCCGTCCGGCGTCTTCATCGGGCCCGGCTTGTACGACAGGTAGCGGTTGAGGAATTCGCGGAACGGCCGCTCGCCGATGAAGCAGATGCCGGTCGAATCCTTCTTGGCGGCGTTGGGCAGCGCCAGTTTCTCGGCGATCTTGCGCACTTCGGTTTTCGGGATTTCGCCCAGCGGGAACAGGGTCTTGGACAACTGCGCCTGGTTCAGGCGGTGCAGGAAGTAGCTCTGGTCCTTGGTGTGGTCGACCGCCTTGAGCAGCTCGTGGCGCGCGCCGTTCTGGCGCACGCGCGCGTAGTGGCCGGTGGCGATCAGGTCGGCGCCCAGGTGCATGGCGTGATCCAGAAACGCCTTGAACTTGATCTCGGCGTTGCACAGCACGTCCGGGTTGGGCGTGCGGCCGGCCTGGTATTCGCGCAGGAAGTCGGCGAACACGCGGTCCTTGTATTCGGAGGCGAAGTTGACCGCCTCGATGTCGACGCCGATGACGTCGGCCACGCTGGCGGCGTCGATCCAGTCCTGGCGCGTGGAGCAGTATTCGGAATCGTCGTCGTCTTCCCAGTTCTTCATGAACAGGCCGACCACGTCGTAGCCTTGTTCCTTGAGCATCCACGCCGCGACCGAGGAATCGACCCCGCCCGACATACCGATCACGACTTTTTTCTTGCTCATCTTACTTTCCTGCCTTATCCATTCGCGGTGCTCACCGCTTCCTTGTACACCGAGGTGTGGGTTTGTATCAGTTCCAGCGGGGCGCGGCGCCCGGCCAGGTATTCGTCGACGCATTGCAGCACCGTCGGGCTGCGGTGACGGTCGGCGCAGGCGGCCAGTTCGTCGCGCGTGAGCCACATGGTGCGCAGGATGCCTTCGTCCAGCGGACGGTCATGCTTGGCGCCCGGCACGCCGCAGAAGGTGAAGCGCAGATACGTCACTTCCTCGCCGGTGCGGTTGGAGGTGTAGCGCGACATGTACATGCCCACCAGCGCGGTCGGCGTGAAGTCGTGCGCGGTTTCCTCCAGCGTTTCGCGGATCACGGCCTGCTCCAGCGATTCGTGCGGGTCGAGGTGACCGGCCGGCTGGTTGATGCGGATGCCGTCGCTGGTCTCTTCTTCGATCAGCAAGAATTTGCCATCTTTTTCGATGATGGCGGCAACAGTAACAGAGGGTTTCCAGATACGCGGCATGAGTCATCCTTGAAAGAGCCGACATTTTAGCCTGTTCCGGGCATTTGGTTTGAACCCGCCTGCACGGAAACATGGCTTCGTATTGAAAAACCTCAAGGTTTGTTGCGTTAATCCGTGTTTGACTGAGCGCTTTGTGCCAAATTCAGTGTTTTAGCGGCAATTCATGATAAATAGTAATAAATGATGTGATAAAACCGCTATTTATTGATCATTAGTTATTAAGTATGCTGGGGCCATCGAGGGGCGATGCTGTCCCGGCAATCCGTGTTAGATTCTAGTCAGTTTATCAATCCTTTGGAGGCACCATGAGAGTAGGCATACCGGCCGAGACGCGGCCGGGAGAAACCCGGGTTGCGGCAACGCCTGAAACAGTCAAGAAACTCGCAGCCAAGCATCAAGTGATCGTGCAGTCCGGCGCCGGGGTATCGGCATCGGTCACCGACGAGGCCTACGCGGCCGCCGGAGCACAGATAGTCAGCGCGGCGGAAGCCTTTGCGGCGGATGTGGTTTTAAAAGTGCGTGCGCCGAATGTGGAGGAGCGGGGGCTGATCGCCGCCGGCACGGTGGTGATCGGCATGTTGAATCCCTTCGACGCCGACAACAACGCGGCGATGGCGGCGGCCGGCTTGCAGGCCTTCGCGCTGGAGGCGGTGCCGCGTATCACGCGGGCGCAGTCGATGGACGTGCTGTCGTCGCAGGCCAACATCGCCGGCTACAAGGCGGTGATGGTGGCGGCCAACACGTACCAGCGCTTCATGCCGATGCTGATGACCGCGGCCGGCACCGTCAAGGCGGCGCGGGTGCTGATCATGGGCGTGGGCGTGGCCGGTCTGCAGGCGATCGCCACCGCCAAGCGCCTGGGCGCGGTGATCGAGGCGTCCGACGTGCGGCCGCCGGTCAAGGAGCAGGTGGAGTCGCTGGGCGCCAAGTTCATCGACGTGCCTTTCCTGACCGACGAGGAGAGGGAAATCGCCAAGGGCGTGGGCGGCTATGCGCGCTCGATGCCGGCCGACTGGATGCGCCGTCAGGCGGAGCTGGTGCATGAACGCGCCAAGCTGGCCGACATCATCATCACCACCGCGCTGATCCCGGGCCGCGCGGCGCCGGTGCTGATCTCCGAAGAGACGGTGAAGGCGATGAAACCGGGTTCGGTGATCGTCGACCTGGCCGTGTCGCAGGGCGGCAACTGCCCGCTGTCGGAGCTGAACAAGACCGTGGTCAAGCACGGCGTGCACATCGTCGGCGAGCCGGATCTGGCGACCTTGGTGGCGGCCGACGCGTCGGCGCTGTACGCGCGCAACGTGCTGGACTTCCTCAAGCTGATCATCGACAAGGAAGACAAGCTGGTGATCGACCGCGAAGACGAAATCATCAAGGCCACGCTGCTGTGCTCGGGCGGCGAGCTGTTACGAAAATAAGTAACGAAAAAATAAGGGGAAAACAATGGAAGTCAGCCACACCATCATCAATCTGATCATCTTCGTGCTTGCCATCTACGTCGGCTACCACGTGGTCTGGACCGTCACGCCGGCGCTGCATACGCCGCTGATGGCGGTCACCAACGCCGTCTCGGCGATCATCATCGTCGGCGCCATGCTGGCCGCTTCGCTGACCGAGGGCCTGATCGGCCAGGTCGCCGGCACCGTCGCGGTGGCGCTGGCCGCCGTCAATGTGTTCGGCGGATTCCTGGTCACGCAGCGCATGCTGGAGATGTTCAAGAAAAAAGAGCCGAAGGCGAAGCCTGTCGCGGCGGCCATCAAGGAGGAGCACGCATGAATTTCATCTCCATGAACCTGGTGACGATGATGTATCTCATCGCATCGGTATGCTTTATCCAGGCGTTGAAAGGTCTGTCGTCGCCGTCCACGGCGCGTACCGGTAATGCGTTCGGCATGTCGGGCATGGCGATTGCCGCCGTGACCACCATCGCGCTGATCCTGAAGCTGAAGGCGGAAGCCACGGCGGCAGCGGCGGCCGGCACTTCCGGCGGCATGGGCCTCGGCCTGGTGGCGCTGGGCGTGATCGTCGGCGGCGGCATCGGCGCGGTGCTGGCCAAGAAGGTCGAGATGACCAAGATGCCGGAACTGGTCGCGGCGATGCACTCGCTGATCGGCCTGGCCGCCGTGTGTATCGCGGTGGCCGCTGTGTCGGAGCCGCACGCTTTCGGCATCGCCGCCGTGGGCGAGGCGCTGCCGTTCGGTAACCGCATCGAGCTGTTCATCGGCACCTTCGTCGGCGCGATTACGTTCTCCGGTTCGGTGATCGCGTTCGGCAAGCTGTCGGGCAAGTACAAGTTCCGCCTGTTCCAGGGCGCGCCGGTCAGCTTCGCCGGTCAGCACATGCTGAACCTGATCCTGGCCATCGTCATGGTGGGCCTGGGCCTGGCGTTCTGCTTCGCCGGCGGTACCGAGCCGGCCTGGGTGCCGTTCCTGATCATGACCGCGATCGCGTTCGTGCTGGGCGTGTTGATCATCATCCCGATCGGCGGCGCCGATATGCCGGTGGTGGTGTCGATGCTGAACTCGTATTCGGGCTGGGCGGCTGCGGGTATCGGCTTCTCGCTGAATAACTCGATGCTGATCATCGCCGGTTCGCTGGTCGGTTCGTCCGGCGCGATCCTGTCCTACATCATGTGCAAGGCGATGAACCGTTCGTTCTTCAACGTGATCCTGGGCGGCTTCGGCGGCGCGCCGGTGGAGGCGGGTGCGGCGGGTTCGAAGGAACAGCGTCCGGTCAAATCCGGTTCGGCCGACGACGCGGCCTTCATCATGGCCAATGCGGAAAGCGTGATCATCGTGCCGGGCTACGGCCTGGCCGTGGCGCGTGCGCAGCACTCGCTGAAGGAACTGGTCGAGAAGCTGACCCACAAGGGCGTGACCGTGAAGTATGCGATCCACCCGGTGGCGGGCCGCATGCCGGGCCACATGAACGTGCTGCTGGCGGAGGCCGAGGTGCCGTACGACCAGGTGTTCGAGATGGAGGACATCAACGGCGAATTCGGCCAGACCGATGTGGTGCTGATCCTGGGCGCCAACGACGTGGTCAACCCGGCCGCCAAGGATCCGAAATCGCCGATCGCCGGCATGCCGATCCTGGAGGCGTACAAGGCCAAGAGCATCATCGTCAACAAACGTTCGATGGCTTCCGGCTATGCGGGTCTGGACAATGAGCTGTTCTACCAGGCCAATACGATGATGGTGTTCGGCGATGCGAAGAAGGTCATCGAGGACATGGTCAAGGCCGTGGAGTAGGGTTGAGCTACAATTCGTGATTCATAATTTGTGAACGGTCCGTTGGTGTTTGGCCGATTGATGGTGGGGTTGATGAAGCATACGATGGCTACATCAACCCACCTCAAGGAGTCTCACCATGAACCGCTTACAAAATAAAGTCGCCATCGTTACTGGCGCATCGTCGGGCATCGGCCGCGCTACCGCCAAACTGTTCGCCGCTGAAGGCGCACGCGTTGTCGTTGCAGCGCGCCGTCTGGCTGAATTGGAGTCGCTGGTGGCGGAAATCGTCGCCGACGGCGGCCAGGCCATCGCGCTGGCTGGCGATGTCACTTCCGAATCGTTCAATGCGCAACTGGTGGCCGCCGCTGTTGAAGCGTTCGGCCGGCTGGACATCGCTTACAACAACGCCGGCACGCTGGGCGAAATGGGCGCCACCACCGGCGTCTCGGAGCAGGGCTGGAGCGAGACCATCGCCGCCAACCTGACCAGCGCCTTCCTCGGCGCCAAGCATCAAATTCCTGAAATGATCAAGCATGGCGGCGGTTCGGTGATCTTTACGTCGACCTTCGTCGGCTACAGCTTTGCCTTCCCCGGCGTGGCGGCTTATGCGGCCAGCAAAGCGGGCCTGATCGGCCTGACCCAGGCGCTGGCTTCGGAGTACGGTCCGCAAGGCGTGCGGGTGAACTCGGTGCTGCCGGGCGCGGTCGATACGGCGATGTATCGCGATATGAACAACACGCCGGAATCGGCTGCCTTTGTCACCAACCTGCATGCGCTCAAACGCGTGGCGCAGCCTGAGGAACTGGCGCGCTCGGTGCTGTATCTGGCTTCGGACGACTCGTCCTTCGTCACCGGCACTGCTTCGCTGGTCGACGGCGGCGCTTCGATCACGCGGACTTGAGCGTAGATCAGCGCAGCGTACCTGTATGGGGTGGCGCTGCGCGCTCCTTCTGAAAAACCGTACTATTTCCGGTCTCTCTTTCCTTCTATTTTCCTTAATTCTTTTCTGATTTCCGTCCTTGGAAAATTAGAGAAGAAAATAGAGAAAACGAACGGAGAAGAGAGGGCGGAAATAGCGTGCTTGCTCCAAGGGAGCCGGCAAGACACCCCCGGTGTGTATTCTCAGGTCAACTGCGCTCAGGTCAACGTCGGCCGTACATCATCAACTCGGCCAGCACGCCGCGCGCGGGGCCGACCATGTCGATGGCGGCCAGCGACAGGCCCAGCAGCGCTTGCGCCGGCGAGTCGTTGGCGAAGATGCGGGCCATGGTGTCGGTCAGGCGCACGGTGGTGTTGCGGTCCTGGCGGCGCAGTTCGGTGAATTGCGCCAGCATCGTTGGGTTGGCGCCTTGCGCCAGCAGGCGCGCCAGCACGGCGACGTCGCGCAGGCCCAGGTTCAGGCCTTGTCCGGCCACCGGATGCAGCGTTTGCGCCGCGTTGCCGATGGCGACCGTACGCGCGCTGCTGCGCGGATCGGCGTTCAAGCCCAAAGGGAAGGCCAGCCGCGGCGAGGCGTGCGTGAAGCTGCCGACGCGTTCTCCAAACGCGGCGCCCAGTTCGGCCAGGAAGGCCGCATCGTCCAGTGCTTGCAAGCGCGCCGCCGTATCGGGCCGCACGCACCAGACCAGCGAATAGTCTTCGCCTTGCGGCAGCAGGGCCAGCGGGCCTTGTTCGGTAAAGCGTTCGTAGGCGCGGTGGGCGATCGGGCGGCTGCTGCGCACTTGCGCGATGATCGCGGTTTGCTGGTAGTCGCGGTGTTGGGCCTTGCTTTCCTGATCGCTGAACAAGCCACCTTCGGCCTGCACGACGATGGCGGCGGTGGCGCAGGCCGCGCCGGCGATGGTCAGCGCGACGGCGTCGGCGCTTTCATCGATGGCTTCAACGCGGGCGGGGCGCAGCGTGGCGATGCCGGCGCGTTGGCAGACCGCGCCCAGCGCCGTCACCAGATCGCCGTAGCGCAGGACGTAGCCGAGCGCCGGCAGTTTGTGTTCGTCGCGGTCGATCAGGCTGCGGCCGAACTGGCCGCGGCGCGACACGTGGATCTGGTGGATCGCGGTGGCGGCCACCGGCCATGCGCCGATTTCTTCCAGTATCTGCCGGCTGCCCCACGACAGCGCGATCGAGCGCGGGTCCTTGCTGGCTTGCTCCAGCGTCTTGGCGTCGATCAGGGCGATGCGTTGCGCCGGCATGCCGCGTTTGGACAGCAGTGCGGCGAGCGCCATGCCGGCCGGTCCCGCGCCGCAGATGGCGACATCAAAAGTTGTATCTGTCATTGCTGTTGCATCAGTTGTTCGATGTCGGCGACCGTCTTCGGCGCGGCGGCGCTCAGTATCGTGTAGCCGCCTTGCGTGACCAGCACATCGTCCTCGATGCGGATGCCGATGTTCCAGTATTCCTCCGGCACGCCTTCGGCCGGGCGCACATAGATGCCCGGCTCCACCGTCAGCACCATGTCCGCTTGCAGCGGGCGCGATGGCTTGCCTTCGGCCGCCGTGTCGCGGTACTGGCCGACGTCGTGCACGTCCATGCCCAGCCAGTGGCCGGTGCCGTGCATGTAGAACTGCAGATAGCTCTTGTTGGCGATGACGTCGGCGAGGCTGCCATGCGCGCCGGGGTTCAACAGCCCCAGATCGAGCATGCCTTGCGCCAGCACCTGCACCGCCGCCTCGTGCACGCCGGAATACGGCAGGCCGGGCGCGATCGCCTTCAGCGCCGCCGATTGCGCCGCCAGCACCAGTTCATACAGACGCTTTTGCGGCGCGCTGAAACGGCCGTTGATCGGATAGGTGCGGGTGATGTCGGAGGCGTAGCCATCGAGCTCGCAGCCGGCGTCGATCAGTATCAGGTCGCCGTCGCGGCTTGGCGCGTTGTTGGCGCTGTAGTGCAGCACGCAGGCGTTGGCGCCCGCCGCGACGATGGAGTTGTAGGCCGGCGCCTGCGCGCCGTTGCGGCGGAACTCGTACAGCAGTTCCGCTTCGATTTCGTATTCATACATGCCGGGCCGCGACGCGCGCATCGCCCGCGCGTGCGCCTGCGAGGAGATGGTGGCGGCGCGCAGCATGGTGGCCTGTTCGGCGGCGTCCTTGAACAGGCGCATTTCGTCCAGCAGCGGCAGCAGGTCGACCGCGCTGGCCGGCGGGCTGACGCCGGTGCGCGCCATGCGCCGCACGTTGGACAGCCACAGCTTGACCTGCGCGTCGAGGGCGCTGCCCAGCGCGTAGTACAGGGCCGGCGCGTCGGCCAGCAGCTTGCTGATTTCGCCGTCGAGGTCTTCGATGGGGTGGGCGGCGTCGAAGCCGAAGGCGGCGCGCGCGCCGTCCGGGCCGTGGCGGAAGCCGTCCCAGATTTCGCGTTCGACGTTCTTTTGCCGGCAGAACAGGATGGCGCGCGCCGGCGCATCGCCGCGCGCGGCCACCAGCACCAGCACGCTCTCGGGCTCGGCGAAGCCGGTCAGGTAGTAGAAGTAGCTGTCGTGGCGGTACAGGTATTCGCTGTCGCTGTTGCGCGCGACTTCGGGCGCGGTCGGCAGCACCGCCACCGCGCCGGGCGGCATGTGCGCCAGCAGGCGCGCGCGGCGGGCGGCGTGGGTTGGTATCCCGGCGTGCATCACTGCACGCCCTTGGCGGCCGGCAGGCGCATGGCCAGCGGCGCGTTGAGCAGGTCGAGCTGCTGCACGGTGCCGAGGTTGTGCCATTCGCCTTCGTAGACTTCGCCGCCGACCTGTTTTTTATCCGCGTAGGCGCGGATCAGCGGTCCCAGCTTGGCGTACTCGCCGGGCGCGATGCCGTCGAACATTTCAGGGCGGTAGACGCCGACGTTGCCGAAGGTCCATTTCGGCGAGCCTTCGTTGGTCAGCGAGTACATCGTCAGGCCGAAATCGCCCTCGGGGTGGAAGTCCGGGTTCGGCACCAGGTACAGCCAGCAGATGTCGCGCTGGTCGGCCGGGTAGGGATTGCCCCACATGTCCTTGTCGTGCAACACGTCCTTGACCTGCTCGAAGTCGAAGTAGGGCATGTAGATGTCGCCCGACACCGCCACGAACGGCTCCTCGCCCAGCAGGTGGCGCGCGGTGGCGATGCCGCCGGCGGTCTCGAGCGCGGTGCTCTCGTGCGAGTACATCAGCTGGGCGCCGAACTGGCTGCCGTCGCCCAGCGCCGCCTCGATCTGCTGGCCCAGGTGGGCGGTGTTGATGACGATCTCGGTGATGCCGGCCCGGACCAGGTTCAGGATATGCCAGACGATCAGCGGCCGGCCGCGCACCTTGAGCAGCGGCTTGGGCGTGGTGTCGGTCAGCGGACGCATCCGTTCGCCGCGTCCGGCGGCGAAGATCATGGCTTTCATGCGCGCCGCCTCAGAAGGTGTAGCCGACTTGCGGCTGCTTGTCTTCCAGCTGGTCGAGCAGGCGCACCAGCGGCCGCAGGTCCTTGTAGCGGCTGGCGGTCTTGCGCACGTAGTCCATCACGGTCGGCAGGTCGTTCAGGTACTGGGCCTTGCCGTCGCGGTAGTTCAGGCGGCAGAACAGGCCGAGGATCTTCAGGTGGCGCTGCAGGCCGGCGTACTCGAAGTCCTGGTAGAAGGCGTCGATGTCCTGGCTGACCGGCAGGCCGAGCGACTTGGCGTGCTGCCAGTAGCGGATCGCCCAGTCCAGCACCAGTTCCTCGTCCCACTGCACGTAGGCGTCGCGCAGCAGCGAGGCCAGGTCGTAGGTCATCGGGCCGTACAGCGCGTCCTGGAAGTCCAGCACGCCCGGATTGCCGGCGTCCATCCACATCAGGTTGCGCGAGTGGAAATCGCGGTGCACATACACCTGCTGCTGGGCGGTGACGTTGGCCAGGATGGCGTCGAACACCGCCTGCAGCTCGGCCGCCTGCTTGTCGCTCAGCGTGGCCTTCAGGTGCTGGCCGATGTACCACTCGGGGAACAGCTGCATTTCGCGCAGCATGAAGGCGCGGTCGTACTCGGGCAGCACGCCGGGCTGGCTGGTCAGCTGGAACTTGACCAGCGCCTCCAGCGCCTCGGCGTACATGGTCGAGGCGTTGTCGTGGTCCAGCACCTGCAGGTAGGTGGTCACGCCCAGGTCGGACATCAGCAGGAAGCCGCGTTCGTAGTCGGTGGCGACGATGCGCGGCACGCTGACGCCGGCATGTGTGAGCATTTCGTCAAGCTTGACGAAGGCCAGCACGTTCTCGCGCTCGGGCGGCGCGTCCATCACGACCAGGGTGGCGCCCAGCGCGGCTTGTTGATCGGGCAATACATCGACGCGGAAATAGCGGCGGAAGCTGGCGTCGGCCGAAGCCGGGCGCGCGCTGGCCACGTCGACCACGTTCAAGGTGGCCAGCCAGGCGGTCAGCTGCTGCAGACGCAGGTCTGGCGCGCCGCCGGAAGATGTATCGGAAGTTAAATTCTGTAATAAAGACATTAAGCGAGCCCTGGAAACCGGTGTTGGGTGAAGATTCCCATATAATAAGGGATTCAAATCAAAAAATCGCCTGCTATGGTGTTTCCTCCCTTCTTTTCATGAGTCGCATGCGCTGGCTACCGGCCCCCCCCACCTCCTCGCAACGCTGGGCTTACGCCCTGACTGCCCTCGTCACCGCCACGGCGGTGCCCAGCTACGCCCAGGGCGTGCCGCCGAAGGCGCGCGCGCCGCGCGTGGAGGACAAGAACGCGGTCACCACCATCCAGGCCGAGGACATCAGCGGCCGCCCCGAGCGCGAAATCACGCTGCGCCGGGACGCCGAGCTGGTCAAGGACAAGACCCGCGTCAAGGCCGATACCGCCTGCTACCGCCAGGTCGAGGACGAGGTCGAGGCCGAGGGCCATGTCAAGATCTGGCGCTTCGGCGACTATTTCACCGGCGACGAGCTCAAGCTGAACATGGACAGCGGCAAGGGCTATATGCTCAACCCCACCTACCAGCTGGAGGCCAACCACGCCCAGGGCAAGGCCGAGCGCATCAACTTCATCAATGAAGACGAGGCGGTGGTCGTCAACGGCACCTACAGCACCTGCCAGGGGCCGAACCCGGACTGGTACCTGCGCTCGAACACGCTGAACCTGGACTCGGGCCGCGACGTCGGCACCGCCGGCAAGACCATCATTTATTTCAAGGACGTGCCGATCCTGGGCACGCCGGCGATGTCGTTCTCGCTGTCGGGCGCGCGCCGCTCGGGCTGGCTGTCGCCGATGCCGGGCTTCGGCTCCAAGGGCGCGGCCGAGCTGACCGTGCCGTATTACTTCAACATCGCGCCCAACCGCGATTTGACGCTGTACCCGAAGATCATCCCGCGGCGCGGCTTCCAGCTGGGCGCCAACGCGCGCTACCTGGGCGAGACCGACGGCGGCCTGTACCAGGGCGAAACCTACCTGGAATACCTGCCGCACGACAAGCAGTACGTGCCGTCCACGCCGGGCGGCTCGACCGACCGCTGGACCATCCGCTCCAGCCACGCCCAGGACCTGACCAAGGACTGGTCGTACGGCTGGAGCATCCGCGCCGCCTCGGACAACAACTATCCGAGTGATTTCTCCAAGACCGTGTCGAGCTCGACCGAGCGCCAGCTGCTGCGCGAGCTGCGCACCGACTACCACGGCGACTTCTGGACGCTGACCGCGCGGGTGCAGAAATACCAGGTGCTGCAGGATCCGGAATCGACGATCGACCCCTCGCTGTTCGTGTCGCGCCCGTACGACCGGCTGCCGGCGATCAACCTCCACGCCGCCCAGTACGACGTGGCCGGCGGCTTCGACTGGGCCGTCGACAGCGAGCTCACGCGCTTCTACCACCCGACCCTGATCAACGGCACGCGGCTGGTGGCGATCCCGCAGCTGAGCTACCCGATCGTCGGCCCCAGCTACTTCGTCACGCCCAAGGTCATGCTCAACCTGGCCAGCTACCAGCTCGATTCCTTCGGCACGCAGGGCTCGGAAAACCTGTCGCGCGTGGTGCCGACGTTCTCGCTGGACTCCGGCCTGGTGTTCGAGCGCGACATCAAGTTCGGCCAGCGCGACATGACGCAGACCCTGGAGCCGCGCCTGTTCTACGTCAACACGCCGTACCGCGACCAGAGCAAGTTCCCGACCTTCGACACCGACGCCGCGACCTTCAACTTCAGCCAGATCTTCAGCGAAAACCGCTTCGTCGGCTCGGACCGCATCGGCGACGCCAACCAGCTGACGGCGGCGCTGGTGTCGCGCTTCCTTGACTCGGCCGGCGCCGAGACGCTGCGCCTGGCCTTCGGCCAGCGCTTCTACTTCCGCGACCAGCGCGTGCAGCTGGCCTCGACCACCCCGGTGGTCGATTCACGCTCGGACATGCTGCTCGCCGCCACCGGCCGCATCTCGGAAACCTGGGGCTTCGACAGCGCCGTGCAGTACAGCCCCAGCGAGAGCCGGGTGGTGTCGGGCAGCTACACCGTGCAGTGGTCGCCGGGCCAGAAGAAGGTGCTCAACGCCGGCTATCGCTACCTGCGCGGCAACTTCAAGAACATCGAGCTGTCGAGCCAGTGGCCGATCTTCCAGCGCTGGTACGGCGTCGGCCGGATCAACTACTCGCTGCAGGGCAAGAAGATCCTCGAGAGCCTGGTCGGGCTGGAATACAACGGCGACTGCTGGGTGTTCCGCATGGGCGCGCAGCGCTTCGTGACCACCCCGACCAAGGCGTCGACGCCGATCTTCTTCCAGCTCGAGCTGAACGGCCTGTCGCACCTGGGCGTGGGCAACCCGCTGGAAGCGATGAAGAACAGCATTCCCGGATATCAGCGTTTGAACGAAGGCTACGGCCGCTAAAGCAAGCCAACCCGGCGTCCGCCGCGCTGTCCAGGCAGCGGACGCTTTTTGATACTTTTACACCTGACTCATGAGCGTTCTTAAGATGAAGTTCGAAATGAAAATCCTCGCAGTCCTGTTGTGCACGGCCGCCCTGGGCGGTTGCAGCCTGTTCTCGAAGAAACCGGCGCCGGCCGCCGCCTCGGTGACGGCCGCGGCGCCGGCCGCCGCGTCCGCGCTCAACACCACGCCGGCCGCCGCCAGCGCCAAGGCGGTGGCCAAGGCCGACGGCAAGGGCTTCCTGCCGCCCGGCGAGTCGGGCAATGTGGCGATCGACTCGATCGTGGTGGTGGTCAACGACGACGTCATCACCCAGCGCGAGCTGGCCAACCGCATCAAGACCGTCACCGCCCGCATGAAGGCGCAGAACGTGCAGATGCCGGACCCGGCCGACCTGCGCCGCCAGCTGCTCGAGCGCATGATCGTCGAGCGCGCGCAGCTGCAGATGGCCAAGGAGATGGGCGTGCGGGTCGACGACCAGCAGCTCGACCGCGCCATCGGCCGCATCGCCGAGGCGCAGAAGCTGACCGTGCAGGACATGCGCAACCAGATGGAAAAGGACGGCACGCCATACGCCGCCTTCCGCGAGGATATCCGCGAAGAGATCATCATGCAGCGCCTGCGCGAGCACGAGGTCGACGCCAAGATCCAGATCTCCGAAGCCGAGGTCGACAGCTTCCTGGCCGCCGAGAAGGCCGCCGCCGCCGAACAGTTCGAGATCAACATCTCGCAGATCATGGTGCGCATCCCCGACAACGCCACCGCCGAAGTGATCGCCCAGCGCCGCGCGCGCGCCGAGGAAGTGATGCGCCAGCTGCGCACCGGCGCCGACTTCGCCAAGATGGCCGCCACCTATTCCGACGCCAGCGACGCCCTGCAGGGCGGCGTGGTCGGCTGGCGCCAGCCCGAGCGCCTGCCGCCGGTGTTCGCCGAGGCGCTGACCAAGCTCAAGCCGGGCCAGGTCACGCCGATCATCAAGAGCGTGGGCGCGTTCCACATTTTGAAGGCGGTCGACCGCCGCAGCCTGGCCGAGGCGCAAGCCGTGGCCGCGGTGCAGCAGTCGCACGTGCGCCACATCCTGATCAAGGTGACGCCGACCATGAGCGCGGCCGACGCCAAGCGCAAGCTGGCCGAACTGAAGGAGCGCCTGGACAACCACGCCGCCAAGTTCGAGGACCTGGCGCGGCTGGTGTCGAACGACGGCTCGGCCGCCAAGGGCGGCGACCTGGGCTGGCTGTATCCGGGCGACATCGTGCCCGAGTTCGAGACGGCGATGAACAACCTGAAGATCGGCGAAGTGAGCCAGCCGGTGGAAACCAGTTTCGGCATCCACCTGATCGAAGTGCTGGAGCGCAAGAGCGACGACGTCTCGAAAGAGCGCGAGCGCAACACCGCGCGCCAGGCCATCCGCGAGCGCAAGGTCGAGGAAGCGGCGGAGAGCTGGCAGCGCGAAGTGCGCGACCGCGCCTACGTCGAGTACCGCACCGACGACGGCGCCGCCGCCAACAAGTAAGCCACCAAGGAGAGCACGCGTGAGCGCCACTTTGCACACCGGGCGCAGCGCGCTGCGCCCCGCGATCGCCGTCACCGTCGGCGAGCCGGCCGGCATCGGCCCGGAGATCGCCATCCGCGCCGCCTGGGCGCGCCGCCACGAGGTCAACTGCGTGCTGCTGGGCGACGCCGCCTTCCTGGCGATGACGGCCAGCTACATCGATCCGGCGATCCAGTTGTCGGCGCTGTCCCTGCAGGCGGTGCGCAACGGCGGCCTGCCGCAGTTCGGCCCCGGCCGCATCAGCGTGATCGACGTGCCGCTGGCGGCGCACGTCGTGCCCGGCAAGCTGGACAAGGAAAACGGCCGCAGCGTGCTGGCCACGCTGGACGCCGCCATCGAAGGCGTGCGGGCCGGCTGGTTCGCGGCGGTGGTCACCGCGCCGCTGCAAAAGAGCACCATCAACGACGCCGGCGTGCCGTTCTCCGGCCACACCGAATACTTCGCCGACCAGACCGGCACCGCGCAGGTGGTGATGATGCTGGCCGGCCAGCCGCCGGCGCCGGCCGGCCAGCCGCTGCCGCCGCCATTGCGCGTCGCGCTGGCCACCACCCACCTGCCGCTGAAGGACGTCGCCGCCGCGCTGACCCGGGACGGCCTGGCGCGCGTGCTCGACATCATCGACCATGATTTGAAAACCAAGTTCGGCATCGCCTCCCCGCGCATCCTGGTGTGCGGCCTGAACCCGCACGCCGGCGAGGGCGGCTACCTGGGGCGCGAAGAGATCGACGTCATCGCGCCGGCCATCGCGGCGGCGCAGGCGCGCGGCATCGACGCCCGTGGCCCGTATCCGGCCGACACGCTGTTCCAGCCCAAATACCTGCAGGACGCCGACTGCGTGCTGGCCATGTACCACGACCAGGGCTTGCCGGTGCTTAAATACGCGACCTTCGGCCAGGGCATCAACATCACGCTGGGCCTGCCGCTGATCCGCACCTCGGTCGACCACGGCACCGCGCTCGACCTGGCGGAGCAGGGCCTGGGCCTGGCCGACTGCGGCAGCATGGCCGCCGCCATCGACACCGCGCTGGCCATGGCCGCCTCCACCTCACCTCTCAAATAAGAACAACCATGAAACACGTCGCCCGCAAACGCTTCGGCCAAAACTTTTTACACGATAAATACGTCCTCTCCAGCATCACCGAGGCGATCGCCCCGGCGCCGGACGACGCGATGGTCGAGATCGGGCCCGGCCTGGGCGCGATGACCGAGCAGCTGATGCGCACGCTGAAGATGATGCACGTCGTCGAGCTCGACCGCGACCTGGTGGCGCGGCTGGAAAAGACCTACAACCCGGCCAAGCTGACCATCCACGCCGGCGACGCGCTCAAGTTCGACTACGCCAGCATCCCGGTGCCGGCCGGGCAGAAGCTGCGCATCGTCGGCAACCTGCCGTACAACATCTCCAGCCCGCTGCTGTTCCACCTGGCGACGTTCGCGCCGCTGGTGCAGGACCAGCATTTCATGCTGCAAAAGGAAGTGGTGGAGCGCATGGTGGCCGAGCCGGGCAGCAAGACCTACGGCCGCCTGTCGGTGATGCTGCAATGGCGTTATGACATGCAGCTGCTGTTCGTGGTGCCGCCGGAAGCGTTCGATCCGCCGCCGAAGGTGGAATCGGCGATCGTGCGCATGATACCGGTGGCCCATCCGCTGGCGTGCGACGGCCCGACCCTGGAGGCGGTGGTGTTGAAGGCGTTCTCGCAGCGCCGCAAGGTGATCCGCAACTGCCTGGCCGGCATGTTCACCGAAGCGCAGATCGTCGAAGCCGGCATCGACCCGACCATGCGGCCGGAAACCGTGGGCCTGGCGCAGTACGTGGCGCTGGCCAACCTGCTCAAGTAAGCGCATAAAAAAAAAGCCCGCTGGTGAAAGCGGGCTAAATCCAATTCCTTTGCAAGAAGTGGAGGAGACAAATGAAGTATGCTGCGGCGCGGCATATAACGCAAGTTTATTTTTCGAATATCGAACATCACGATAACGTATAACTCTGCCGCCGCCGCGCCGCGCATGCCGCGCGGCGCTCCCCCTCCTGATTACTTCGGTTTGCAGCTCAGCGTGACGTTGCTGACGATGACGCCGTTGACCACGCCGGTGTTGTTGGCCAGCGAGCAGTTGATGTCGGCCGGCTGCGACAGGATGGTCACGCCGTAGGCCGAACCGTCCGGCACCGTCGAAGCAAACGCGAACTCGCCTTTGCCCAGCACGGTATCCTTGGCGTCGAGGCTGGAGACCGAAACCTGGCCGCCGGTCGAGCCGTTCAGCAGCACCACGACGCGCGGCACTGCGGCCACTGCGGCGGTGGTGGCGGTGGCGGCGACCGCCTCGGAGATGTTGAACAGGCCGATGAACGGGCCGCCCACGGAGTAGCTGTTCTGGACGCAGCTGATGTTGACGGCGATCGCCACCGTGTGGCCGGCCGAGCCGGAACCGTTCACCGCCTGGCAGGTCTGGTGCGCCGGATTGGCCAGCACGGTGACGTTGTAGTCGGTGCCGTACGGGATTTGCTTGGGCATCACGAAGCTGGTGGAGGCGGCCGCCACCGGCAGCTGGTCGGCGCCGTTGGCCAGCACCAGGCCAGGGTTGTTCAGGCCGGTGATGGTGCCTTGCACGGCGAATTGGGCCTTGCCGCCGCAGGCGGACAGCGCGGCGGCCAGCATCAGCGCCGTGACGGCGCTCAAAGTCGAAAATTTCATCAATTACTCCAAAAAGAGGCGGATCGGCCGGCCAGCGCGATGCGGACCGGCGCCGGGATTAGTTGCAGGTGACGGTCACGCCGGAGTAGTTCCCGCTCGGCATGTTGCCGACGTTGCTGGACAGCGTGCAGACCTGGGCCGGTTCTTTCGGCTGCGACAGGATGGTCACGCCGTAGGGCGAACCGTCGCCGACCATGGTGCCGAAGGTGAAGCTGACCGGCGCGCCGGCGCTGGCCGGCGGCAGCACGCTGACGGTGTCGGAGCCATTGGCCAGGATCAAGCCTTTGCTGCTGAGACCGGTCACGGTGCCGCCCAGTGTGTACGGGTTGGCCTGGCAGGTGAACTGGATCGAGTACGAGGTGTAGGCGTTGGCCTTGCCGACGTTGGTGGTGCCGACCGGTTTGCAGCTGCCGCCGGTGGGCGGGGTGAAAACGGTGACATTGAACTCTTCATCGACCGCCGCCAGCTTGGTGAACACAAAGCTGCTGGTGTTGGCGGGGACGGACAGTTTTTCACCGGTCTTGTTGTTGATCAGGACCAGGTCGGGCTTGGTCAGACCGGTGACGGTGCCGGACAGAGCCAGGTTGCCATTGCCGCCGCCGCAGGCGTTCAGCAAGGCGGCGCACACCAGGGCCAGGCCCGAACGCAGATACAAACTTTTCATAAAAATCTCTCTCCAAAACGAATAGGGCCCGGCAACACTCGGGTGCAGCATCTTACACGGAATGGCCCGTATTTTAGTGCATTTGGTCAGCCCGGGCCGCTAAGCGATGTAACAGCTTGTGACACTTGCGGCCGCATCGCGGCCTATTTGACCTGCGCCAGCGCGCAGCGCGAGCGCCTGCCGTCGAGCCGGCAGCTGTTGCGCACCCGCCCTTGCAGGTCGTGCACCTGCACCAGCCACTGGTCGGCGCCGAGCCGCTCCATGCTCATGAAGCCGAAGCCGTCGACCCAGGAACTGAACTGTTCGACCACGGCGCCCGGCGCCGGCGTCGCGCCGTCCGGCAAGCGCTGCGGCAGCGGCACGGTGTCCTCGGCGGTGCCGGAAAAGCCGGATATGAACTGGCTCGGGTGGTCGCTGGCGAAGCTGACCTGTTCCCACAGATGCACATGGCCGGACAGCATGGCCTGGACGGCGGCCGGCAGCAGCTGCGCGTTGAGCGAGCCGAACGCTTGCTGCAGGCCGGCGTCGCCCGGCAGCAGCACCAGCGCGCCGTCGGCCTTGCGGTCGGCGCCCATGCCCAGCAGCGGATGGTGGGCGATGCCGAGGTTGCGCGGCGCCTGCTGCGCCAGCGCGTCCAGCTTGCGGTACAGGTCGCGGTACTTGTCGTAGCCCGGCTCGCCCGGCTTGAGGCCCTTCCAGGTGGTGTTGGCGGTGTCGAGCACCAGCAGCTGGGTGTCCTGGCCGATCGGCACGGCGTAGGGATCGCTGTAGTTGCCGCTGGCGTCGTCGGCGGCCAGGTTGCAGTCGCGCCCGGCCAGCAGCGGGCGCGGGTCGAGCAGGCGCCAGTAGCCCTGGCCGCCGCGCAGGCAGTTTTCGTGGTTGCCGCGCGCCATGACCCACGGCGCCGCCTGCAACAGCGCCGCGCCGGGCGCGAAGAAATCGGCGTTCCAGGCGTCCCAGCCGTAGCCCCAGGGGCTGCCGGCGCAACCGGTGTTGCCGTCCGGACAAGCGTTTTCGCGGTAGTGGTAGTCGCCCACGTGGATCACCAGCTCGGGGCGCCACGCGGCGGCGGCGGCCGCGATGGCGGCGAACGGATAGGCGGCGCCGTCGTTGCAGGCCTGGTAGCTGCGGCTGTTCTTTTGCAGGCGGCAGCCGGTGTCGCCGATGACGACGATGCGTTGCGGCGCCGCGCTCGGCAGCGGCAGCGCCCGGCCCAGCACGCTCGCGTGGCTGGCGCTGGACGGCAGCGGCGCCTCGCAGGTCAGCAGCGGGAAGGCGGCCGGCTTGGAGTCGGCCGCGGCCGACGGCGTGCTGCGCAGCGCCAGCGTGGCGGCCGGCGCGCGCACGGCCATCGGCTGCGGGCGCTGGTCGATGACGATGTCGGGGCAGGCGGGGGCGTCGATCAGCACGCGCGCCACCGCCGCGCCGTGCTCGCCCAGCACCACGAAGGAGGAAAAGGCCGGCGCCTGGCCGACGCCGGCGCAGCCGGTCAGCACGGCGCTCAGCAGGGGCGCCGCCCAGCGGCGGCAAGTCGTCACGAACGTTGTCAAAGGCACGGCGGCTCCAGCTTGGTAATCCGATAATTTACCATGCCGTCGCCGGCTCGTCGCCATCCCGCGATCGGTGCGACAATACGCAGATTCCACATTTCTGTCTGCCCGCCATGAGCCCACGCCGCCCGCACGTCCTGCTGTTCGACCTTGACGACACCCTGTGGCCGATCGCCCCGGTGATCGCGGCGGCGGAAACCAGCTGGCACGCCTGGCTGGCCGAGCACGCGCCGGAAGTGACCCAGCGCTACTCGATCGCCGAGCTGCGCGCGCGCCGCATGGCCTTGCTGGAGCAGCGGCCGGAGCTGGTGGTCGACCTGTACCGGCTGCGCCGCGTGGCGCTGGAGCAGGCCTTCGCCGAGGCCGGCGCCGACGCCGCCCACATCGACGGCGCCATGCAGCACTTCCACCTGCGGCGCAACGCCGTCACGCCGTACGCCGACGTGCTGCCGGCGCTGGCCGAGCTGCAGGCGATGCTGCGGCTGGGCGTGATCACCAACGGCAACGCCGATCTTGAAGTCATCGGCCTGCACCACCATTTCGAGACCGTGCTGGCCTCGGCGCGCTTCGGCCGCGCCAAGCCCGACCCGGCGATCTTCCTGGCCGCCTGCGCGGCGATGGGGGTGGCGCCGCAGGACGCAGTCTACGTCGGCGACGACCTGCGGCTGGACGTGCAGGGCGCGCAGGGCGCGGGCCTGCGCGCGGTGTGGATGAACCGGGCCGGCAGTACGGCGCATCTGGAGGCCGGCGTGGCGCCGGACGCCATCTGTGCAAGTTTCGATGCACTTCTGGCATGGGTGCGGGGGCAAATGCAGCATTGACGCCACGCAACGGCCCCTGTCCGGCGCAGAGCGTGCATAATAAGCAGAAATACCATCAGTGAATGAACATGCAACTCGAACCACGCGCACAAACCCTGCTCAAGGCTCTCGTCGAACGCTACATCGCGGACGGCCAGCCAGTGGGCTCGCGCGCCCTGTCCAAGATCTCCGGGCTGGACCTGTCGCCGGCGACCATCCGCAACATCATGGCCGACCTGGAGGAACTGGGCTACGTCGCCAGTCCCCACACCTCGGCCGGCCGGGTGCCGACGCCGCGCGGCTACCGCATCTTTGTCGACACCCTGCTGACGGTGCAGCACCTGGACGAGCAATCGGTCGAGGGCCGCATGCGGCTGCAGGCGCCGCAGCCGCAGAAGATGATCGCCAACGCGGCGCAGATGCTGTCGTCGCTGTCGCAGTTCGCCGGCGTGGTGCTCAGTCCGCGGCGCGAATCGGTGTTCCAGCAGATCGAATTTTTGCGGCTGGGGGAGAAGCGCATCCTGCTGGTGATCGTCGGCCCGACCGGCGACGTGCAGAACCGGCTGCTGCTGACCGACGTCGACTACAGCCCGGCGCAGCTGGTCCAGTCGGCCAACTACATCAACCAGAACTACGGCGGCCTGGCCTTCGACGAAGTGCACATGCGGCTGCAAAACGAAGTGCGCCAGCTGCGCGACGACATGGGCCGGCTGATGCAGGCGGCGGTGGAGGCGGGCAGCGAGGCGATGGCCGACAGCTCGGACGACATGGTCATCTCCGGCGAGCGCAACCTGTTGTCGGTGAGCGACCTGTCGTCGAACATGACGTCGCTGCGGCAGATGTTCGACATGTTCGAGCAGAAGACGGGATTGATGCAGCTGCTCGACGTTTCGAGCAAGGCCAGCGGCGTGCAGATCTACATCGGCGGCGAATCGAGCCTGGTGCCGATGGACGAGATGAGCGTGGTCACCGCGCCCTACATGGCCAACGGCAAGATCGTCGGCACCCTGGGCGTGATCGGCCCGACCCGCATGGCGTATGAGCGGGTGATACCGATCGTCGACATCACGGCCAAGCTGTTATCGAACGCGCTCAGCCATAACTAAACCCGGCAAGGCGGGGTCTGACCCCGTACGGGGTCAGACCCCAGGCTCAGTCGCCGTGCGGGGTGAAAATCAAGCGCGGTGCGGACAGGCGGTCTTGGTGCAGTTGCCGTAGATCGCCAGCGCATGCTCGGCGATCTTGAAGCCGCGCTCCTTGGCCACGATCTGCTGGCGCGATTCGATTTCCTCGTCGAAGAATTCTTCCACCCGGCCGCAATCGAGGCACACCAGGTGATCGTGGTGCGAACCTTCGTTCAATTCAAAGATCGCCTTGCCGGTCTCGAAGTGATTGCGGTTCAGCAGGCCGGCCTGCTCGAACTGGGTCAGCACGCGGTACACGGTCGCCAGGCCCACGTCCATATTGTCGGACAGCAGGATCTTGTAGACATCCTCGGCGGTCAGGTGGCGCACTTCGCTGTTCTGGAAGATGTCCAGGATTTTGAGGCGGGGCAGCGTAGCTTTCAGGCCGCTGGCCTTCAGGTCGGTAGGATTGTTGCTCATGATGGCGACTCTTAGTGTGATTGGCGATAGCGAGCCGACAGTTTAACGCACTCCGGCAGCCGCCGCACCATCGGCGCCGCGACGCGCCCTCCGGCGTGAAATTTACATTTGCAATGTTTTACAATTAATCTTTATAAAACAAGGACATAGTTCCGGATTTGCTGGATAATGCCATCTCTCCGAGTGCCCGCGCAGCCCCATCTCGCACCTTGTGCTTTATGATATAGCGTTTTTCGGCACTTCCGCTCGATCAGATTGAGGACAACCATGCGCGTCACCCAGGCTTTATCGCAGTCTTTGTTGCACCGTTTCACCCGTCGCGCGCCATTGCTCGCCGGCGCTGTTTGCGTCGCGCTGGCCGCGGGCGGCTGCGCGTCCAACACCACGCTGGGCGAGAAATCGACCGACGTGAAGGAAACCGGCACGACGCTGGACGCCAACAAGGGCGCGCAAACCACCACCATCACCAAGCTGCAGAAGTTCATGTGGTTCTTCTCGCCGTATCGCCCCGACATCCAGCAGGGTAACTTCGTCTCCGAAGAGATGTTGTCGCAGCTGAAGGCCGGCATGACGCGCGAGCAGGTCCGCTTCATCTTCGGCACCGCGCTGCTGACCGACCCGTTCCACGCCGACCGCTGGGACTACGCCTTCCGCATGGCCAAGGGCAACGGCGAAATCACCACCAGCCGCGTGATCGTGTTCTTCGACAAGGACGGCAAGGTGGCTCGCTGGGAAGGCGGCAACCTGCCGACCGAAAAAGAATACATCGCCCGCATCGCCGGCCCGGCGCCCAAGGTCAAGAAGGACCTGAGCGTGCCGGACGCGCGTCCGGTGGGCAACACCTCGCCGATACCGGCCGGCAGCGACAACTCCGCCGCCTCGCCGGTCGGCGTCACGGTGAACAACGACAAGAAATAAGCACGAGGACCGAAGCATGACAGACCTGAACATTGCCATCGCCGGCGCCGGCGGCCGCATGGGCCGCATCCTGATCGAAGCGGTGCTCGACGCGCCCGACGCCACCCTGTCCGGCGCGCTCGACCGTGCAGGCTCGGCCAACGTCGGCAGCGACGCCGCCGCCTTCCTCGGCAAGCCGGCCGGCGTGCCGGTGGAATCGGACCTGGCCAAGGGCCTGGCCGGCGCCCAGTTCCTGATCGACTTCACCCGTCCCGAAGGCACGCTGGAGCACCTGGCCTATTGCGCCGAGCACGGCATCAAGATGATCATCGGCACCACCGGCTTTGACGAAGCGGGCAAGGCGGCCATCGCCGAGGCGGCCAAGAAGACCGCCATCGTGTTCTCGCCCAACTTCAGCGTCGGCGTCAACGTCACGCTCAAGCTGCTGCAACAGGCGGCCAAGGCGCTGTCGACCGGCTACGACATCGAAGTGATCGAAGCCCACCACCGCCACAAGGTCGACGCCCCGTCCGGCACCGCGCTGAAGATGGGCGAAGTGCTGGCCGACGCGCTGGGCCGCGATTTGAAGGATTGCGCCGTCTACGCGCGCGAAGGCGTGACCGGCGAACGCGATCCGTCGTCGATCGGCTTCGCCACCATCCGCGGCGGCGACATCGTCGGCGACCACACGGTGCTGTTCGCCGGCACCGGCGAGCGCATCGAGATCAGCCACAAATCCAGCAGCCGCGTGACCTACGCGCACGGCTCGCTGCGCGCCTGCCGCTTCCTGGCCGACAAGGCCACCGGCCTGTACGACATGAACGACGTGCTGGCGCTGAACTGATGACCCCCAACCACTTCACCCTGGCCAGCTACTGGGAGCAGGGCGACACCATCAGCCACATCGTGGCGCTGGTGTTGCTGGCGATGTCGCTGGTGAGCTGGTTCTTCATCCTGGCCAAGAGTTACGCGGCGTGGCGCATCCGCCGCAGCGCGCCGGCCGTGCAGGCGTTCTGGGAGGCGCCGTCGATGCAGGACGGCGTCGCCGCGCTGACCCTGGCCGATCCCGAGCAGGTATTCCTGCCATTGGCGCAGCAAGGCGCCGCGCAGCTCAAGACCGCCGGCCGCGCCTCGCTGGGCGGCGAGATGGGCCATGCGGCCCAGGTGACCCGCGTGCTGCGGGTGGCGATCCAGCATTCCACCAACCGCCTCGAAGGCGGCCTGACCCTGCTCGCTTCCATCGGCGCCACCGCGCCGTTCGTCGGCCTGCTGGGCACGGTGTGGGGCATCTACCATGCGCTGGCCAATGTGTCGGCCAGCGGCACGGTGCAGATCGACAAAGTGGCCGGCCCGGTGGGCGAGGCGCTGATCATGACCGCCATCGGCCTGACGGTGGCGATCCCCGCCGTATTGGCGTATAACGGATTCAACCGCGTCAACCGGCTGACCCTGGCCGAGCTGGACGCCTTCGCGCACGACCTGCACGCCTACCTGACCACGGGTGAGCGTGCAAAATAACGGAGGGGGTCAGATCTGACATTCGGACACGGCCTCTGCCGTAGGCGTTGCTACGGAAGAGGCCGTGTCCGAATGTCAGATCTGACCCCCCGCTTTAAGAGGAGCGAGCATGAGCTTTGGCGCATTCAACCACCACCGCAATCCGGGGCCGATGGCCGACATCAACGTCACGCCGATGGTGGACGTGATGCTGGTGCTGCTGGTGATCTTCATCCTCAGCGCGCCGATGTTCACCCACGCCGTCAAGCTGGACCTGCCGAAGGCGCAGGCGCAAGCCAGCCCGCAGCAGGCAGCCACGGTCACGCTGTCGATCGACGGCGCCGGCAAAATATTCTGGAATAACGACCCGGTCGAGCAGAGCGTGCTGGAGGCGCGCCTGGTCGAAGCGGCCAAGCTGGAGCCGCAGCCGGAACTGCAGCTGCGCGCCGACAAGGACACCCGCTACGAAGTGGTGGCCCAGGTGATGGCGGCCGCGCAGTCGAATGGATTAACGAAATTGGGCTTCGTCACCGATCCCAAAAAGGAAAAAAAATAATGGCAACCGCAGAACTGAACGGCGCGGCGATCACCGACTTTGACGCCTTCCACGCCGCCTGCAAGGCCGCGCTGGGCTTCCCCGACAGCTACGGCAACACGATGGACGCCTGGGTCGATTGCCTGAGCTATCTGCGCGACGAAGACGGCATGAGCAAGTTCCGCCTGAAGCCGAACGAAGTGCTGGAAATTGTCATCACGGGCGCCGAGGCCATGAAGGCCGCCGTGCCGGATATTCTGGAAGAAGTGACGTACTGCGTGGCCGGCATCAACGAGCGATACGAAGACTACGGCGAAAAGCCGGCCCTGAAGCTTACGCTGCGCTAGCGGCGGCACCCGCAGGCACGGCGTTCGGGATCAGCGCCTTGGCGCCGGTCTCGCCCGGGGCCAGGGTCAGCACCTCGTAGCCGGTCTCGGTCACCAGCACCATGTGCTCCCATTGCGCCGACAGCGATTTGTCGCGCGTCTCGACGGTCCAGCCGTCGTTCAATTCCCTGGTCGCCGCCTTGCCGGCATTGATCATCGGCTCGATCGTGAACAGCATGCCCGGCTTGAGCACCACGCCCTGGCCCGGACGGCCGTAGTGCGCCACCTGCGGCTCCTCGTGGTAGACCATGCCGATGCCGTGGCCGCAGTAGTCGAGCACCACGCTGTAGCCGGCCTTCTCGGCGATGGTCTGGATCGCGAAGCCGACGTCGCCCAAGGTCGCGCGCGGCTTGACGGCGCGGATGCCGGCCCACATCGCCGCATAGGTGGTCTCCACCAGCTTGCGCGCTGACTTGGACGGCTCGCCGACGTAGTACATGCGGCTGGTGTCGCCATGCCAGCCATCCTTGATGACGGCGACGTCGATGTTGATGATGTCGCCATCCTTGAGGATGTGGTCTGCCGCCGGGATGCCGTGGCACACCACGTGGTTGACCGAGCTGCACACCGTGGCCGGGAAGCCGCCGTAGCCGACGTTGGCCGGCGTCACCTGCTGCACGTTGACGATGTAGTCGTTGCACAGCTGGTCGAGGTAGGCCGTGCTGACGCCCGCCTTGACGTGCGGCGCGATCATGGTCAGCACGTCGGCCGCCAGCTGGGCGGCGACGCGCGCCAGGACGATTTGCTCGGGCGACTTGATCAGGTTGGCGTTGCGACGGGACATGGGACTACCTCTTTCATTTTTTAAGCCGCGTATTCTGCCACAAATACGGGCAGCCGCCGCTAGCGCACCGCTTTCAAGTCGAAGTGCGGGTTGTCGATCAGGCAAAGCAGGTTGCCGAACGGGTCGGCCAGTTCGACCGTCTTGATGTTCTCGCCGACGTCCTGGATCGCGCCCTGCACGGTGGCGCCCAGCGCGACGATGCGCTCGACTTCGGCGGCGATATCGTCGACGCCCCAGTAGACCATGCTGCCGGTCTGGCCCGGCTTGCCGTCCGGGATCAGGCCCAGCTCGAAGCCACCGATGTTGAAGCCGACGTAGAACGGCTGGTCGAAGTAGGGCGCCGTATCGAATACCTTGCTGTACCAGGCCTTGGCGGCCGCCAGGTCGGTGACCGGGTAGGCCACGGTGCGTAATCCCTTGATCATGCTTGTCTCCACTGAGATGTTGAAAACATCATCTTGGCACAATGCCGCCGCCGGCGATTGTAAAAATGGAAGCTAGGCAGCCAGCAGGAAGCGCTCCGGCGCGCTGCCGGCGAACTCCTGGAAATCGTGGATCAGATGCGACTGGTCGAAATAGCCGCAGTCCAGCGCCAGTTGCGCCCAGTCCGGCGACGGCCCCGCCTTGAGTGCTGCCGTGGCGCGGCGAAAGCGGCAGATGCGCGCATACAGCTTGGGCGACAGCCCGACCCGCGCGCGGAACAGCGCCGCCATGTGCTGGCGCGACACGCCCAGCTGCGCCGCCAGGTCCTCGATGCGCAGGGCGCCGCCGCTGGCGTCCAGCGCGGCCAGGGCGCGGCGGATCAGCAAATCGCCCGGATCGCCGGCCGCGTTGGCGCCGCGCAGCCGCAGCAACAGCTGATGTTCGATCAAGGCGATCCGCTCGCGGTCGGACAGCTCGCAGGTCCACAGCGCGTCGGCCAGCCGGTCGGCATCGCTGCGGCCCCACAGCTGGTCGATATCGGCGCGCTGGTCGGTCAGCGCGTGCAGCGGCGCGGCCAGGAAGGCGCCCGCAGCGCCGGGCTTGAAGCGCACCGCCACCGTCCGCAGCGGCCCGCCGCTGGCCACCAGGATGGCGCTGCTCATCATGCCGACCGCGAAACCGGGCTGGCCGCCGTCCTGCCAGAGGATATCGACGCAATTATCCGGCAGCACCCGGTGCGTATGGGCACCGCCGGGCGCACGGGCGGCCCACATGCACTCGACATGCGCCGCCAGCGCCGGATGGGGAGGATATTCGCGGTAATACATCCGCACAGTATGCCACGCGCCCCGTTCCCGCCGATTCCGCTATGCTGGCCCGATACTGCAATCGGAGTCGTCATGAACAAATTGATCGCCATCTCGGCACTGGCCCTGAGCCTGCAAGCGCAGGCTGCGGCGCTGAAGGAAGTCACGCTGGACGAAGCCGGCAACATCCACCTGGTGACGGCGGCCGGCAAGGCGCTCAGCATCGACAACGGCGGCAAGGCCGCCAAGCCGCAGCTGTCGCCCGACGGAAACAGCGCCGCCTGGCTGTACATGGGTGAGCCGCCGGCCCAGGGCGAAAGCCTGTCCGGCTCCAGCGAACTGCGCGTCTACCGCGACGGCAAGACCCGCGCCATCCACTGCGGCCCCCTGATCCGCGACTTCTGGTACTGGAAAAAAGGCAGCCGGATCGCTGTCGACTGCGGCGGCAGCCACTTCGCCGGCCGCGAAGTCCTGTATGACGCCAAGTCGCTGAAACAGCTGGAAAGCTTTGTCCAGGCCGACGTTCCGGTCGAAAAACGCCCGGAATGGTCCAACTCCAGCGACCGCTACAAGCCGGATTGACGCCGGATTAAAGCAAGATCGGGCCCTTGCCGGGGCCGGCGCGCTCAGCAAGGGCATGAAACGGTATAATGTCCGGTTCATATACACTTATTGGCCGCACACCATCATGCAAGATAAATATAGTCCCGCTGACGTAGAAAAAGCCGCTCAATCCTACTGGAAAGCCATCGACGCCTATAAAGCCGTCGAACACGACCCGCGTTTCCCGAAAGGGAAGTACTACGCCTGTTCGATGCTGCCTTACCCATCGGGCAAGCTGCACATGGGCCACGTCCGCAACTATACGATCAATGATGTGATGTATCGCTATCTGCGCATGAACGGCTACAACGTGCTGATGCCGATGGGCTGGGATGCGTTCGGCATGCCTGCGGAAAACGCGGCGATGGCCAACAACGTGCCGCCGGCGCAGTGGACCTATTCCAACATCGCCCACATGCGCGAGCAGATGGAGTCGATGGGCCTGGCGATCGACTGGTCGCGCGAAATGACCGCCTGCAAGCCGGAATACTACAAGTGGAACCAGTGGATGTTCCTGAAGATGCTGGAAAAAGGCATCATCTACAAGAAGACCGGCACCGTGAACTGGGATCCGATCGACCAGACCGTGCTGGCCAACGAGCAGGTGGTCGACGGCCGCGGCTGGCGTTCCGGCGCGCTGATCGAAAAGCGCGAAATCCCGATGTACTACGCCCGCATCACCGACTATGCCGATGAGCTGCTGGCCTACGTCGACGACAAGCTGCCAGGCTGGCCTGAGCGCGTGCGTACCATGCAGACCAACTGGATCGGCAAATCGACCGGCGTGCGCTTCGCCTTCCCGCACCAGATCAAGGGCGCCGACGGCGAGTTGATCCAGGATGGCAAGATGTACGTCTTCACCACCCGTCCGGACACCGTGATGGGCGTGACCTTCTGCGCCGTGGCCGCCGAGCATCCGCTGGCGATCCACGCCGCGCAGACCAATCCTGAACTGGCCGCGTTCAACGCCGAGTGCAAGCTGGGCTCCGTGATCGAAGCCGACATGGCGACGATGGAGAAGAAGGGCATGCCGACCGGCTTGTTCGTCACCCATCCGCTGACCGGCGAGCAGGTCGAAGTCTGGGTCGGCAACTACGTGCTGATCACCTACGGCGACGGCGCCGTCATGGGCGTGCCTGCGCACGACGAACGCGATTTCGCCTTCGCCAAAAAATACAATCTGCCGATCAAGCAGGTCATCAAGGCCGAAGGCAAGGAGTTCTCCACCGACGCCTGGCAGGAATGGTACGGCGACAAGGACATCTCCATCGTCACCAACTCCGGCAAGTACGACGGCCTGCGCTACGCGGAAGCCGTCGAAGCCGTGGCCGCCGACATGGCAGCCAAGGCCCTGGGCGAGAAGAAGATCACCTTCCGCCTGCGCGACTGGGGCATCTCGCGCCAGCGCTACTGGGGCACGCCGATCCCGATGATCCACTGCGGTGATTGCGGCGTGGTGCCGGTGCCGGAAAAAGACCTGCCGGTGGTGCTGCCGGAAGACTGCGTACCCGATGGTACCGGCAACCCGCTGAACAAATACGAAGCCTTCCTCAAGTGCGACTGCCCGCAGTGCGGCAAGCCTGCGCGCCGCGAAACCGATACGATGGACACCTTCGTCGATTCGTCGTGGTACTACATGCGCTATACCTCGCCGGGTTCGGACAAGGCCATGGTCGACGAGCGCAATGACTACTGGATGCCGATGGACCAGTACATCGGCGGCATCGAACACGCCGTCATGCACCTGCTGTACGCGCGCTTCTGGACCAAGATCATGCGCGACTTCGGCCTGGTCAAGTTCGACGAGCCGTTCGTCAACCTGCTCACGCAAGGCATGGTGCTCAACGAGACCTACTACCGCGAAGACGCAGCCGGCAAGAAGACCTGGTTCAACCCGGCCGACGTCGACCTGACCTTGGACGACAAGGGCCGCCCGCAAGGCGCGACCTCCAAGGCCGACGGCAATCCGGTCAACATCGGCGGCACCGAGAAGATGTCGAAGTCGAAGAACAACGGCATCGACCCGGCCGCGCAGATCGACCAGTACGGCGCCGACACCGCGCGCCTGTTCACCATGTTCGCCTCGCCGCCTGAGCAGACGCTGGAATGGTCGGGCAGCGGCGTCGAAGGCGCCAACCGCTTCCTGCGCCGCGTGTGGGCCTTCGGCTACGCGCAGCGCGAGGCCATCGCCGCCGCCGGCGCGCCGCTGACCGCGACCGCCAGCACCGACGCCGGCAAGGCGCTGCGCCGCGAGCTGCACAAGGTGCTGCAGCAGGCCGACTACGACATCAAGCGCATCCAGTACAACACCGTGGTGTCGGCCTGCATGAAGATGCTCAACACGCTGGAATCGGCCAAGGACGCGGATGCCGCGTCGGTCGCCGAAGGCTACGCGATCTTCCTGCGCCTGCTGAACCCTGTCGCTCCGCACATCACCCACGTGCTGTGGGAAGAACTGGGCTACGCCAAGGCGCACGGCGACATCCTCAACGTGCAGTGGCCGCAAGTGGACCCGGCGGCGCTGGAGCAGTCCGAGATCGAAATGATGATCCAGGTGAACGGCAAGCTGCGCGGCAGCGTGGTGGTGGCCAAGACCGCCGACAAGGCAAGCATCGAAGCGGCGGCACTGGCCAACGAGGCGGTGCAGAAGTTCATCGAAGGCACGCCGAAGAAGATCATCGTGGTGCCGGGCAAATTGATCAACATCGTGGTTTAACTGGATAGCACATGCTTACTACTTCCGAGTTGTTCCGGCGCGGCCGTTTGTGCGCCGCCGTGCTGGCCGTGGCGCTGACCGTGTCGGCCTGCGGCTTCCATCTGCGCGGCGACGGCGGCCACTACACGCTGCCGTTCCCGTCGATGTACATCGGACTGCCGGAAGCGTCGCCGCTGGCGATCGATTTGAAGCGCAACATCCGCGCCAACGGCGGCACCACCGTCGTCAGCGCGGCCAAGGATGCGGACGGCGTGATCGAGGTGCTGTCCGACCCCGAGAAGACCCGCACCAAGACCATCCTGACGCTGAATCGCAATGGCCGCGTGAGCCAGTATCTGCTGTCGTACAACATCGTGTTCCGCGTACTGGACAAGCAGGGCAAAGAACTGCTGCCACGCACGCAGATCCTGCTGACCCGTCCCATCGACTTCAACGAAACCCAGTTGCTGGCGAAGGAACAGGAAGAAGCGCTGCTGTACAAGGATATGCAGACCGACCTGGTGCAGCAGATGATGCGCCGTATCGCGGCCATCAAGCCGCAGCAGATATCGCTGCCGCCGCCGCCGCCGCCGCCGCCGGCCCTCGGCCAGTAAGGACGCGCGATGCAATTAAGGTTGGAAGCGCTGGACGGCCATTTGACGAAGTCGCTGTCCCAGCTGTACGTGATCACCAGCGACGAGCATCTGCTGGCCCTGGAAGCCGCCGACAAGATCCGCAAGGCGGCGCGCGCGCAAGGCTATTCCGAGCGCGACGTGCTGACCGTGGAGCGCAGCTTCAAGTGGGGCGAGCTGTTGGCGTCCAACCAGGCGCTGTCGCTGTTCGGTGACAAGAAGCTGATCGAGCTGCGCATCCCGACCGGCAAACCGGGCAAGGACGGCGGCGCGGCGCTGCAGAATTATGTGAAAGATCTGAGTCCGGACAACCTGACCCTGATCACGCTGCCCAAGCTGGATTGGCAGACGCAGAAGGCGGCCTGGGTCGCCAGTCTGCAGCAGGCGGCGGTGTATATCGACATCGCCCAGATTGAGCGGGCGCAGTTACCCAATTGGATAGGCCAGCGCCTTGCCGCACAAGGGCAAAGCGCGGATAGACAGAGCATCGATTTCATCGCCGATCGCGTGGAAGGCAATCTGCTTGCGGCCCATCAGGAGATACAGAAGTTGGCCTTGCTGCACGAGCCGGGCAAGCTGACCTACGAGCAGGTGCACGATGCGGTGCTGAACGTGGCGCGTTACGACGTGTTCAAGCTCAGTGAAGCGATGCTGTCGGGTGATCCGGCGCGTCTGGTGCGCATGCTGGAAGGCTTGAAGGGCGAGGGCGAAGCGCTGCCGCTGGTGCTGTGGGCCGTGTCGGAGGAAATTCGCACGCTGCTCAAGCTGAAGTCGGGCATGGCGCAGGGCCGTCCGCTGGGTGCGCTGCTCAAGGAGTATCGTATCTGGGGACCGAAGGAACGGATGATGGAGCCGGCGCTGCGCCGCATCTCGCTGCCTGTACTGGAAGCGGCGATGAGGGACGCGGCGCAGGTCGACAAGATGATCAAGGGCTTGCGCGCCAAAGCGCATGCCGGCGACGCGTGGGACTCGATGCTGCAGCTGGCACTCAGGGTCGCACGCGGTTAGGAAAGCTAGCTATGGATATCAAGCACTACATGGAACAACTGGGCCAGCAGGCGCGCAAGGCATCGCGCGCCATGGCCCGTGCCGACAGCGCGACCCGCAACCGCGCGCTGACGCTGATCGCCGACGCGATCGAACGCGACGCCGACCAGCTGCGCGCCGCCAATCAGCTCGACATGGACGCGGCGGCCGCCAACGGCCTGGCGCCGGCCATGCTGGACCGCCTGGCGCTGTCCGACAAGGCCATCGCGACGATGGTGGAAGGCCTGCGCCAGATCGTCGCGCTGCCCGACCCGATCGGCGAAATCTCGGGCCTGAAATTCCGTCCGACCGGCATCCAGGTCGGCCAGATGCGCGTGCCGCTGGGCGTGATCGGCATCATCTACGAATCCCGTCCCAACGTGACGGTGGACGCGGCGGGCCTGTGCATCAAGAGCGGCAACGCCACCATCCTGCGCGGCGGCTCGGAAGCGATCCACTGCAACCGCGCCCTGGCCAAGCTGGTCAAGGAAGGCTTGCTGGGTGCCGGCCTGCCGGAAGACGGCGTGCAAGTGGTCGACACCACCGACCGCGCCGCCGTCGGCGCGCTGATCACCATGCCGCAGTACGTCGACGTGATCGTGCCGCGCGGCGGCAAGGGCCTGATCGCGCGCCTGATCGAAGAGGCGACGGTGCCGATGATTAAGCACCTGGACGGCATCTGCCACGTCTACATCGACGCCAAGGCCGACATGAAGAAGGCGCTGGACATTGCGTTCAACGCCAAGTGCCACCGCTACGGCACCTGCAACACCATGGAGACGCTGCTGGTGGCGCGCGCGATCGCGCCGGCGGTGCTGCCGGAACTGGCCAGGCTGTACGCGACCAAACAGGTCGAGCTGCGCGCCGATCCGGAAGCGATGGCGATCCTGGCCGGCTACCCGCAGCTGGTGGCCGCCACGGAGGAAGACTGGTCGACCGAATACCTGGCCGCGATCCTGTCGGTGAAGATCGTCGCCGGCATCGACGAGGCGATGGAGCACATCAACCATTACTCGTCCAAGCACACGGAAGCCATCGTCACCGAGGACCACACGGACGCGATGCGCTTCCTGCGCGAGGTCGATTCGGCGTCGGTGATGATCAACGCTTCGACGCGCTTTGCCGACGGTTTCGAATACGGCCTGGGCGCGGAGATCGGCATCTCCAACGACAAGCTGCACGCGCGCGGCCCGGTAGGTTTGGAAGGTTTGACTTCGCTGAAGTACGTCGTGTTCGGTCACGGCGAAACCCGTCAATAAGGAGACATATGCTCTGGATTAAAGCGCTGCACATTTTCTTCGTGATTGCCTGGATGTCCGGCGTGTTCTACCTGCCGCGCATCTTCGTCAACCTGGCGATGGAGAGCAACGAGGTATCGACCCAGCGCCTGCTGACGATGGCACGCAAGCTGTATCGGTTTTCGATGTGGCTGTCGGTGTTCGCGGTGGTGTTCGGCGTTATCCTGGTGTGGATGCAGTACGGCGCGCAGATGCCGCACTGGCTGCACGCCAAGCTGTTGTTCGTGGCGCTGGTGATCGGTTATCACCACGCGTGCGGCGGCATCCTGAAAAAGTTCGAGAAGGGCGTGAACACCCGCAGCCACAAGTGGTATCGCGTCTTCAATGAAATGCCGGTGTTTATGATGCTGGCGATAGTGCTGCTGGTTGTCGTCAAACCCTTCTGATCGGAGTGTCATGAGTAAAGTCTGCCAGTATTTTTTCGCCGCCCATTCGCCATGGACGTATCTGGGCCATGAGCGCTTCGTCGCCATGGCGCGCCAGCATGGCGTGCAGGTTGAAGTGCGTCCGGTCGACCTGGGCAAGGTGTTTGGCGTGTCCGGCGGCCTGCCGCTGGCCAAGCGCGCGCCGCAGCGCCAGGCCTACCGCCTGGTCGAGCTGACGCGCTGGTCGGAGTTCCTCGGCATTCCGCTGAACGTGCAGCCGAAGTTCTTCCCGGTGTCGCCGGAGCTGGCCAATCGGATGGTGATCGCCGCGCGCCTGACGCACGGCGTGGATGTGGCGCTGGCGTTGTCGTTCGCGGTGATGCGCGGCCTGTGGGCGGAAGACAAGAATATCGGCGACGAAGAGACGCTGGTGCAGATCGCCGGCAGCTGCGGCCTCGATGGCAAGGCGTTGATCAAGTCGGCGGAGACGGCCAGCGTGCAGGCCGAGTACGACCGCAATACGGAAGACGCGACGACGGCCAGCGTATTCGGCTCGCCGTGGTATGTGCTGGATGGTGAAAGTTTCTGGGGCCAGGACCGCCTGGACTTCCTGGAAAGAGCAATGCAGAAGTAAGTAGTGTAGTAAATGCAGCGCCGCGCCACTCGGGCGGCGCGCAATTTTTTTAACGGACAAAAGGTACACCTATGGCATCCTATTTTTGCCCATGCCCGCGCGGCATGGAAGCGGCGTTGGCCGAAGAACTGGGCGAAATCGCCCTGCTGAGCACCACCATGAAGGTGCACAACCAGGTACCGGGCGGCGTGCACTGCTCCGGCGACCTGCTCGATTCCTACCGCATCAATCTGCACTCGCGCATTGCGTCGCGCGTGCTGATGCGCATGGCCGTCACCGGCTACCAGAACGAAAACGACATCTACGACCTGGTGCTGGCGCAGCAGTGGGAAGACTGGTTCACCTACGACCACACCATCCGTGTCGACGTCACCGCCGTGAAGTCCCCGCTGAAAAGCCTGGAGTTCACCACGCTCAAAATCAAGGACGCCATCTGCGACCGCTTCCGCGACCAGTTCGACAAGCGTCCTTCGGTCAACACCAAGGAACCGGACATGCGCATCGTCGGCTTCCTCGACGCGCGCCAGTTCATCATCTATCTCGACACCTCCGGCGAAGCGCTGTTCAAGCGAGGCTGGCGTGAAGAAACCGGCGACGCGCCGCTGCGCGAGAACCTGGCCGCAGGCCTGCTGCGCGTGTCGGGCTGGAAGCCGGGCATGCCGCTGTTCGACCCGATGTGCGGCTCCGGCACCATCCTGTGCGAAGCGGCGCAGATGGTGCAGGGCATTCCGCCTGGCGCGCGCCGCCGCTTTGCCTTCGAAGCCTTCAACGACTTCGATCCGGCGCCGTGGAACGAGATGAAGAATTCGATCAAGGCCAATCCGCTGCCGGAGTCGCCGACCATCTTCGGCTCCGACATCTCGGGCGACATGGTGGAGATGACCCGCCACAACCTGAAGTGCGCCGGCATCATGTTCGACGTGCCGCTCAAGCAGATCGAGGCGCAGGAAGTGAAGGCGCCGACCGAGCAGCCGGGCATCCTGCTGACCAACCCTCCGTACGGCGAGCGTATCGGCGTGCGCGGCGACAGCACGCTGCCGGAAGACGAACTGGCCACCAGTTTCTACTCGGCGCTGTCGACCACCTTGAAGCAGCGCTTCGCCGGCTGGACGGTGTTCCTGTTCACGGCCGACCTGGGCCTGCCGAAGCTGCTCCGTTTGAAGGAATCGCGCAAGACGCCTTTCTTCAACGGCGCGCTGGAATGCCGCCTGTTCCGCTTCGATATGGTGGCGGGCTTCAACCGCCGCGAAGCCGCCAAACCCAAAGAAGTTTAAGCACCACGCGCTGTTGCGCGCCCTAACCCCGCAGGGCCACGCGGGGTCTGACCCCTCGGGGTCAGACCCCTGCCTCTGATTTGCGGGTTGGGTGCAAGCCGGCGCGCTACCGCCGGAAAGCACCGTATGTTCCCTACACCTCCCGTCAATCTTCCCCCAGATCCTGTCGCGGAGGTGCCGGAACCGCCGCCGTCGCACATGAAAGTGCTCAGCGCCGGCGCGCTGGCCGCCACGCTGGCGGCTTTGTCGATGCTGGGGCCTTTCTCCATCGACGCCTACCTGCCGGCATTCCCGAACATCCAGGCCACGCTTAACGCCACGCCGATCGAGGTCCAGCAAAGCCTGACCTTCTACATGCTGTCCTTCGCCTGCATGGTGCTGTGGCACGGCGCGCTGTCGGACGCCTTCGGCCGCCGCAACGTGGTGCTGGTATCGCTGGTGATGTTCGCCATCGGCACGCTGGGCTGCGCCGCCGCGCACAGCGTGCATTACCTGTGGGCCTTCCGCATCTTGCAGGGCATGTCGTCCGGCGCCGGCGTGGTGGTGGGGCGGGCCATCATCCGCGACTTGTACGAGGACGCCGCCGCCGCGCGGCTGCTGTCGATGGTGACGATGATTTTCTCGATCGCGCCGGCCATCGCGCCGATACTGGGCGGCTGGGTGGTCACGCTGTTCGACTGGCGGGCGATCTTCCTGGCGCTGCTGGCCTACAGCGTGCTGCTGTTCATCTACTGCTACCGCCGCCTGCCGGAGACGCTGCCGCGCGAAAAGCGCCATCCCTTCAATCCGCACTTCCTGCTGCGTAACTACGGCGAGATCATGCGCTCGCCGCTGTTCCACATGAAGTCCGGCGTGGTGGCCTTCAATTTCGCCGGCCTGTTCCTGTACATCTCGTCGGCGCCGGTGTTCCTGCCCCAGCACCTGGGGCTGGGCGCCTCGCAGTTCGGCTGGCTGTTCATTCCGTCGGTGAGCGGGATTTTCCTCGGCGCGCTGGCGGCCAACCGGATTGCCGGAAAGATGACATTTTCGCGACAGATAGGCATCGGTTTTTGTTTCCTGATGGCGGCGTCGATATTTAACGTTTGCTACCACCTGTTGCTGCCGCCGGCGCTGCCGTGGTCGGTGGCGCCGATGTTCTTTTATACCTTCGGCATGTCGGTGGTGGCGCCGGCGGCGACCTTGCTGGCATTGGACTTGTTCCCGCACATCCGTGGAACGGTGGCATCCTGCCAATCTTTCGCCGTCACCCTGCTCGGCGCACTGGTGGCGGGGGTGATTGCACCCTTCCTATCACACTCCGTGCTGTGGTTAGCCGCAGGACAGATGGCATTTAGTACCTCTGCTCTCGTTTTGTGGTTGACGTCGCGCTATTACCGGAGCATGCTTCTACGCCATCCGGGCCAATAATTATTAACGGCAGGAAATTGAGTTAGTTTAGAAAGAAATCTTACTTGCTGTTAAGTTACTACAAGACTTTATGTTAGTATAACTTTTTGGTAGAAGTTTTTTGCCCACGATTTTGCACAATGCACCCGGCCCAGAACCCGCTTGATACGATGCATCAACCTGACCATGATATTCGCAATCGCCTGCTGATTGCCCGTCTGCCGGCAATGCCGCAGATACTCATTAAGTTGATTGAGCACTTGCAGGCCGACGACGCCGGCATGCCGGAGCTGGCCGCCCTCATCGCCAAGGATGCGGCGATGACCAGCAAGATCCTCACCGTCGCCAACAGCTCGGCGTACCACCGCAATGCGCGCGTGGTCGGCCTGGAGCAGTCGCTGGTGTCGCTGGGCACCGACATGATCAAGACGCTGGTCATCAGCGAATCCGTGTTCCAGACCTTTAACAGCTTCCCGCATTCGAGCAGCACCGACCTGCGCGGCTTCTGGAAAGGTTCCCTGACCACCGCCGTCATCGCCCGCGACATCGCCAAGCAGATGGAGTACCCGCACGTCGAGGAAGCCTATCTGGCCGGCCTGCTGCACAACGTCGGCCGCCTGGCGCTGCTGGCCACCGCGCCCAAGGAATACGCCTTCAACTTCATGGCGCGCGACGACGAAGACCTGTGCGCCGTCGAACAGCGCACGCTGCAAATCACCCACTCGGAAGCGGGCGCCTGGCTGATCGAACGCTGGCACCTCGATTCCTTCCTGGCCGACAGCGTGCTGTATCACCACGAGCCGATATCGCGCCTGGAGTCGGCCCATCCACTGATCCGCGTGGTGCGCCTGGCGCACCTGCTGTGCTTCCACGAGGACCATAACCAGGCCATCGAGGAAGCCGGCCACCTGTGCGGCCTGGATGCGGAAAAACTGGAGCAGATCGTCAGCAGCGCCGCCCGCCAGGTGGAGAAGTCTGCCGCCTACCTGGGCATCGACCTGGCCGGCGCCGACGATATTCCGACGCCGACCGCCTATGCGGCGCCGATGGTCGATCCGGTGCAGCAGCGGCTGTCCGAGGAAGTGCGCAACATGGTGCTGGTGTCCGAGATGGGCCAGACCTTCGCGCGTCAGCAGGGCGAAGCCGGTCTGCTCGATGCGATGACGCGCTCGGCGCGCATCCTGTTCGATTTTGAAAACGCCGTGGTGCTGCTGGAGAATCCGACCGGCCACGCGCTGCACGGCACCGCCACCGGCGAGCAGCAGCAGCGGCTGGCCGAATTGGTGATCCCCCTGAACAAAGGCGGCGTGGTGGCCGAGGCGGCGACGGAACGCAAGCTGACCTTCGTCAGCCGCGAGGGTAACCCTCAGCAGGCCCTGAGCGTGGCCGAGGAACAGCTGTTCCGCATCCTCGGCAGCGAGGCCATGGTCTGCCTGCCGCTGGTGGCCAACCAGCGCTGCCTGGGCGTGTTGATCGGCGGCGCGCCGGCGTGGCAGATGGCCAGCTACCAGAAGCGCGAGCGCTTCCTGCAATCGTTCGGCACCCAGGCCGCCGCCGCGCTGGAAACGGCGATCAGCGAGCGCGGTCACGCCAAGCGCCAGATCGCCCATGTGGCCGAGGAATACCGCGAAGCCTCGCGCCGCGTGGTGCACGAGGTGAACAACCCGCTGTCGATCATCAAGAACTACCTGTCGGTCCTGGACGGCAAGCTGGCCAAGCGCGAGCCGGTGGTGGGCGAGATGTCCATCCTGAACGAGGAAATCGACCGCGTCGGACAACTGATCAACGGCCTGGCCGACCTGCAGCCGACCGAGAGCTCGCGCGTGACCGATGTCGGCCGCGTGGTGGACGACGTGCTGCGCCTGTTCCGCGCCACCGACTTCGTGCCGGCCTCGGTGCAGATCGTGGTGCGCATGCAGGAGGAGCCGGCCGAAATCGACGGCGACGCCGACCTGCTCAAGCAGATCCTGGTCAACCTGATCAAGAACGCCGTCGAAGCCCTGACCGACGGCGGCAAGATCGAAATCTCGAACCGCGGTCACGTCAACCGCGAACGCAAGCTTTATCTGGAACTGGTCGTCAGCGACACCGGTCCGGGGCTGTCGGCCGAGGTGCTGGCCAATCTGTTCTCCGCGGTGCGCAGCACCAAGGAAGGCGCACACCACGGCCTGGGACTGTCCATCGTCCACAGCCTGGTGAAGAAAATGCAGGGCCTGATCACCTGCCGGTCCGGTAAAGCGGGTACCACCTTCGAAATCCTGCTGCCCGCCCGTGGCAGCACCAGTCAAGTCGCCGGCGTGCAAACGCGGGTGATGGATTCAGTTTAAGGCCATGATGAACCTGAACCCAGCCAGCCTAACCGCTGTCACCGCGGACGACCACGCCCCCGTCGCCCTCTCCACCGATAACTGCCCGCGCATCCTGCTCGTAGACGACGAGCCGCGTTTGCTGTCATCCCTGTACGAACTGCTGCGCGACCGCGACTACCATCTGGTCACGGCCACCTGCGGCAGCGAGGCGCTGGCCCAGCTGACCAGGCTCAAATTCGACCTGATCCTGCTCGACCTGCGGCTGCCGGACATGAGCGGCCACGAGATCATGGACTTCATCAACGCCAAGGAGATCGACGGCGACGTCATCGTCATGAGCGGCGATGTCGGCATCGAGGCGGCCATCGGCGCCCTCAAGCGCGGCGCCTACGACTACCTGCGCAAGCCTTACAGCCGCGAAGAGCTGCTCAAGACGGTGGAGAACGCGCTGCAAAAGCGCCGCCTGGCCATCGACAACGAGCGCATCGCCTCCAAGCTGGAAAACTCGGAGAAGATGTACCGCTACCTGGTGGACAGCTCGCCGGACATCATCTACACCCTGAACCACGAAGGCAAGTTCACGTTCGTCAACGACCGCGTGCAGCAGCTGCTGGGCTTTACCCGCGAAGAGCTGATCGGCCGCCACTACTCGGTGCTGGTGCACGACGAAGACCAGGAGCGCGCGCGCTACGCCTTCAACGAGCGCCGCGTCGACGAACGCGCCTCGCGCAACGTCGAGCTGCGCCTGAAATGCAACGCCGGCAGCGGCATCGAACGCACCTTCAACAACACGCTGATGACGATTTCGCTCAACGCGATCGGCATGCACATCCCCGATCACGAAGTCAAAAAGCACGAGTTCTTCGGCACCTACGGCGTGGCGCGCGACATCACCGACCGCAAGCGCGCCGAGGAAGTGATCTCCTACCAGGCCTACCACGACATCCTGACCGACCTGCCCAACCGCATGCTGTTCAAGGACCGCCTCGGCCTGGCCGTGATCCAGGCCAAGCGCAAGCTGACCGAGCTGGCCGTGATGTTCGTCGATCTCGACCGCTTCAAGCTGGTCAACGACACGCTGGGCCACGTCAAGGGCGACGAGCTGCTGCAGCAGGTGGCCACGCGCCTGAAGGATTGCCTGCGCCGCGGCGATACGCTGGCGCGGCAGGGCGGCGACGAGTTCACCATCGTGCTGCCGGAACTGCGCGACCGCCAGGACGCCAAGGCCATCGCCGACAAATTCCTCGAAAGCCTGCACAAGCCGTTCGACCTCGATGGCCACGAGGTGCACATCTCGGCCTCGATCGGCATCGCGATTTATCCGGGCGACGGCGAGACCATCGACGAGCTGCTGCGCCATGCCGACATCGCCATGTACCAGGTCAAGGCGCTGGGCAAGAACGGCCACAGCTTCTATCACAACTCGATGCTGGACGTGTCGCACCAGAAGATCGCGCTGGAGCAGAGCCTGCGCAAGGCGCTGGAACTGAATGAGCTGGAAATGTACTACCAACCGCAGGTCGACGTGGCCAGTGGCCGCATCATCGGCGCCGAAGGCCTGATGCGCTGGAACCATCCGCAGCGCGGGCTGCTGTCGGCCGGCGAGTTCCTGCCGTTCGCCGAAGAGAATGGCCTGATGCTGCCGATCTCCGACTGGATGCTGGGCGCGCTGTGCCGCGACCTGCTGCAGTGGAACGCGGCCGGGGGCGAGGCGATCCGCCTGTCGCTGAACCTGTCGCCGCAATACCTGGACCGCGGCGACTTCTTCGAGAAGATGCGCGGCGCGCTGACGCGCTACGGCATTTCGCCGGCGCAGATCGAGGTCGAGATCACCGAGAACATCTGCATCCGCAATCCGCAGTACGCGATCGAGCAGCTCAACAAGTTGTGCCAGCTGGGCGTGTCGGTGGCGATCGACGATTTCGGCACCGGCTATTCGTCGCTGTCGTATCTGCACCGCTTCCCGATCCACACGATCAAGATCGACCAGTCCTTCGTCAAGGAGATCCACGACGAGAACGGCCACTACCCGGTGATTTTGGCGATCATCTCCATCGCGCGCGGCCTCGGCCTGCACCTGGTGGCCGAGGGCGTGGAGACCGAGGTGCAGGCGCGCTACCTGCAGGCGAACGGCTGCACCACGATGCAGGGCTATCTGTACCACCGGCCGATTTCACTGGCCAGCTTCATGGACGTGCTGCAGGACCAGGGCCGCCTGACGGCGATGCCTTCGGCGCACGTGCTGCACGTGGTTCCCAACCTAGACACCCAACCGGCAATGGTCGCGATCCAGGCCTGACGCAGCATAGAAAAACAGCATGACGAAATACGGTCCCAACGAAGCCGACGCAAATAGCGGCAGCACTTATACCGCCGAGTTCTTGCGCGTCAAGGGACTGGCCGAGCGTGGCGTCGCCAATGCCCAGCACAGCCTGGGCTTCATGTACTTCAACGGCCAGGGCGTGGCGCAGAGCTACGAGCTGGCGGTGGTCTGGTATCGCCAGGCCGCGCACTCCGGCCTGGAACACGCGCAGTACAACCTGGGCGTGATGTACCAGAAGGGCCAGGGCGTCGAGCAGAACTACCAGGAAGCGGCCGCGTGGTACCAGCTGGCGGCGGAGCAGGGCTATGCCGCCGCGCAGTACAACCTGGGCTGGCTGTACGCCAAGGGCCAGGGCCTGGACGCCGATACGAACAAGGCCATGTACTGGTTCAGCAAGGCGGCCGACCAGGGCGACGCCGGCGCGCAAAACAATCTCGGCATGATGTACGACACCGGCAAGGGCGTGCCGCAGGACTTCAAGCAGGCCATCGCCTGGTACCGCAAGGCGGCCGAGCAGGGCTATCCGCGCGCGCAGTTCAACCTCGGCCTGCGCTACGACAACGGCCAGGGCGTGCCGCAGGACGTGGGCCAGGCGATGTCCTGGTACCGCAAAGCGGCCGACCAGGGCTATGCGCCGGCGCAGTTCAACCTGGCGCTGCGCTTCGACAAGGGCGACGGCATCGCCCAGGACAGCCAGAAGGCCATCCTGTGGTATCGCCGCGCGGCCGAGCAGGACCACGCCAGCTCGCAGTTCAACCTGGGCCTGATCTACGACAACGGCCAGGGCGTGCCGCGCGACGAGCAGAAGGCGCTGGACTGGTACCGCAAGGCGGCCGAACAGGGCCACGCGGCGGCGCAGAACAATCTGGGCCTGCGCTACGATCACGGCCAGGGCGTGGCGCAGGATTACGAACAGGCGCAGTTCTGGTACCGCAAGGCGGCCGAGCAGGGCTTCCCCGGCGCGCAATACCACCTGGGCATGCTGTACGACGCCGGCCACGGCGTAGTGCAGGACCACCAGGAGGCGATCTTCTGGTACCGCAAGGCGGCCGACCAGGGCCATCTGCGGGCGCAGTTCGACCTCGGCCTGCGCTACGAAACGGGACGCGGCGTGCCGCGCGACGACCGCAAGGCCATGGCCTGGTACCGCCGCGCCGCCGAGCAGGACTACGCGGCGGCCCAGTACAACCTGGGCCTGCTGTTCGACAAGGACGACGGTCCGCAACCCGATTGCGCCCAGGCCAACGGCTGGTACGCCAAGGCGGCCGAGCAGGGGCATGCGCTGGCGCAGTTTACGCTGGGCCTGCGCTTCGACAACGGTCAGGGCCTGGCGCAGGATTATGCCCAGGCGCACCACTGGTATCTGCAGGCCGCCGGCCAGGGCCATGCGCGCGCGCAGTTCAACCTGGGACTGATGTTCATGGTCGGCCAGGGCGTGCGCGCCGATATCGCGCAGGCCTGGATGTGGCTGGCGATGGCCGAACGCGGCGGTTACGCCGCTGCCGGCCGCTACCTGAAAAATGCCGCCGCCCGCATGGACAGCCAGCAGCTGGCCCAGGCCCGCGAACGCCTTGAATTGCTACCTGGTTAAAATTATTCTGTAATAACGGTAGACACGATAGTTGTTTTATAGATAATGTATAAAAACCAACTTAAACATAGGGTGTCTCATGAATAAATTGTTGACCATCGCCATGCTTGCCAGCCTGGTGGGCCTGACCGCCTGCGCCACCGTGGACCAGCCTATCGTCCAGGCCGACGCTTCGGCGCCTGCCGCCAAGCCGTCCCAGGCCCGTCCGCTGACCGGCACCCGCATCCCTTCCAAAGGCACGGGCCAGGCTGTCTCGGCCACCGAAGGTTCCGACTATGACCGCGATTCGCGCGGCCAAGCCTCGCCTTACACCATCAAGTAAGTCCATCCTTGACCCGGGGCGGCTCAAGTCCCGTGGTTTGTTGCCGTTAGATAATCATCAACCATCGTTCCGTGATGATATCGAGAATCGGCGGCATGCAGATCAATACCAACCTCTCCTCCCTGAACGCCCAGCGCAGTTATGCGCTGTCGGGCGAGGATATGGCTGTGCGCCTGCAAAAACTCTCCAGCGGCCAGCGCATCAATTCGGCGCGCGACGACGCCGCCGGCCTGGCCATCAGCGAGCGCATGAGCGCCAGCATCAACGGCTTGCACCAGGCGCGGAAAAACATCAACGACGGCATTTCCCTGATCCAGGTGGCCGATGGCGCGGCCGGCCAGTTGCTGGACAATTTCCAGCGCATGCGCGAACTGGCGGTGCAGGCCGCCAACGCCACCAACAGCAAGACCGACCGCGCCGCCATCCAGGGCGAGGTGAACGCACTGGTCGCGTCCAACGTGGACATCGTCGCCGGCGCCCGCTTTAACAACCAGAGTTTGCTCGACGGGACGTTCTCGCAGCAGTTGCAGGTCGGCGCCGAGGCGAACCAGACGCTGAGCTTGGCCATCCCGGCCCTGTTGGTGCCGACCGGCACCAACAGGGCCAACGTCAGCGTCGCGCCGGAGCAGGCCACGGCGGTCGGCACGGCGGTGGTGGCCGCGATCGGCAATGGCGATCTGGTCATCAATGGCGTGGCGGTGGGGGCGTCGGCGGCCGGCGGGCAGCCGGGGCAGGGCGCCGCCAGCGCCTTCGCGGTGGCGGCCGCCATCAACGGCGCCAATCTGCGCAATGTGACGGCCAGCGCCGCCACCAGCGTGTCGGGCAACGTCGCCGCCATCGGCGCGCTGGCGGCGGCCAGCTTTTCCATCAACGGCGTCAACATCGGCGCCATCGCCGGCAACACCGCCGCGATCCGGGCCGCCAGCGCCGCCGGCGCCATCAGTGCGGCATCCGGCGCCAGCGGCGTGACCGCCAGCGCCGTCGGCGGCACGCTGACGCTCAGCGCCGCCGACGGCCGCGATATCGTCATCTCCGAATCCAATCCCGGCAGCGCCGGCTCGCTGGGCCTGGCCACGGGGGCGAACAAGGGCGTGGTCACCGTGACCGAAGCGGTGCGCCCGGGACCGCACTCGCTGTCCATCACCGGCGCCAATCCGGCGGCGGCGGGACTGAGCGCGGGCAGGCAGAGCTCGGTCGTGGTGGGGCCGCCGCAGGTGGTGCAGCAGGATGTGTACACCGGCGGCGAACCGGTGCAGGACTTGTCCACCTTCAGCGGCGCGTCCGATGCGCTGACCTACTACGACGGCAAGATCGACGAGTTGAGCAGCATCCGCGCCCAGCTGGGCGCGGCCAGCAACCGGCTGTCGGCGGCGGCCAGCAACGCCGAAAGCGGCGCCAACAACCTGGCGGCGGCGCGCTCGCGCATCCGCGATACCGACTACGCCAGCGAGACCGCGCTGTTGACCCGCGCCAGCATCCTGCGCCAGGCCGGCGCCTCGATGCTGGCCCAGGCCAACGTCCAGCCGCGCGGCGCCCTGCTACTGCTGCGCTAGTCCCGTCCCGGCGCCGACATATGGCCGATCCGGTAGCGCTGTTCGTACGGAAGCGGCGGCAGCGCCGGTTCCCCGCGCCACAGGCACAGTCGCACGATGCTCCAGCTGCCCGGTTCAAAGCCGATCACCACCGCCAGCGCGCCGCACTCGAGCGCGTGGCGCGCATGCTGCTCTTCCCTCAGGCGCAGCTGCGCCAGATCGCTGTGGGGCGCGATCGCCTCGACGCTGCGGGTGGCGTGGCGCGCCTGCCGCACCTCGGCGCCGACGCTGGCGTGCCACGGCGTCCAGGTGCGCACCGACGGCCAGCCGAAGGCCTGCGCCACGCCGGCGAAACCGGGACCGTTGAGGAAGTCGTGCATGCCCGCCTCGCTGTGCCACAGGTAGAACGGCGCATACAGGTTTTCCTTCGACTCGCCGCGTTCCGCGTACAGATAGGCCTTGAACGCCAGGTGCGGCAGCTGGTCCAGCAGCGGCCCCTTGCTGGCGATGCGCTCGCGCACGATGGCCATGTCGTAGTCGGCCGGCAGGCTGAAGCTGTATTGCATGGCGATCATGCCGGCCTCCACAGGCTGGCGGCCGGGGCCCCGCCGCTGAACGACCAGTCGTCGCCCTGCGAGCTCGACAGCACCACCATCACGTCCTGCGGCCGCAGGCCCGGCGCCTCGGCCAGCAGTTCGACCAGGCGGCGGTAGAAGGCCTGTTTCATTTCGGTGCTGCGCGGCTTGCCGGTGGTGATGTTGATCAGCACGAAGTCGTTCGAGCGCGGGCCGGCCGGGCTTTCGTAGTCGCGGTCGAAGACCAGTTCATGCGGCTCGTGTTGCTGGATGAGCTGGAAACGGTCTTTTTCCGGCACGTTGAAGGCCTCGACCATGGCGCGGTGCAGGCTGTGCGACAGCGCGGCCAGGTACTCGGGCGATTTTCCTTTCAGTAGAGAAATGCGACTCATGGGCATGATGGCCTCCGGTTTGGTGATTGACAGGCCCACAATACAGCGCTATTTTGATCCTGAAAATCAGGAATATTTTGATCGATGGTTCGATAAAACGGGATGGTTATGCGAAGAATTACTTTTGACCTGGATGTGTTGCGCACCTTTGTCACCGGCGTCGACCTGGGCAGCTTCGCCAAGGCGGCCGACCGCCTGGGGCGTTCGACCTCGGCCGTCAGCGCGCAGCTGAAGAAGCTGGAGGACCAGCTGGAGATGCCGGTGCTGCGCAAGGAAGGGCGCGGCATGGTGACCACCTCGGCCGGCGAATCGCTGCTGGGCTATGCGCGCCGGCTGCTGGAGCTCAACGACGAGGCGGCCACGGCGGTGCGCGGCGCCGAGCTGGCCGGCAGCGTGCGGCTGGGCATGCAGGAAGATTTCGGCGAGCACATCCTGACCGAAGTGCTGGGCCGCTTCGCCCGCGTCCATCCCAAGCTGCGCATCGAGGCCTGCGTGGCGCGCAACGCCGACCTGATGGCGCAGATGGCGGCCGGCCGGCTGGAGCTGGCGCTGGCCTGGAGCGATCCGGCGGTGGCCTCGCCGGCGCTGGCGCGCCTGCCGATGCGCTGGATAGGCGCGGCCGGCGTTGGCGCGGCCGACGGCGGCGCCTGGCCGGCCTGGAGCGGTCGCGGCGAACCCTTGCCGCTGGTGATGATGGACGCGCCCTGCATGATGCGCTCGGCCGCGCTGCACGCGCTGGACCGCGCCGGCATTCCGTGGCGCATTGCCTTCAGCAGCCCCAGCCTGGGGGGCGTGTGGGCGGCGGTGGCGGCCGGGCTGGGCGTGACGGTGCGCACGGTGGTCGGCCTGCCGCCGGCGCTGCGCGCGCTGGATCAGCCCGGCCTGCCGCCGCTGCCGGTGATCGGCCTGCGCCTGCACCGCGGCGCGGACGAGCTGAGCGCGCCGGCCCAGCGCCTGCACGACATCGTGCTGCAGGCGATCGCCGCGCAGCCGGCGCTGGCGCGCGCGACGGCCAGCCTTACTTCCTGAGGCCTGCGCCGGCCAGCTTGGCCACACCGGCCAGCGTGGTCTGCGCCGCGTTCAGGCCCAACAGGAAGTCCTTGTCAGAATAGGCGGTGTAGACGTCGGTCGGCTGGTGCCAGTTGGGATTCCAGCCGGCGCCGATCTGCTGGCCGCGCTCGTTCTCGCGCAGCGAGATCGAAGGCACCAGGTCCATGAACGGCGTCGAGTCGGTGTTGGTCATGTGGAAGCCGACGGCGGCCGGATAGTTGGTGGCGTATTTGTCGTTGGCGGCGCGCAAGGCCCAGGCCAGCCTGGCCGAGCCTTCGGCCTGCTGCGACACCGACTGGTACTCGATGTTGACGTCGGCCTCGCGCCGCTGCTCCGGCGGCGACACATAGACGGGCTGGCCCTTGGCGTCCAGCACCGCCTTGCCGGCCGCATCCAGTTTCGCGACCGGCATGCCGTGGTCCCACAACATCATGTCGTGCTGGATCAGGCCCAGCCATTTCGGCTCTGGATATTTGCCCGAACCCTTGGGCGATTCGATGCCCTGCAAGTCCTTGCGCTGCATGGCGTAGGCGGTGGCGCCGTTCAGGCCGGTCTCCTCGTTGTTCCACAGCGCGAAGCGGATCGAGCGTTCGGTCTGCACGCCGGGCGCGTTGAAGATGCGCGCCAGTTCCATCACCAGCGCGGTGCCGGAGCCGTCGTCGTTGGCGGCCTCGCCGAAACCGATGCCGTCCATATGGGCGCTGACGATGTACATTTCCTCCGGATGCGTGCTGCCGACCTTGGTGCAATAGACGTTCTCGCGCTGCGAGGTGCCGACCGGCGTCTGCTCGGCGTTCAGCGCGCGCAGTGCTTCATCGGGCTGGCGCAGTGGATCGGTGTTGACGCCGATCGCCGCGCGGTTGCCGAACAGGGTGCTGCCGCCCTGGCCGGCGGGACCGCCGGCGCCGCCGCTGGGGATGCCTGGCGCACGCTTGGCCGCGGGCGCGTCCGGCGCCGGCTGGGTGTACTGGTATTGCAGGCGTTCGGTGTTGCTGCAGCCGTAGGACTTGAGCTGGGCCTCGATCCAGTCCAGCGCCTGGCGGTTGCGCGCGGTGCCCTGGCGGCGGTCGCCGAAGCGCGTCAGGCTCTTGATGGTGGCCTTGTATTTTTCCAGGTCGAGCTGGCCGACCAGGGTGGCGATCGGATCGGCGGCGGCCGCGTTCTGCGCGTGGGCGAGCGGCGCGGCGACGGCCAGCGCGATAGTGAGGGTACTCAGGGTACGCAAGACGACAACTGGTTTCATGGACATCCTCAGGTTGGCCGAAACAGGCTTTGCCATTCTGCATCAAGATTGCGTAGACTGGGCGCACTATGAGAAAAATCGCCAAGGTGTCCATGTTTGCTGCATTGATCGTCGCCGCTTATCTCGGCCTGTGGCCGGTGCCCATCGTGCCGGTCAGCTGGACCGCGCCCACGCCGCCCGGCTATACGGGCATCCATGCGGTCAACCAGCGGCTGGCCGGTTTGCGGCAGATTTCGCTGGGCGGCGAGGTGGGGCCCGAGCATGTGCTGGCCGGACCCGACGGCAAGCTGTACACCGGCGTCCTCAGCGGCAAGATCCTGCGCATGAATGCCGACGGCGGCACGCTGGAAACCTATGCCGACACCGGCGGCCGGCCGCTGGGCCTGGACGTCGACGGCGCCGGCAACCTGATCGTGGCCGACGCCGTCAAGGGCTTGCTGTCGGTGGCGCCGGACCGCAGCGTCAGCGTGCTGGCGGACAAGGTCGGCGGCGAGCCGATCCGCTTTGCCGACGGCGTGGCGGTGGCGGCCAACGGCAAGATCTACTTCAGCGACGCCTCGCAGCGCTTCGGCCCGGTCCGGCGCGACACGATGGAGGCGGCCATGCTGGACGTGCTGGAACAATCGTCGACCGGGCGCGTGCTGGAATACGATCCCGCCACCAAGGCCACGCGCGTGCTGGCCGGCGGCCTGAGCTTCTCCAACGGCGTGCTGCTGAGCGGCGACCAGCGCTGGCTGTACGTGAGCGAGAGCGGCAAATACCGGGTCTGGAAGATCGCCGTCGACGCCGCCGGACTGGATGTGCGGGTGGCGTCGCCGCAGGCGCAGGTGCTGCTCGATAACCTGCCCGGCTATCCGGACAATCTGGTGCGCGGCGCCGGCGGCCGCATCTGGCTGGGCCTGTCCGGCCCGCGCAACGATCTCGACAAGATGGCCGACAAGCCCTGGCTGCGCAAGCTGATGCTGCGTCTGCCGCGTGCGCTGTGGCCCGAGCCCAAGCCCTACGGCCACGTGCTGGCGTTCACCGAGGACGGCCGCATCGTCGTCGACCTGCAGGACCCGGGCGGCGCTTCGCCAGTGACCACCGGCGCGACCGAGACTGCTGACCGGCTGTATATCCACAACGTCGGCGCCGGCAGCATAGGCTGGATGACACGCTGAAAAGTAATTGTCAATATGCTCATATATTGTTACTTCAATAAAAACAACGTTTGAGCAATATTTTTTCAAACCGCTATCATTATGATAATTTGTTGAAATTTTTACAGTAAAATAATCGCATTGTTGCTCGCCATATCTTTCAATCGTCTTTGAAGGTTAGCCATGCGTAAATTATTTTCTGCCTTGCTGTGCGCCGCCGCGTTCGGCGCCCCCTCCGCCTTTGCCGCCAACCTGGTCACCGACGGCGATTTCTCCTCCGGCACGCTGGCGGCCTGGACCCAAAGCGGCGACACCTCGGCGCAGACGGTCGGCTACGATTATTCCGGCTCGCCGAAGTCCAACCTGTTCGACATGGTGTTCAGCGATGGCGCCTATCTGAGCCCCGGCATCCTGGGCCAGCAGGTCAACACCAGCGGGCAGTATGGTCAGCTTGGCTCCCCATGGCACGATGTCTACACGCTGAGCTTCGACCTGCAGCGCTACCACGCGAGCATGACCGATCCGGTGGTCAACGAGTCCAAAGTACTGTTCGACGGCAAAGTCGTCTGGCAGCAGACCAACACGGACGGCGACTGGACCCACATCACGATCACCAATCTGTTGACCTACCATCCACAGACCTGGCTGCAATTCTCGAATCAGAACTATTACGACTACACGGCGATCGACCATGTGCTGCTGGAACGGACGGGCGTGATCGCCGTGCCGGAACCGTCGTCCGCGCTGATGTTGTCGTTGGGCCTGGGCATGCTGCTGGCCGGCTGCGCCAAGCGCCGCCGATCGTCCTGAGCCGGGCGCCATCCGCCTGAACGCCGTCAGCCGACGGCGCTTTTTCCCTACGCCGCCCGGCCTCGCCAACGCGGCCTCTCTCGCTACCAGGAGCCACCATGTCCGAACCATTTTTAGGCGAAATCCGCATGTTCAGCTTCGGCTTCGTTCCCAAGGGCTGGGCAAGCTGCAACGGACAAACGCTGTCGATTAACCAGAACCAGGCGCTGTTCGCCATCCTGGGCACCAGTTACGGCGGCAACGGCATCAACACTTTCGCGCTGCCCGACCTGCGCGGCCGCGTGCCGATGCACAACCCCCAGCCGGGGGCGATCGGCGGCGCCGCGCGCCACACCCTGACGACGGCGCAAGTGCCGCAGCACGGCCACGCCGTCAGGGCCGTCAACGACGTCAGCGCCACTGCGCTGCGCTCGACCAGTCCCAGCGGCAATTACTTCGACTCCATCCCGGCCGGCGGCGCCAACATCTACCACGGCTACGACGGCACTGCGACTTTGCATCCGTCCACGGTCAGCCCGGCCGGCGGCTCCGCGCCGCATGAAAACCGGCAGCCCTACGCGCCCAGCATGTTCTGCATCGCACTGACCGGTATTTTCCCTTCACATAATTAAGCTATCCCTGCTTTCAGGAGACTCTTCATGTCTTTCCCTTTTGTCGGTGAAATTCGTATGTTCGCGGGGAACTTTGCTCCGGCGGGTTGGGCATTTTGCGATGGCAGCCTGTGGCCCATCTCGGAGAACGAAGTGCTGTTCGCCCTAATCGGCACCACCTATGGCGGCGACGGCGTCGAGACCTTTGCCATGCCCGACCTGCGCGGGCGCGTGCCGGTCCATGTCGGCACGCTGCAAGGCGACACTTATCAGCTCGGGATGAACGGCGGCGTGGAGCAGGTCACGCTGACCGCCGCGCAAATGCCGGCCCACAGCCACGTGATCAACGCCAGCACCGCCGCGCCGCCGCTTGCCGCCGGCGCGATCAACATCACCGACGGCAGCAGCTGGGTGCCGGCGGCGCCGTCGCCCAAGCCCAAGGTGTACACCACGGCGGCGCCGAATTTGCTGATGGGCGCGGACACCATCGGCCCGAGCGGCGGTAGCCAGCCGCACGACAACATGGCGCCTTACCTCGCGATCCAGTTCATCATTTCGCTGTTTGGCATCTTCCCATCCCAAAGTTAAGGACTCGTCATGGCAGATCCATTCCTTGCTGAAATCCGTATGTTCGCCGGAAATTTTCCTCCCGTCGGTTGGGCCACCTGCGACGGCCAGATCCTGCCGATTTCGCAGAACACGGCCTTGTTCTCCTTGCTGGGAACCCAGTACGGCGGCGACGGCAAATCCACTTTCGCGCTGCCCAATCTGCGTCAGCGCGCACCGATGGGCGCCGGCCAGGGGCCGGGCTTGAGCGAGCGCTTCCAGGGTGAATCCGGCGGCCAGGCCAGCGTCGCGCTGACTGCCGCGGAACTGCCTGCGCACGCGCACGCGCTGCAGGCGTCCGGTTCGCCGGCCACCACCAACAGCCCGAACGGCAACACGCTGGCGGTGTCCGTCTCGCCGACGCCGCCGTACATCGGGCCGGCGCCCTTGCACCCGATGGGGCCGGCGGTGTTGAGCGGCGCGAACGGCGGCGGACAGGCGCACAACAATATGCAGCCCTACCTGGAGCTGAACTTTATTATTGCGTTGCAGGGCATCTTCCCACCGCGCAGCTAATCTTCGTCAAGGAGCGATTATGGAACGTCGAACATTTGTGCTGGCCACCGGCGGCTTGTTGGGCGGCAGCGGCCTGTGCGGCGCGGCCGAGCCGGCCAAGGCCAGGCTTGCTCCGCTGCCGGCCGCCGGCATCGTCGCGGCGCCGGCGGCCGGCAGCGCGGCGTATCTGCCGCTGGTGCAGGAGCGCTTCAATGTGTATCCGGGCGGGCGGGGTGTGGCGATGACGCTGCTGAGCGTCAAGCGCCACTTCGAGTCGGCCAAGGGCGACCAGTTTTCGCTGACCTTCGCGGTGGACGCCGGCCAGGCGCTGGCCAGCGGCGTGTACGAAGTCGAGCACGCCGACATCGGCAAGCAGACCGTCTATCTGCAACGCTCCGGCAACGGGCCGGAAGGCAATTACTACCGGGCCGACTTCAACTTGCTGAACTGAACCGGCGTCAGGCGCGCCGGGCCTGGCGCTGATCGCCTCGCCCCGCGCGCCCGGGCCGCGCGCGGTCCGGGGCGATCAGCGCCAGGCTGCCGGAGGCCTTGTCCGGCTTGCCCTGCGGCGGCAACTTGAACACTTCCAGCGCCTTGGCCACGGCCTGCGCCTGCAGGTCCAGCACGCCTGTGGCGGCCGAGGCTTCCTCGACCATCAGCGCGTTCTGGCGGGTCACCTCGTCGAGCTGCATGATGGCGTCCTTGACCTGGTTGACGCCGCTGCTCTGTGCGCGCGTCGAGCCGCTGATGTCGCCCATGATGGCGGCCACCCGGCCGATGGCGGCGATCACCGCGTCCATGTCCTGTCCTGCGGCGCTGGCCATGCCGGCGCCGATCGCGATCTTGCCGGCCGAGGCGTCGATTAGGGTCTTGATCTCCTTGGCGGCGGCGGCGCTGCGCTGGGCCAGGTTGCGCACCTCGCCGGCCACCACCGCGAAGCCGCGGCCGCTCTCGCCGGCGCGCGCCGCTTCCACTGCGGCATTGAGCGACAGAATGTTGGTCTGGAAGGCGATGCCGTCGATCAGGCTGATGATGTCGACGATCTGGCTCGACGAGGCGCGGATGTCGTTCATCGCGGCCACCACTTGCGTGACCGCCACGCCGGTGCGTTCGGCCAGCGCAGTCGCCTCGCTCGCCACGCCGCTGGCGGTGTTGACGTTGTCGGCGGTCTGGCTGACGGTGCCGGTGATCTGCCCCATGTGCGCCGAGGTCTGCTCCAGGTTGGCCGCCTGCGCCTCGGTGCGCGCCGACAGGTCGGCGTTGGCCGCGCGCACCTGGGTGGTGGTGCTGCGGGTCAGGCTGAAGTTGCTGCGGATGTCGACCAGGATCGACGCCAGGTTCAGGTTCAGCTGGCGCACGAACGCTTGCAGCTGGCCCAGCTCGTCGTGGCGGTCGACCGCCATGCGGGTGGTCAGGTCGCCGCCGGCCAGGATGCGGGCCGCTTCGATGCTGGCCTTGATCGGCGCGACCACCGCCAGGTGCAGATTGCGCCAGCTGTACAGGGCCAGCGCCACCATCAGCAGCGCCTGCCAGTGCAGGGCGCTGTCGGCATAGGGCCACAGGGCGTGGCCGGCGATCGTCAGTCCCAGCAGCGCCATGCCGCCGAAGCACAGGGCCAGGCGTTGCGCCAGCGTGATGTCGCGCAGCGCCTGAGACCAGCGGCGCCAGCCGCGCGCGGCGGCGGCGCCACGCACGATGCGGATGCCGTCCGGATTGCCGCCCTTGACGGTGCGGTAGAGCTGTTCGGCATCCTGGATCTGTTCGCGCTTGGGCTTGGTGCACACCGACATGAAGCCGGTGGTCTTGCCCTTTTCAATCACCGGCGTGGCGTTGGCGATGCACCAGAAATGGCCGCCGTCGTGGCAACGGTACTTGACCAGGCCGCGCCACGGCTGGCCCGACAGTACGGTGCGCCACATGTCGGCGTCCACCTCGGGCGGCATGTCGGCATGGTAGAGCGAGGTCTGCGGGCGGCCGTGCAAGGCTTCGTCGGCGTAGCCGCTGGCCTGGATGAAGGTGGAGTTGGCGTAGGTCAGGCGGCCCTGGAGGTCGGTGGTGGTGACGATGGGCTTGCCGTCTTCAAGGACGGTTTCGCGGCCGGCCGCTGGAGGTGTGCTGCGCATGGGCGATCCTGTGCGTGGGGTTGTCGAGGGTGGCTAGCATGCTAACAGATTCAGGTGTCAACTATTTCCCAGATGATATGATTTTTATCTGTCGCCCAACGAAATGGCATCGTGCTTTTTTACTACGAAAAGTTTCTCATATAACATGTGAATTATTTTTTTAAAAAGTAAGTTCCTGTATTGCAATCATTATGGTATATTTGCATCACTGAGTTGAAGCTACGCCCTAAGTCGTCATTGCAGCGCAATCACTACCCCAAGAGGACTATCTTGAAATTCTCGAAAATCGCAATCGCCGCCTGTGCATTTGCCGCTGCAATTGGTTCGACGCCTGCCGCCTTTGCCGCCACTGAAACCATCGTTCTGGGCAAAAGCAATGTCGTCGGTTTCGCCAGCCAGGACATGGCTCACCTGACGATCACCGAATCGGGTGCCAACACGGTGTGGACCCTGGCGGCCGATTGGAACAACGCGCTCAACACGAGCCACCCCTTCGTATTCGACCTGGAATTTTCCAATGCTAAGAGCGCCGCGCCAGTCAGTTTTAGTGCGCTTTCCGGCAGCACCATCGGGCTGGCGAATCACGGTCTCTCCGCCACTGCGGTGAAATTCCAGCCAGCCAACGGCAACGGCCGATTTACCGATGGCGAAACTGCCACGTGGATCTTCAAAAACACCACCCTGGGCGACTTCAGCGCTTTCCAGCTGCATGTCAACGCGCTGACGGCAAACGGTGGTTCGGTCAAGTTCACGCAACTGTCGGCAGTGCCGGAACCGGAAACCTACGGCATGCTGCTGGCAGGTCTGGGCCTGATCGGCTTCGCCGCACGCCGCCGCGCCGCCAAGTAACGCCATTGGCCGGCTGCGCGCCTGTCATGTTGGATTGAAAGCCCCGCTCGTCGGGGCTTTCGTCATATTGTCGACCCAGCGGCCGTGCGACAACGTTGTCAACATTGTCGAATCCCGCGTAGAATGCGTGGCATGCGGGTGTAGCTCAATGGTAGAGCAGAAGCTTCCCAAGCCCCGCCGCCTTGTTAAACCCCACTGTTCATGCGGGTTTTAAGCGCATGAATATGCGATCACACCAAAATCCCACCTTAATCAACAAGTTATCAGCCATCACATTTTCGACCCCACATCTAGTCGAAAAAGCTGCCGTTATGGTGTGATGGCTGACAGGAAATTCCGGGATAGTTAGGTGCAACTGGATGAAATTCCAGCGGCATTGAGTTATATGATCAAATAACGAAATTAATCGTCTTCGGTGTCTTCGCCGTCGCTATCTGCCGAGTCGTCACCGAAGTCGTCTTCATAGTCATCGCCAAAATCGTCATCTTCCTCATGCGCTTGACGGATTTCGGCGACATCATCGGCGTCAGGTGTCTCAGTAACAACAAACTCAGGATCGGACAGACCGGCAGGGCCGTTGCGCTGGAATACGACTTCACCAGCGTAGTCCAAGCGATCGTTGTTTCCGAAGAATTGCCTCTCCACATCGTCGTCGTAGTTGATCGTTACGGCAACAGGAAAAGAGACCGTTGTGTCGCTAATGTCGAGCGGGGATGCTGATGACATATCAACGCGCACAGTCACATCGTTTCTACCAATTGGCACGCGGGTTTTTTCTGCCTCGTAAGCCAATACACCACCGTCGACGACTGCGTCCTCGATCACAAAGTCCACAATGGCGCTTTCCAGTGATGAGATATCCGTATGGAATTCCATTTTTGCACTGGAGGCCCCAGCAACTGCGCTTATTACGCGATCCAGTTGATTTGTTGGATATCCCAACTCGACGATGCGCTCTGCCAATTTACGTTTATCGATGATGACGTGCAAATCATCAACAACCGCCTCATCATCGGCGTTTAATGCTTCATTTGTGTTGAAACCCATTGAAGCGGCGAGCAATTGGCGAGAATGTCCATTTGGCATTTTTTCGCCGAAAGTCTCGGGAGCGTCTTGAGTAAGACGATCACGCAGTGCAAAGACAATGGGAGTAAGATTGGTAGCCATTATATTTCCTTATGAAAGTGTATTGAAATTTTCGTGGACGTTGAGGTTTAGTCGACCACGCTTCAAATAACTTCAGCATGGAAAACATGGCGGTACAGGTACTCATGCGAAACATGAGAAAAAAGAGTTTTACAACGGCAATGCATTCGCTCTTGTTGGGCCTCAAAACCCGGGGGAGCATTCCTATATCTCGACTATAGCGCATCAGATCTAAAAAAGTCAAACAGTGTGGACGAGTGTACTTTGTAACTGTCGTACAAGGATCGCGTTGTCCGTTTGCGCTTTTCCATGGATGGTTCCCGTATTGCAATCAACGAGGAATCGGCATGGATCTCTATCAAGAAAACTATCGCAAGCTGCTTCAACTTCTGCCAGGCTTGCATGACATGAACGGACCAGCCAAGCTGACCGCGCTCGGCCACAGCGATGTCAATATCGATGTGATCGAGCGGCACAAGCACCGTTTGGTGCTTCGCATGAGCCACTATCTCGAACGCCTGCACGGCGCTGCGGTACCTGACCCTGATTTGACCATCGAGGTGTACTTGATGGCCGAGACCGTCGGCGTGTTGACCTACACCGATTGCTTCGGTTCGCGGAAAGTGTTCTGTCCGGAACTGATGGCTTTCAGCCCGTTGGCCAAGGCGGAGCTGAACCATTTTCTTGACCAGTGGTTGACGAAGATGATTGCGGATGGGCGACGTCAGCCGACGGCCCAGTTCACACAGTGAAGGACTTAGTTGCCGCTAATTGCCTCGGCCTGCACCTGAAGGGCCGTTCTGCACGTAGAATTCGTGGATGATCAACACGAAGTGTGTGCCCATGGCTAATAAGCGAAATGATAATTTTCCTCCTGATGTGATCAAAGTGTTGGAGCGGCGCGTAAATGGGAAGTGCTCTAACCCAGACTGTCGTGTACCAACATCTGGGCCGACTGCAGATGAAAAAAAGTCGAACAACATGGGCGTCGCGGCGCATATTAAAGCGGCATCGCCTGGCGGGCCACGATACGATAAGGATATGGGGTCTGAACTTCGTAAAGGAATTGGAAATGCGATCTGGCTTTGCTCTAACTGCTCAACGATTATTGACAAAGACTCTGTTCGTTATACTGTAGATTTGCTTCAACGGTGGAAGCAAAAAGCAGAAACGCTGGCACTGGAAGAATTTGGGAAATCACCGATTTCTCGGAATGATTATCAGGCTCTCCATGATGTCGTTTTTAGTAAATTAAAAAGATCTCCATTATCTAGCGCTGTTTCGGATATCTGTCGACTTAGTGCGGCTGAATTGGAGAGACTTGATCCCAGATTTTCTGTGGATGTCGAATATAAAGAAGGTAATACTTCGTATATCTTCAATGCAAAAAATCCAGTTGAAATTGTTTGGAACGTTCAAACAGGCTTTGAGATTGAATTCGCAAAAAAATTTAAAGATCTAGTGTCCCACGGAAAATCGCTGGAAATCGACTCTCGCGCAATGAAATTTGAGGGATCACCGCTATTTGATTTTAGTTCAAACATCAATGGCCGGTTGATTCTAACGTCTGTGGTCCGCAAGCCGGCAATTACAAAAATAAAATTAGAGACGACTGATAAAAATTATGAAAATAGTTTTGATGATATTTTTGGTGAAGTTGTCGGTGGCACTGAATCAATTACATTTTCCGGTTCGATGTTCGGCGGAATGTACTCACTTCAGCTCAGTTGTGACTTTGATACCAATGGGGCTGGGCATACTTCATCTGAAATTAATTTCGAAATCTGGGAAGGGAGATCTATAAAGTCATTGCCTTACTTTGATAAATTGTTCCAGCTCTACTCCGCTTATGTAGAGGAAAAAAATATGTGTTTGGCGGTTGAGGTAGAAGGAAGAACGCTATTAAGTGGCGGCCAGGTAAAACTGGGCAACAAGGAAAAGTGTTTGGAAATTTATGGACTATTACGACATCTAAGAAATGTCAGATATATTTTGAATGCGTTGAATTTAGATACCAAATTTAGTACCGAAGTTGAAGTTTCCTATGACGACTGGACAGCAGCAGAAGAAGTTTATCAATACCTTCATGCCTATTCTGGTCTAGTCGGAAATCAAATCGAGCCCTGCAAAATAGATATCACTATAGGTAGTGAAACAAATGATGAGCAAGCTCAGCAACTAACGGATGGTCGATTTGCGGCTATAAAATTGGAACGTCCTTGTAATTTACCATTGAACCTATTTGGTCTCCAGATCGCAAATGCTGTGGTAAGCATAATCTTTACAAGCGCGACGCTAAGGAATGAGATTCCGCTTCAGGTCTTGAGTGCTAATAAGAATGTCGAATTGGAAATTCATCCATCATCAGATTGTGTAGTTCACACCAAAATTACATATCACTAGGCTAGTCATGGACGTATAAGTGACACAAGATCTGCCTGTCAAATACAGGCAGATCTTTACAGAAAATTGTTATCCAAGCTTCGCCTTGATCAACTGATAGTACGTGCTGGCACCGGCCGCACTCAGCTTGGCTTCCGTGACGAACTGTTCGACGATCTGCTTGCGCGTGACATCCTGTTGCTTGGACATGCGCAGGTAGATGGCGGAGGCGATTTCCATCTTCGTCGGTGCTTTAGGCTTCTTCTCCGCTTTGACCGTAGGAGAAACGCTAGCATCGCTTTTTCCTTCATTCGCTGTCGTATCCGCCGTCGGCGTCGATGAAATCGGCGTAGAGGCGTTTTTAATCGGTCCAGCTCCGCTTGGCGATGCAGGTGCAACAGCTTGCGGCGTGGTCGTCGCGGCGGCAGGTGCTGCCGATTTCTGATCGGTCGTTGCCTTGGGCAGTTCGGTTGCAGTAGTCTTAGCGTTCATGATGTAGGCTCGCTTGGTTAAGGAGCCTTTACCATCAACAGTTTTCCACGACTAGGCAACGGCCAGGCAGCAGACCAGATTTTCGCGGCACATCATCGAATTGCACATTGGCTGTGACGGCATTTTCGCTGAGCAACCACCACAGTTCCCATCACACCCGTGAGGGCATCCGCCTAAGACCCGCATGAATCCTGGGGCGCTCAAGCTACGTTAGAAGCTTTGAGAGCCGCTTTGCGAGATCGATCTATTCATATCGCATTGGATATTTGATATAAATAGTTTATATTATTTTTATTGCGTCAGCATTTTCGATGCTGACGAACGTATCCATCAAGCCTAAAAATTGTGCGTTATCCTACACACATGACCTATCGAAATCACACACTTCCTAAACCAACCTCACCCCAAGATTTTGAAGCGATCTGTTTGGCGCTTTATCGGAAGACGTGGAGCGATCCAAATGCGCAGCTAAACGGTATATCTGGTCAACGTCAGAATGGTGTTGACATTTTCGGGCGTGACATCGCTAGTGGTAATGCCTATGGGGTTCAATGCAAAGTCCGCTCTAAGCGAATAACTTTCTCAGAGATTGAAGCTGAGATAGAAAAGGCCGAGGATTTTCTGCCTCGTATTCAGCACTTCATTATCGCCACAACGGCTGACCGAGATGGGGTTCTGCAAGCGAAGATACGGTCGCTCTCCGAAGCTAGGCGCGCGGTCGGCCAATTTTCCGTCCACATCGTTAGCTGGAACGATTTGACGGATATGCTTGACGAACACCGCAGTGTGGCAGCACGGTTCTTCTCGTTCTTGGAAGATGCTCCTCATTTAACCCAAACACCTGAATCGAACAAAAGCAGCGAAGGTCCCTTCGCACATCGAATTTCAAATGCGCTGACACTGCTGAATGAGAATCGCAAATATAACACCCTGACTGTATCGCGAGTTGCGGAAGCTCTACAGGCGGAGCGGGTAACTGATGTTTTGAAATACTTTGATGGCCGCCAAGAGCCACCTATTAGATTCATGCGAGACTTCGCCGCGAAGTTCGGAGTCAATGCAGAGTGGCTCATTCATGGTGAGGACGAAGCCTTCTATTGCAACGAGCCGATGGCCTTCAGTGCCCTGGATGCGATCCCATTTATTGAGGAGCATGGTCATGAGGAAATTTTTATCATCCGGTCAGATTCAGATTACGGTGAATGCGCGATTGTGGTTCGACTCGATTCGTGGCGCTACGTGACGATCAATGGCGTCTGGCATGTGAGCTCACATGTAGGCGGAACTGGCCGCTCCCAGATGGAAGACCTTTGCCTGTTCTTTGTTCATATGCTGCGCAAAAGAATCTCGTTCCGAGGCTTTGCGCTAGACGATGAGACCTTTTACAAACTCAAGGAAGGGCAGATCTACCCCGGTTCTGTACTTGAAGGCCGAAGCAGGGGCTCTGACTGGTGCGTGTCTCTTCTTGATTTTGAACACCGTGAGCCTCGCGCTTGCCACTATGGTGAATGGCATGGCCAGTCTTTCCTGGACGCGCAGAGCATCTTAAAAGAGACACTTAGCCCCGAAGCAAAAAAACAAATCCAATCAAATTGGTAATAGACACGTACTGTTTTCGATGAAATTTGCAGCTAGACAACTATCTCATTTCCCATCACACAGACTGCTCCGGCATCTTGCATCCAGCCTGCGCTGTGCGATTTCTTGGCTAGGTTAGAAGCTGCAAACGCTTCTGACGCAGCTTCATGTTCGAGTCTGACGCGCATGCGCTAGAAGCGCTGTACATCGACCAAAATGATTTATGCCGAAGAGCTAAGACTTACCCCCCCCAATTGCACCAATGCGGCAAAGTGCTGTTTGGGTAGGCAAGGCCGAAAGGGCTGGGCGAGCGTCAAATCGAATGCTAAAGTGCTATGGTTGGGTAAAAAATAGGAATAGAGAAATGCAATTTGGATCGTATCGAGTGCACACCAAGCATCGCGCTGGTAAGCCAACTGAAAAAGCTAGCATGTGGACAGTGGACAACTGGAAGGAAATTCAACTATTTTCCGACGCGAGTAGAAATGGTTGGGCGACACCCCTAAAGGGTTGGCTATGGTCAATTGATACGGTGAATGGAATGTCAGAGCTAGGAGTTGACATTTCAAATATTTGCTATATAGCGAAATTCAAGATAGATCACAACAATGAATGGCATGGGTATCCTGTTCATCCACGTGGTGATGACATCCCCCCAGATGCAGTTTTGGAATCTTGGAGGCTTAATTCGTATATTGACAGTACGGATAAGAAACGTATTAGGTCGGGGAGTTTTAAGAAATGACATATGATCGATTGAATATCAAGATCGAAGGCGAATTCATTGACTCGTTTTTGTACAGCGGTACACTATTTCTCGTTTGCGCAGACTCAAGGTTAATGATGTACGACTGGGAAGCTGTTTTGAAACGAACGATAAATTTAAATTCCGACGACGGCCAAGATAAATTAGATTTCTTGTTGGACTCTAGAAAAGGGTTTTCAGCCTATGAATCATCCTACTCGGACATAATAATAGAAGCGGGTCTTCTCTCAAAGCACCTACTTTTCGAAACTGGCCTGAATGAGTGGCCGACTGATATTAATGTTTATGCTAATAGATTTTACATGGCTGGTGAGAATGGCGTTGACGAAATTCCGTATGATTGGACGACCAAGCAGCTAAATATTAGAGAGAAATTTCGGGTATGGAATACTTACTCGTACAAGGTTTCTGCTAATGACTCGCACCGAATTGCAATTGCTGCTGGTCATAATGGCATCATATCAGCGTTGCCGCGAACCGGATATATAAAACGGGAAGACGTCTCAACGTTGTTAGAAGTCGACTCAAACGATTGTCAATGGATCGGCTCAAATCTCGTTGCAAATTCACTGCAAGGTTCCTACTTATCGATTTTCGCCGATTTGCCTGAACGCCCACATGGAAACGTACCACCGGAATACTGGAATAGTCTGGAGACGGCAAAGCGCCAGCCACCCATTAGCAAACAAATCAGTTATGACGAAGGCGAACCTCTTTATTCATGGCTTGGTGGGTCAAAAATATTCTCGCTGCTCACCAGTGGGGCTATCGCAGTAAGCCAAAGAGAAAAAAAAGGCTTGTCGATTGAAAATGGGGATAATGTAGATATCTTGAATATTGACCAAGGATTGCTTGAGACGCGCGACGTGCTATCTGCTCGAACAGGAGTTTTTGGAACAGTAATAGAAACAAATACTAAGTTGCTCTATGTTAATGATTCCGGTGTTGAAGTGATGGCTAGTAGACCTATATCCTGGCGAGTTTTCCCAAGGGCGAAGAGCTACGCTAACCATCTACACGTCGCGATGAATGATCACCTGGCAATCACCGCCTATTTCGGCTACGACTCCGGCAAGAACGACAACAAGTTTGGATTTGATGCGAACGAGATAACCTAGATGTGTAGTGCGATAGAGGGCGGTTTTTCTAGTTTGCAATAACGTGTGATTTATCTTGAAAAATTATCGAAATACGCTTGATTTTGCGAAAATAAGATTCGTTTCTGTTTGCGTTTTCGTCGAGAACAGTAGAGTTTAGCTCCGCCGTCACTCATGATGATCTATCGCATCACTGGCTACATCCAGGTGCTGATACTACGCAGGCCCGCACTGGCGCATGAATTTCGGCTGTAGGTGAGAAGGTCCGATGGCTCATGGCCTACCGGCAGACCCGAGCCGCGACAGCCTGCTACATTCGCGCCTCCAGCTGGAGACCCACACCCCAGAGGCCCGCATGGGCGCTCAGTTTCCGCCGGGACGTCAGAAGGTTTAATCTTTTCGCGCCTACCCTCGACAGTTACTGTGAGGGCAAAAGATGAAAATTTTCCCGGCGACGAGGACATTTTCTCATTGCTGGCGACCATTTCAGGTGCTTAGCTAAGATCTTCCTGTGTCGGTAGCAGGACAACCTAGTTAAATCCCTGTTGACCTAGGAGTGGGTTAATGACGTGCCACTTAGCCTGCTAAATTCTATCCAAATATCACGCTCCCTGAGAAGCATTGAAGATGCGTACTATTTTTTTGCCAACAGGAAATGTCTATGCTATGTTATGGCAAGGATCTCTAGTTCCACACAAACAACCTGTAAGGGAATACATGGCTAATGAATTGACGCAGAGTAAGATTATGCAGGCATTGGATTGGGCTTACGATAAAGCAGTGAATGGGGTAGCTGGTTTGGATTCTGCCGAAGAAATGGCAAACGAGTATCTAGCAGGCAAAGGAACCATTGAGGAAAAAATCGATTCCCTAATTCGCTGGCAAAATACGAAGGCTGGAACCTCAGGATTTATAACAGGCCTGGGCGGAATAATCACCATGCCAGTAACAATTCCTGCCAACATTGCATCGGTTATGTATGTTCAAATTCGAATGATCGCTGCTATAGCTAAAATGTGCGGCCAGGATTTGCATAGTGACCGAGTGAAAACACTTGTTTATGCGTGTTTAGCCGGCGATGCTGCGAAGGATATATTGAAAGATGTTGGTATCGTTGTCGGTACGAAAATGGCGACTAACGCTATAAAGAATATATCTGGAAAGACCATACTTGCTATTAATCAAAAAGTTGGATTTAGGCTTGTAACAAAATTTGGCGAAAAAGGCGTGATTAATTTAGTAAAAGTAGTACCGTTTTTTGGTGGTGTAGTTGGTGGAACGGTCGATGCTATTGCAACCAACTTGATTGGAAATGTTGCGCGTAACACTTTCGTCGCATGCATTGAAGACAATCCGGTTTTAAATTAAATTCTGTAAAACTGCTAAAAAGGAAATATCTTGGCTAGCTCTAGCGATAAAGACCGTTTGATTTGGTTTCTTCAGGAGCAAGGGCGTTCATCCAATAGAAACGTTCGTTCTACTCTAGGGCTCTCGGACGAAAAATACGCAAAAATACGTGAAGAATTACTTGACGCTGAGTTAATTGAAAAAGTTACCGGTCAGGGGGGAGGAGTACAGCTGACTTCCTCAGGTCTTAAGGTAAAGACTTTACAAAATACAAAATCCTCGGTGGAAAACGAAAAGGCACTATATGTCCCTTTTGTAAAAGTCTTAGAATCAGAATCTGAGGAGAATGAAGAGCCTGCGTTAATTATTGATACAAGTTCTTTGCGAAAGAGCGGAAAATGGTCAAATCCAGATATTTCTAAAATTTCATTAAGGAAATTTGATATTCTTCGAAGCCATAAAATTTTAATTACGACATATGAACTAAAGCAGTGGAAGCGTTGGAATATTGAGTCTGTCTTTGAAGCTGCATCGCATAGACGCTTTGCACATGAAGCTTATGTTGTTTTGGAGTGGGCTAAAAACGAACCAGTAGTTGGACTTGAAGAAATTATTGCGGTATGCAGTAGATTTGGCGTGCGGCTGTTGACACTACATCCATACTATAACTCCTTTAGATATGATATTCAACTAGAAGCTGAAAAGAATACGCCAACTGAAGATTACATGGAAGAATTCTTAGGTTACGTATTTGATAAAAACAAATCAGCTTATGAAAAATATGAGGAATTGTGTGAACTGATCGACATATAGCGGCTTAAATAGATTCCTGCTATTCAGATTGGGTATCGCCCCCGCGTCAATCGCATTCCCTACTTACATCCATCCGTCGATTCTAAGTAGACTTGCGTAAGCGCAGGGGCGTCTTTACGTTAAAAGATTTGATGGCTCATGACGTACTAGCCAGACGCCGCAACGCAAGAGCCATCTCATTCTCACCTGCATGCATTCACCCACGGGACCCAATGCCGCCTGGATACGCCCTTGAGGTGGGTAGGCCAGAAGGTTTATAGACTCATGGAGTACTCGCCTGATGCCCATTGCACGAGCCATCTCATTTCCACCTACATATCTTCGGCAGCTCCGCCCGGTGCCGCCTGGGTACTTCATTGGGGGGAGTAAGTTAGAAGGTTATTTAGCTTCTGACGCAATCGCACAGTGTCTGACACATACAATCGTATTTTTCATTTTTTCTTTTTTGCCAACCGTTTTTGTCACCGACTTGCTGGTTGGATCGAAGAAAAATCTAAAAAATGACGAAGATTGACGATTTCTCTATTTTTCTAAAACATATTGAATTCAAAGAAAAATATAATAATATTTTCTAAAATTCCCAAGACGTCGTCATTATCGTAATCACTCAATGTAGCCGCGAGTGGGCAACAGGGGCGCGCCATTGCCTCTAGCCATTTTGCAAGTGATTAAATTACGGGAATTGACCTTTTTCAATGTTCGCAATGGTTTTTTCTGCCATGACGTATAGACGTCTAGCCGTTGACTTTAATTTATCCTTTCGTCCTGTTTCACCTTCCTCGTTGGTCAAGATTTTTTCACTAATGTTTAAAGCAAGGCCAATATCATAGTAAGGCGTGCGTTTTCCATTTTCATCTATCTCATTGCGCATTTTATATACGGCCAGAGCTTTTGTTAGCGCTGGAACGTGCACTTTTGCGCCAATAGGAAACTTCGATTCAAAGTCTTCTGCACGCTCTCCGGTTTTCTTTTTGATATGTACCTTGAGTATTTCGGCAAAACTTTTAGTTAGCTGAGTTATTGTTGAGCCCGTATTGCATATTACGACCAAACCGTCGTCGTCCGCACCATCTCCCATCCAGTACGCTGCATCTTCAGCACTCAAAGCTTTCTTGCAATGAAACGCTTCCAAATTATTGGGACTAGTAACCTTGCCAGTTTTCCATTGCTCATAAGAAATATCCCTAACATCTCCAAACTCTTGATAGAGCTCGGCGAGTGGGCCAGAACCTCCATTTTCGCAGCACTTTAGGTATTTATCTGACAACTTCAAGAACTCAAATCGGAGGTTGTGCTTCGCTTCTTGAGCGGTCATATGGTCAATTTTTCTCATTTTTCACCTAAAAGTATACGTTCATTGTCGATGAATTATAGCGTATCGGGTGTAATTTGTATATTTTGTTGTCCGGTGAAATACTGAACTCCTCTTAACCAACCGAGAGTTCCAAGTGAAAAAATGTACACAATCTAAACCGACTTCTGTGAATAACGACGCAAGCAAAGCCGTGCAGGTAGCGACTATCGCAAAGGCCCAGCAGAAGAAATCGCGTCGTTCGAAAAAGCCGCGTGGCCGCGATAAATATCCCCCATATTCCGAGTTTAGCGATGCAGTAATTCATGCATTGGACAAGGCGGTAAAAACTTCGCTCGGCCATCGAGTTGAAGGCGAAATCCACATTGGCTTGGAAATTGGCTTCCACGAAAAAGCTCCAGGGGAAATTATCGCTTTTGCACTGACTCAAGTAGTGTGCACTCCAAACGTGGAAGTAATGCGATGCTTCGGCGTACCAGCTGCGGCCGCAAAAAACATACAGCGTGTACACGTCACAGAGGAATTTACCTATATGCTCGATAGCTATGACCTGAAATATGTTGATGTGATTGCCGCTGATCTCGCTCAAGAGGTTTTGATGATGCATGATGTGCTGGAAGATGATGCTAGGAAATGCTTCCGGGCCAGTAATCCTACTGCTGCCATGCCCGATTTCTAAACTGACGAAAATATCGGAACTGATAACGATATTATCTCTGTGCTAATAAAATGATTTGCAATGCGCTGACCTTTGCGCATTGCAAAAAAACCAAGAAATACTGCGAGCGCAGTAAGAATTAATACTGTCCAAAAAATTTTATTACATGAATTCATCTCTCATCAATTTTCCTGATACGACAGAAATTAATAAAATGTCGCTTTCAGAAGCAGCTCAAGCATATGCTCGCGCTGGCTTTGCAATATTTCCTCTTGTCCCGGGAAGGAAGATTCCTATTATTGCCGGTGGCTTTAAGTCTGCTTCCAGTGATTTGGAGCAGATCGCGGCCTGGTGGCCGCCCGGATCGATGAATAATATCGGTATTCCTACAGGAAAGCAGAATGACATTACCCTTATGGATATCGATGTGAAGAACGGAGCGCCAGGATTTGACTCGTGGGAGAAGCTTGGCAATGAAACCGGGGCGCTCAAGCCCTCACTCAGTAGCGATACGCCGAGCGGTGGCATGCATGTGGTTTACAAATCCACTCAAGGGATAAATATCGGTAACAAAGTAGGCTTTATGCCTGGTCTCGATGTACGCGGAGAGGGGGGCTATTTCGTCGCATCGCCGTCTATTGTGAACGGCAAACCCTATCAGTGGAAAAGTGGTGCTACTCAGTCTATCGAGATGCCAGAAGCTATGGTCCGCAAACTGACTGAGAAGCGTAGCCCTCATCCTACGCATGACTATGTAGGGACTGCTTTTGCCGAGCCTGTCAATGCTGGCAGCCGTAACGAGAAGCTGTTCCACCTTGCGCTCAGCCAGATGAAGGCAGGTCACTCCAGGGGCGAAGTAGAAGTATTTTCGGTCCGCGCCAATGAACTGTTCCAGCCCCCAATGGAAGTTGAAGAGGTGGTACAGGTCGTGGATAACGTGTTTCGTCTGTACGAGAAATCCGTGCACATGCATTGCACGGATAGCGGCAACGCTGCGAAGCTCGCGGAACTGTACGGCGACATGGTGCGCTATGTGATTGAGACCGATAGTTGGCTGCGGTGGAATGGCGTCTACTGGGAGCCAACCAGCTATGTTGTCATTCAAGGGTTGGCTAAGGACGTAGCAAAGACCTTGCACAAAGAGGCGGATGCAATGGATCAAGGGCCGGTGAAAACCCGCCTAAAAAAACATGCACTCGCCTCCGAAGGTGCCACGCGTATCAAGAACATGATCACGTTGTTCAAATCAGAACCGGGAATCGGGCTGCCGATCTCTAAATTGGATAGCGACGGCTTTCAGCTTGGCGTACAAAACGGCTATGTCAATCTTAAGACGGGCCAGTTCTGCGCACCAGACCAGTCCAAACTCATCACGCAGGTTGCCGGTACTGCTTTCGATTCCGAAGCAACTTGCCCACGGTGGGTTGCTTTCTTAGAGCAGGTGATGGGCGGCGACATGGAGCTCGTTACATATCTCCAGCGGTTGATTGGCTACTCACTTACCGCATCTCTCATTGAGCAGTGCATGGGCTTCGGGTATGGCTACGGTGCCAATGGCAAAAGCACATTCTTGAATGTAACCCAATCGCTGATGGGGGACTATGGCGCGCAGGCATCGGGCGATTTGTTGCTCGACCGCCAGCGTAACAGCAGTGGACCATCTGGTGACATCGCGAGCCTGAGGGGGAAACGGTTCGTGGCCATGAGTGAGGTAGATGAAGGGCGTCATTTCAGCGAAGCCCTTCTCAAGTCAATGACTGGAGGTGACCCGATTGTGGCACGTCATATGTATCAGAGCCAATTTACTTTTGTCCCGACTCATAAGATGTTCGTGGCGGGCAATCATAAGCCGGTTATTAAGGGAACGGATGAAGGTATCTGGCGTCGTATGCGCCTGATTCCTTTCCCGGTGTCGTTCAAGAAGGAGGATCGTGATCCGAATTTGGAGAGCAAGCTGAAAGCGGAGTTGCCAGGAATTCTGAACTGGGCCATTCGCGGATGCCTCGACTGGCAACGCCATGGCCTCCCAGTTCCTACGGCAGTGGCTGCTGCTACGGCGGAGTACCGCAGCGAAATGGACGTCGTAGGGTCATGGATTCGCGAATATTGCGTTGAAGGGCCATTCCTTGAAATGGTCTTCGATGAAGCATATGAATCTTTCTCCACATGGGCGAAAGACTACTTCGGGTTCAGCTACACCAAACGGAAGCTGGGAATGTTGCTTATTGAACGCGGGTACGAGAAGGCCAAAACTGCCAAGCGGAAATACATTGGCTTAGGCTTGCGCACGCCGTTGACTGAAGCTTTGCAAAAAAACGGCGAAAAGGCATCCGCATTAAAAATGTATCGCGACTAACGGTGGTCGCCTGCTGAGCCTTTTGTTCGCAGGAGGCTCAGCAGCTGCGTTGCGTCCCGCAGTTTTCTTTCATCGGAAATTGATGGATGGTCTTCATATGTATACTTCAGGGGTAACAACATGGCTCTGCATAAACGAGAAAATAGTAGTAACTGGTACTATCAGTTTCAAGTAAAAAATAAAAAATACGTGGGCAGCACCGGCACGGCAAACAAGACGAAGGCATTGCAGGTAGAGCGTGAAATGCGTAACAAGATCCACAGTGAAACTTATCTTGGCGAGGCTGAGGAAATTTCACTGCACGATGCCTTGGTAAAGTACCTGGAGCCACGCAAGAAATATTCGTACTATCGCGGCATGGAATCAATCTCTCGTAAGATGTTCGGCAGCAAACGTGATCCGAAAACCAAGCGTGAAAATCCATGTTACGGTCTGCCTCTGAATTTGTTCCTGCATGAGATCCAGACCAAGCACATCGAACGATTGGTAGCGAAGCGTAAGGCCGAGGGCGACAAGCCTGCGACGATCAAACACGAAATCGGCCTGATCAGTTCAACGCTGCGCGAGATGCAGCGACTTGGCTACAAGACGAATCGCGACGTTGTCTTTCCACAGTTAAAATCCGCTTATCGGCTGCGCTATCTCGATTCCAACGACGAAGCGGCATTGCTACGCGAACTCGATCCGAAATCACCGAGAAGCGGCGTTAAAGCGCCTCAGGATCGCACGCCTGAGATGCAACGTAATATCCAAGACAACTACGACTTGGTGATCATGCTTCTCGATACCGGCTGCCGCTATTCTGAGGCCGCGAACCTGCCATGGACCGCTGTGAATCTGGATGCCGGAACGTTGAACATCTACCGCAGCAAAGTCAACAATGAAGACGTGTTGTTCATGACAGATCGGTTGCGTGAAGTGATGGTACGCCGTCAGTCCGAACGACGAGCAGATGCACGCTACGTCTTTGAAAACAAAACAGGCATGGCACGTGGCTATGCCGCGCAGGGAATCAAGAAGGCGATGGATCGTGCCGGCGTAAATGATGCAGATGTGGTGAGAGAGAAGGGCGGTAAGGTTACGATGCACACGTTGCGCCATTCGTATGCCAGCAAACTCGTCAAGAACGGCGTCAGCCTGTTTGAAGTATCTGTGCTGTTGGGCCACAGTGATCCGAAGATGACGCAGCGCTACGCTCACCTTGCGCCAAACGACGCGAGTCGGAAGGCCGTTGACATCATCAATACGATGCATTCGTAAACGCTATGTCGTTGGAATAAGATTTTCTTTCCTACGGCGTTTTAAAGTAGCCCTTGTAGATACAGGCGAAACATGCGAATTTCCGTGCTAACTTAGCATGCTAAAAGTTGATAGATACGGACTGGGTTAAAACGGAAAATGCCCCTGCGAGGTGTCGCGTATCGTTTGCAAAATACAGAGAGTGACACCATCGAATCTACTCGCCGCATCGCGCTAACGCGGCGAATTTTTCGGCGTCATATTATTGGGAGCACGACATTTCGAAGTAAGCCTTATAGATACAGGCGAAACATGCGAATTTTCGCTGCCATTTAGTGAGCAAAAAAGTAGTTGATACTGTACTGGGGTAAAACGGAAATCGCCCCTTCGATGTAACGTAAATCTTCGCCTGATTCACCTTCAACTGCAACAGGAAGCGCATGCCGCAACTACTACAAAATATCGATGAGATCGGCCGCGCCAAGCAGCGCGACGTACTTTTCTTGGAATTTTCCAACAGCATGGGCCGCTACGAGTTGAATCCTGTGCGTGAAAAAATCCTGACGTGGTTCGACGCCAACGGCATCGTGTACGCCGAGTGTGGCGGCTACGCCAGCGAAGTGCGGGCAGAGCCATATCGCGGACAGATCTAGATTGACGTGCCGTATGACGTTAGTGATCCGTCGTACATGCAACTTGAAGCAATCTTAGAAAATGCTGATGGTTCGATGCGTTGGGAAGGCACGCGCTTCCTCTGCTATCCGCTGGATTACTGCATGCGAAACGCCAACCATGATACGCCTGGCTTTTGGGATCGATGGGCCGCTGATTTTTGAGATAGTTTGTTGAGCTAGTTACCGTCTCTCGCGCTCCTTACGGAGCAGATCGTCATATGTATCACCCGATTCACGCAATTTACGCAGCCCCTCGTCATATGACTCGTGCGTGATGAAATCGCCCGAGCTGTTTTCTTTGCCTAGGCAGAACGCTGCCAGCCAGCTTACACCGATGAGAACTGCACACATCGCTGCTTCATTATAGAACCAGGCATCAGCCGTAGTAGTATCTGAGAAAAATTTGGTGTAGGGCCAAGAGAAGAAGAACCAGTGTCCCTCCATTGGGTCAGGGCCACCGATAAAATTAGTCCAAAGGCACTGCACAAAGGTGATGAATATCCATGTCACCACAGCCCACATGAAGGCTTTAAGACCGAAGTGCCATTTCGCCTCGATGGAATACGCGTGGTCCTGATAGCGATCGATGTAATAGAGCACAAGTCCTGGGAAGAGCAGGTAGCCGGAAAGAATGACTGCTACCTTCAGTATTCCAGCGGCTAGTGGCAAATGTCGAATAATCGGAATGTCTTTAAGATCCATTCTCTTCCACCTCCCATGCTAGCTGAATCACTTCAGCAATTCAGATTGGCAATTAGGGCATTCGTAGATTTTCTTTGTGTTCTTGATGAGGAAATGAAAAACTACTGCTGCTGCAAATCCAAGCCACCAGGGAAACGAAAAACCAAACTGCTCTCTTGCAATGTAGAGGACGATGCCGAAGACAGCCAATAGCGAGAAGAACTTGATTGCCCAGCTTGATCCACTCACCATATCTTTTTCGCCTTTCACACCCATCAGACCCGAATATCCGCATTGCAGACAGGTGATATTTTCATGAGCTGTGTATTTGGCCAAGCTCTCCCTGATGTGCTCAGGTAAAATATTTCCGTTGTTGTTTTGGTTGTTCATTTTTATCCCAATTGAATTATGGTTTAGTAAAAATTCAAACTGCTATTGATGTTTCTTATCCTCAAAAACTGGGTGGCGATTTTTCGTAACAACGACTTTTGAACAATCGACCACCTGAATACGTCGGCCTGTTTGTAGTGCTGCTGCCGTCCAATTTTCATAAAGCTGTCCGTCGCATCGATACCTGAACTTGGTGCCATCAAATCGCAGATCTGGCATCGGGCCGCAGCTCTCGCACGGCACCTGAACATACTGCGGCGTGACTTCGAGCACCTCAACGAATTGAAAGCGTGCCTGCTCGGACTCGTCACGAGGCTTTTCTGTAGGACTGCTGATGGCTGCAATCGGAAGTGTGAGCAGAGCAAAAGTGATGATGCGCATACTGGATAACCCCTTGCTCAAAGCAACTTGCCGAATCTGCGCGTACACCCCATTGCGCCGCTGTAGTTGGAAACCACCATGCGGATAGTTCCCGATGGGAATAGTTTATAGTAACTTTGCGTTACCGTGCAAACGATATAGTTCTGTAGAGTTACTTTCATAGTCGGTAGCTTCCGGCAACATGGAAAACACCAATGAAAAGCTCAGGCAACAGTTCAGCGCGAGGCTGACGAAAGAGTTCACCCGCATAGGCTTGCCGGTTGCAAGTCCCACGCAGATTGCGCAGGAATTCAACGCACGCTACCCAGCGAACAAGATCGCGGCGCAAACGGTTCGCAAGTGGCTTCTTGCCGATGCGATACCCACGCAAGCGAAGTTGATGAACCTGGCCGAATGGCTAGAGGTGTCGGCAGAGTGGCTGCGTTTTGGCACTGGCAAGCGTAAGGCCGCGAAGGCTGGTGAGAAGCAGGCAGATGGTGAAGTCGGCGTTGTGGTCGTCGGCAAGCATCAGGCTGCCGTCGTGCCGGTTGTTGAGTTGCTGGCGAAACTGTCGCCGCAGAATATCCGCTTGGTGGAGGGCATTGTTCGCTGCGTTCTCGCCAGCCAGGAAAACGGATCGTAGTTGGCACTTGCGGCCAGCGTCAGAAATAGCAGTAGGCTGCGTTGAGGTTCTCGGCATTCGCATTGACGGTATCAGCACCATCAATGACCGAAAGCCCAGAATGACAAACAAAAAGCCATCCACTCGCAAGCACGCGCCGGCACGCCAATCCGTAAAACTGGACGCGGCCACACTCCGCAATATGGCCCATCAATCGGCATCCCCTGCCACAGACGATGGTACTGATAGCGCAGCGCTTCAGCCCGTCGTCGAACTGCTCGCGAAGCTGTCGCCGTCAAATGCGCAGCTGGTGGAAAACATCATTCGGTGTATCCTTGTTGAGCAAGAAAATAAAATACCGTAGTTCCATGAACGCTTTGACGTCGCGATCTCAGACCACGGGTTAAAATCGATTAGAAGCGTTTCTAAGGCGTGGAGCTTGAGAGAGATGCATCGACGCGCCGCGCTGAAATGAAATCAATTCTAGGCGTCTTAGAATCGATTTCTAACGGCGGACGATTGTTTGGTTAGTCGTAGCCTGGGGAAACTAAAACTCTATCTAAACCTTAATGTTCAAGAGGCAGAAGGCGATGTTTCGTTTCCGCCTTTAACTAATCCATACGTTTCAGGAAAGTCGAACTCAGTAAAATCATCACTCTTAAAGTATGACGTTACAAAATCTCGGAATACTAATTTTGCTGACATGAGCTTTTCAAATGAATGTTGAAGTTGCGATATCATTTGAGTAGTTGAATTGACCATAGTTCCATGGACCAGTGGCCCCAGTAGCTTCGCCAGCTCTTGAAGCGAAATGGCATTACCTGTCCCCAATCCGCTTTCTGCCAGCTTCGGCTGCAACAGCTCCCTATGCATCCGGGAACGTTCATTGATTACTCGGAAGGTCTCAACATAGCATTCCTGCGCCAAGTAAAGATCATACATAATCTGACGTCCTTCTCGCGACTTTAACAAGAAGCCGAACGATTCAAAATCGAAGAGGTTCCTTGACAGATCGAACTCTGATGCCGCAGGGATTTCAATAAATGCAACCGGGCTGTTTTCGCGTGGTGCGATCCATTCCCGTTGAAACAAGACTGTGGCGTTCAACTGCTGAAATAGGCAGAACAATATCCGGTGCGCGGCTAGCTGTTCCGTTTTTCGCTCCTCTCTTCTTCGAAGGGCAATTTGAGTGCAGAATGCAAGCATCGCGCCAACGAATGTCCCCAGCAGAGTGAGAAGAGCCTTTTCCCAAGTCTCCGATGTAGATGTAACGGCCGAGTGACTGACAGATGCGGCCGAGGCAGCCGCTGCGGCTGCAAGATTTATAGTATCAGTCATGGGAATTTGGCGCGTAATGAACGAATGAAGTGGTCGAATGCTCTGCGGCGTCGGGAGCCTGGGAGTTGCAACCAGATTGATACCAGGCTACCCCGTGGTACTAGTGCAGGACTACTTGATCAGATACTGATCCTTGTCTTTACCCTCCAGCCACTTCGGCGAACGGCCACGACCAGTCCAGGTCTCGCCGGTTGCACTATCCCGATATTTTGCTGCGACTGGATTGCGCGTCTTCGCGGCTTTCGTCTTGACGCCGCCGAGGTCTGCAACGGTCAAGCCGTAGTCCTTCATGATCGCGGCGATTTGTGCTTTCGCATCGGCGATCTCGTTCTTGCGTGCGGCTTCTGCGAGCTGTTGCAACTCGGCGATCTTAGCGGCGTATTCCTGATACGTGGACATGGATTTCCTTTGATGGTGTGGTAACAGATCATACTGTACGCGATTTTCTCAATACTATCCAAATGTAACGCAAGGAATTGATGCAGATATCTAGCGTTATGTATTAAACAAATGAAGCGTCAAGTCATAAAACATCTGTAGCACATTGCAGCATATTGACCGATCAAATCAGAATGAAAAGCCTTGCGCGCTACTTGTTAAATTAGCTTCATTCACCAAAGCCTATATTTCCATCGACAAATGTTGTTATTCTTCGTAGACTAGCTGTACCAAGAATTGGGCTGTGAATGAGACAGTTCGCCACTTCATAGGAAGCGGTTATGTCGCCGCAAACTCTTCTAGTTACAACTACAACATTGATGAAATTACCATATTTTTGCGATATGCCTGCCTAGCAGGACGGTCAATCGCTATCAATCTTCTAACTGCGGAAAGTAAAATCGCTCTGCTTGTAACAGCTATTATCATAGCTGGCTGACTTTTTTTGGGGGTTAGAGCCACGTTTCCTTTTACTGAGGAATTTATTTTGACAAAAAAAATATTTGTTGTTATGCCTTTCGTACACGCGAATGACCGTGATGAACAGGCATTGACTAAATTTTTTACAGACTATATCAAGTACCCAATTGAGAACGATTCAAAGCTGGGCGGAATATATTCTGTAATCCGCTCGTCTGATTCATTTTTGATGCTTGATCAAATAATTTCTGATTTGGGAAATGCTGACATTGTAATCTGTGATCTTTCGGGGGAAAATGCCAATCCGAATGTTATGTTTGAGTTGGGTGTTCGGTTGGCAGTGTCACACAAGCCTGTTATATTGATTAGGGAAAAGAAAGACAGTAATAAAAGAATTTTCGACGTAAGTGGATTATTTGCTCACGAATATTCGATGCAGGATACACGTGCACTTGATAGATTTTTGGTTTCGAAGGTTAGCGAATACGAGTTCGAGAATTTAAGCTACTCGTCTCCGATTCTAAAGATATTGAATCACGACGCGGCATTTTGGATGCAACTCCCTATCCGTAAGGCAAGTGCATTTTTGGGAGGAATAGCGAGTGCTGCAGAAGCGCACCTTCATGCATTTTCCAAAGCGTTAGCGGTGCATTTAATCAAAGCTGGACTGGTGGATGTAAGTATCTCTCCTGGCGTATCTTGCTATCGGGATATTGCCAATCTGAATGGCAGCGGAAGTTTGTTTGATAATTTTCAGTATAACATCACAGCGATTCCTTCATTAGACTCATATTTGTCATCAGTTTATCTTTTAGGTTTGATTGACGATGAAATTGAGCGTGGATTCAGGGAATATGCTATGAATTATTCACTGTATTTCAACAAAAGCAATTCTTCATATTTCTGGCCGTCAAAGTTTGAAGAGTGCTTTGCATATGCGTTTGAGACATTGATTTTAATGAATCTGGCTAGGCAAATAATAAAGACCCTCAACGTCAGAGCTGATTCTCTCGATCGAATTGGGTATGTTGAAAAATTCCACGAGGATTTGAATAAGAGTCACTTTAAAAAGGATGTTGGTTAAATGGCTGATTATATTCGTAAATCAATTTTATCCCAGGCTTATGCACATATTGAAGGTGTGAGCTTGGACCAAGGAATGAAAGCAGATTTTGAAGTTCAAATTGCAGAGTATCAAAAACCACGTGCAAAAATTTTACTTGGGAAAGAAATTATTCCAGAAATACGTACGCGTGATGGATCGTTGAAAGTCTATTCTACTGTTTATGGATCTTTGTCGGATGCTTTAGGGGAGTTCACTGATTTTCAACAAGCTTTGAATATGCTTTATGCCTCCTCAAAAATGCTTGCTGATGCATGCAATTTGGAAAGTTTGTTTCTGTCTAGAGGGAAAAAGAATGCTATGGTTCGCTCTGAGGCGAGGACTGGGATTGTGAAATCCACAAAGGACATGTTTGACAGGGTTCTTTTACTGATTGAGGCCAAGCAACCTGAGTCACATGTAAAAATCACCTCAAATATTGCTGATATCGAGAAGAAAGTTATTTTTCTGAATGAACAATTGGACTATGGCCGTGATAAAGAACTGATTTGGTCTAAATTTTCTCCTTTATTGAAGAAACTATCTTCCACAATTCATAAATCTCAAGTTTCTCCAAATAGCGATCGACTTACTATGTATAAAAATACGTTGACGGACATAAGTAAGCAAATAGAAAAATTTAGAATTCAAGGCGATAGAGATGATGAGCTATAGTTGGTTTTTTAACCTTCGAAAAAGCGGTATCAGTAGCAGTTGCCTCGGGAGCTAGCTTTCAATACGGTGATCGTTTCGCAGCGTTTTACTTTCAGTACACACTGGGTCCGTCATCTGCGATGCATAGCGCGGAACTGGCATACGCCGCTGCTTTTGTGTGTGAGTATATGGGATTGTCAAGATAGCTTTGATGGATGCTGCGGGCCATCACACCTTGGTGAAGTTGGCCATCAGACTTTCGCTCACAGCAACCAAGCCGCAACGTTGTCAAAATCACGCAAACCCGCGTAGGATGCGTGGCACGCGGGTGTAGCTCAATGGTAGAGCAGGGGTTTCTCTATTGATAACGTCAATAAAGTTCGTTACTCATGCGCGTTTCAAGCACATGAGTTTGTGATCGCGGAAAACTTCAATTGAATCAAAAAGTCGGATGTCATCAAGATACAGCCGAGCCGATGGCTCTGCGATCCGGATTACCGAGGGCGCGGAGGGATCGACGCGGTGGGCGTAGGAGCGGTTGTGCTATTTACGGGAGTGGTGGCCACGCTGGCAATAGGCCCAGGATTTAGCCCTGAAGCACTACTGAAACTCTTTTCGAGAGCTTGTTCTTTGGGGCGGAGCTGCTGAGATGACGCATAGCTCTCATTTGCGCTCTGCCAGTTTTTGATTTTTTCAGTATCAGCCATGATTTCCCTATCAATTAAGTTTTAATCCCTGCATCGCTACAGCGATTCCGAGTACAACTGTCAATACAACCGCAAGCCCGAAAATAATAGCTGCTGAGGAATCCAGTGCATCAAGCAGAGACGCATCGGCGTGCTGATTTTGTGCCAACTGCATCACATACGTCTTGTTTTTCTGAAAGACCGCTAACAACAAGCCTATGCATACGATGAAACAAACAATCGCTGCTATGTAAAGTAGCAACATAGGTATCGTTTTAACGTTTGACATGAGCGAAACTAAAAGGGCGATTCCACCGCCTGAGAGTGCAAACATACTCTTGTCAAACTCTAATGATGTGTTAAACCAAGCATTAGTGCTTGCGGCGTAGTACTCCACTTTTTTCAGCTTCAACTCTTCGTCTGCCAGCAGCTGTTTCAAGGCCACAACTTCTTGTTGCAAATTTGCAATTTCCTCTAGTGGCGTAATTGGTGTGGTCATGAGGCAATTCTAGCTGAACTTCGACATGTTGGTACAACCTATCGATAGTCCTTGTTGGTGCGAAAGTTATGAGAACTGAGCTATCCAGAAGACAGCCCAGTCAACTAGCTCGGAAGATACTGTATGCGGAGTACTGATGGAGGCTCTTGACTTCGCCCGTTACGACAGCCATCACACCTCGGCGAAGTCGGCCATCACACTTTCGATCACAGCGGCCGTGCCGCGACGTTGTCAATCGCGTACAAACCCGCGTAGAATGCGTGGCACGCGGGTGTAGCTCAATGGTAGAGCAGAAGCTTCCCAAGCTTACGACGAGGGTTCGATTCCCTTCACCCGCTCCAGACTTGTATCGTGCCCCGCCTTCGGCGCGTCATGCCCGGCTGGCGCTTGCTTTGATCAGGTTGTCGCGCAGCGTGGCGACGGCCTGCTGCACCGCAGAGAATTCATCCGGCGTCAGGCCGCAAGCTTCCACCAGGTTCATCTTCAATCCCCGTTCGCGCAGCGCACGGCCGGCGTCGGTCAGGCTGACCAGCACCTGGCGTTCGTCGCCCGGATCGCGCGCGCGGCGCAGGTATCCCATCACTTCCAGCTTCTTCAGGATAGGTGTCAGCGTGTTCGATTCCAGGAACAGCTTCTCGCCCAGGCTGGTCACGGTCTGGCCATCCTGCTCCCACAGCGCGATGATCGCGATGTATTGCGTATAGGTCAGGCCCAGCTCGTCCAGGATGGGACGGTAGGCGCGGCCGAACGCCAGGTTGGCGGAGTAGATCGAAAAGCACAGGAAGTCCGCCAGCTTGCGTGCTTCGGTTGGGGCGGGGGCGGGGGCGTTGGCGGTCATGGCGATTCCTTCTTGGTCTGGATGTCGCAAATTATACATCGGATGCGATTTGATCGGAACTGCTTGACTTTGATTTTGGTTGCGATATTATTCGCCTCATCCGATTGCATCGGATGCGATTTAAATAACCGCCCATCAACTTCAAGGAAACCCGTCATGACCAAGATCGAACAAGTGCTGTACACCGGCAAGACCCACACCACCGGCGGCCGCGACGGCAGCGCCCGCAGCAGCGATGGCCGTCTCGACCTCAAGCTGTCGCCGCCCGGCGGCAGCGGCCAGGGCACCAATCCGGAACAGCTGTTCGCGGCCGGCTGGTCGGCCTGCTTCATCGGCGCCATGGGGCATGCGGCGCGGGCGATGAAAGTACAGCTGCCGCCGGACTTGGCGGTGGACGCCGAGGTCGACCTGGGCACGGCCGACGGCGCCTACCTGTTGCAAGCGCGTCTGAATATCAGCCTGCCGGGCCTGGAGCGCGAGGTGGCCCAGGCGCTGGTCGACGCGGCGCACCAGACCTGCCCGTATTCCAAGCTCACGCGCGGCAATATCAACGTCGAACTGGCGCTGGCAGCATGAATACCCGCCGCCGCAACCTGTTGACCGGCGCCTTGGCGGCGGTCGGTTTGGCCGCCGCCGAACTGCCGTTCGCCTCGCTGGCACACGCCGCCGAGGGACCGCGGCCGCTGGCGCCGATCAAACAAATCCGCGCCGGCGAGCTCGATGTGGGCTACTACGAAGCCGGTCCGGCCGACGGCAAGCCGGTGCTGCTGCTGCACGGCTGGCCATACGATATACACAGTTTCGCCGAGGTGGCGCCGCTGCTGGCGGCGCAGGGCTACCGGGTGATCGTGCCGCATCTGCGCGGCCACGGCAGCACGCGCCTCCTGTCGGACGCCACCTTCCGCAACGGCCAGCAGGCAGCGGTGGCGCTGGACATCATCGCGCTGATGGACGCGCTGAAGATCGACCAGGCGATCCTGGCCGGCTACGACTGGGGCGCGCGCACGGCCAACATCATCGCGGCCTTGTGGCCGCAGCGCTGCAAGGCGATGGTGTCGGTGAACGGCTACCTGATCAACAACCGCGAGCGCAACAAGCTGCCCTTGTCGCCGCAGGTGGAACACGGCTGGTGGTATCAGTTCTACTTCGCCACCGAGCGCGGCAAGGCGGGCTACCAGGCCAACCGCCGCGAGTTCGCCAAACTGATATGGCAGGCCAACTCGCCGCAGTGGCGCTTCGACCAGGCCACCTTCGAGCGCAGCGCGGCGTCGTTCGACAACCCGGACTACATCGCCATCGTGATCCACAACTACCGCTGGCGCCTGAGCGTGGAGTCGGGCGATCCGAAGTACGACGCGCTGGAGCGGCAGTTGGCCGCCGCTCCGGTGATCGCCGTGCCGACCATCACGCTGGACGGCGACAGCGACGGCGTGGCGCCGGCCACCGACGGCCAAGGCTATGCCGCCCGCTTCTCCGGCAAGCGCACGCACCGCGTCATCAAGGGCGTGGGCCACAACTTGCCGCAGGAAGCGCCGCAGGCGTTCGCCCAGGCCGTGATTGATGTCGACGCGTACTAGTGAACGAACAGCGCGATCAGGATGACGATGGGAAGGGGAATGCCGAGTAACAGCAGTAGTATCGAGCGCATCATATTCTCCGGTTAGATAGGGGCGTGCACGATGACGCGTGCGTGATCGCGGTTGCGGCCGCCCAGCGTGGCAAACAGGCTGGCGACGAAAGCACCCAGCAGCAGGGCGACAAACATCCACAAGGCGGAATGGGCGGCGGCCTTGCGGGCTTCCTCGGCGGCGGCCATCGCCTTGGCCTTGGTTTCATTGGCGGCCTGCGTTGCCTGCGCGTAGACCAGGTCCACGCGTTGCTCGGCGTCGGCCGGCGCCAGGCCGCTGCGCTTGGCGATCAGCTGCGCAAGATAGCTGCGGTCGTCGGCGTTGAGTTTGCCGGCCGGGAGGTCGGTGAGCAGGATGCGGTTGATCTCGTTGCGCTGGGCGTCGGTCGCGGCGTCGCCGTTGGGCGAACGCAGCAGCATGTCGGCGAAGTAGGTGTTGCTGCGGCCGCCGTCGCGCGCCAGGGCTGGCCCAGCGGCGCTGGCGACTGCGGCACCCGAGTCGATGGCGCCGCTGAGCACAGCGCGCACGCCGCCGCCCAGTACCGCCACGGTCATCAGCGTCGCCACCGCCCACGCCAGCAGGCCGTGCGCGGTGTCGCGGAAGTGCACTTCATCGCCATGGACGCTGGCCCATTTGACGCGCAGCCGTCCCGCCATATAGCCGCCGATGCCGGCGGCCGCCAACTGCACGAAGGCGATCCACGCGATGGCGGCGGTGCCCAGCGGTGTGGCGTTGTACTGGTAGGGCGATACCGACGACAGGCCGAGGCCCATGCCGAGTATCAGCAGGATGAAGGACAGCGCGGCTGCTGCGGCGGCGCCGGCGAACACGGCGCCCCACGAAACCCCGGAGGCGTAGCCGTCTCCGAGTTCGTGGCTGGCCATTGCGCCAGCATGTAGTGGTTGGGTATGCATGGTCTCTCCTGTGGTGTTGATTGATGTGGCGGAGACCATCATGCGGTGTGGACCGGCGCGCGTATGTTAGCGCCCGTACACTGGGCGCGTATTGCCTGCAAAATACCGGTCAGGCGGTCTTGCGCTCGCCGCGCTGGAGAAAGTGCTCGATCAGCGCGCGGTGTGTGGGCAGGTCGGCCAGCGCGCGCAGCGACATCTGCTCGATCATCTGGAACTCCTTGCGCGCCTCGTCGAAGCGCGGCAGCGTGCGCGCGTTGGCGTACTGCGCGGTCGGGTACTCCATCCCGTACAGCACGTACTGCCAGCTGGACGGCGGATACATCTCCAGGTCCACCACGAAGTCCATGCGGTGCGGCGCGCGGTTGCGCCACATCGACAGCTTGTCGCGCAGCGATTCCGGGATGCTGGCCGGGTCGGTGTTGTCGGTCCAGAAGGCGTTGTCCCTGCGCTGCGTGAGGCAGTAGTGCAGCTTGACGAAATCGACGATGCGCTCGTAGCGCGCCTTCATCATCTCGTTGTACACCTTGGCCACCGGCGCCAGGTCGCCGTCGTGCGGGAACAGGTAGCTGACCAGGTAGGCCGCCGTTTCGATCAGGCCGATGCCGGACGATTCCAGCGGTTCCAGGAAGCCGCCCGACAGGCCGACCGCCACGCAGTTCTTCACCCAGTGCTGTTCGCGGTAGCCCACATTGAGCTTGAGCTGGCGCGGATTGAGGCCGTCGCTGGCCGGGCCGATGTACTGGCGCAGCACTTCCTCGGCGCGCGCATCGTCGGTGTGGCGGCTGGAGTAGACATAGCCGATGCCGCGCCGCTGGTGCAGGCCGATGTCCCAGGTCCATCCCGCCTCGTGCGCGGTGGCGATGGTGTACGAGGGGATGGGCGCGTCCGCCGTAGCGTAGGGCACCTGCATCGCCAACGCGCGGTCGACGAACAGCGTGTCGTTGATGTTGCGGAAGGGCGTGCCCAGCGCATCGCCGATCAGCGCCGCGCGGAAGCCGGTGCAGTCGATGTACAGGTCGGCCGTCAGCACGCCGGCTTCCCTGGTGTGCACCGCGCCGATCGCGCCCTGGTCGTCCAGTTCCACCCGGTCCACCGTGGCCAGCACGTGGCGCACGCCCAGCGATTGCGCGTGGGTGCTGAGCAGGGCGGCGAATTTGCCGGCGTCGAAATGGTAGGCGTAGTTCAGCGGTCCCATGAAATCGGCGTCGTTAAAGCGCTTGGGGGCGTGCGCTGCGTCGGCCACCCGCTTCTGCATGGTGGCGGCGGCGGCGAAGCCCGCGCCCGGCGCGGCCGCGCCCTGCAGCCAGTAGGGCAGCAGCTCCGGGCCGCCGGGCCGCTGGCTGGGCAGGCTGAAAGGGTGGAAGTAGTGGTCGTTGCCGGGCGCGCCGGGAGGGCGCACCCAGTCGGTGAACTTGATGCCCTGCTTGAAGGTGGCGTGGCATTCGCGGATGAAGCGCGCTTCGTCGATGCCGATGGCGGCCAGCGTGCCGCGGATCGACGGGAAGGTGCCTTCGCCGACGCCGATGATGCCGATTTCCTTCGATTCCACCAGCGTGATGCGCACGCTGTTTTCGTCGGCGCCGGCGCCCAGGGTGCGGGCCAGGAAGGCCGCCGTCAGCCAGCCGGCGGTGCCGCCGCCGACGATCAGCACGTTTTTGACGGATGTTGGCATCGTTTTCATTTTATTTTGGTCTCCATCGGTAGAGTGTGCAGCCTCTCGAAACGCCGTCTGGCATGTCAGGGAAACAACGCCGCTACAATTTTTAAATTGACATCCGGGATTTGAATTATGTACCATGAAATCGATTTCACAAATAACGAAAACGTTTTCAGTGAATTTGAAAACGATTTCAAACAACATGAGATCGATTTCCACGATGATAAATGTGGCACGCCCAACCCCTCGGCGATCGCTACGCAAAAGGAGACTTATGAACGTCCACGTACCGCAGTCCGGGAAGCGCTTGCCGTCCCCGATCCAGTTGGCCATCCTCGCCCTGATGGCCGGCACCAGCGTCACCGCCTATGCGGCCACCCCGGCCGAAGCGCCGGCCCCCGAGCAGTCTATCGCCGTCGCCAGCGCCGCCGATAAAACTTCCTCGACCATCACCGAGGTGTATGTCACCGCGACCAAGCGTTCCACTTCGCTGCAAAAGACCCCGGTCGCGGTGACCGCGCTGAATGCAGCGGTGCTGGACGATAACCACGTGCAGACCCTGCAGGACGTGGTCAACCTGGTGCCAGGCTTCGCCGCCACCGGCCAGGGCGACCATGGCGTGATCACCATGACCTTGCGCGGCATCGGCAACGACAGCGCCAAGACCGAATACGCCGATCCTGAAGTGGCCAGCTTCGTCGACGGCATCTATTCGCCGCGTCCGGAAGGCGCGACCGCGCTGCTGTTCGACCTGGACGCGATCGAAGTGCTGCGCGGCCCGCAAGGCACGCTGTGGGGCCGCAACTCCACGGTTGGCGCAGTCAATATGCAGACCGTGAAACCGGAAATCGGCAGCAGCGCCGGTAACTTCGAAGCGGGCTACGGCAATTTCGCCCGCCTGGGCGCGCGCGGCGCGTTCAACATCCCGATCAGCGACACCATGGCGATGCGCGTGGCGGTGGTGCACGAGCAGCACAACGGCTACGTCAGCTATCAGAACGCGCCCAACCTGTCGCTGGCGGACCAGCATGCGGCGGCCGATCCGGTCATCGCCAAGTGGAACGCCGCCCATCCGGGCAACCCGATCGCCTTCCAGCCGATCAACCAGAACCTGTTCGTCAACAACAATCAGAAGTACAGCGCGCAGGACCAGAGCGCGGCGCGACTGAGCTTCCTGTGGCAGCCGACGCCTGGCCTGAAATGGAACGTCGCGTACGAGCACTACATGGACCGCGGCACGCCAAGCATGAACCTGATGCAAACCCCGCGCGCAGGCGAGGACTTCTGGTCGGCGCTGATCGATACGGCGCCTAGCGTCAATCGCGATTCGCACTCGGTGCGCAGCCGCGTCGACTACGAGATCAACAAGGACATCAGCCTGGCCTACATCGCCGGCTACTCGCGCTTCAACGGCTCATCGACCTTCGACCAGGATGGCGGCGCCAATATCCCGAACAGCTTCACCAGCAAGGCCAACGCCGCCGGCGGCGGCGGGTACCAGGCCAACAACACCGTCTGGTCCAAGTACAAGAACTACAGCCACGAACTGGAAATCCAGTCGACCGGCAAGCGTGATGTGGATTGGCTGCTTGGCCTGTACTACGCCAATGAAGACAACGGCATCCGTTTCGACATCCCGATCATGAACGGCACCCAGCAGGGCACCGTGAACTGGCAGGGTTCCTTCATCCAGCCCAAGGAAACCGTGGAATCGAAGTCCGTCTTTGGCCAGAGCACCTGGAATGCCAGCGATGCCCTCCACGTGACCGGCGGCCTGCGCTACACCTCGGATGAACGCAAGAACATCGGCGGCACCAACAACGGCTGGAGCAATTCGGACGCGCCGCAGATTCCGGTGAGCCCTTCGATGAATCCACTGGGCGGCGGCACCGGCTTCTCGACCTATCAGCATAACGACGGCGTGTTCAACGACCACAAGCTCACCGGCCTGGTACGCGTAAGCTACGAGATCGACAAGAACAACATGGTCTACGCCAGCGTATCGACCGGCTACAAGTCGGGCGGTTTGCAGGATGGCGGCGTGCCATACGGTTCCGAAACGATGACCAACTACGAAATCGGCTCGAAGAGCACCTTCCTGGGCGGCACGGTGCGGATGAACAATTCGGCGTATTACGAGAAGTTCAAGGACTTCCAGTTCAACGCGCCGGTGACGTATGCGGACGGCACCCGCGGCTTGGCAACCAACAATGCCGAAGGCGCCAAAGTATGGGGCCTGGAGACCGAAATCGCGGCCAAGATCACGCCGATCGACCGCGTGCAGTTCACCGCCGCGTACACCAACGCCACGCTGAAGCACCTGATCGGCGGCAGTAACGACTATGTGCTGCCGGCTTGCACGGTTCCAGGCATCACCAATCCGTGCCTGGACGTCAGCGGCAACACCATGCCGCACTCGCCGAAGTTCAGCGCGCAGATGATGTACCAGCACAGCTTCGCACTGGCCAACGGTACGCTGATCCCGCGCATCAGCGCGCACTACGAAACGGCCAGCTGGCTGAGCGTGTTCAACCTGGGTGAGCCGGACAAGCAGAAGTCCTACACCCGTACCGACCTTGGCCTGCGCTTCGATGCTGATTCGAAGTGGTACTTCGACGCTTATATCCGCAACGCGGAAGACGCGAAGATCAAGACCAGCGCGATGAACGCCAACGGCCCGTGGCAAGCGCAGTACCTGCCGCCGCGCACCTTCGGCATCAACGTCGGCAAGTCGTTCTAAGCAAAGAGTTTTTCATGTAGTCCCAGTGTTGTTGTAGTGGTCTTCCAGCCCCTCGTCCTGCAAAGGCCGAGGGGTTTTTTTGACTCCGGGTTGAGGCAACAAAAAAGACCGGCGTTTTTGGCGCCGGCCTTCTTTTAGATACTGCTTTGCGGGTTTAGTCTTTGTGGTGGAACGGTGCGTACCAGGTGACGATGAACGATGGGATCGTGGCGGCCATCACCAGCCAGAAGTAGTGCACATAACCTAAGGCCTGCTGCAAATGGCCGCTGACGATGCCGGTGACCATCATGCACAAACCCATCAGGCCCGTGCCGAACGCATAGTGCGTGGTGGTGTATTTGCCCGGCGCCAGCTGCTGCATCAGGTAGATCATGAAGCCCACCGAACCGAAACCAAAGAAGAACTTCTCGATCGCCACGCCGGCGCTGATGATCAGCAGGTCGTGCGGCTGGTAGATGCTCATCAGGAGGAAGGTCACGTTGGGGATGTTGACCGCGCAGCACAGCACGAACAAGGTTGCCGGCAGCCCGCGCCGCGCGACGAAGATCCCGCCCAGCAGGGAACCTAGCAGCACCGCGATCAGGCCATAGGTGCCGTAGATCAGTCCCAGCATCTCGTTCGACAATCCCAGTCCGCCTTGCGCCACCGGATCGACCATAAAGAAGGGCCCGATCTTTTCCAGCAGCCCGATACTGAGCCGGAACAGGAAGGCAAACAACACCATCAGCCACACGTCGCGCTTCTGGAAGAAAGTGACAAAGGAATCCTTGAGGATGAAGGCCGCTTCGGCCACCGACTTTGGCGCGTTCTCCGCCTTGGCGCCGTCCGGCATCACGCGCATATGCCACAGCGCCGCCACGATGGTGATCGCCGCCACGATGAAGAAGATGATGCGCCACGATTCGATCCACTCCGGCCCGAACACGCCGGCCTGGTGGTGGAAGTAGTGCGTATGCAGCCAGCCGCTCAAATACACCATGCCGCCCGAGGCGACGATGGGTCCGATGTTCCAGCTCAGGCTCTGGATGCCGCAGAACAGCGACTGCGTCTTGGCGTCCAACGAGGTGACGTACACGCCGTCGGACGCGATGTCCTGCGTGGCGCCGACCAGCGACAGCACGCCGAACATGAACACCATCACCACCATGTAGTCCGGCAGCGACATCGCCAGCGCCACGCCGGCGAAACCGAGGCCGATGATCAGCTGCGCGCACAGCACGAAGAACTTCTTGGTGCGGTACATTTCAACGAAGGGCGCGAACAGCGGCTTGATGGTGTAGGCCAGGATCAGGTAGCTGGCGTACTGCGCGGCCTGGCCGTTGTCCATGCCCAGGTTCTTGAACATGATGGAGGTGACGCTGGTGAGCATCATGTAGGTCAGCGCCATCGCGAAATACCCGCTGGGGACCCACAGCATCGGCGTGCCGCGCGCGAACATGGCGCGCAATAGCGATGGGGGTGGGCTGGCTGCGGCGGAGGCCTGCGGTGCTTGCTGTTCCTGCGGTGGCACGGCGGATGGTGCGGTTTGCATGATGTCGTCCTCGTTATTCTCGTTGGAGTGTAATGCATCAGGCTCTGCGGCCTGTAGAAAGGAAAACGCCGGCATCTGCGCCGGCGGGGATAAAACGCTTGCTCTAGGCCGCGTGCGCGGTGCGTTGCGGCCTTTGTTTCAGCAGGTACTCGCGGTACCAGTGCGCGCTGTGCTTCAAGGTCCGCTTCTGCGTCGCATAGTCGACGTGGACGATGCCGAAGCGCTTCGCATAGCCGGAGTTCCACTCGAAGTTATCGAGCAGGCTCCAAAGAAAGTAGCCCTGGATATCCACCCCCTGCAGGCGCGCGTCGTTCAGCGCCTTCAGGTGGCGCAGCACGAAATCGATGCGCGCGTCGTCCGGGATCTCGCCGTCGACGATCACGTCCGGGTTGGCCATGCCGTTCTCGGTGATGTAGATCGGCGGCAGATCGTATTCCGCCTTCAGTTTCAGCAGCAGCTCGGTCAGGCCGTCGGGGAAGATCTCCCAGCCCATGTCGGTGGTGCCCAGCTTCGCTTCCGGCTGGCGCGGCGGCGTCTCGGCCGAGCAGTAGGCGCGGAAGTAGTAGTTCACGCCGAGGAAGTCGATCTTGTGCTGGATGTCCTTGAAGTCGTTCTCGTGGATCTCCGGCGCGTTGTCGCCGTGGCCCTGCAGCGCCAGTTCCGGGTACTTGCCCTTGAAGATGGGGTCCATGAACCACTGCACCGAGCGGGCGTATTCGAATTCCGCCAGCGCCTTGTCGGCCGCGCTGTCGGTGGCCGCGTCGGCGGTCCACTGATTGAGCACGATGCCCAGCTGCGCCGGGCTGCCGACGGCGCGCATGGCCTGCATCGCCAGCCCGTGCGACAGCAGCAGGTGGTGCGATACCTGGATAGCCTGCTTGGGGTCCGCCACGCCCGGCGCGAACTGCCCGTTGCCGTAGCCCAGGTTGGCCGTGCACCATGGCTCGTTGTGCGTTGCAATCGTTTTCAAGCGCGAGCCAAAACGACGCGCCACTTCGCCGGCATATTCCGCAAAGCGGTAGGCGGTGTCGCGATTGAGCCAGCCGCCGTCGTCCTGCAGGCCCTGCGGCAGGTCCCAGTGGTAGAGAGTGACGTGGGCGTCTATGCCCTTGGCCTCCAGTTCGGACAGCAGGCGGTCATAGAAGGCGAAGCCGGCTTCGTTCCAGGCGCCTTTGCCCGTTGGCTGCACGCGCGACCAGGCCATCGAGAAGCGGTAAGCGTCCACGCCCATGCCGGACATGATGGCCACGTCTTCCGGGTAGCGGTGGTAGTGGTCGCAGGCGACGTCGCCGTTGCTGCCGTCGATGACTTTGCCGGGCGTGTGGCTGAAGGTGTCCCAGATCGACGGGCCTTTGCCGTCGGCTGCAGCGCCGCCTTCAATCTGGAAGGCGCTGGTGGCGACGCCCCAGATAAATGAGGAAGGAAATTGAGTGAAATCGGTCATGGGTAGTCGTTTTTGTGGATTAACAGGGTGCGAAACAGGGCATTTTGACGTTTGAAAACGATTTCACGCCTCCTGACTCGATTAGACCTCAAGTCAAACGGGGTGTCAATCTTTTGCTGAAGCGGGGTGCTGGAGATGGCGAAGGGGTGACTGATATAATGCTGCCTCATAATTCATCGACTCACTCCATCACATGTCTTCCGATACCCCTAAAGACGGCCCAGCGCGGCCGATGCTCTACGACCCGACCGAACACCGCATCCGCAGCTTCGTCACGCGTGCAGGCCGCCTGTCGACCGCGCAGGCGCGCGCGCTGGAGGAGTTGAGCCCGAAGTACATGATCGAATACGCCAAGACGCCGCTCGACTATGAGCAGGTCTTCGGCCGCAAGGCGCCGGTGGTGCTGGAGATCGGCTTCGGCATGGGCGGCACCACGGCGCACATCGCCGGCGTGATGCCGGAAAAGGACTTCATCGGCGTGGAAGTGCATACGCCCGGCGTGGGCAGTCTGCTCAAGCTGATCGAGGAACAGGGCCTGACCAACCTGAAGGCGATCCAGCACGACGCGGTGGAAGTGCTGAACCAGATGATCCCGGACGGCTCGCTGCATGGCGTGCATATCTACTTCCCGGATCCATGGCACAAGGCGCGCCACAACAAGCGCCGCCTGATCCAGTCGCCGTTCGTCAAGCTGCTGGTGCAGAAGCTGGCCGTGGGTGGCTACCTGCATTGCGCCACCGACTGGGAAGACTACGCGGTGCAGATGCTGGAAGTGCTGGGCGCGGAAGAAGGCCTGCAGAATACCGCCGACGGTTACGCGCCGCAGCCGGCCTATCGTCCGCTGACCAAGTTTGAAAACCGCGGCCTGAAACTGGGCCACGGCGTGTGGGACCTGGTCTTCACCAAGAAGTAATTATTTGCGCAGCCGGACGATGGCGGCGTTCAAGCGTTTGAACGTCTCGTCCGGCACCGACTTGCTGCACCACAGGCGACGCTCGTAGCCTTTGTACAGGTCGGAGAAGTAGATGCGCTTGTAGTGCGAGGCCGGATAGCCCGAGGCCTTGACCGCTTCCTCCAATTCCTCCTCCGTGATGAAGAAGTAATCGATGCTGTGCCGGCGCAGCATGTCCAGCAGCTGCTGGCTGTCCGCGCTGCTCGGGATGGTCGGCGTCTTGTAGCGCAGCAGGCCGCGGTCGATCGTCGTGCCGTAGGATGCGCCTTTTTTCACCACCACGCGCAGCTGCTTGTCGGTCAGCGTATCCTTCAACGCTTCCTCGTCGTGCATGGCGGGGTTGCCGCTCCAGGTCAGCGCGAATGGGCGCTTGTCCTCATACACCACTTCCGAGAATCTGCCGATGCGTTCGCGCTCCGGCGTTTGCAACCAGCCCAGCATGCAGGCGGGTTCCTGCTCGGCCGCCTGCATCAGCACCAGCTGCTGCTTGGCCGGCGTCTGGCGCACGACAAATGGAATGCCGGCCACGGTGAGCGCGGCGAGGGCAGGGGTGGCGGCATGGCCCGTCAGCACGCCGCGCGTGTCGGCATATTGCAGCGGCGGGCTTTGCGCGTAGTGAAGCACAAGCGGCTGGGCCGAGGGCTGGGCTGATACAGCGCCTGCCGCCATCAGCAGGGACAAAACGAACGTCTTCATCACTTTTCCAACGGCTCCATGTCCAGCACCACGACATAGGCCAGGTGGCCGCTCTGCCACACGCCACCGCCGCGCACCTGCGCCTCGCAGCTGGTGACCTGGCCTTCGATTTCCTTGTGCTTCAACAGCGCGCGGAAGGTCATGGATGCCTTGGGCGACAGGTAGCCCGTCATGCGGCCGTTGAGGAAGACCGCAACGGCGGCGCTTTCGTAGGGATTGACATCGTCCGGCACCAGCGTGGCCAGGTAGGGCGTTGCGGCGGCCTGGTCGCCGTGGTCGCCGGCCAGCGCCTTGAGCGTGGCCTGGTAGCGCGATTCGTTGACCACTTCGACCAGGAAGCGGCCGTCGTCGGACCAGTGCAGCGCGGGAGCGTCTTCCGGCAGCTTCGGTTCGTAGGGCGTGGCGGGACGCGCCGGCAGCGGCATCGGCTTGGCCGGATTGGTCTTGATGATTGCGTAGACCACCAGGCCGGTGACGGCAATGATCAGCAGGGAGATGACGAGTTCCATGGCGGGCCTGTTTATGCCTGTTTATCTAAAGGCCGACATCTTAACGCATGCCCCTGGCCTGATACACAATTTTGCCCCCCACCATAGTTTGCAGCACCTTGATGTTGGCGATGTCCTCGGCCGGGATGGTGAAGAAATTCCGGTCCAATACGATCATGTCGGCCAGCTTGCCCGGCTCCAGCGATCCGGTCAGCGTCTCCTGCCGCAGCGTGTAGGCGGCGTTGAGCGTGATGGCGCGCAGCACGGCGGCGCGCGGCATGCCGGGCTGCGGTCCCAGCGTGCCGGCGTATTCCTTGCCGGCGTCCGGCGCGGCGGTGCGGGTCACGCCGACCTTCAGCGCGAACCATTCGTCGAGCGGATCGACTGGCCAGTCGCTGCCATAGGCGATGCGCGCGCCGGCGTTCAGCAGCAGCGCCTGCGGCTCGACGATGGCGTAGCGTTGTGGGCCCATGTAGTCCTTCAGCGCGCCCACGGTGTCGGGCGCCGGTTTCCCCCACTGGAAGGACAGCACCGGCGTCACATCCAGCTTGGCGAAGCGCGGGTAGTCGGCCGGGGCGACGATTTCATCGTGCGCCAGCGCGGGGCGGACGTCCTTGCCGGCCGGCGTGGAGCGCAGGTATTCGATGGCGTCCAGCGATTCGCGCACGGCGCGGTCGCCGTCGACGTGGATGTGCGGATCGATGTGGGCGTTGGCCAGTTCCGTCAGCGTGGTCTTCAACGCTTCGGGTGAGAAGTAGCTGGCCGGGCCGGTGCTGGCGCCGGGCTGCCAGTCCGGCTTGTCCACCGTGCCCTTGTTGACCAGGTAGGGCTCCAGCATGGCGCCGGTGAAGGCCGGAGCGGAGATCACGCCGTCCATGAAGAGTTTGGCGTGGCGCACCTGCATCGACGGCGCGACCCTGGTCGGCCCCTGGTCGAACTGCGTCTGCTGCTTGAGCAGTTCGGCCACCGCGCTTTGCGGCGTGGCGCCTTTATCGAGGGCGATCAGCACAGCGAAGTGCGCGCGCGCCGTCAGCTTGCCCTGCCGGTGCAGGTCGGCGAAGGCGGTCATGGTTTCGGGATCGGTGTAGGCGTCGAGGAAGCTGGTGATGCCCTGCTTGCGCATCGCCGCCAGCGCGGCCTTGGAGGCGGCCAGGTTTTCGGCCACCGTCAGCGGCGGCAGCAGGTTCATCGCCATGTCCTGCGCGGCGTCTTCAAGCAGTCCGGTGGCGTCCCCCTTGGCGTCGCGGGTGATCTTGCCGCCGGCTGGATCGGGCGTGTCGCGCTTGATGCCGGCCAGTTGCACGCCTTTTGAATTGAGCAGCGCCGAGTGGCCGAAGGACGAGCGCACGATGACGGGGCGTTCGGTCTTCAGCGCGTCGAGCGTGGCGGCGGTGGTTTCCACGCCGTCCGGCAGCATCCCTTGCTGGAACCAGTTGACCACCACCAGCCAGCGGCCGGCGTCGGACTTCTTGTCCTTGTCCAGGCAGGCCTGGATGCGCGACTGGAATTGCGCGACGGTCAGCGCGGCGTAATCGAGGCTGCAATTGAGCAGGCGGCTGCCGCCCGATTGCGGGTGCATATGGCCGTCGACCAGGCCGGGCATCAGCATGCGGCCGTGCAGGTCGATGACTTTGGTCTTCTTGCCGGTCAGCGGCTTGGCGCCGGCATTGTCGCCGACGTAGACGATGCGGCCGGCGCGCACGGCCAGCGCCTGCTGCACGCTGTCCCTGGCGTCGACGGTGTAGATGTAGCCGTTGCGGTAGATGGTGTCGGCCGGCGGCGCGGCGGCGACCGCCGGTCCTGCGAGTGCCAGCATCAGCGCGGCGACGTATCGGTTCATGTATTCCCCTGTTTTTATGCGGCTCCCATCGCTTTGGTGCGCGGGGCCAGCGGCAGGAACGCCAGCAGATTCCCCGCCAGTACCAGCGCCAGCCCGGCCAGGGCCGTCGGCGTCCAGTGGTAGCCTTCGTAGATCGTTGAAATGGTCAGTGCCACGATGGGGAATAATACCGTGGAATAGGCCGCGCGGTCCGGTCCTATGCGGCCGACCAGCAACAGGTAGGCGGTGAAGCCGATCACCGAGCCGGGGATCGCCAGGTACAGCAGCGCGCCAACGTAGCGCGTGCTCGGCTCCAGCGCGAACGGCATGCCCAGCGCCAGCGCCGCCACGCCCAAGGTGGTGGAACCGATCAGCATGGCCCAGGTGTTGGTCAGCCACGGCGTCAGGCCCAGCGACTGCATGCGGCTCGACAGCAGGTTCCCGCACGAGAAGCACAGCGTGCCGCCCAGGGTCAGCGCAAGGCCCATCATCACCTTGCTGTCGTTCCAGTGGCCGGCCATCTGCGGTGAAAACAGCAGCACGATGCCGGTCAGGCCGAGCAGGGCGCCCATCATCACCTGGCGGCGGATCGGCCGGCCGAGGAAGATGCGGCCGTTGATGGCGTTCCAGATCGGCGCGGTGGAGAACACCACGGCCTCCAGGCCGCTGGTGATCCACTGGCTGGCGTAGTAGAAGCACAGGAAATTCAGGCAGAACAACGCCAGGCCCTGGGCGAACAGGTAGCGCCAGGCCTGGCGCGGCGGCCACCACGGCTTGCGGGTGACGAGCAAGAATCCCATCAGCACGGCGGCGGCCAGCCAGAAGCGGTAGGCGATCGACACCGGCGCCGGCACCACGCCCAGCTGGAAGGTGATGGCGATCCAGGTGGTACCCCAGATCAGGACGGTGAGCAGGTAGAGGAAGATATTCATGCCGCCAGCATGCCGGGTGCGCGCGGGCGGCGCTTGTCTGAAATTGCGCAAATCGGCCGGCCGCCAGCGGGGAGTGGGCGCTCCGTGCTAGACTTTAAGTCAACTCTTACTGAATGTTCGCGCCGTGCCAGCCCGCCCCTCCAACGCCACCGAAGCCACCCCCGCCCGCGCGCCGGACGGGTTGATTTCGCACGCGGTGTTCCGCACCATGTCCGAAACGGACGCGGTGCTGGAGCGTTTCGCCTGGCTGGGCGACGAGCTGGCGGTGGCCATCTGGCGCCGCGATACCGAGGTGGCCGAGACCAGCTACAACAAGCCGGGCCACCATACGCTGTCCTACTACATGGGGGGCGGCTATCGCACCGAACGCGACGAGCTGCCCGGCCTGTACGGCGCGCCGGAGCGCCTATGCACGCTGCCGGACTGGCACGAGTCCAGCTGGACGGTGCGCGGACCGCTGCGCTTCCTGCACGTCTACTTCCTGCCCGAGCATTTCACGCGACGTGCGGTGGTGGAGCTGGATCGCGAGCCGCGCGAGATTACGCTGGCCGACCGTACCTACTTCGAACATGAACGCATCGGCCGCCTGTGCGCCGGGCTGGCGAACATGTCATGGGAAGGCGCGGACGGCCAGCTGCGAGCCAACGAGGCGGCGCACGAGACCTTGAGCCACCTGCTGCTGTCGCAGTCGATGCCGCAGCACCAGCAGCGCGTGCGCGGCGGGCTGGCGCCGGTGGTGCGGCGGCGATTGGCCGATTACATCGAGGCGAATCTGGCACAGAACATCTCGCTGGGCATGCTGGCGCAACTGGCATGCATGTCGGAATACCACCTGGCGCGCATGTTCAGGATCTCGTTCGGTATGCCGCCGTCGGCGTGGATCGCGGCGCGCCGCGTGGAGCATGCGCGCCAGCTGCTGAAGACCACCGACCAACCCTTGCAGCAGATCGCCGACGCTTGCGGTTATGCGGACCTGAGCCACTTCAGCCACCGCTTCCGCGACAGCGTCGGTGCGCCGCCCAGCCGTTACCGCAGCATCGTTACGTCGTAGGCTTTTCGAACGAGAAGCCCGGCGCGTACAGGTGATAGCCGTCGAAGTCCTGCTTGCCGATATCCGCTCCGTGGCTGCGCGCGATCGCGTAGGCCATGCTGAAGTGGAAGTAGAAGTTGGGCAGGATGTAGAGGTTCAGATATTCGTCGCCGGGCAGCGCGATGTCGGCGAAGCCGGCGCGGTCATGGCACAGGCGTTCGGCCGCGCCGTCAAAGCGCCGCGCAGGAATCGCGGCGATGTAGGCGATGGTGTCGTCGATCTGCTTGGCCAGCGCGGCCAAGGACAGCTCGGCGCCTTCGAAACTCACCGGCGGCAGGTCCGCCAGCGGACAGCAGCCCCTCAGTGCGAAATTGCAGGTGGCCCGCACCTGCGAGGCAAACGGCAGCATCTCCGCATGTAACCGCGCCTTGAGGATCGCCGGATGCGGCTTCACTTTCTCGACCATGCCGGCCAGTTGGCCGAGATAGCGGGTAAAAATAATCGGTGTGTGCATAGTCAAAGCCAGGTTATTTGGCGGAGAGGATTTGCGGCAGATTCTGCGCGCGAAATGCCTCGACAACAAAATCGATAAAGACGCGCGTCTTCGCCGGCAGCAGTTTCTGGCTGGTGAAATACAGGGAGATCGCCCCGACATCGCCATACCAGTTCGGCAGCAAGCGCACCAGCGCACCGCTTTCCAGATACGGCGCGGCGTGTGGAACTGGTATCAACCCAACCCCAAGACCCAGCACCACAGCGCGACTGAGCGCATCCGGATCGTTGACCAGCATGATAGCCTGCTGCTTGGCCATGACTTCGGCGCCGGCGCTATTGCGCATGACCTGCGTCCGCAAACGACCCGTCAACGGAGAACGTATCACCACACTGGGGAACTCGGCAAGTCCGGATGGATCTTTAGGACGGCGCTTGCCCTGCAATAGCGCCGGCGCCGCCACCGCAATCAAATGTATGCGAGCCAGTTCGCGCGCCACCATACCGGGCGGCAGCTCAAAGCCGGCGCCGATGGCCGCATCGAAGCCGCCGGCGATCAGGTCCAGCGGACGGCTGTCGAACACCCAATCGGGTATCACGCCCGGATAACGTTCGAGAAACGCCGGCATCAGCGGCAGCAGATAATCCATGCCGAATCCCGGCGCGGCGCTCAGCTTCAACACGCCGGCCGGTTGCCCGGCGTTGACCTTGATGTCGGCAATCGCTTCCTGAATATTATCCAGACCGCCCTGTACCGAGTGCCGAAAACGTTCGCCCGCTTCGCTCAGCGTCAGGCCACGCGTGCTGCGCATAAACAGCCGCACCCCAAGATTGCGCTCCAGCAGCGCAACGTTCCGGCTCACTGCCGCCGGCGTCAAACCCAGCCGGCGGGCTGCGGCGGAAAAGCTGCCGCTCTCGGCGCTGCGCACGAAGGATTCCAGGTTGGCCAGGGTTTCCAAGACTTTGCCTTCAAGTGATGATTGAAACTGATTATAGTCGGTTGCTACTAACGCTGGAAGCGATCCAGCCCTAGAATTCAACTCAGCAAACAGTTTATCCACTTAATCTTTAAAGGAAATATCATGACTATCGGCATCATTGGCTCGGGCGCCCTCGGCTCCAACTTCGCTCGCATACTCGCTAAACAAGGACTCTCGGCCATCATCTCCAATAGCCGTGGGCCTGCCTCGCTGGCCGACCTGGTCAAAGAGCTGGGGCCGTCCATCAAGGCTGGCACGGTGGAAGAAGCTGCAAGCGCCGACATGGTGCTGGTTGCGGTCCGCTGGGTCGATGCGGAGAAAGTGCTGGGCAGCCTGCCCGCGTGGAACGGTCGCATCGTGATCGACGGCACCAACCCGGTGGAGTTCTTCGATCCCACGACGTCGCCCGATGCGAACGATGCCAGCAATCCGCTGGCGGCATATGGGATCAAGGCGGTCGATCTGGGCGGCAAGCACTCCAGCCAGGTCATCCGGCAATTGGTCCCTGGTGCACGCGTGGTCAAGGCGTTCAACCACAACGACGTCAATGTGCTGAAGGAGCCGGAGACGGCAGGCGGCAAGCGCGTGTTGTTCTACTCGGGCGACGACGCCGCCGCCAAGGCCGAAGTGCGCGGCATCATGGAAGGCGCCGGTTTCTTCCCGATCGACCTGGGCGCGCTGGACGTCGGTGGTCCGTTGGCGTCGCTGCCTTTTGGCACGCTGTCGACGCACAACTTCGTCCGGATCTGATCGGTCGTGACCTAGTCCATCTCGCGAGGTCCTGGTCCATCTCGCGAGGTGGCAGCCGTCGAAGTCTAAAGGAAATGAGCGTCGTATTGATCTGGCATATAAATCGCACATTCTATTTACGGTACTCTGGCCGATCGTCCTACAGTGGGAGATCGCCATGGCCACCAGAAAGAACCGCAGCACATTTCCCCTTCAGCCGACCGACAAAGCCAACCCCGGCTTGCTGGATGCGATATTCGCCTCGGCAATTGAATATGCAATTATCACCACCGACACAAGAGGGAATATCGTCTCTTGGAACAAAGGAGCGGAACTGGTATTTGGCTATTTGCCCGACGAGATAGTCGGCAAGCCACTCGCGCTCATCTTTACGTCGGAAGACAATGACAACGGCGTACCCGAGCGGGAGCTTAGCAACGCTCGCGATACCGGCCGCAGCGACGATGTGCGCTGGCACCGTCGAAAGGATGGTTCGGTTTTTTGGGCCGACGGCGTGATGACCCCGATCCGAAACTTCAACAGCGAGATCACCGGATATCTGAAAATTCTCCGTGACGAAACCGAACGCAGGCGGGTTGAAACGGAGCGTGCGCAAATGGCGCGGATTGATCTGTTGACCGGTGTGGGTAACCGTTCGGAGCTGGAGGAGCGACTGAAAGAAATGTCGGCAGCGGCGGTTCGCAATGGCAATTTGCTTCTATTCCATATCATGGATCTGAATAATTTCAAGCAGATCAACGACCGTTGGGGGCATCAGACCGGGGACAGATTGCTGCAGCACGTGGCGCGCTGTATTCGCAACACCATACGCGACTCCGACTTTGTCGCGCGTCTGGGCGGCGATGAATTTGTCGTGTTGCAGGCAAATGTGCATACACCCGAAGTCGGAGCAAGCCTGGCGCTAAAACTGATCGAGGCGCTGTCCAATCCATTTCAGCTCGACGGTCATGAAGTGGTCATCGGCGTCAGCATTGGTATCGCCGTCTTTCCAAGCGACGCAAACGACCAGGATGAGCTGATGCGCAAGGCTGATCTGGCCCTATACAAAATCAAGAATGAACGCAGTCATGGCGGCTACCATTATTACTCCAAGCAACTTGATGCCGAGGCACACAACAAGGCCGAGCTGATCGCCAGCCTGAAGCGCTCGGTGCAGGCGCATGCGTTTCGCCTGGAGTACCAGCCGCAAGTCGATGCCCTCAGCGAAAACATCGTGGCGGTGGAGGCTTTGCTACGTTGCCAGGACGCGGCGCTGGCAAGCCATCCGATTGAAGAGATTATCGCTCTGGCAATCGACTCGGGCCAGATGCTGGAGATCAGCTTATGGGTAGTGACGGAGGCCTGTGCGCAGTTCGCAAGATGGCAGGCGCAAGGTCTGACGGACCTTAAAATGTGCATCAACCTGTGTCCGCGCGAATTGCTCTATGCCGAACTGTCCAGTCATGTCGAGCGCATCCTGGAGGAAAACAAGCTGTCCGGGAAGGACATCGAGATCGAGATTACCGAGCATCAGGCGGTCGAAACCGATGGGCCAGGATCGGCGACGCTGGCGCGATTACGGTCGCTGGGCGTCACGATCGCCATTGATGACTTCGGGACCGGCTATTCGGCGCTCAGCAAGTTGCGCGGGCTGCCGGTGGACAAGGTCAAGCTTGACCGCTCTTTCCTGGAACGCATTCCTGCGGACCAGGACAGCTGCTCGGTCGTCAGCGCGATCATCACGCTGGCCCACACCCTGCGGCTGAAAATCATCGTCGAAGGGGTGGAGTCACCGGAACAGGTGTCGTTTTTCAGACGCGAGGGTTGTGAGATTTTGCAGGGCAATTTTTTCAGCAAGCCAGTTCCTGCCGAGACCATTTCGAAATTGCTGAAATTCCAGGTCGCAGACTGATGCTTGCCCGGCTTATTCCATCTCGCTGATCATGGCGACGATCTCGTCGCCGTAGGACGCCAGCTTTTTCTCGCCGACGCCGGAGATGCCGCGCAGGTCGGACAAGGTGGTCGGACGCGCCTTGGCGATCTCGCGCAGCGTGGCGTCGTTGAAGATGATGTAGGCCGCCACGTCGTGCGCGCGCGCCGTCTCCACCCGCCACCAGCGCAGCTTGTCGAAGATGGCCTGCTCGCGCGGCGACAGGTCGCTCTCCACATAACCCTTGGAGGCGCGGCCCGCGCTCTTCTGCTTGACCGGCTTCTGGTACTGGCGCAGCTGCACTTTCTGTCCGCCCTTGAGCACCGGCCGCGCGGCGTCGGTCAGTTTCAAAGAGCTGTATTGCTCATGGTCGACCGTCACCAGCCCGAGCGCGATCACCTGGCGCAGGATCGCGCGCCATTCCTGCTCGCTGCGGTCGGCGCCGATGCCGAACACCGACAGCGAATCGTGATGCCAGGTCTTGATGCGGTCCGTCTCGACACCGCGCAGCACTTCGATCACATGGCCGGCCGCGAAGCGCTGGTCGACGCGGTACACCGCCGACAGCAGCTTCTGCACCGGCACCGTGCCGTCGAACGACACCGGCGGGATCAAACAGGTATCGCAGTTGCCGCAAGGGCCGGAGGCTTCGCCGAAATAGTCGAGCAGGCGCACGCGCCGGCAGCTCAGCGTTTCGCACAGGCCCAGCATCGCATCGAGCTTGGTGCCCAGCACGCGCTTGAAGGTTTCGTCGGCCTCCGATTCGTCGATCATCCGCCGTTGCAGCACCACGTCCTGCAAGCCGTAGGCCATCCAGGCGCTGGACGGTTCGCCGTCGCGGCCGGCGCGGCCGGTCTCCTGGTAGTAGCCTTCGATACTCTTGGGCAGGTCCAGGTGGCAGACGAAGCGCACGTTGGGTTTGTCGATGCCCATGCCGAAGGCGATGGTGGCGCACATGACGATGTTCTCTTCGCGCAGGAACTTGGCCTGGTTGGCCGAACGCTTGGCGTGGTCCATGCCGGCGTGGTAGGCCATGGCCCGCACGCCGTTCTCGTTGAGGAATTCGGCGGTCTCCTCGACCTTCTTGCGCGACAGGCAGTAGACGATGCCGCAGTCGCCGCCATGCTCGGTGGTGATGAAGTCCAGCAGCTGCTTGCGGCCGTTGGCTTTCTCGACGATCTGGTAGCGGATGTTGGGACGGTCGAACGAGGACACGAACTGCATCGCGTCGCCCAGTTGCAGGCGGTGGACGATCTCGGCGCGGGTCTGCTGGTCGGCGGTGGCGGTGAGCGCGATGCGCGGCACGTTGGGGAACTGCTCGTGCAGCACCGACAGCTTGATGTACTCGGGCCGGAAGTCATGCCCCCATTGCGATACGCAATGCGCCTCGTCGATGGCGAACAGCGCGATCTTCGACGCCTGGAACAGGTTCAGGCAGCGCTCCGTCATCAGGCGCTCGGGCGCCACGTAGACCAGGTCGATCTCGCCGGTGCGCACCAGCCGCTCGATGCGGTTGGCTTCCTCGTAGGTCTGGGTGGAGTTGAGGAAGGCGGCGCGCACGCCCACTTCGGCCAGCGCGTCCACCTGGTCCTGCATCAGCGCGATCAGCGGCGAGATGACCACGCCGACGCCGTCGCGCACCAGCGCGGGTATCTGGTAGCACAGCGACTTGCCGCCGCCGGTGGGCATCAGGACCAGCGCGTCGCCGCCACCGCTGACATGGCCGACGATCTCCGCCTGCTGTCCGCGGAAGGCCGGGTAACCGAACACGGTTTGCAGCAGCTGAAGGGCGCGCTCGTTATTTTCCTGATGATCCATTTCTACTACTCGATTCCGACAACAAAACTACGACTAAGGTTTAATCGGCCCAGACGATCACGCCGGTGTAACCGGTGACCAGCACCATCAGGCCGAAGGCGATGCGATACCACGCGAACGCGGTGAAGGTGTGCGAGCTGATGTAACGCAGCAGCCAGCGCACGCACAGGAAGGCCGAGACGAAGGCCGCCACGGTGCCGATCGAAAACAGCGGCAGGTCGGAGGCCGACAACAGCGCGCGCTCCTTGTACAGCGAATACACGGTGGCGCCCAGCAGCGTGGGGATAGCCAGGAAGAACGAGAACTCGGTCGCCACCTTGCGCGACAGGCCGAAGATCATGCTGCCCATGATGGTGGCGCCGGAGCGGCTGGTGCCGGGGATCAGCGCGAACGCCTGGGCGATGCCGATCTTGATGGCGTCCATCGGCGTGATGTCGTCCACCGAATTGATGCGGGACATGGCCGGATTGGCTTTCTCGCGCTTTTCCACCCACAGGATGACGAAGCCGCCGACGATGAAGGCCAGCGCCACCGGCACCGGCGCGAACAGCTTGGCCTTGATGGCCTTGTTGAACAGCACGCCCAGCACGGCGGCCGGCAGGAAGGCGATCAGCACGTTGAGTGCGAAGCGCTGCTGTTTCGGGTCGCCCAGGCCGGTCAGCACGGCGGCGATGCGCGCGCGGTATTCCCAGCAGACGGCGAAGATGGCGCCCGCCTGGATGACGATCTCGAACACTTTCATTTTTTCTTCCATGCCGTGGAAGCCGAGCAGGTGTTCCGCCAGAATCAAATGGCCGGTCGACGAGATCGGCAGAAATTCCGTGAAACCTTCAACCAGGCCCATGATCAGGGCTTTGAGTGCGAGAACGATATCCATGAAGTAAGTTATAAGTTGGTGGGAGGGAGGCTCTGTCACAGCGCCGGGGTCGAAGCTTACCATGTTCGCCGCCTCCGATTCTGAATCTCACTCAAGCGTAATGCGGTTTTCGGCGGCCAAACGAAAAAACGCCCCGGAACGGGGCGTTGAAAGGAAGATATTTCGACCGCCGGGTGCTTACCAGCTGGCCTTGAGCGTGTACTTGCCGCTGGTGGCGCCGGTGCCGCCGCTGTAGTAGATCACCTTGGCGTACAGCGTGCCGGCGGTGCCGTAGCTCAGGCTGTCGGTCGCGCCGGTGCCGTTGGTGCTGGACGCCACCTTGGTGCCGGCGCTGTTGTACAGCTCCAGGTCGTAGTCCGAGCTGGCGTTCGGGGCCAGGCTCAGCGCCAGCGTTTTGCCCGATGGCAGCACGATCTTGTAGTAGTCGACGTCCGACGAGGCGCTCATCGTGCCGTTGACGGTGGTGCCGGCCGTGCTGACGGCTTGCGCGGTGGCGGTGGTGTTGTTGCTCTCCACTTCGCTGATGGTCGGGCCGCTGACCACCGACGACAGGATGTTCTGCGCCTCGAACTTGGCCTGGAAGGTGTTGGCGTAGGTCAGGTCGGACGGGAACAGCGTCTTGGCCGCGTTGACGATGGCGGTGGCCATGGCCGGCATCTTGACGTTGCTGCCCAGGCCGAAGTGCGCCTCCAGGATGATCTGGTCGATATTGGCGCGCGGCTTGCCGGCGGCGATCAGCGCCACCATCGACTGGTACAGCGGCGCCGACCACAATTCATCCGACTGGAAGCTGACGCCGCCCTCGGTCACCGACTGGTGCGCGGCGTAGGTCTTGCTGGCGTTGTACTTGGCGTCGGTGCGGTTCAGCATGCGGCCGTCCCAGCAGGCGCCGTGGCCGTCCCAGCTGAAGGCCCATTCCGGGTGGTAGATCTTGCCGTTCGGCGTGCTGTAGGAGTAGGACGCGGCCCAGTAGTCGCCGAAGCCTTCGCCCATGGCGCCGGTGTCGCCGCCGGTCCAGCTGCTGTTGATGTTGGCCTGGATGCCATGGCCGTATTCGTGCAGGATCACGTCCGCGTCTTCGCTGTCGTTCACGCAGCCGTGGCCGAAGGCCAGGTAGTCGGAACCGGCGGCGCCGCCGCTGTAGTGCGAGTTGTCGTCGCCGTTGACGCCGTCGGTGTCGACGTCCAGCGGACGGTTGATGATGGACTTGGTGCCGGTGAAGCCCAGCGACTGGATGTAGCGCTGGCTCTGGTCCAGGTGGAAGTAGACGTTGGTGTCGTCGAAAGCGTTGTTGCCGCGCTTGGCCGTCCACACGCCGTTGCTGGTGGTGCTGGGCGCGGTGGCCGGGGATTCGATGTTCTTGATGTTGACGAACGGACCGCTCAGTTTGTAGACGCCGCCGCTCACCGTCAGGTCGCGCAGGGTCTTGGTCGAGTAGGCGGCGTCGAAGGCGGAGGCGGGCGAGGTGTCGGTCAGCGCGTCGGTGTTCAGCACCGTGCGTGGATCGGGGTCGAAGGCGTAGCCGGAACCGTTGATGCCGGACGGCGTGACGGCGGCCACGGCGCCGCCTTGCAGGGCCTGGCGGCCATGCGTGCCCTGGCTGTCGCTGATCGCCTTGGTGGCGGCGTGGCGGTCCAGCACCGGGCCGGCCAGTTCGGCGCGCGCGTCCAGCGAGCGCTTGCCGCGGCGCGGCAGCGAGGTGGAGTAGGAAGCGATGACGGCGCCGTTATGCGCGTTCAGGAACTGCACGAAGCCGCCGGTCGGCATCTGCGCCTCGATGCGCACCTTGCGCGCCAGCTGCACGCCGTCCTTGGTGGTGACCCACACCAGTTCGGAGGACGGCGCGGCCACCAGCGGGTGCTGCACCTTCATATTGGTCCAGGCCTTGTCCAGCGCCTGGTCGTCGGTGATCTGGGCCTGGTTGTACAGCTGGTTGACGGCGCTGGCGTCGACCTTGTCGGAGATGTAGCGGGTTTCGTTGAAGATCTTTTGCAGCTGGCCTGTCTTGCTGATGGAGACGATGATCTCGGCCCGGTCCACCGGCAGGCCGCGCAGCATTTGCTGATAGTGGTAGTGCTTGCCGGTGAGCGATTCCTGCACTTTCACCAGTCCCAGGTTGTTCAGCGACGCCGGCAGGCCGAACTGGGCCGCGTTCTGGCGCAGCGCGTCCTCGGCCGTGGTGGCGGTGGTGCCGGAGAACAGCGTCAGGTTGTCAACGGAATAGCTGCCGGCGTGCGCGGAACCCGCGTAGGCCAGGACGATCAGGGATGCAATCAGGGGACGGGCGAATTGGCGCATGCTGCATGAACTCCTATAGGTATTGGTTTATTGGTTTCGGTATGCGAGCCTTGTGGGTGCCAAACGAGTATATCCACGCCTTTTTGCCATTTGTAAAATCGGGCGTTTTTAGACAGTTTTTCGGATTCTGTTAAAAATGAGACATAGCGGCGGCCCGCGCGCGGCGCTAAGATGGATCCCAAACCATCAACGAAAGGTCGCTTATGTACAGGCTGTTTTCCCTGCTCTTGCCGGTCGCGCTGGCGTCCGGCTGCGCGATGGCGCAGGCGCCCAAGCCGATCGAGGACGTGGAGCCGGAGGTGACGCAGCAGGTGGCCGCCGCCGTGGCGAACATGGCGGTCGATCCGGCGGCCGAGGCTGCGCCGTTGCTGCGCGCCTGTCCGGCACAGGCCGGGCCGCCGCTGGAACTGCTGCAGCGCACGGTCGACGGCGAAGAGCGCAGCTACCTGTACCGCACCCGCTGCGGCAAGGCGCTGTTGGTGTCGGCCACCTACGGCAAGAACCGCGCCATCAAGCGCCTGACGGTCAAGGCGGAATAAGACCAGCGCTTGATCAATTCGAACCACGCGATGCTCAACGCCGTCGCCATGCCGCACGCCAGCAGCAAGGCAGGGCCGGGCAGCGCAAACGCGAACAGCTCGCGGATGGTGTCCAGGCCAAGCACGGCCGCCAACAACAGCGTGGTCGCCAGGCTGATCCAGGCAAACGACCGGCCCGCCGCCGGCCGCCGCCGCCATGATGGCTGCGACCAGCTGCGGTTGGTGTGGATCAGCCCCAGGTTGGACAAGACTAGCGTCAGGAAAGTCGTGGTGCGCGCCATGTCGTCGGACTGGCCGGTCCCTTTGACGATCAGGTAGAAGCCGATCAGCATGGCCAGCAGGCCGCCCCCTTGCAGCAGGCCGCGTGCCAGGATCTCGCGGTCGAACAGATGCATGTCCGGCTTGCGCGGCTTGCTGGCCATGGCGCCCGCCTCGATGGGCTCCGCCTCGAAGACGATGGAGCAGGCCGGGTCGATCACCATCTGCAGGAACAGGATATGCACCGGCATCAGCAGCATCGGCCAGCCCAGCAGCACCGGCAGGATGGACAGGCCGACGATGGGCACGTGCACCGCGACGATGAACACGATGGCCTTGCGCAGATTGGTGAACAGGCGTCGGCCGTGCCGCACCGCCAGCAGCAGCGAGGAGAAGTCGTCCTTGAGCAGCACCAGTGCCGCCGCCTCGCGCGCGACGTCGGTGCCGCGCGCGCCCATCGCCACGCCGATGCTGGCCGCCTTCAACGCCGGCGCGTCGTTGACGCCGTCGCCCGTCATGGCGACCACCTCGCCGCCGTCGCGGAAGGCCCGCACCAGGCGCAGTTTCTGCTCCGGCGCGATGCGGCAAAAGACGTCGGTGTCCTTCAGCCGCAGCTGCAGCGTTGCCGCGTCCATCGCCGCCAGGTCGACGCCGGACAACAGGCCGCCCTGCGCGCCGGTGATGCCGGCCTGCCGCGCGATCGCCAGGGCGGTGGCGGGATGGTCGCCGGTAATCATCACCACCCGCATGCCCGCCGCGTGGCATTGCGCCACCGCCCGCGGAACTTCCGGCCGCAACGGATCTTGCAGCGCGACCAGGCCGAGGAAGACGAAATCGAAGACATGCTGATTGTCCGGCAGGTTGGCCGCAGGGAACGTGGCGCGGGCGACGCCGATCACCCGCAAGCCGTTATCGGCCATGGCCGCGACTTGCGCTTCGATGATGGCCGCGCGCGCCGGTTCCAGATGGCATAGATCGACGATGGCCTCCGGCGCACCCTTGGCGGCGATCAGATATTCCGAGCGGTCCGGCGATCGCCAGACGCGCGACATCGCCAGCATCTGCCGCGACAGCGGATAGTCGTCGATCAGCGCCCAGTCCGAATGCAGGTGTTCGGTGTTCGCCAGCAGGCGGGCGCCGGCCTGTACGATGGCCGACTCCATCGGATCGAACGCTTGCCGATGGCTGGCCAGGACCGCGTATTCCAGCAAGCTGTGCAACTCTTCCTGTAAAGCCGGGGCCTCCGGCGCCTGGCAGTCATAGTCCGACTGTTCCGACCAGAGCTGGACCACTTGCATGCGGTTGACGGTGAGCGTGCCGGTCTTGTCGACACAGAGGATGGTGGTCGCCCCGAGCAGCTCGATCGCGGGGATGCTGCGCGCCAGGACTTGTTCGCGCCCCAGCCGCCACGCGCCCAGCCCGAGGAACAGCGTCAGGATGACCGGCAATTCTTCGGGCAGTATCGCCATGGCCAGGGTCAGGCCGGCCAGCAAGCCCTGGAGCGCATCGCCGCGCAGCCACCAGTAGGCCAACGCCAGGCCGGCGGCCAGGCACAAGCCGCCGATGGCGACGGCCTTGACCACGCGTCGCGTTTCCAGCTGGATCGGCGTCAGTTCGCTGGCCGTTGCCGCCAGCGACGCGCCGATGCGCCCCAGCGCGCTGTTCGGCCCGGTGGCTATCACCAGTCCGCTCGCCGTCCCCTGGGTGATCAGCGTGCCGGAATACAAGCGGCTTTCCCTGGCATCGACCGCGTCGGCGCCATGCTTGGTCACCGGCACGGATTCCCCCGTCAGCATCGATTCGTCGACGGTCAGGTTCGATGCGGTGAGCAAGTCGATATCGGCGGGAACGCGATCGCCTTCCGCCAGAAGCACCAGGTCGCCGACCACCAGCTCCCGGCCGGCGATGCGTTCCTGCTTCCCGTCCCGTATCACCAGGGCGCGAGGGGAGGAAAGGTCGCGCAATGCGTTGAGCGAGTGCTCCGTGCGCCGTTGCTGGAAATACGTCATGCAGATAACGATGCCGACAAAGCCCAGCAGCATCAGCGCCTCGTTGCGGTCGCCCAGCACCAGGTAAATGCCGCCGCAGGCGACGAGCAGCAGGAACATCGGCTCGGAAACCACGTCCAGCAGCAGGCGCCAGGCGTTGCGCGGGCGCGAGGTGGGCAGTTCATTCGGCCCGTCGGCATACAGTTTTTCCGCTACCTGGTGAGCTGTCAGGCCTTCGCTGTTCCGCTGCGTCGCCGTGGTGTCCATATGATTCGCGAGAGAGTGGGTGGGTAACCGAATGAATATCGTTATCTTAAGTCACTTTTAAAAAAATCCCTCCGGCCACGCGGGGGAGCCGCGCCGACGGAGGGCGAAAGAGCGACCCGATGGCGGGGCCGCGAGGAGATGCTCGGTTTAGAACGTCATGTCCAGCCGGGCGCCGAAGTAGCGCTGGTAGTCGCGTGGCGGCAGCCATTCGGTGGTGTTGACCACCTGCGGCGTGTTGGGCGCCTTGCTGCTCCAGTTGCTGTTGGCATAGCCGTTGTTCAGGCCGGCCGCGTAGCGCTTGTCGAACAGGTTGTTGACCAGGAAGGTGAACTTGTAGCGGTCCTGCTTGTCCTTCACGCCGAAGCTCAGGTTGGTGATGCTGTAAGCGCCCTGCACCGTCATCGGATCCTGGTTCAGCGAGAACTGCGTGCGGCTCTGGTAGCGCGTGGTGGCCGCGACGAAGCCGTTGAAGCTTTGCGACGGCAGCACCAGGTCGTACTGGCCGCCCAGGTTGACCTTGATCTTGGGCGCGTTCGGCAGCGTCTTGCCGGCCAGGTTTTGCACATTGCTGTTGTTGTACTTCGGGCTGACCACGCAGCCAGGTCCGATCACGGTGCCGGTGCCGGTGGCGTTGAGCACGTTGTAGCACGGGCCGTTCTCGAAGGACTGGATGGTGGCTTCGGTGTAGGCGAAGCTGCCGTTCAGCTGCAGCTCGCGCGTGACGCGGATGCTGCCTTCCGCTTCCACGCCCTGCGTGCGCAGGCCGCCGATGCTGTTCAAGCCGGTGCGATAGGTGCCGTCGGCGTCGAAGAAGCTCGACGATTGCTGGAAGTTCGAGAAGTTGGTGCGGAACACAGCCATGCTGAACATCGCCCGGTTGTCCAGCAGGCTTTGCTTGAGGCCGATCTCGTAGCTCTTCGCGGTTTCCGGCTTGACGGCAGGCAGCTTGGCGGTGGCGGCCGTGAAGCCGGACGTCAGGTCGTAGGCCACACCCTTGTGGCCGGTCGAGGCCATGGCGTAGACCATGCTGTCCTTATTGATGCGGTGCTCCAGGCCCAGCTTGCCGGTGAAGCTCTTGTCGTTGTCTTCCTTGTGGTAGTACTCGGTCAGCGCGTGCACTTGCGGCGGCACCGTGTAGCGGCGGAAGTTGTAGCCGGTGTCTTCGTCGTTGTAGCGGCCGCCGAGGATCAGGCTGGTGTTCGGCACGAAGTCCCACGAGCCCTGGCCGTAGATGGCCTTGCTGATGTTCCAGGCGTCGGCGCCGTAGGAAGTGCCGTAGGCCTGGATCAGCGGCGCCTTGGTCAGTTCGCGGTTCAGCCAGTTCTTGCCGTACCACAGGCCGGCGACGTAGCGCACCGCGCCCTTGTCCGGCGAGGTCAGGCGCAGCTCCTGCGTGGTCGAGTGGACGTCGAACGAGCCGTACTGGAACAGGCCGCCGTGCATGCCGGTCGGCTGGCCGTTGGGCAGCAGCAGGAAGGGCAGGATGTCGATGTCGGTGTTGTCGTTGTCCTGGTAGTCGTCCATGTGGTAGCGGCCGTAGGACGAGATCGAGCTCAGCGTGTGGCCGGCCAGCGGGCCGTTGGGGTCGAAGGCCCAGTCCAGCTTGACGCCGGTGCCGACGTCATGGAACTTGCCGCCGGTCGGGTAATCGTTGCGCACGTCGCGGTTGCCCGGGCCGATGCTGATACCGTTCAATACCAGCGAGGCCGGCAGCTGCGGCGCGTTGCGGTAGATGCCGCCCGGCGACATATAGCTGTAGGCGTTGGAGCAGCAGAACTTCTCGGTGCGGTTGTAGTGCGGCGTCAGCGTCACGGTCAGCTGGTCGAGCGGAGTCCACTCCAGCTTGCCGCTGAGGTTGTCGCCCTTGCTGCCGTTCAGGTGGCCGCCGGTGCTCAGGTCGTTGAGCGTGCCTTGGTAGCTGGTCTTGCTGGCGGCCAGGCGCATGCGCAGCGTGTCCGACACGGCGCCGCCGACGCTGAAGCCGGCCCGCCATTCATGGTCGTCGGTCAGGTAGGTGCTGACGGTGGTCTTGAGCGGGCCGCCGATCGGCTTGGTGGTGATGTTGAGCGCGCCGGCGATCGAGCTCTTGCCGAACAAGGTGGACTGCGGTCCCTTCAGCACTTCGATGCGGTAGACGTCGGCCAGGTCCTTGAAGGCGCCGGCCTGCATGCCCTGCGGGATATCGTCGACGATCACCGAGACGTCGGCCTCGACGCCGATGCCCAGCGAGAAGGTGCCGATGCCGCGCATATTGATGCTGAAGTTGCCCGGCTGGCTGCCGTAGGACAGCGTCAGCGCCGGCGACAGCGACGGGATGTCTTCCAGGTCGCGCACGTTGGAGCGCTGCAGCACGGCGTCGCCCAGCACGGTGATCGAGGCCGGCACGTCTTGCAGGTTCTGGGCGCGCTTGTTGGCGGTGACGACCACCGATTCAAGCTTGCCGCTGTCGGCCGGGGTGGCCTGTTGGGCGGAGGCGGCGCTGAGGCCGAGCAGGGCGATAGCGACTGCGGCCGTGATGGGCCGCAGCGCAGGGATGGCAGGTTTCATGAAGTCTCCAGTTTTTATTAAGTGCTTTGTGGAATCGCTTCCACTTATGGTGAAAAAATACGCCGGCAATTTTGGGGACTGCCGGCGGTGGTGCGAATTATTGCGTGGTGACTGTCAGCGGGGCCTTCAGCTTTTGCGCGTAGTTGCGCACGTAGGCCTGCCATGCCGCGCCGTCGGCGAAGTCGCCGCTCTTGTTCCAGCCGGCGCCGAAGTAGTAGACGAAGGGCTTGCCCGCCTGGGCCGTGCCCAGTGTCAGCTGCTGGCCGTCGGTGACGGCGTAGCCGCTGGCGCCGGCCGGCAGGATCACGCCGCAGCCGATGATGCCGTCGTCGCCGTGTTGCGGCTCCCAGTAACTGGCCCAGCCGCCGGCGGCGTCGGTCACGTACGCTCCCTGGCCGTCGCGCTGCACGATACCCACGCCCACCGTCAGCGGGCCTTTACCGCCGGCGCTGTAGCGGCTTTCGACGCGGGTCATGTTGGAGCCGGCGTCGATCGAGAAGCGCTTCACTTCGGAGACCATGCGGCCCTTGCCGGCATCCCATTTGCCGAAACTGAGTTCGAACACGGAGCGCAGCGGGCCGTCGGCCAGCACCTTCCAGCTCTGGTAGTTGGACGAGTTATGCAGCGCGTTGTCCGCGTAGATGGTGGTGCCGCCGCAACCGCGGTTCTGGCCCACGTGGTAGTAGTCCAGACCTTCGCCGGCATCCTTGTGATAAGCGCCGTTCTTGTACCACTTGTCGACCACCGGATAGCGCACCCGCTTGACCCACACGTCCACGCCGCTGCTGATCAGGTGTTCTTTCGGATCCTTGATGATGGCCGGCCCGTAGACGCGGTGCACGGTGCGGTCGCTTTCCCACGCGAAGTCGTCCAGCCGTTCCGGCACGAAGCGCGCATGCGTCTTCACGTCGGCCGGCGGCGTGGCGGCCAGGCGCTCGGCCGGCAGCACCAGGTAGCGGCGCGTATCGCCGGCCGGCACGTTCACGGAGAACAGCAGATGCTTGCCGCGCTTGTCCTCAATGAGCTGGGAGTTGAGGATCGCCGAGGTGGACGCATCCATCACCACCGGCGCCTTGACGCCCGGGGTGACTTCCACCAGCTCGTCGCCGCGCAGGCCGTCGGTGCCGTTGGCCACGCTGACCGTCTGCGGCCTGGCCTTGTCCAGCACCGCCATGCGATACACCTCGCTGCCGGCCAGCAGGAAGCCGCCGACGCCATAGACCTCGGTGGCGTCGTTGTCGAACGATTTGGGATCCTGGCCGATCGGCTGTACGTGGGTTAGCTTGCCGTCGGCCTGCACGTTGGCCACCAGCGCGCTCCACACCTTCTGCACGGCGGGCTTGTAGGTCCTGGCATCCAGCAGGCCCTGGTTGACGCCCCATGCGAAGGCATACGCATACAGCGCCGAGCCGCTCGATTCCTTCAACGGATAGCTGGCCGCGTCCAGCAGGCTGGCGCGCCACAGGCCGTCCGGCTGCTGCAGCGTCAACAGCTTGGCCGACATTTCCTTGTACTGCTGCTCGAAGCGCGGACGGGCAGGGTGCTTGGCCGGCAGGTATTGCAGCATGCGCACCAGGCCACCCATCACCCAGCCGTTGCCGCGTCCCCAGTAGACCTTCTGGCCATTGGCTTCGCGCTTGTCGAAGTATTTGCTGTCGCGGAAGTAGAGGTGCGCTTCCTTGTCGTACAGGTAGTCCGACGTCGCCCACCATTCGCTGACGGCGAAGTCCAGGTAGCGCTGGTCGCCGGTGATGGCCCACAGGCGCAGCCAGGTCGGAGGGCCCATGAACAGCGCGTCGCACCACGACCAGCGTTCCTGGTTGCCCGGCACGGTGAAGTCCAGCGTGCCGCTGCGGCGGTTGGCCAGGATGTCGTCGAAGCTGGCGCGCATGGCGGCGATCATCTTCGGATCGCGCAATTGCAGATACAGCTCGGCGTAGGTCTGGCCGATGATGTGGTCATCCGCGTGGTAGTGGTTGGGCCCCAGTTTCCATTGATTCTTGTCGCCGATGGCGAGCATGGCGTCGCGGTATTTGCGGTCGCCCGAGATGCCCACCAGGGCCATGAAACCGGTATCGCCCACCGCCTGCGTCCAGTCGTCGGTGCGGTGCTTGCTGGGGTTGGCCAGCTGCCAGTCGGCCACGCGCTCCATCGCGTTCAACACCGCTTTCGGATTAATGGCGGCCGAGGGCGCGGCTGTCTCGGTGGCCGGTGCTTCGCCGGCGAATACTGGTGTTGCGGGCAGTGCGGCCACGAAGGCGGCCAGCACGGCGGCGTGCAGATACGTTGGTTTCATGTAAGCGTCTCGTTGAGTTTTATTTGTACATGGGTCCTGCGGTGACGAACGGGCCTCCCTGGTAGATGGTCGGCGCATCGCCGGCCGCCGGGTAGGCCGCGCTGTCGGGGAAATTGCCGGCGAACTGGCCGGAGCTGTGCTTGGGTACATAGCCCAGGTGCGAGGCGTGCTTGTTGTCCCACCACTTGGTCGGATTGTCCGAGGTGCCGAAGGTGATCGTGTGGCCCACGCACGGCGTGAACAGCGAACAGCGGATCAGCTCCACCAGGTCGTCGTAGGCCAGGTAGGTGACCATCATGCGGCTGTTCTTCGGTTCCGGGAAGGAGGAGCCGATGCGCAGGCAGACGGTCTCGGTGCCGAAGCGGTCGTAGTAGTAGCGCGACAGCGCTTCGCCGAAGGCCTTCGACACGCCGTAGAAACCGTCGGGACGCAGCGGCATGCTGGCGTCGACCAGCTGCGTGGTTTCGTAGTAGCCCACCACGTGGCTGGAGCTGGCGTAGATCACGCGCTTGACGCCGCACTTGTGCACCGCCTCGTACAGATGGTGCAGGCCGAGGATGTTGGCGTTCATGATGGGTTCGAACTTGTCTTCCACCGAGATGCCGCCGAAGTGCAGCACGGCGTCCACGCCTTCCATCATTTTCAGCACGCCGTCGCGGTCGCCCAGGTCGCCGATGACGATCTCCTCGCCTTCGCGCGCCGGGCCCAGGTCCTTGACGTCGTTCAGGCGCACCACGTCGGCCCAGGCCTTGGCGCGCTCGCGCAGGATGGTGCCCAGGCCGCCGCCGGCGCCGGTCAGGAGGATGCGTTTGAAAGGTTTTGCGCTAGAGGTAGTGGTCATTTTGAGTTTTGTAGTTAAACGTTTAATCGCAAGTATAGCGAATATTTTTTCGGGGTCAATCGCTTTCGTGTCAGTCGACGCATGGTCTGTGGCGGATTTGCCGTGCTAAGATCGAAGCGGATGGCCCATTAAAATAAAAATCGATTGACTGGATTGATGAAAAAACCCGTACCCACCATCCGCGACGTGGCCGCAGCGGCAGGCGTTTCCACCGCCACCGTGTCCAAGTTCGTCAACGGCGCGCAGCGTTTTTCGGCGGGCGTGGAAGCGACCATCACGCAGGTCATCGCCGACCTGGGCTACCGTTCCAACCCGCTGGCGGCGTCGATGATCACCGGCCGCACCAAGAGCATCGGCCTGTCGTTGCTGGACCTGGCCAATCCGCACTTCGCCAGCGTGGTCAAGGGCGCCAACCGCGTGGCGCAGCAGCACGGCTACACGCTGCTGCTGGTCGATACCGACGAAGACCCGGACCGCGAACGTCCCTTGCTGGAGGCGCTGAGCCGCCGCGTGGACGGCATGTTCGTCATCTCGCGCATAGCGGAATCGGAGATGGAGTGGATGATGGAGCTGGGGAAGCCGATGGTGTTCTTCGGCCACCTGGCGCAGCACGATATTCCATGGGTGGCGGGCGACGACCGTCGCGGCGCCTGCATGCTGGCGCGGCACCTTGTCGCGCAAGGGCACCGCAAGATCGCCTATCTGGGTTTCTCCAAATCGCGCCGTGACGAGGAGCGACTGGCCGCCATCCGGGAGTGTTTATCCGCGCATGGCCTGCCGCTGGCGGTGCATGACGCCGGCGCGCCGTCGGCGCAGGAGGGCGCGCGGGTGTGCTCGTCCATCATGCTCGGCGCCGACCATCCCGATGCGCTGATCTGCTACAACGACCTGATGGCGCTGGGTTTCATGAAAGCCGCGCAGACGCTGGGTTTCCGCCTGCCGGACGACATCTCGGTGGCCGGCTTCGACAACATTCAGTTTGGCGCCTACACCTCGCCGCCGCTGACCACCGTCGACCTGCAAAGTGAGCGATTGGGCGCCGCCGCGATGGAGCAGCTGATAGGCCGGATCGAAGGCAAGCCCGCCGCGGCGTTCAACATGATCGAGCCGCAGCTGATACTGCGCGGCTCCATCGCCAACCGCGTTTAACCGCGTTTTTTTCACATGACGCTTTACGTCTCCGGAAAAATCACATAACATCGGTTAAACGTTTTCCAAGAAGAGTCTGCCACCCCATGATTTCGACCCGATTCCGTCTTTCCTTGTTCGCACTGGCCGCCATGCTGGCCGCCGGCGGCGCAGCGGCGCAAACCGCCGCCAACTATGTGCCGCCGCAGGCGAGCGCGCCGATGAACCGCATCGTGCAGGACAACGCCTACCAGCAGCTGGACTACTTTTTCAAGAAGCTGGTGGCGGAAAAGGAGGCCATCGTCATCGACGGCTACGCGCCGTTCAAGGCCGGCGACAAATTCTTGCCGGGTAAAGTGGCGGCGGGCCTGGGTCACGTGCTGCTGAACAGCGCCAAGGACGATCCGGCGTTGCCGCAGCGGCTACGCGATTATCGCGACATCGCCGATATGACGGTCGGCATGGACAACCACACCTGGGGCATCTATTACTACATCGGCACGCTGGTCAAGCTGAAGGAAGCGGGCCTGCTGGAGCGGGCGGTCAGCCCGGCCACGCTGGAGAAACTGCGCAAGCAGCTGGACTGGCGCACCTTCGTCACCGTGCCGCAGTATGACTTGATTAACCTGCCGACCAACTACTACGGCGTGGCGTTCAGCATCGCGCGCCTGCGCATGCTGATGGGTTGGGAGGACGACAGCGGCAGCAAGATCCTGCTCGACAAAATGCTCACGCATTACAGAAAATACTCGGGCAAGTTCGGCTTCTCCGACGAGACCGACGGCGAAGGGCGCTTCGACCGCTACAGCATCCTGCTGATCGCGGAGATCTGCGAGCGCTTCCTGGAAACCGGCATGGAGCCGACTCCGGAACTGAAAGGCCTGCTGCGCAAGGCGGCCGACATCGCGCTCAATGTGAGCAACACCGCCGGCGACGGCTTCAGTTTCGGCCGCAGCCTCGGGCCGTATGGCGAGACGGCGCTGGTCGAGATCCTGTCCGTGTCGGCCTACCTGGATGTGCTGACGGCGGAAGAGAAGCAGTACGCGTATGCCTTCTCGTCGCGCGTCGCCGCCCGCTACATGGACTTCTGGTACGACCCGTCCATGCACTCGCTGGACATGTGGGGCAAGGGCCGCCGCACCGACGCCTATCGCGGCAAACACCGCATCCTGGGCGAGAATTTCTCGCTGCTGCACCAGCTGATCTACACCAACGACACCTGGAACAAGGCCGGCATGAAGGACGCGCCGCCCAAGGCCGACCTGCAGGCGTGGCTGGACAAGAACCGTCCGCAGTTCAGCACCACCACTTTCGCGCAGGGCGAGTACGACCGCGCGCTGACCGTTTTCCGCGACGGCAAGCACGTCGTCAGCCTGAACATCATCAACGGCGGCATCAGCCAGCATGACAATAGCCCGTACTATCCGCTGCCGTTCGCGCCGGGCATCGTCTCCGGCATCGCCGATAGCGGCGGTGCGCACCCGCAGCTGCTGCCCAAGTTCACCATGGCCGATGGCGCGCAGTTGATCGGCACCGCCTGGATCAAGGACATCAAGACCAGCCAGGCCGGCCAGCGCTACACCGTCAGCTATCGCCAGGATGAGCTGGACCGGCTGGGCAAGAAAAGCCCGGTCAAGGACGGCCGCATCAAGCTGCAAACCACCTACACGCTGGAACACGGACAGCTGACCCGCAACGACGTCTACACGCCGATGGGGGCGCAGGAAGTGGAGAAGATCACGCTGGAATTCGCGTCCTTCTCCGAGCAAGCGGCGATGGACGGCGGCACGGTCACTTTCGCCAAGGGGGACGTGGGCGAGTATAGCGTCTCCGGCCTCCAGCAATGCCAGGTCGCGCCGACCAATGGCAGCAAGGATTACATGGCGCCGTATGGGGCGATGAAGACGCTCGTCACCTGCAGCACCGGCAAGCTGACGATGAAGGAACCGCTGACGATCAAGTGGACCATCAAATACCACTAAGGACATCATGCCGCACTTAAAAATCGAATACACCGCCAATCTCGACGCGCACACCGACATCGGCGAATTGTGCAAGACGCTGTCGCACACGCTGGTGACGTTGAAGGACGCCGGCGGAACGCTGGTGTTCCCGCTGCTGGGCACCCGCGTGCTGGCCTATCCGGCCGCACAATACGCAGTGGCGGACGGCGAGCAGGGACGCGCCTTCGTCTACATGAACATGCGCATCACGCCCGGCCGCAGCGAGGAACTGGTCAATGCAGTCGGCGACGCCGTGCTGGCCGCCGCTCGCGCGCACCTCGCTTCCGCGTTGGACAAACTGCCGGTGCGCCTCACCCTGCATATCGACCCGACACCGCCTGCTTACGAAGGCAAATTCAGTAGTTAAAAAACTTGGAGACCTGGATGCGTAGTGTATTGAAGCTGCTATTGATGGCGGGCTGGCTGTCGGCGGCCTGGGCGCAGGACGACCAGGCCCCTGGCCAGGCGATGGTGGTGCCGGCCGCCGGCGCTGGCATCACCGTCGCCCCGGCGGCAGTGACGAAGCAGCCTCCGACGCTGCACAACATCTACGGCCGCACGCACCTTCTACTGGACGGCCGCTGGAACTACATCGTCGATCCCTACGAAGCGGGCTATTACAACTATCGCCATCAACCCTTCGACCAATCCGCCACAGGCTCCGGCGGCTTCTACGACGACCGCAAGCCCAAGGACAAAACCGAATCGGTCGAATACAGCTTCGACGGCTCGCCGACGCTGGCCATTCCCGGCGACTGGAACTCGCAGAACGCCAAGCTGGAAAACTACGAGGGAACGGTCTGGATGCGACAGCAGTTCCAGGCCGCCCCCAAGGACGGCAAGCGCTACTTCCTCTACTTCGGCGCGGTCAACTACGAAGCCCACGTCTACCTGAACGGCAAGAAGGTCGGCAGCCATAAAGGCGGCTTCACGCCGTTCCAGTTTGAAGTAACGGGCAGCCTGTTGAAGGGCCAAAACACCGTCATCGTCAAGGCTGACAACACCCGCCACCAGGACGACATCCCGACACTGAACACCGACTGGTGGAACTACGGCGGCATCACCCGCGACGTGCTGCTGGCCGAAACGCCGGACACCTACATCGCCGACTACCAGATCCAGCTGGCCAAGGGCGACATGGGCCGCATCGAAGGCTATGTGCAGATGACCGGCGCCCAGCGCTCGCAGGACGTGACGATCACCATCCCCGAGGCGGGCATCAAGGCCACCGTGCACACCGGCGCCGACGGCCGCGCGGCGATCAGCATCCCGCTGGCGAAAAACAGGATGCACTACTGGTCGCCGGAAGATCCCAAGCTGTACACCGTCACCATCGCCGGCACAACCGACAAGCTCAATGACCGCATCGGCTTCCGCACCATCGAAACTCGCGGCCAGGACCTGCTGTTGAACGGGAAGTCGGTATTCCTGCGCGGGATCTCGCTGCACGACGAAAACCCATTGATACCGGGCCGCCTGCGTGGCGAAGGCGACATGCGCATGATGCTGCAATGGGCCAAGGAGATGAACTGCAACTACGTCCGTCTGGCGCACTATCCGCACAGCGAAGAGATGATCAAGCTGGCCGACGAGATGGGCATCCTGGTATGGGCCGAAGTGCCGGTGTACTGGACCATCTCGTGGCAGAAGCCGGAGGTCTACGCCAACGCCAGCCAGCAGCTGACCGATTTGGTCACGCGCGACAGGAACCGCGCCAGCGTCATCATCTGGTCGATCGGGAACGAGACGCCGGTCAGCGATGCGCGCAATGTCTTCATGGGCAAGCTGGCCGACACCGTGCGCTCGCTGGACCATACCCGCCTGGTCGCCGCCGCGCTGGAAGTGCACCGCAAGGGCAACGAGGTGACGGTGGAAGATCCGCTGGCCGACAAGATCGACCTCGCCAGCTTCAACGAATACGCCGGCTGGTACTGGTCCGACAACAAGGAAATGCTGAAGTTCTCGTTCAAGGTCAATTACAACAAGCCGGTGATCATTACCGAATTCGGCGCCGACGCGCTGGGCGGCCTGCACGCCGACGGCGACACCCGCTGGAGCGAGGAGTATCAGGACCTGCTGTACAAGAACCAGTTCAAGCTGCTGGACGCTATCCCCGGCCTGCGCGGCATGACGCCGTGGGTGCTGACGGACTTCCGTTCGCCGCGCCGTCCGCACCCGTACTACCAGGACTTCTGGAACCGCAAGGGCCTGATCTCCGAAACCGGCAAGAAAAAGCTGGCCTTCTACACGATGAAGGCTTACTACGACCAAAAACAGCAACAATACAAATGACCATGAAAAAAACCACGCTTGCCCTGGCTGCGGCCTTGCTGCCGTTGCTGGCCCACGCGCAGGAAGCGCAGGAAGCGCAGATCGATCGCAAGGTCGCCGCGCTGATGAAGCAGATGACGGTGGCGGAGAAGGTCGGGCAACTGCACCAGATCTCCGGCCGCCTGGTCACCGGCCCGACCAGCAGCGACTACGCGGCTACGCTGGCCGATATCCGGCTTGGCAAGGTCGGCTCCATGCTCAACGTGAAAGGCGTGGCCGACACGCGCGCGATCCAGGCGCTGGCGCTGCAATCGCGGCTGCACATTCCGCTGCTGTTCGGCCAGGACGTGATCCACGGCTACCATACGGTGTTCCCCGTGCCGCTGGGCGAATCGGCGTCGTGGGACATGGAGGCGATCGAACAGTCGGCCCACATCGCAGCGCGCGAAGCCGCCGCCGCCGGCATTCACTGGACCTTCGCGCCGATGGTGGACGTGGCGCGCGATCCACGCTGGGGCCGCGTGATGGAAGGCGCGGGTGAAGACGCTTTCCTCGGTTCGGCCATCGCGCGCGCACGCGTGCACGGCTTCCAGGGCAAGCAGCTTGGCGCCACCGATTCCGTGATGGCCACCGCCAAGCACTTCGCGGCGTACGGCGCGGCGGTGGCGGGCCGCGACTACAACGCGGTCGACATGAGCAACCAACAGCTGTTCGAAGTCTATCTGCCGCCGTTCAAGGCCGCGCTGGATGCGGGCGCGGCGACGTTCATGAACTCCTTCAACACGCTGAACGGCATACCGGCCACCGGCAACGCCTTCCTGCAACGCGACATCCTGAAAGGCAGCTGGAACTTCAAGGGTTTCGTCGTCAGCGACTGGGGCTCGGTGCGCGAGATGGTGCCGCACGGTTATGCCAGCGACCTGGCCGACGCCTCCGTCAAAGCCATCAACGCCGGCAGCGACATGGACATGGAGAGCTACGCCCACATCAAGCACCTTGAGGACGCCGTCAAATCCGGCAAGGTGAAGATGAAGACGCTGGACGATGCCGTGCGCCGTATCCTGTACAAGAAATTCGAGCTTGGCCTGTTCGACGATCCGTACCGCTACTCGGTCGCCACGCGGGAAAAAGCCGTGCTGGCCGATCCGTCGCACCGCGCCGCCACGCTGGACGTGGCGCAGAAATCGCTGGTGCTGCTGAAGAACGAGGGCAAGACCTTGCCGCTGTCGCGCGCCGTGCCAAAGATCGCCGTCATCGGGCCACTGGCCGATGCGCGGCGCGACCTGGAAGGCGGCTGGGTGGTGGAGGGCGACCGCGCGCCCGTGGTCAGCATTCTCGAAGGCATCCGCAGCCACGCCGGCAAGGCGCAGGTCAGCTACGCGCCGGCCTGCGATAACCGCTGCGGCGGCACCGAGGGCTTTGCCGAAGCCGTCGCCACGGCATCGAAGGCGGACGTCGTCGTGCTGGCCGTCGGCGAGACCTGGGACTTGAGCGGCGAAGCCAAGTCCCGCACCGACATCACGCTGCCCGGCCATCAGGAGCAACTGTTCGCCGCGCTGAAGGCGACCGGCAAACCGATCGTGGTGGTGATGCTGGCCGGCCGCCCACTGGTGTTCAACACCATCGCCGAGCAGGCGGACGCCATCGTCTATGCATGGTTCCCCGGCAGCGAAGGCGGCAACGCGGTCGCCAACGTGCTGTTCGGCGACTACAACCCGTCCGCCAAGCTGCCGATCACCTTCCCGCGCAGCGTCGGCCAGATTCCGCTGTCGTACGCGCAGTACAACACCGGCCGCCCCGTCACCGATGAAAAGAACGTGGTCTACAAATCGGCCTACATCGATTCCGTCAACACGCCACGCTATGCCTTCGGCCATGGCCTGAGCTACACCGACTTCAAATACTCCGGCCTGACCATCAGCGGCAAGGAGATGTCGCCATCGCAGCAGGTCACGCTGTCGTTCGACCTGGCCAATACCGGCAAGGCCGAGGGCACCGAGATCGTGCAGCTCTACCTGCGCGACATGGTCGCCTCGGTCGTGCGGCCGGTGAAGGAGTTGAAAGGCTTCCAGAAGATCCATCTGCAGGCGGGCGAGCAGCGCCGCGTGAGCTTCACCATCGACCGCGAGTTGCTGTCGTTCTTCAACAGCCAGCTGGTATGGGGCGCCGAAGCCGGCGACTTCAAACTGATGGTCGGCAGCGCCTCCGACGATATCCGTCTTGAGGGCGCGCTCAAACTGCTTCCACCCAAATAACCAGAAGACCCCGACACATGAACAACCCACGTCAACGTAGCACCACGCCCGTCGTCACCGCCATGCGCGTGATCCCGGTCGCGGGGCAGGACAGCATGCTGCTCAACCTGAGCGGCGCGCATGCGCCTTACTTCACCCGCAACCTGCTGATCCTGACCGACAGCGCCGGCAACCAGGGCGTGGGCGAAGTGCCGGGCGGCGAAGCGATACGCGCCACGCTGGAAGATGCGCGGGAGCTGATCGTCGGCCAGCCGGTGGGCCACTACAACGCGGTGCTCAACAAAGCCCGAGCAGCCTTTGCGGACCGCGACAGCGGCGGCCGTGGTTTGCAGACCTTCGACCTGCGCATCGCGATCCACGCTGTTACCGCTATCGAGTGCGCGCTGCTGGATTTGCTGGGCCAGCACCTCGACGTGCCGCTGGCCGCGCTGCTGGGCGACGGCCAGCAGCGCGCGCAGGTGCCGATGCTGGGCTACCTGTTCTTCATCGGCGACCGCACCCGCACCGATCTGCCCTACGCCAGCGATCCCGGCGCGGCCGACCGCTGGTCGCGCCTGCGGCATGAGCCGGCGATGGATGCGCAGGCCGTGGTCGCGCTGGCGGAAGCGGCGTATGAACGCTACGGCTTCAAGGACTTCAAGCTGAAGGGCGGTGTGCTGCGCGGCGAGGAGGAAATCGAAGCCGTCACCGCGCTGGCCGAACGCTTCCCCGAGGCGCGCGTCACGCTCGATCCCAACGGCGGCTGGCTGCTGAAGGACGCGATCCGCCTGTGCCGCGACCAGGGCCACGTGCTGGCCTACGCCGAAGACCCTTGCGGGGCGGAGAACGGTTATTCGGGCCGCGAAGTGATGGCGGAGTTCCGCCGCGCCACCGGCCTGCCGACCGCCACCAACATGATCGCCACCGACTGGCGCGAGCTGGGGCACGCGATCCAGTTGCAGTCGGTGGATATCCCGCTGGCCGATCCGCACTTCTGGACCATGCAGGGTTCGGTGCGCGTGGCGCAGCTGTGCCATGAGTGGGGCCTGACCTGGGGCTCGCATTCGAACAATCACTTCGACGTTTCGCTGGCGATGTTCACGCACGTCGCCGCCGCCGCGCCGGGCAAGATCACCGCCATCGACACCCACTGGATCTGGCAGGACGGCCAGCGCCTGACCAGGGCGCCGCTGCAAATCAAGGGCGGCATGGTCGACGTGCCGGCCAGCGCGGGACTGGGGGTGGAGCTGGACATGGCGGAAGTGGAAGCGGCGCACCAGCGCTACCTCAACATGGGCCTGGGCGCGCGCAACGACGCGGTGGCGATGCAGTTCCTGATATCCGGATGGAGCTTCGACGCCAAGCGTCCGTGCCTGGTACGCTAGCTGGTCACCGTCTAGCGCAGGCGCAGCAGGCGCGCCAGTTCGCCGCTTTTCTCGATGGCGTCGATGGCGGTGTTGACCTCGTCGATGCCGGCGTTGCCCTGCTTGGACACGGCGCACATCGACTGATACTCGTTGACCACCAGCAGATGGTAGCCGGCCGGCAGCGCGCCTTTGGCGGCCTGGCTGTCGATCATGTTACGGGCGGCCAGAAAATAGTCGTAGCGGCCGGCCTGCCATTTGAGCAGCGTGAGGTCGGAGGAGGGGGCGTCGTCGCGGACGAACTCCGCGCCCAGGCGCTGTTCGACTTCGGGATAGCGGAAGCCCAGCACCGTGCCTATGCGCTTGCCTTTCAACTCGTCCAGCGTGCGCGGCGCCGGCACCCGGCTCGACGACACCAGCACTTCCGAGGTGGGGATGAAGGGTCGGCTCCAGTACACGTCACCCTTGACCCAGGCCGGCACATAGCCGCACAGGATGTCGCCTTCGCCGCTTTCCAGCGCGCCTATCATGCGTTTGCGCGGCAGCGAGAGGAAGCGCACCGGCCGCCCCATCTGCCGCGCCAGCGCCGTGCCCAGCGCCTCCTGGAAGCGGCTCAGTTCACGTTTGCCGGGGGCGGGGCGCTCTTCGCTCTTCTGCACATAGCGCAGCTCCTGCGCGGCCGATGCCGACGTCGCAAGCAGGAAAAGGGCGAGGAATCTGATGGATGAATTCATAAGCGCGCCGGTTGAGGTTCATTCAAGGTAGATCAATCGGGCCGCGCCGTCAATCCAGCGAGCGTTGCATCTCGTCGATCTCGTCCTTCAGCCAGGCGCGCAGGCGCGCTATCTTGGTCGTGCCTTCCTTGCTGCGGCTGACCACCAGCCGGTAGCCGCGCTGGTACGGGGCGCTGAAGCAGGCGATCCGCTTCAAGGCGCCGCTGCAGAGGTCTTCGTAGGCGATTGCGTACGAAACCAGGCTGATGCCCTGTCCCGCCAGCGCAGCCTGCGCCAGCACGGCGAAGTTGCTGTAGCTGCGCGAGAAATCGTATTGGCCTTTCAGGGCGCTGTTTTGCCGCAGCAGTTGTATCCATTCTTCGTTGCTGTGTTCATGCAGCAGCGGGAACCGCTGCAGATCGGCCAGCGTCAGCGCCTCCTGGCCGGGCGCCAGCAACGACGGGCTGTAGACCGCCACCAGCCGTTCGCGGAACAGCAGCTCGGGATCGCCGTCTTCGATCGGATGGAAGCGCAGCGCGGCGTCGGTGCTGCCGTCTTCCAGGTCGGCCAGGCGGTCGCTGGAATCGATACGGATGTCCAGCTCCGGATACAGCTTGGTGAAGCGGTGGATGCGCGGCACCAGCCACTTGATCGCCAGCGAATGGGTGGTGGAGATGCGCAGTATCTTTTCATCGTCGCCGTCCTGTAGCGCCACTACCTTGGCGCGCAGTTCTCCCAGCATGCGGGCCACCGCAGCCGCCAGTTCCTGCCCCTTGTCGGTCAGCGCGATGTGGCGCGGGTGACGCGTGAACAGCTCGAAACCTACCGCCGCTTCCAGCTGCTTGACCTGGAGGCTGATCGCCGCCGGCGTCTTGTGCAGCTCCTGGGCGGCCAGCTTGAAGCTGCCCCAGCGGGCGGCGCAGTCGAAGTCGATCAGGCCGGAAAGGGAGCGCAGCGGTTTGTTCATGTCGGGGTTAGGCTAATTTTTTCTTATTCATTGATCGAAAATTACTCGTTTGATCACAGGCGCTACAGCGAGGAAAATATACCTCATACGCTGATAAAACTCCATGAGTAAGGAATTTTCGATATCGGCGCCACATTCAACAGGAGGTTGCCATGTTCCAGACCCAAACCGTCACCCCGCCGTGCGTGTGCAAACCGGCCGTCCCATGCCCGGCGCCGGCGCCCAAGTTTTCAGCGGAATTGATGCGCATGCTGGCGCAATTGGTGATGTTGCGTTGATGTTGCTTTGATGCAGCGCAGCGGCGGCGCAACAGCCGGCGACGATGGCAGCAGGTTTGTGCAAGTTGCGCCGCATTGCACATCTGCGCCGCCGGCGACGGCGTGACAATCGGTGCTCCACTTAAAAAAATACGGAGACACCATGACCTACCTACGCATCACGGCGGCGCTGGCAGCGCTGCTGGCCGCCGGCGCCGCCAGCGCCGACAATATCTCGCTGCGCCTTAGCTACGCCGATGGCCGTAGCGGCCCGGTGTTCAGCGCCCGCCACGCGGAAATCGGCACCTTCGCCCTGACGCCCGACGTGCGCAACCAGGCGCCGGGCGCGCAATGGCGCGTGGTCGCGCGCGATGCGCAGGGCGCCATCCTGCATGAAGTGACCGTGGCCGCCGCCCAGCAGCGCCACGTCGAAGCGTTCAACCCCAGCACCGGCGCCATCGACATCGCAGAAACCGTGCGCCAGGCGAACGGCTCGTTTGAAGTATCGCTGCCGTTCGACAGCGCCACCGCCAGCGTCGAGGTGCTGCCGGTGCAGGCCAGTGGCGGCAAGGGCATGAGCGCCGCCGCTGCTGCTGCGCCGCTGGCGCGCTTCGACCGCGCCACCCTGGCCAAGCTGGCCGGCACTTCGCGCACCACGCGCGCCGCCGCGCTGACCCCGGCCGCCACCGCGACCACCATCCTCAGCACGGGGCCGGCCGCCGCGCGCATGGACTATGTGTTCATCGGCGACGGCTACACCGCTGCCGAAATGGGCAAGTGGCGCACGGATGCGCAAAAAGTCATCGACGGCTTCCTGGCCGACCCGCTGTTCGCCGCCAACCGCGCCAACATGAACGTGCGGCGCGTGGACGTGGCCAGCAACCAGTCCGGCGTGGATGAACCGGACAAGGGCATCTACCGGGACACCGCGATGGACGCCGCCTTCAACTGCTACAACATCGACCGGCTGCTGTGCGTGGATACCGACAAGGTGCACGATATCGTCGGCTCGGTGCTGGCGCCGGACGAACGCGACGTGATCATCGTGGTCGCCAACTCCACGCGCTACGGCGGCTCCGGCGGCGAGGTCGCCACGCTGTCGATGGCGCCCCAGTCGATCGAGATCGCGCTGCACGAGATCGGCCACACCGCGTTCTCGCTGGCCGACGAATACGACTACGGCACCTGCAGCCTGGATGGCGAGCCGGGCGAGCCCGATGTGACGATGAACGCCACCCGCAGCGTCAAGTGGCGCAGCCTGATCGCGGCCAATACGCCGGTGCCGACCACTGCCGGCGTGTATCCGAACGGCACCGTGGGCGTGTTCCAGGGCGCGCAGTACTGCACCAGCGGTAAATATCGTCCGACTGAAAACTCGCGCATGCGCATGCTGGGCTATCCGTGGCACGCGGTCAACGAGGGCGCGGCGCGCAAGGTGTTCGCGCAGTACAGCGGCGGCGCCGCCGGCGTGACGCAGACCGGCACCATTCCGGCCGGCGGCAGCGTCAACGTGCCCAATGTGAACCCGGGCTGGATACAGGCGGCGGCCGGCAACATTAGCTTGCAGCTGACCGGCAAGGTGGGCACCACCTACCAGCTCTATCTGTACCAGTACGGTGCGAACGGCTGGGCGCAAGTGGCTACCGGCACAGGTGCGGCGGCCAGTCCGTCGATCTCCTACAACGCCGCTGCGGGCTACTATTATGCGCTGGCCACCAGCGGCACCGGCGGCGCGTATTCGCTGACCTACAGCTACACCAAGCCTTAAGCGGAGCTGGGGCGCGTTCCAGGTCGTTCGGCTGGACGCTGCGCACGCCTGCCGGTTTGACATGTGCTGTACGTTGATAGAAAGGGAGGCAAGTCTTGGAACGGCTTGCTCACCTTTCGCTAAGACTATTGCAGCAGGTTTAGGATGTCAGTGCTTAAATTTGCGGCAATTTTGGTGTTGTGCGAAAATGAAGCATGGTTACCTCGAAATCAAAAGCTAAACCAGCGCACGGCTCTGTCCCCAAGGCGAAGCCTGGCGGAGTGAATTCCTCTGCCTCCACGACGGTGGCGAACCCCTATGCTATATCGGACAAAGCCGCCGCCTTGGCCGTGCGTCGCGCTGGCATTGTTACCGTTGGGGGCAAACTCTCTCGTGTTTACAAATGATTGAAGGGCGTTTGCTCGTCGTTTATCACGGTTGCGATATCACGACGAGAGACGATTTGGTTAGTGGCAAGCTTGCACATCTCGACCACAGCAAAAATCCCTACGATTGGCTAGGCCCTGGAGCTTATTTCTTTGAAGGGGATGCTAAGCGAGCGTTAATGTTTGCCAATGCATCCCACAACAACCCCACCAAGATGTACACCGCAAAGCCAATTGGCACGCCTGCAGTTGTGGGGGCGGTTCTTCGAGTCCAGCACTGGCTGGATATGACAACGCAAGAAGGCATCAACGAGTTCATTCTTGCTTATCCTGCGTTGCTGGCCGGTTTAGCAGCGACGGGCAACCCTGTGCCAAAGAACGCCGCTGCAAGTGAAGACGACGCCGACATAATTCTGCGGAAACTTGATAATGCGGTATTCACATTCATTCATGATATCCGAGCAAATAATTCGCCTCCATTGCCATCTTTTCAAGCGGTGCGAGGTGCTTTTTATCAGGGTGTCGAGGTAGCGCCGAAGTCAGGCTTCCGTGTAGGAACCCATGTTCAGATAGCTCTGCGCGACAATAGTTGTGTGGAAGGTTGGTTTCTTCCTAAGGGAGACAAGTTGCTGACGGGGCAGCAGTACCTTGAGGCTGTTGTAAAGCGCGAGCAAATGGCGACGAGTCGAAAGCCTAGGAAGCGCGCAGAAAAGTAGTCATTTTTTTTCTGAACTGCTTGCTTCAATCTTATCTGGGCTGGTGGCGCGCTCCAGGTCGGCCAGCCACAGCATGGCCGATTCGCGGTTGGCGCCGCACATCTCGGCCGACGGTTGCAGGCCGCCGCAGAAGGCCGGCCGTTCGGGACGGCCGAAGATCTTGCAGCGGTTGTCGTCGGCCAGCTGGACGCAGCGCACGCCCGCCGGCTTGCCGTCGGGCATGCCGGGAATCGGGCTGGTGATCGAGGGCGCCGTGCAGCAGGCGCCGCAGTTGGGACGACAGTCCAGGGTTGGCGAGGAAATATGCATAGGGGCGGTATTTTACGCCCCTTTTTCTTCGTCCAGCCATTTTGCGATCTGTGCCGCCACCCACGGGCCGTCGTCCAGCGGCAGGTCGTGGCCGGCGCCGGGGTGCACCAGCAGCGGCGCGTCCCATGCCTGCGCCAGCCGCAGCGAGCAGCGATGGTCGACCAACCGGTCGCCGGCGCCGGCCAGGACCAGCAGCGGCACGGCCGGCCGCGTGGCCGGCGCGCGGAAGCGGGCGGCCGACCACAGCTGGCGCAGCGCGTTGGCGCGCGTAACGGGAAATTCGCGCTGGTAGCCCAGCCAGCGTTGCAGCAGTTGTTCGCGTTCGGCGGCGCCGCCGGTGCGGCTGGTCAGGCGCAGGATCAGGCGCTCCTGGCGCTCGACGCCGCCGCGCAGCATCAGCTCGACGATGGACGGATAGTTCTGCCAGCGCAGCCGCTGGTGGAAGCGGCTGTACGGCCGCATGCTGGTGTTGATCAGCACGCAGCGTTCCACTTCGCCGGGATAGCGGCTGCTCCACTCCACCGCCGCCATGCCGCCCAGCGACAGCGCCAGCAGCGAGTAGGGCGGGGCGATGCCGCGCGCCTGCAGGTCGCGGCGGCAGTAGTCCACCATCTGCGCCACCCGCGTGACGCTGCGCATGGCGTGGCGCTCGCCGTTGCCGGGCAGGTCGGGCGTGACGATGGCGGCGTCCGGCAGCGCGGCGGCCAGCTGGCCGGGGAAGCCGCCCCAGTGGCGCTGTTCGCGCATCAGGCCGCGCAGCAGCACCCAGTTGCTCATGCGTCGTACCACTGCGCCAGCGCGCGGCGGTGCTGGACCTTGCGCGCCATTCCTTCCGGCATCCAGCGCCCGTGGCTGTTGGCCGCGCGCATCAGGAAGTCGAACCAGATCAGGTGGCGTCGCAGCACGCGCTGCAGGCGGTGCTTGGCGGTCGGGTTGAAGATGGCGATGCGGTCGAAGATCTGGCGCGGATTTTTCTTCACCCACAGCCACGAGCCCATCTCCAGCGTCAGCGGCAGGAACACCCGATCGCTGTAGCTGGTGCCGTTCAGGTACAGGTAGTCCCACAGGTCGCCGTGGGTGCGGTACTGGCGGCTCTGCGGCTCGAACACGTAGTTGTGGTTCGGGTAGCTCTGGCTGAACAACTGCTCCAGCGCGCCGATGTCGGCCAGGTGCGGAATCGGCGCCGTGGTGTGCGCGTGCGGGAACCAGATGCGGTCGCGCAGGCCGAAGCCGGAGTGGCAATCGAGCGCCATGCTGAACTGGCGCGACAGCAGTTCGCGTTCGACCAGTTCGCACACGGCCTGGCTTTCCGCTTCCATCGGCGCGCCGGCCTTGCCGCGGTACCACGGCAGGTGATGGCTGTAGCGCTGGCCGCCCAGCATGAACGGCACCTTGTCGACCGCGCTCAGCGGCGCATTGCGCATCAAGTCCACGCCTTGCGGATTGCAGCGCGTGGCTTGCCACATGCCGCCCGGGTTCACCAGCGGCATGAACACCAGCCGCATCGATTCGAGCTGCTGGTGCAGGGTGCTGTCCCAGCGCAGCCGCGCCAGCAGGCTTTCCATGAACGACAGGATGATCTGGGTGCCGATGCGTTCCAGCCCGTGGATGCCGCCGAAGAAGCCGAGCGCCGGCACGTCCGGGCTGGGGTTGCCCAGCGCGATGGTGTAGACCGGGAACTGGCGGCCGTCCATCGCCACCGTGCAGGAGGTGCCGACCTCCAGATGCCGCCCGCCTTCGTCGATCAGGCGCTTCAGGGTGATCAGTTCAGGCAGGTTCTTCTCGGGCATGGAAGCGGACGCAGAAAGGAGTGATCGACAGTGTAGCCCACTCGCCGCCACTTGGCGATTCGTATAAATGTTATGCATGTATTAATGTTATGCTTCGGGCACCAAGCACTTAACGGGAGACGGAATTGACAGCACATGCAGTACTTCGCAACACCATCGCCGGCGCCGTGCTGGCGCTGACCGCCGCCGCCGCGCTGGCGCAGAACGGCATATCCAACTTCACGCCCTCCGAGAAAATCTCGGTCGGCACCATGTCCATCCTGGCCGCGCCGGTGGTCAGCGTGGCCGCTTCGGGACATGGCGATTCCGGTCCGGCCGCCGGCTCGGTCGCGGTGGTCGCCGGCGGCGCGTATGTCGTCAGCGGCATTGCGCAGAGCGTGGCGGGCGGGGTCGAGGTGGTGTTGACGTCGGTCGGCTCGGCGGCCAAGCTGTCGGTCAAGCTGGCCGGCAAGACGGTCGACGCGATCGGCCTGTCGGTGGGCGCCACGGTGCAGGTGGTGTCGGAAACCACCGGCACCCTGCTGGTCGCATCGGGCAAGGTCGTGGCCTTCATTCCTAACGCATTGGGCGAGGCGCTGTTGTCGCAAAAGCGCCTGCCGCCGCAATGAAGGCGCGGGCGCTGCTGGGGGCGGTTGGCGTGATCGCCATGCTGGGCGCCGCGCCGGCGCATGCCGGCCGTTCTTGCGAAGAGCATCCGGTGACGCAGGTTTCGCTGACCGATGCGCTGGCCACCGGCCAGGCTTTGCAGGCGGCGCTGGACGCGACCGGCAGCGACGTGGCGCTGATCGCGCGTCAGGGCCAGGACCTGTCCAAGTATGGCTTGAAGTACAGCCATGCGGGCCTGGCGTTCCGCAGTGCGTCGGGGCAGCCATGGCGCGTGTATGAATTGCTCAACGAGTGCGGCACCGCCGATTCCGCGTTGTGGGTCGACGGCCTGGCGAATTTCTTCCTTGAGAACCCGTACACGCTGGACGCGTTGATGATCGTGCCGCCGCCGAAGCTGGCCGCCAAATTGGGCGAGGCCCTGCGCGATCCGGCGGCGCTGCATGGCTTCCACGGCAGCCGCTACAGCATGGTCGCGTATCCGTTCTCGACCAAGTACCAGAACTCCAACCAGTGGGTGCTGGAGGTGCTGGCCTCGGCCGAGGCCAGCGACTTCCGCATCCGCACGCGCGAGCAGGCGCAGTCGTGGCTGAAGATGGCCGGCTACACGCCGACCGAGATGCATATCGGTCCATTGACGCGGCTGGGCGGCCGCGTGTTCAAGGCCAATATCGCGTTCGACGACCATCCCAATGCGCTGCGTTTTTCCGACCGCATCAACGCCGTCACGGTCGATTCGATGCTGGCCTTTTTGCGCGCGCGCGACGAGGGCTGGACCGTGCAGGAACTCAAGGGACGCCGCTGACCCCATACAGCGCGCGGCACACCAGCGCGATCTGCTCGCGCAGCCAGCGCTGGGCCGGATGGGCGTCGTTGCGGCGATGCCAGTGCAGTACGAAGGGCACCGGCGCCAGCTCCAGGTCCGGCAGCGGCAGCACCGCCAGCGCGCCGGCCAGGCCGCTGGCATGCACCACGCCCTCCATCAGCGTGGCCAGCAGATCGCTGCCGGCGATGATGGCCGGCGCCGCGTACATCTGCGGCAGCGTGACGGCGATCTGGCGCCGGCGCTGCAACTGCGCCAGCTTGACGTCGACATGGCCGACGCCATCACCCTCCGGCGACACCAGCAGGTGCTGGCAGCTTAAAAAACGCGTGAGCGTCATTTTCTTTTTCGCCAGCGGATGGCCCTTGCGCGCCACGCAGACAAAGCGTTCCTCGAACAGCGGCAGGGTGGGAATGCGCGGCGTACTGCTGCCGGGCACACCGACCGCCGCATCGGCCTCGCCGGCGTCGAGCAAGGCCAGCGCATCCTCGCGCGCGCTGTAGGCCTTGATCCGCAGCGTGACGCCGGGCGCCTGCTGCGCCAGCCGCGCCAGCAAGGCAGGCAGCATGACGAAGGCCGGATGGTCGGACAGCGCCAGCGTGAAGCGCACCGTGGCCCGCGCCGGATCGAAGGCCTGCGTGAACTCCAGCGTGCGCTGGATGCTGGCCAGCGCCTCGCCCAGCGGGCCAGCCAGTTCCAGCGCGCGCGGCGTCGGCTGCAGGCCGCTGGCGCTGCGCACGAACAAGTCGTCCTTCAGCAGCAGGCGCAGGCGCGCCAGCGCCGCGCTCATCGCGGGCTGGGTGCGGCCGATGCGCACGCCTGCGCGCGTGACGTTGCGCTCGCAGATCAGGGCGTCGAAGGCCACCAGCAGGTTGAGGTCTATGCCATGTAAATCCATGCGGTGGATGATACTGCATATTCATTATCGATTGGACTTGCGTTGGTGCGGATTGCTACAGTGGCCGGGTCATTCACCGCTACAGAAAGCCCATCATGACCATGCAGGAAAACGGCCTGACCAAGGCCCAGCAGCAAGCCATCGAAACGCTGTACCGCGCCTTCAACGAGCGCAACCCCGACCTGCTCGACCAGGCGCTGACGCCGGACTGGCAGGATACGCCGCTCGGACCCGGCCAGCAGCCCGGCCTGGCCGGCATGAAACCGGTCGTCGCGATGTTCGGCGCCGCCTTCCCGGATGTGCACATCGCCATCCTCGATATTTTTGGCCGCGACGGCCGCGCCGCCGTGCGCGCGCAGATCACCGGCACCCATCGCGGCGAGTTTTTCGGCATCGCCCCCACCAATAAGGGTATTGCAATTGCTATTCATGAGTTTCATTATCTGGGTGCAGACCGCATCACCCATACCTGGCATCTGGAAGACTGGTTTGGCATGTTGAACCAAATCGGCGCCTGGCCTCCTGTTCATTAATTTTTCAAGGAAATCATGACCACTATTGCGATCGTTTATTTCAGCGGCTACGGCCACACCGTCAAACAGGCCGAGGCCGTGCAGGAGGGCGCTGCCGGCGTCGCCGGCGCGGAAGTGCAGGTGTTCCGTATCGACCAGAACGGCGACCTGGCCGAGGATGCGCTGGCCGCCATCGGCAAGGCCGACGCCGTCATCTACGGCAGCCCGACCTATATGGGCGGCCCGGCCTGGCAGTTCAAGAAGTTCGCCGACAAGTCGTCCGCCTCGTGGTTCGGCCAGGCCTGGAAGAACAAGGTCGCCGCCGGCTTCACCAACTCGGCGTCGGTCAACGGCGACAAGTTCTCGACCATCCAGTATTTCTGGACGCTGGCCATGCAGCACAGCCAGATCTGGGTCGGCACCGGCGTGATGCCGTCGAATAAAAAGGAGCACGGCCCGGCCGACGTCAACTGGACCGCCGGCTTCGGCGGCGCGCTGGCGATCTCGCCGTCGGACGCCTCGGCCGACGAGGCGCCGCGCAGCGGCGACCTGGAAACCGCCCGCCTGCTGGGCAAGCGGGTGGCGGAACTGGCGGCGCGCCTGGCCTGATCCGCAGGCGATGCCGGTGGGCGCGGCCGCGCCCACCTTTCTAGAACCATTTCTTTTGCAGCGCGGCGAACGTGCCGTTGGCCTTGATGACTTCAAGGCCCTTGCGAAAGCGTTCGACCAACAGATCGTCGGTCTTGGGCCCGAACGCCATGTAGCTGCCGCTGCTGCCCAGTTCGCTCAACTGCAGCGCCCGGACCAGTATTTTGGACGGGTCGCTGCCGTCGCGCCGCACGATGTCCGTCGCCACCATGTCGCTCATGGCCCACAGATCGACGCGCCCCAGCTTCAGTTTTTCGTAATTGGTTTTGGGCTGGGCGTTGCCATGCAATTGACGGCCCTTGACGAAGCCCTTCGACTCCAGGTATTGCTCGCGCGCATCACCGTTGATGGTGGCGATGTTGTAGCGCAGCGCGTCGGCCAGATTGTCGAGCTTGAGATTGCGTTCGCGCAGGGCGAACAAATAGGAACCGTCGGGCGGCGAGATCACGCCGACCCACTTGAACAGATGCTCGCGCTCGGAGGTCCGCATGATCGAGAAGATCAGCACGTTTTCCCCGTGCAAAGCGGTCGCATAGGCGCGCGCCCAAGGCATGACCTGGAAGTCGGCCGACACATCGATTTCCTTGAGCACGGCTTCGACGACCTCGGTGCTAAAGCCGGTGACCTTGCCGTTTTCCAGGAAATTGACGGGGCGATTTTCCTCCGTGACGCAGGTGACCGTGGTGGTGGTCGCGTTCACGGCGCTCGTCCAGCATATCAAGCTCATCCAGAGCAGCAAACGAAACATTTTCATTTCCAGATAGTCCTCTGGTGTGGCGTCAAGAAACTTGTTCGCCTGGCGGCCATTATACGAGTGTTTGCGTCGCCGTCGTCGCGGGCGAAGCTGCCCCCATCGACTCCTTGAACCAGTCGCGCAGGCGGACCACGTCTGCGCGGCTGTCCAGTTCCGGCGTGCAGACAAAATGATAGGCGTCTCCCGCCAGGGTCTGCTCGAACGGCATGACCAGCAAGCCTTCCGCCACGGCGTCCGCCACCAACACCACACTGACCAACACCACGCCGTTGCCGGCGATGGCGGCCTGGATCGCATGCATGCCGTCGGTGAAGCGCAAGCCGCCGCCGGTATCGATGCCGGTGATGCCGGCCTGCGCGCACCAGCGTTCCCAGTCGGGCAGCGGCAGCGGCGCCGTGCGGCCATCGATGTGGATCAGGCGCGCGTGCCGCAGGTCGTTGGCGTTGCGCAGATGCAGGCCCGGGCTGCACACCGGCGCGTAGCGGTCCGCCGCCAATGACGTGGCGGTCACGCCGGCAAACGGTCCCTTGCCGTAGCGGATGGCGATATCCACCGCGCCTTGCCTGAGCGGGACGACGGCGTCGGCAGCGTGCAGCCGCAGGTCCAAGTCCGGGAACAGGGCCTGGAGCTGTCCCAGTCGCGGCACCAGCCAGTGGCTCAGGAAGGCGGTGGTCGACGACAGCGTCAGTTGAGGCGCGCGCTGGCCGTGGCGCAGATCGTCCGCGACCCGAAGGACGCCGTCGAAAGCACGGACCGTGGCGTCGTACAGCAGGCGTCCGTCCGCCGTCAGGCTGACCGAGCGCGGCGTGCGGTCCAGCACGCGGACGCCGAGATCGGCTTCGAGCTGGCGTATCTGGTGGCTGATGGCCGTCGGCGTCACAAACAACTCGGCGGCCGCGGCCTTGAAGCTGGACAGCCGGGCCGTCGCTTCGAACGCGCGCAAGGACGCCAGCGGTGGCAGGCCACGAAAGGTCATGATGAATCCTGGTCATCTATGGATGAGAAATTCGATTTTGACACGAATCCGCGCGCGCACGACACTTGGCCATGCAAGCGAAAATGAAGATGACCTAAATTCATGACAAAGGAGCCCCCATGATGGCATTGAAAGCTGGATTAATTGACGTGTTCGCCGATGCCCCGTTGAGTGGCAACCCGCTGGCCGTGGTGGAGAGCGCCGACGGACTGGGGGAGGATTTGCTGCGCCGCATAGCCGGCGAGTTCAACCAGGCGGAAACCACCTTCCTGATGCGCAGCGAAAGGGCCGACTGGAAGCTGCGCTCCTTTACCGCGAGCGGCGCGGAAGTCAGCGGCGCCGGCCACAACGCATTGGGGGCGTGGTTATGGCTGGGCTACCACGGCGCGCTCGGGCCGCTGGAGACGCCGATCACGCTGCACCAGGAAATCGGCGGCGAGGTTCTGCCGATTACGCTGGAGCGGCGCGATGGCAGGATCTACGGCAGCATGCGGCAGGCGCCGCTCAGGCTGGGCGCGCCGCTGGCCGGCGTGGACGGCCTGGCCGCAGCCCTCGGGCTGAGCGTCGGGCAGATCCATGCCGCGCCGCCGCCGCGTGCGGCCGACACCGGCGCACCGCACCTGATGGTGCGGCTGCGGGACAGGGCGGCGGTCGACCAGGCGCGGCCGGCGGCGCAGCAACTGCTGGCGCTACTGGGACCGGCGGGCGCCGAAGGCTGCTATGTGTATGCCTTCGACGAGGCCGCGCCGGCAAGCGCCTACGCGCGTTTCTTCAATCCCACCGTTGGTCTGTGGGAGGACTCGGCGACCGGCACCGCCGCCGGTCCGTTGGCGGCCTACCTCGGCGCGGAAGGGCTGCTGGCGGAGGACGGCGGCCTGCTGATCGAACAGGGCGCGAGCATGGGACGCCCGAGCGTGCTGCGGGTGCGCCTGGCGCCCGATGCCGTGTTGTCCGGGACCGGCATCGTGGTGTTTCGCGGCACACTCGTCGTTTGACCGGAGACGGGCGCGCGGCGCCGGCTTACGGTAGCGGGTCGGCCGCCCGCGCGGTGATGTCCAGGCCGATGCCGCGATAGCCGATGAAGCGCCCGGCCTCGTCGAAGCGCGGTTCGCCGCTGACCTGCAGATACTGTCTGGCGCCGGCGGCATCGATGCGGTGGTAGACGAAATCGATGAAGGGCTCGCGCCGGGCGATCAGTTCATCGAGTTCCCGGCGCTGCCCGGCGTCCCGGCCGCCGGGCGTGGCGATGGCGGTCACGCCGTCGTCCGCCAGTTGCAGGTCGAGCATTTCCAGCACCGGCCCGGAGATATTGGTGAAGCGCCCCTTGGCGTCCTGTTCCCAGTACCAGTCGGACGACAGTTCGGTGAAGCTCTTGAAGCGCGCTTCGCTTTCCCTCAGCTCGGCGGTGCGCTCGATCACCGTCTGTTCCAGCAGCTGGTTGTGCTGCGCCAGCCGTTGGTACAGCAAGCGCACTTCCAGCATGTTGCGGATACGGGTTTCCACCTCCACCAAGTCGAACGGCTTGCTGATGAAGTCGCGGGCGCCCGCTTGCAGCGCCCTGAGCTTGTGATTCGGCTGCGCCGTCAGCACCAGCACCGGCAGGTAGCCGCTCGGTTCGATGGCCTGCAGCTGCGCCATGACGGCAAAGCCGTCCAGCACCGGCATCTGCAGGTCCAGCAGGATCAGATCGTAGCGGTGCGCGGCATGCAGGCCGGCGACCTCGGTCGGATCCATGGTGCTGCTGACGCGGGTGTAGCCCGCATTGCGCAGCAACTCGCACAGCAGCAGCACATTGGCGTGCTGGTCGTCGACGATCAGCACATGCGCCTGCAGCATTTCCGATAGCGCGATCATCAGCCTTGCTCCTTGTGGTCCAGCGCCTTGCCGGCCGCGTAGTCCAGCGCCACGTCGAGCGCCGTCATGAATTCGTTAATATTGATCGGCTTGGTCAGATAGCGGAAGAAGCCCGCGCTCAGACCATGATCGATGTCGGTTTGTATGGCGTTGGCGGACAGCGCCAGCACCGGGATGTGCGCGGTCAGCCGGTCGGCGCGCAGTATCTTCAGCGCATCCAGGCCGCTGATGCCCGGCAGATTGATATCCATCAGGATCACGTCGGGCAGCGCGCTGCGGGCGAGATCGATGCCGCCCTGGCCGTCGACCGCGGCCAGCAGCCGCAGGTCGCTGCGGCGTTCGATCAGCTGCTCCACCAGATTCAGGTTGGCCGGGTTGTCCTCGACATACAGCAGGGTGCGCAAGGCGGCGTGGGGCGCGCCGCTGGTGCGCTGCTCGGGCGCGGGCGCCGCCGTCTGCGGCGCGGCGGCGTTGCCGGCGGTGGTGGCCAGTTCGAACCAGAACGTGCTGCCTTCGCCGACCACGCTGTCGACGCCTATGGTGCCGCCCATCAGCTCCACCAGTTGCTTGGTCACCACCAGGCCGATGCCGGTGCCTTCGGCGCTGCCGGCTTCCTGGCCCAGGCGGTTGAACGGCTGGAACAGCTGCTTGAGCTGCTCGGCGGACAAGCCGATGCCGGTGTCGGCGACGCTGACGCGCAGCCGTCCGCCGGGCAGCGGCGTGCAGCGCACGCTGGCCTGGCCGTCTGCGCGGTTGTACTTGATGGCGTTCGAGAGCAGGTTGATCAGCACTTGTTTGATGCGGGTGCGGTCGGCGTGCACGTAGTATGGATCGGCGCCGGCCGGGAAGTCGATCGTGATGCCATGCGACAGGGCTTGCGGCGCGATCATCACTTCGCAATCCTTCAGCACCTCGGACAGCGACATCGATTCCTGCACCATCGACAGCTTGCCGGATTCGATCATCGCCAGGTCCAGGATCTCGTTGATCAGGCGCAGCAGATACCAGCCCCCTTTCAGGATTTGCTCGATGGACAGCTTCTGCGCCGGCGACGGCAGCGGGGTCGCGGTCTCCATCAATTGCGCAAAACCGAGCACGGCGTTGAGCGGCGTGCGCAGCTCGTGGCTCATATTCGACAGGAATTCGGATTTGGCCAGGTTGGCCTTTTCGGCCGCCGCGCGGGCGCCTTCGAGTTCGACGTTTTTCTCCTGCAGCACGCGCTCGAGCTGCTTGCGCTCGGCGATGTTGCGGGCGGCGGCGAACACGCCCTGCAGGGCGTTGTCGCGGTCATGGAAGGTGGTGGCGTTGTAGGACACCGGCGTGGCGACGCCGTCGCTGCCGAGCGCGACCAGTTCGCAATCGATGACCTTGCCGTCGCGCAGCACCTGGCTGATCGCCGCGTCGGCCTGCGCGGGGTCGATGAAATACGTCTTGAACGGCGTGCCGATCAGCTGTTCGCGGCTGCGGCCGGTCAGCAGCACCATCTGGTGGTTGACGTCGCTGATCAGGCCTTGCGGATCGCAGGTCATCAGCGCGTCGATATTCGATTCGATCAGGCTGCGCGTGTAGAACTGCTGGTCGCGCAGGCGCTGGTCCAGCACCGCCTGTTCCGCTTCGGCGCGTTTGCGCTCGGTGTTGTCGGTGCCGATCAGCAGATAGCCGATGATGGCGGCTGCCCCGTCGCGCAGCGCGCTGATCGAGACGCTGGCGGCGAGGCGGCCGCCATCCTTGCGCAGGAAGGTCAATTCAACGATGTCCTCGACGCCTTGCGCGGCCTTGGCCAGCAGCGCCGGCAGGCCCGGCGGCAGTTCGATGCCCAGCTCGCTGCGCAGCGCGGCGGCGCGCTGGCGCATTTCTTCGGCGTCGGCCAGGCTGTCGGGGGTGACCGTGCCGACCACCTCGCCGGCGTGGTAGCCCAGCATGCGCTCGGCGCCGACGTTAAATATCTGAATCACGCCAGCCGCGTCGGTCGCGATGTAGGAAAAATGCGCGTTGTTGAAGATGGCATGCTGAAGCACGTCGGTCTGCAACGGCGAGGAGAGGCGGCGGTCGCCGGTGTGCTGGTGAGTGTCCATAGCGCTTTCGCTGAAAGGGTGTGAGGGGGGACGCCGCGCGGGCGGCTATCGGAAAGCGCCGGCGGCGGGCGCGGCAGGCAGCAGGCGGGCGAATTCCCGCTTGACGACGTCGTAACATTCGCAGACATCCTGCTCCAGCCCGGCGCGCCGCACCACCGTGATATGGCCGCGCCGGTAGCTGATGTAGCCATTGCTCTGCAACTTGCCGGCGGCGACCGTCACCCCTTCGCGCCGCACGCCCAGCATATTGGCGATGAGCTCTTGCGTGATCTTGAGTTCGTTGGTCGGCAGGCGATCCAGGGTCAGCAGCAACCACCGGCACAATTGCTGCTCGACGGTGTGGTGGCGGTTGCAGACCGCCGTCTGCGACATCTGCGTCAGCAATGCCTGGGTGTAGCGCAACAGCAGACGCTGCAACGGACCGCTGCGTTCGAACTCTTGCAACAGGATCGCGGCGCTGAGGCGGTAGGCGACGCCGCTGGCCTGGACCACGGCGCGGCTCGGCGTCGAGTTGCCGCCCATGATCAGCGCCACGCCCAGCATGCCTTCATTGCCGACGCCGGCGATCTCGGACGAGCCGCCGTTTTCCAGCAAGTAGTGCAGCGAGATCACGGCGCTGACCGGAAAATACACATGGTGCTGGCGGTCGCCGGATTCGTACAAGGCATCGCCGACCAGCAGCGGAACAAGTTCCAGATGGGGCGCCAGGCGCGCGTAGTCTTCGGCGGGCAAGACCTTCAGCAGCAGGTTGCGTGTGGGATCGTTCAGATGAGTCATTAAATATTCCTAGTACGGAATATTTCAAAAACGAAAGACTCCTTGCTCAGCGTACCATGTAATTGCTGTTTCGCCCGCACGATAGGCGCCGGGCGCCACGCTGAAAACGGGGAAGCAAGCGCCGGACGTGTTGTTTTCAGGCGTCAAAAAGCCCGCGCAATGCGGGCTTTTTGAATGCGCAAGCCGTGCTAAACCATTTCCCCCGCACCCTGGCTATCTGCCAGGTGTCCGCGGCCGGTTGGAGCGTGGCCGGGCTCTGTTAGTTGACAACCTGGATGTTGCCTGCTTTTTCGCCCTTGGGGCCGACGCTGCGCTCAAACGACACGCGCTGATTTTCGGACAGGCTCTTGAAGCCGGTCGATTGGATGTCCTGGAAGTGGGCGAACAAGTCTGCGCCACCTGCATCCGGCGTAATAAAGCCGAAGCCCTTGGCGTCGTTGAACCATTTGACGATACCGGTTTGTTGAGTGCTCATGAGTTTTCCTTCAATGATAAAAATATAGGCGACATTGCCATGCAGGCACTTGGAACCAAGAAATTAAAACCGAAGGAGATAAAACTGGACGGCTTAGTATAAAGCCATGCGGAGTTGAGACCGACAAGATTACGACTTGATGCAAGTACGAGACTCACTATACATGGCTATCACCGGATTACCTAATGTTATATATATTTAATTCTAAAACACCGCATCCTGGTTTGATCGCGGCCCGGGGATTTTATATTGCCTCGCCGCGGCTATCATTCTGTTTGCGCAATGTACGGTAGCGTACGGATTTTAATCCTGTAATAGCTAACCCTGTAGAGGGGTCAGCTTTTCCCCCAGCCGATCATTTTCTTCGGTGCCAAAGGCTACAACCGGAGATGGCGATGATTTTAATAGTGGAAGACGATATTGATCTGGCGGAAACCTGCTCGATGTTATTGGAGAGTTCCGGCTACGAGGTGCGGGTGGCGCACGACGTTGAGGAGGCGCTGAGGAAAATCGGCGAGCAAAAGCCGGATCTGTTGATCTCGGACTGCATCATGCATGGCCGCACCGGCCTGGAATTAAGCCAGCAATTGCGCGAGCAATACAGCCGCAGTGCGTTGCCGATTCTGCTGATGAGCGGATCGTTGCGCAGCCAGGTCGCGTACGGCGACAGTTATGACGCTTTTATCGCCAAGCCTTTTTTGGCCGAATCCTTGCTGCTGCAGATAAAGAAACTATTGAATGAAGGCGATGCCGCGGTATTAAAGACGGGGCAGAGCGAATAATGAAATTATCCGGGTTTATCCTGTCGAATCTTGAACCGATATTAAAAGAATGGGAAGAGTTCGCGGCGTCGCTGGCGCCGCTGGAGGACGCGACCCGGGTCCAGTTGCGCGATCATGCGGCCGCCGTGCTGCGGGTTATCGCGCACGACCTTGATACGCCGCAGGAGGAGTATCAGAGCATTGCAAAGTCCAAAGGGCTGGCCAAGACTGCCGGCGCCGATACGGCGGCGGAAACCCATGCCGAGGAGCGGGTCGCGGCGGGATTTTCCGGTGAGCAGGTTATGGCGGAGTACCGGGCGCTGCGCTCGAGCGTGCTGCGCTTGTGGGCGCGCAGCACGGACCTGACGACGCCGGACGACTTTCAGGACATGATACGGTTTAACGAGGCGATCGATCAGGCCCAAACCGAGTCCATGGCCCGCTATTCACGCATGTTGCGGGAGGCACAGAACCTGTTCCTGGCCATCCTCGGGCATGACGTGCGCACGCCGCTCGGTGCGGTCAGCATGGGCGCCCAAGTGCTGCTGATGGACCAGACCTTGCCGTCCAAAGCGTTGAAAGTCGGATTGCGCATCCTGAACAGCTCGAAGCGCATGGACGCGATGGTACGCGATCTGCTCGATTTCTCGACCACGCACCTGGGCGAAGGGATACCCATCGATCCGCGCACGGTCGACCTGCTGGAAATCTGTCGCCACACCATGGATGAAGCCAAGACCTTCCACCCCGACCGCCAGTTCGAACTGACGGCGGACGGTCATTTCGTCGGCGCATGGGATGCGCAGCGCATGGGCCAGGCGTTTTCCAATCTGATCTCGAACGCGATTGAGCATAGTACGCCGGGCAGCGCGATCCGGGTCTCCATCGTCGGCCTGGCCAACGAGGTGGTCTATCAGGTGCAGAACCAGGCGGAACTGCTGTCGGCGACGAAGTTGCGGACGCTGTTCGACCCGATCAAACGGTTTGCGATTCGCCCGACAAGCGAACGGGTCGGAGCGCGCATGCAGAACCTGGGTTTGGGCCTGTATGTGGTGAAGGAAATCGTCAGCGCCCATGACGGCAAAATATCCGTCACTTCCAGCACCGATGGCGGCGTCACCTTTACTGTGCGTTTGCCGCGGCAAACGCCGCATCGCGGACTCGGCGGCTAAGCGCGGCGGCGCCGGGAAATTCAAATAATGCCTTCGGCCCGGTCGAACTGTGCAAGAATGAAACACGCGTCGGAGCGCTCAATATATCGACCGTCCATTGCTAAAATGGAAATGTATCTCTCTCACCATTTTCCGTCCCTCCGCTGAACCCTCGGAGCTAGAACAAGGAGAGCGCAATGCAAAGGCTCATACGGCGGGTGCGCTTTTCCGTGTCGCTGTCGGCCCTGCTGACCCTGCTTATCGGCCTGGCCTTGACGGCGGCCCTGTTCGTCACCGTCCGGCAAATCGAGGCGGCCCGGCAAAATGCCCAGTTCCAGCAAAACGCCAAGCTGCGCATCAACGCGGTGGTCGGCGGCATGCGCGACGCGGTCGCCCAGATCGAGGTGCTCAACCAGTTGTTTGCCACCTTTGGCATCATCAGCCGCGAACAGTTCCATCGCTTCACCGCGCCGCTGCTGGAGCGCTCGCCGCAAATGCTGGGGCTGTCCTTCCAGCGCCTGGTCCAGTCCGGCGACCGCGCCGCCTATGAAACGGCCATGCGCCGCCGCTATCCGGGCTTTGCGCTGACGGAGCTGGTGGACGGGCGCGTACGCCGCGCCGGCCCGCGCGATGCCTACCTCGTCATCGACTACCTGGAACCGCTGTTCGGCAATGAAAGCATGCTGGGACTGGATACGGCGCCGATGGCGGAGCTGGCCGCGGCGCGCCGCCTGTCGCGCGAGCGCGGCGGCACGGCCGCCTCCGGCATGCTGCCGCTGCTGTTCGCCAGCAGCAAGCCGGCTGGCTTCCGCGTGCTGTCGCCGGTGTTCTGGCAGGGCGCGCCGATCGACACCGCGGCGGCGCGCCAGCGCGCGGTGGTCGGTGAAATCGTCGCCGAGTTCCGCGCCGACGGCCTGCTTGAACCCGTGCTGCAGGCGCAGGGCTTCGCGCCGCAGCAAGGCATGAGCATGCTGTTGTATGCCGCGCCGGACGGCGTGGCGCCGCGCCTGATCGCGCGCTACGGCGATGTCCCGCCCGCCCGGACCGGCCCGGCCCAGGGCCGCTCCGTGTTGCCGCAGTGGCTGTTCTATGACCGCCCGGCGCCGGTGACGTTGCGCTTCGCGCTGGCCGACCAGGCCTTGCTGGTCGAGGCCAGCCAGGCGGAAATGTTCTTCGCCGACGGCCACAACGGGTCGCTGTACGCGCTGCTGGGCGGCTTGCTGTCGACCGCGTTGGCGGCGGCCTATGTGTATGCGCTGGTGTCGCGCATCGCCACCATCGAGCGGGTCACGCGCGAACGCACCGCCGCGCTGGAGTTTGCCAATCTGCGCCTGGCCGAGGACGTCGCCCAGCGCGCCCAAACCGAGCAGGGGCTGCGGCTGCGCGAGCGCGTGATCGAGGTGTCGGCCAACGCCATCATCCTGTGCAGCGCCCAGGCGCCGGAGTACCCGATCGAATACGTCAACCCGGCGTTCGAACGCATCACCGGCTTCAGCGCGCAGGAGGTGCTCGGACGCAGCCTGGATTTCCTGCACGGCAGCCAGCAATATCAGGGCAATATCGAGCAGATCCACACCGCCTTGCGCGAGCAGAGCGAAGGCCATGCGCTGGTGCGCCATCACCACAAGAACGGCGGCGGCTACTGGAGCGATCTGTTCGTGGCGCCGGTGCAGGACCAGAGCGGCGCCGTCAGCCATTTCGTGGTGGCCCAGTACGATATTTCGGCGGCGATGGGTTACGAGGCCGAGATCGAGTACCAGGCCACCCACGACAGCCTGACCGGCCTGGCCAACCGCAATTTGCTGCGGACGCGCTTGAATGACGCCATCGCCGGCGGACGGCGCCGCAACAGCTCGTTCTGGATCGCTTTCCTGGACCTGGACCGGTTCAAGTTCGTCAACGACACCCTGGGCCACGAGGCGGGCGACAGCCTGCTGAAAATCATGGCCGCGCGCCTGCTGGGCTGCGTGCGCGAAACGGACACCGTGGCGCGCCTGGGCGGCGACGAATTCATGCTGGTGCTGCCGGAGAATCCCGAGGACGGCACCGGCGTCGCCGTGCTGACCCGCATCATGGAGGCGGTGGCGCTGCCGATCCTGGTGCAGGACCACGAATTCTTCCTCACCTGCAGCGTCGGCGTGGCGACCTACCCGACCGACGGCGACAGCGCCGACAGCCTGACCCGCTGCGCCGACATCGCCATGTACCGCGCCAAGGAAATGGGGCGCAACGCCTTCCAGTTCTACACCGCGCAGATGAACGAGCGCACGCTGGACCGGCTGAAAATCGAGGCCGACCTGCGGCGCGCGCTGGAGCGCGAGGAATTCGTGCTGCATTACCAGCCGCAACTGAGCTTGAGCAGCGGCCAGATCGTCGGGATGGAGGTGCTGCTGCGCTGGAACCATCCGACCCAGGGCATGATCGCGCCGACCCGCTTCATCGGCTTGGCCGAGGACATGGGCCTGATCATCCCGATCGGCGCCTGGGTGCTGCGCACCGCCTGCCTGCAGACCATGGCGTGGCAGCGCGCCGGCTGGCCGGCGCTGCGGGTGGCGGTCAACCTGTCGCCGCGCCAGTTCGTCCAGCATACGCTGGTGCAGTCGATCGCCGACCTGCTGCGGGAAACCGGCATGATGCCGCAGCTGCTGGAGCTGGAATTGACCGAAGGCACGGTGATGAGCGATGTCGACAGCGCGATCGACATCCTGCGCGATCTGAAGGCGCTCGGCGTGCATATCTCGATCGACGATTTCGGCACCGGCTATTCCAGCCTGTCGTATCTGCGGCGTTTTCCCATCGATGTGCTCAAAATAGACCAGTCCTTCGTGCGTGAACTGAACATTGACGCCGACAGCGCCTCCATCGTGCGCGCCATCGTCACGCTGGCGCATAGCCTGCGCTTGCAGGTGATCGCGGAAGGCGTCGAAAACGAGGCGCAGCTCGATTTTCTGCGCTCCGAAGGCTGCGACCTGATGCAAGGCTATTATTACAGCCGTCCGATCAGTTCCGACCAGTTCGAGCAGCTGTTGCGCCTGGACCGGCGCCTGCCGACCCTGCCGGCCGAGCCGCCACGCCTGTAAGCCGGGCTGGCGCGGCCGGCCGCCGACGCTCGCGTTGCTTGACGCTGCCCGCCCTTGCGCTTATATTAATGACTTATAAGTAAGTTAAATCGAGTACACCCATGCAAGCCCCTCAAGATACGAAGCCACGCTGGGAGCGGCGCAAGGATGCGCGGCCGCAGGAATTGCTGGCGGCGGCGCTGGACCAGTTCGTCGAGCGCGGCTATGCCGGCACGCGCCTGGAAGACGTGGCCAAGCGCGCCGGCGTGTCCAAGGGCACGCTGTACCTGTATTTCGCCAACAAGGAAGAACTGTTCAAGGCCGTGGTGCGCGAGAACATCGTGCACGCCATCGGCGAGGCCGAGCAGGAAGCGGCCGGGTTCGACGGCCCCAGCGCCGAGCTGCTGCGCATTATCCTGATGAAATGGTGGAACCAGATCTGCGCCACCCACCTGGCCGGCATCACCAAGCTGATGCTTGCCGAAGGCAACAACTTCCCCGAACTGGCGCAGTTCTACAACGAAGACGTGGTGGCCCGGGGCAATGCCGTGATCGCCAGCGTGCTGGTGCGCGGCATCGCGCGCGGCGAGTTCCGCCCGGTCGACCCGGCCGTGATGACGCCGGTGCTGGTGGCCCCGGTGCTGATGTTGATGATGTGGACCCACTCCTTCATGCCGACCTGCGCGATGCCGGCGATCGACCCGCAAGCCTTCATGGCGACGCTGATCGACGTCACCCTGCGCGGCCTGGAAGCGCCGCAGCCGTGAGCCGCCCGCCCCGCGATTTGCGCCCAGCTTGCCATTTTGGTAGGTTCAACCCCCTTAAACTGCAGACTGTCGCAATTTTCCCCGAACCCGCCGTCATATCGTTAATATGTGCCTCGATGCCAGTTCAACGATAAAATGACGGATTATTTAATCCGACCAGAGTCATAAGATGAATATCGAACAAGCCCGCTTCAACATGATCGAACAGCAAATCCGCCCTTGGGACGTCCTCGACACGAGTGTGCTGGATCTGCTGATGGTGGTGAAACGCGAGAATTTCGTGCCGGCCGCGCACAAGGCGCTGGCGTTTGCCGACACCGAAATCCCGCTGCCGGGCGGCCAGGCCATGCTGAACCCGAAGGTGGAAGCCCGTCTGCTGCAAGACGTCAACGTCAAGAAGCATGAGAGCGTGCTGGAAATCGGCGTCGGCTCTGGCTACATGGCGGCGCTGCTGGCGCACAAGGGCCGCCACGTGACGGCGGTGGAAGTGTCGCCCGAGCTGAAAGCGCTGGCGGAAAAGAATTTGGCCGACAACGGCGTCACCAACGTGACTGTGGAACTGGGCAATGGCGCCCAGGGCTGGAGCAACGGCGCGCCGTTCGACGTGATCGTCGTGACCGGTTCGCTGCCGGAGCTGCCGCCGGCGTTGTTGCAACAATTGAAAGTGGGCGGCCGTCTGGCGGCCATCATCGGCCAGTCGCCGGCGATGAAGGCGCAGCTGATCACCCGCACCGGCGAAGCCGGCTACGACACGCGCACGCTGTTTGAAACCGACGTCAAAGCGCTGGCCTCGGCCACGCAGCCGTCGCAGTTCAAGTTTTAAGCGGGGCGGACCAGCATGCAGCAGATCACCGCTCTGGAACTGGCCGACTGGCTGGCGGACGATGCACGGCCCAGCCCGATGTTGCTGGACGTGCGGGAAAACTGGGAATTCGACACCTGCCGTATCGACGGCTCGGTGCAGATCCCGATGAATACCATACCGGCGCGCATAGACGACCTGGATGAGGATGCGGCGATCGTCTGCATCTGCCATCACGGCGCGCGCAGCATGCAGGTGGCCGCCTTCCTGGAGCGTAACGGCTTCGGCAAGATGGTCAACCTGACCGGCGGCATCCACGCCTGGGCGCTGCAAGTCGACAGCACGATGGCCAAGTATTAAGTGCCGCGACGCTAAAAATGAGCGCGGCGCTAAGGTAGTGTGTTTTTGATTTGATCAACTTTTTTGACGACTCCAACGGAGAATGCAATGCAGAGACCCCTTATCGCCGTGCTGATCACCAGCGCCTTCTTGACGCTCAACGCACAGGCGGCCGACCTGATCCAGGTATATCAGCAAGCGCTGGCCAATGACGCCACGTATGCCAGCGCCCGCTCGTCGCTGACCGCCGGTCAGGAACGGATTACCCAGGGGCGCTCCGGCCTGCTGCCGAACATTTCGGCCAGCGGCAGCAACGTGCGCAACAGCGGCGACCTCAGCACGCCGCTGGCCGGCACCTATTTCAAGAATGACGCCGATAATCACAGCAATTCCTACACCGTGCAATTGACCCAGCCGCTGTTCAACTGGGCCAGCTGGCAGACCTATCAGCAGAGCAAGCTGGCACAGGCCACCGCCGAAGCCACCTTCGCCCAGGCCCAGCAAGACCTGATCACCCGCGTGGCGCAGGCGTATTTCGACGTGCTGACGGCGCAGGACAACCTGACGTCGACCCAGGCGCAGAAAGTGGCAACCACCGAACAGCTGGCTTCGGCCAAGCGTAATTTCGAAGTCGGCACCCAGACCATCACCGATACCCACGAAGCGCAAGCGGCGTATGACCTGGTGGTGGCGCAGGAATTTGCCGCCATCAACGACCTGGACAACAAGCGCACCGCGCTGCAAGTGATCATCGGCCAGACGCCGGGGGAACTGGCGCCGCTGCGCACCGGCGTGACGATCAGCGCGCCGTCGCCGGCCGCGGTGGAACCATGGGTCAGTTCGGCCGAGGCGCAGAACTATGCCGTGGTGGCCGCCAAGCTGAACGTGGAAATCGCCAAGCGTGAAATCGAGCGCAACCGCGCCGGCCACATGCCGACCGCGAATCTGATCGCCAGCAACACGCACCAGTCGGTGACGTCGGTCCAGCGCAGCAACAACAACGCCATCGGCGTCAGCTGGAACGTGCCGATCTTCAGCGGCTTCGCCGTCACCAGCAAGGTGCGCGAAACCATCGCGCTGGAAGACAAGGCCCGCAACGACCTGGAAGCGACCAAGCGCGCCGCCTCGCAGAACGCCCGTTCGGCCTACCTGGGCATGAACAGCGGCCTGGCGCAGGTCAAGGCGCTGGAAGCGGCCGAAGTGTCGAGCAAGTCGTCGCTCGATTCGAACAAGCTGGGCTACCAGGTCGGCGTGCGTATCAACATCGACGTGCTGAACGCCCAGAAGCTGCTGTACTCGACCCAGAAGGATCTGGCCAAGGCCCGTTACGACACCATCATGAACGGCCTGCGCCTGAAGTCGGCAGCCGGTTCGCTGAAGGAAGACGACCTGGCGCCGATCAACGCCCTGCTGGCGCACTAAGCCGCGCCGAGGTCCACACGAAAACGCCGGCTGCACCGGCGTTTTTTTTCGTCTGCCGGCCTGCTCAAGCCGTATCGCGTGGACGGCAATGCCCGGACGTTGTACCATCCGGCGAATTGTTATCAAATAAATACAGGCCGCCGCCATGCAAACCGACTCTCCCGCCGTCCGCAGCACCGCAGGTACTTTGCTGACCTTGCTGCTGGCGCTGGTCGCGTCGGTCTGCATCGCCTGCGCCATTGTCTATGTCGCGCTGGACGCGATACCTTGTTCGTGGTTCGGTTCGACGTTCGAAGGCGCCTGCGGCTTCCGCGCCATGATGATGGGCGTGGCCGCCAGCGTGGCGCTGAGCGCGCTGCTGTTCCTGGTTTTTGTCGTGCTGTACTTCAGGTGGCGGCCGGCGGGCCCACCCGCGCCTATGCTGTCGGAGCAAGAATCGACGGACGCGCCGCGCCTGCTGCTACGCTGGCGCGCGGTGTTCGCGCTGTTGCTGGTGGCCCATGCGCTGCCGTTGTTGGACATGGTGGGGTTCCACTATCCGTGGCAATTCTCGTCCGGCCTGTGGTGGCTGGGCATGCTGTTGTTGTCGGTTAACGCGGTGATGGTCTACCTGGTCGCCAAACTGTACCAATACCAGCCGGCCGTGCTGGCGCTGGCGTCCGTGCTGATCGGCGTGATCGGCGCCATCGGCGTCTTCATCTTCCTGCATACGGCCGGCGGCAAAAGGCCGGCCGCAACAACTTAGAGTCCGGCGCCCTGACCGTCGAAACTGCGTTCGATCAATTCGATCTTGTAGCCGTCGGGGTCGGTGACGAAGGCGATCACCGTCGAGCCGCCCTTGACCGGACCCGGCTCGCGCGTGACGGCGCCGCCGTTGGCCTTGACGGCGCTGCAGGCGCTGACGATGTCGTCGGCCGAGATCGCGATGTGGCCGTAGGCGGTGCCCAGCTCGTAGCTGGTCTGGCCATAGTTGTAGGTCAGCTCGAGCTCGGCGTGCTCCGGATTGGAGCCGTAGCCGAGGAAGGCCAGCGTGTACTGGTACTCGGGATTGTCGCTGGTGCGCAGCAGCTTCATGCCGAGTACCTTGGTGTAGAAATCGATCGAGCGCTGGAGGTCGCCGACTCGCAGCATGGTGTGCAGAATACGCATAGAGGTCTTTCGTGGGAACGGAGAAACCAGAATTCTATGCGTTTTGCCGCAACCCTGCTCAGCTCTCCAGCCGCGCGTCCAGCGTGATGTGGGTGTTGAGCAGCTTGGAGACGGGACAGTTGTCCTTGGCCTTGAGCGCCGCCGCCTCGAATTTCTGCTGGTCGGCGCCGGCGATCCTGGCCACCAGGTTAAGGTGGACTTCGGTGATCGCGAAGTTGCCGTCCACCTTGTCGAGCGTGACGGTGGCCGTGGTGCTGAGGTTTTGCGCGGTCAAGCCGGCCTCGGCCAGGATGCCGGACAGCGCCATCGTGAAGCAGCCCGCGTGCGCGGCGCCGATCAGTTCCTCCGGATTGGTGCCGGGGCCGTCTTCAAAGCGCGAGTGAAAGCCATACTCGACGTTGTCCATGACGCCGCTTTGGGTGGAAATCTTGCCGCCGCCGTCCTTCAGGCCGCCGCTCCATACTGCCGAACCCGTGTGTTTGCTGCTCATGATGTTGACTCCTTATTTGCTTGCGGTTGTGGTAGCGGAAGGCGCCACGCGCCAGATGATGTTGCCGACGTCGTCCGCCACCAGCAGCGCGCCTTGTTTGTCGACCGCCACGCCGACCGGACGCCCATGCGCCTTGCCGGTGTTGTCGAGGAAGCCGAACAGGAAATCTTGCGGCGGGCCGGACGGCTTGCCGCCGGCGAAAGGCACGAACACCACTTTGTAGCCGCTGTGGGGCTTGCGGTTCCACGAGCCGTGTTGGCCGATGAACACGCCGCCCTGGTAAGAGCGGGGGAACAGGGCGGCGTCGTAGAACGCCAGCCCCAGCGAGGCGGTGTGGCCGCCCAGCGCATAGTCGGGCGCGATCGCCTTGGCCACCAGCTCCGGCTTCTGCGGCGAGACGCGGCGGTCGACGTGCTGGCCGTAGTAGCTGTACGGCCAGCCGTAGAAGCCGCCTTCCCGCACCGAGGTCATATAGTCCGGCACCAGGTCGTTGCCCAGCTCGTCGCGCTCGTTGACGGTGGTCCACAGGGTTTTGGTTTGCGGTTCCCAGCCCATGCCGTTGGCGTTGCGCAGGCCGGTCGCGTACAGGCGCGCCTTGCTGGTGGCGATCTCCAGCTGCCAGATGGCGGCGCGGCCGGTCTCGGCGTCGACGCCGTTCTCGCCGACGTTGCTGTTGGAGCCGACCGTGACGTACAGATACTTGCCGTCCGGGCTGGCGACGACGTTCTTGGTCCAGTGGTGGTTGATGGTGCCGGCCGGCAGGTCCATCACCTTGACGCCGGGCGTGTGGATAGCGGTCGCGCCCGGCTGATAGGGGAAGCGCAGGATGGCGTCGGTGTCGGCCACGTACAACTGGTCGCCGACCAGCGCCATGCCGAACGGCGAATTGAGGCCCGTGATGAACACGCTATGCGTTTGCGCGGCGCCGCTGGCGTCCAGCCCGCGCAGCAGCGTGATGCGGTTGGCCGACTCGCCGACCGCGCCGGCCTTCTTCATTTCATGTTTCATGATCGCGCCCTTGATGCCCTTGCCGTCGTCAGGCTTGGGCGGGGCGTTGGTCTCGGCCACCAGCACGTCGCCGTTGGGCAGCGTGTAGACCCAGCGCGGATGGTCCAGCCCGCGCGCGTAGGCGGTGACGTTGAAGCCGGGCGCGGTGCGCGGCCGGTCCTGGCCTTTCCAGGCGTCGACCGGCGCCACGTTGACGGTGGGGATCAGCGTGCGCTCCGGCTCCGGCAGCACGGCGTTCGGGCCGTAGCCGGTCGGATAGGTCTGGGCAAATACCGCTGGCGAGGCCAGCAAAGCGGCAATGGCCGCGTGGATGGATTTCATGGCGGCGCCGGTCAGTCGCGTTTGTTGCCGGGTTGCGGCTGGGCGGTGGCGGGGACGGGACCGGGGGCGCGGGTTTTTTCCACGCCGGGCTGGTTGTGCAGGTCGGTGTCGACCAGGCCGCGCTCGATGTCGCTGGCGGCCTGCTTCATGACGTTGCGCGGCTTGGCGTCCTGGGCGTCGGGCGCTTCGTCGCGCTCGTGCGGCAGGCGTTTGACGCCGTCGTTCTCGACCTTGGCGTCCGTGTTGACGTGCGCGTCTTTCATGACGTTCTCCAAATCCTGTGGTTGTAAGCCATCTTAACCAGTTGTTTTTTCCACCGTCGCAGCATTGAATCCTGACAACTATCGGCTGAAGTCGTTTATCATTTGTTCACTTTTTTCCACGCCTCTACGATCAGGATGTTTGCATGAGCACTGCTGTGACTTCGGAACACGACGCCCACGCGCCACCGGCCAATTGCCCCAACTGCGAGGCGGTGGTCAGCGGCCATTTTTGCTCGAACTGCGGCCAGGAAGCCATCCTGCACCACGCCAGCACGCGCGAGTTCCTGCACGAGTTCGTCGGCCACTATGTGGCGCTGGAGGGCAGGCTGTGGGGCACGGTGATGCGTCTGCTGTTCCGGCCGGGCGCGCTGACCCTGGAATACATCCGCGGCCGCCGCGTGCGCTTCGTGCAGCCGCTGCGCCTGTACCTGACGCTGAGCTTGCTGTTCTTCGCGATCATGAAGTTCTCCGGCGGCTTCAATCCGGGCGTGGGCGACAACGACAAGCCGGAGACGGTGGTGGCGTCCAGTACGGCGGACGCGGTCGGCAAGGTCGCCGATGCGCAGGCCAAGGCGGCCGAGAAGCTCCAGGCGCTGACGCCGGAAGAGCAGCATGGCAAGGCCGCCGCCGAAGCGGCGATCGGCGACATGCAAAAGGACTTCAAGCTGGAGGAATCGGCCACCGCCGCCGCGCGCGCAACGGCGAGCGACAAGGGCAAGGGCAAGGACCAGGAGATGAATGATCTCAACTTCACCGTGTTGGACAAGGACGGTGATTTCCTGAACCGCTGGCCCAAGCTCAGGCACAAATGGCAGGCGTTCGAAGACCTGCCGGGCGGCGAAAAGGGCAAGGTCTTCACGGAAGGCTTCTACCACTACGCGCCGTATGCGATCTTCTGCCTGATGCCGGTGTTCGCGCTGTTCCTCAAGGTGCTGTACCTCGGTTCGGGCAAGCGCTTCGGCGAGCACCTGCTGTTCGCGCTGCACACCAACGCCTTCGCCTTCTTCATCTACAGCGTGATCCTGCTGGTGCCGTTTGGCCTCGTTGGTTTCGTGCTGTGGTGCTGGCTGCTGGGCTACCTGCCGTGGGCCATGCGGCGCGTGTACGGCGGCAGCCGCTGGGGCGTGTTCCTCCGCTGGGGCACGCTGATGACCTTCTATTCGATGGCGATCGGCCTGGCGATCCTGCTGTCGATGCTGGGCGGGGTCATGACGCTCGGCGGCCACTGAGGTCCTTGCAGTCTGGCCGTCGGCACACTATACTGCGCAAAATACTGTTTAAATGTACAGTTGTGAGGCGGGCGGGCGATGGCAGAAGCCGGCGTTATGGGTTACTCTGCTGCGTGTCGCCGACCTCACCCTTTTGCCGAGATTTTTATGACCGCCACGCCCGCCGTTTATCAAACCATCGCACTGGTCGTGCGCCAGAATACCGACGGCATCGCCGAATCGGTGCGCAGCGTGGTCGATTTCCTGCAAAAGGACGGCTACACGGCGGTGTTTGAAGAGCAGACCGCCGCCCATCTCGGCTTCGAGATGGCGGGCGTGCGGGTGATGAGCGCCACCGAAATCGGCGCCCACTGCGACGCCGCCATCATCATGGGCGGCGACGGCACCATGCTGGGCATCGCGCGCCAGCTGGCGCCGTTCGACGTACCGCTGATCGGCATCAACCAGGGCCGCCTGGGCTTCATGACCGACATCCCGCTCGACGCCATGCTCGACGTGCTGCCCAAGATCCTGGCCGGCCGCTACAAGGCCGAGCGCCGCACGCTGCTCGAAGGGCGCGTGGTGCGCAACGGCGAAACCATCCACGTCGGCCTGGCCGTCAACGATGTCGTGGTGTCGCGCGGCGCCGGCGCCGGCATGGCCGAGCTGCGGGTCGACGTCGACGGCCACTTCATGTACAACCAGCGCTCCGACGGCTTGATCATCTCGACCCCGACCGGCTCCACCGCGTACGCGCTGTCGGCCGGCGGGCCGCTGCTGCATCCGAGCTTGGGCGGCATCGTGCTGGTGCCGATCGCGCCGCACGCGCTGTCGAACCGTCCCATCGTGCTGCCCGAGTCGAGCGCGATCGTGATCGAGATCGTGCGCGGGCGCGACATCTCGGTCAACTTCGACATGCAGACCTTCGCCAGCCTGGTCGCGCAGGACCGGATCATCATCCAGCGTTCGCCGCACTCGATCACCTTCCTGCACCCGGAAGGCTGGAGTTATTACAACACGCTGCGCGAAAAGCTGCACTGGAATGAACATCCTTCCGCCGAAGGCAAACTCAATTAACCTCACCAGGCCTCCATGCTCCGTACTCTGTCCATCCGCGATTTCGTCATCGTCGACACCATCGAACTGGAATTCTCCGCAGGCTTCACCGTCTTCACCGGCGAGACCGGCGCCGGCAAATCGATCCTGATCGATGCGCTGACGCTGGCGCTGGGCGGCCGCGGCGACGCCAGCGTGGTGCGCGAAGGCGCGGCCAAGGCCGACATCACGGCGGACTTCGCGCTCAGCGAGCAGGCGCGCGACTGGCTGGCCGCCAACGAGTTCGCGGTGGAGGAGGGCGGCGCGCTGCTGCGCCGCGTGATCGACAACGCCGGCCGCAGCAAGGCCTACATCAACGGCATCGCGGCGACGGCGGCGCAGCTGCGCGAGATCGGCGACATGCTGGTCGACATCCACGGCCAGCACGCGCACCAGTCGCTGATGAAGACCGAGGCGCAGCGCGTGCTGCTCGACAGCCAGGCCGGCGCCGGCGGCGATGTCAAGGCGGTGACGCTGGCCTACCGCGCCTGGCGCGCGCTGGGCAAGCAGCTGGAGGAGTTCGAGACCAACGCCGCCAACGTGCTGTATGAGCGCGAGCGGCTGGAGTGGCAGGTCAACGAGCTGGAAAAGCTGGCCGTCAAGCCGGGCGAGTGGGCGGAGGTGAGCAATGAACAGAGCCGCCTGTCGCACGCCGCCAGCCTGCTGGAGGGCGCGCAGGAGGCGCTGACGGTGATCTCGGAGGCGGAGGAGCAGCCGATCCTGTCGCAGCTGTCGTCGCTGAACCAGAAGCTGGGCAAGCTGGCCGGCATCGACACCGGTTTGCAAGCCATCGTCGACCTGATCGAACCGGCGCGCATCCAGTTGCAGGAAGCCGTGTATGCGCTCAACGATTACCTGGACCGGGTCGACCTCGATCCGGAGCGGCTGCGCAAGGTGGAGGCGCGGATGGATGCGATCCACTCGGCGGCGCGCAAGTTCCGCGTCACCGAAGAGCAGCTGCCGGAGGAGCACAGCAAACTGGCCGAGCGCCTGTCGCAGATCGCCGACGCCAGCGACATCGAAGGCTTGCGCAAGCAGGAAGAAAAACTCAAGGCCGCCTACATGGAGCAGGCGCAGCGCCTGTCCGGCACGCGCGCCAAGGCGGCCCGCCAGCTGAGCGACGCGGTCACCCAGGCGATGCAGGAACTGAACATGACGGGCGGCCGATTCGAAGTCGCGCTCAACGCCGGCGAGCCGGGCGCGCATGGGCTGGAGCAGGTCGAGTTCCTGGTGGCCGGCCATGCCGGCGTGGCGCCACGGTCGCTGGCCAAGGTGGCGTCGGGCGGCGAGCTGGCGCGCATCTCGCTGGCGATCTCGGTGATCACCTCGAACGCCACCACCACGCCGACGCTGATCTTCGATGAAGTCGACAGCGGCATCGGCGGCGGCGTGGCCGAAGTCGTGGGCCGCCTGCTGCGCCGGCTGGGCCAGGAGCGCCAGGTGCTGTGCGTGACGCACTTGCCGCAGGTGGCCAGCCAGGCCGGCCAGCACTTCCAGGTGGCCAAGGGCACGCTGGAAAACGGCAAGACCGCTTCGCGCATCGACGTGCTGGATGCCAAGGCTCGCGTCGAAGAAGTGGCGCGCATGCTGGGCGGCCTGGAAATCACCGCCACCACCCGCAAGCACGCCCGCGAATTACTGGCCTCCTGACGATGCCCTGGTGGCTGCCCTTGTTCATCGCGGCGCCGCTGGGCCTGGCCTGGTACGGTGTGCTGCTGGCGATGCAGCGAGCCAGGCTGGAGCGGGACGGCGTCGCCGCGGAGGCCACCGTCACACGTCTATACCAAACCGACGAAGGCTGGCAGGTGGAGTTCAGCTATATGCCGGCGGGCGCCACGGATGAAATCAAATGCAGCGACGGCATCGTGTTCTATCCTCCGGATCCCGGTCCTGCGGTCGGCTCCCGCGTCAAGATTCTGTATTTGCCCGCCAGGCCGCGAACAGCATGCCTGACCAACCCCTGGGCGCCGGCCTGACTATAATGGCGGCATGATCTCTTTCAAACTCTCTTACAAACGCGCGGCGCAGCTGTTCATCCTGCTGGCCGCCGCCTGTCAAGGCGCGCAGGCCGCCGAACCAATCCAGCCGGCGGCAGCGCCTGTACCGCAAGACGAATCGGCGGCGATCCGCCACCACCATTTCAAGCGCCTCAACGAGCGCCTGACCGTGGAGCCGGCGGTGCTGGCGAGCAGCTGCCGCTACGAGTCCGACATCGCCACGCCGCCGCCGCTGAACCGCGTCGCGCTGACGTTCGACGACGGCCCCACCGCGCCCGGCACCGACAACATTCTGGAAGTGCTGAAGAAGTACAAGGTCCACGCGACCTTCTTCATGATCGGCGAGAAGGCGCAGCAGTATCCCGAGCTGGTGGCCAGGGTGCGTGCGGCCGGCCACGATGTCGTCGCCAATCACTCGTGGAGCCATCCCAACTTCCACGACATCGACGTCGCCCGCCAGACCGGAGAAGTGCTGCGCACCGACAGCCTGACCGGCGCGGACGGCCCCAAGCTGTTCCGCTACCCGTATGGCAATTCGACCTGCGAGACCAACCAGCTGGTGCGCGAGCACGGCTACAAGATCGTCGGCTGGCATATCGACTCCTGCGACTGGGCCTACGACCGCACCGGCGCCATCGACGCGCGCGAAGCGATTTCCTGCGGCGTGCCGCCCCAGTTCATGAACGACTACGTCGGCCACGTGCTGGCCGCCGCCCGCGCGCGCCGCGGCGGCATCATCCTGATGCATGAAATTCATCCGCACACCTTGAAAAGCCTGGACGCCATCATCGCCGGCCTGCTGGCGGACGGGTTTGGCTTCGGCATGGTCACCGACGCCGATTTCCAACCATCGCTACGCTAGGCTAACTATAATGGCAAGCTGTCCTATACACGCTGCCATTGGCTTCCATGACCTTCTTAAAAGAACCTCCCTACAAGCACGGCACGGTTGGCCGTAGCGCCATCGTGCTGGTCAACCTGGGCACGCCCGACGCGCCGACCCGTTCGGCAGTGCGCCGCTATCTGAAGGAGTTCCTGTCCGATCCGCGCGTGGTCGAGATTCCGCGCGCCGTGTGGTGGTTCATCCTCAACCTGATCATCCTGCCGTTCCGCTCCGGTAAGTCGGCCAAGAAGTACGCGTCGATCTGGACCCGCGAAGGCTCGCCGTTGAAAGTCCACACCGACGCCCAGGCCATGCTGCTGCGCGGCGCGTTGGGCGAACGCGGCCACCAGAACCTGACCGTGGCGATGGCCATGCGCTACGGCTCGCCGTCGCTGCCCGAAGTGCTGGCCAAGCTGAAGGCCGACGGCGTCGAACGCATTGCCGTGCTGCCGGCCTATCCGCAGTATTCCGGCACCACCACCGGCTCGATCTATGACGCCGTGTTCGACCACTACGGCGCGGTGCGCAACATCCCCGAGCTGCGCTTCGTGCGCAACTACCACGACCATGACGGCTACATCCGCGCGCTGCGCCAGTCGGTGCAGGCGCACTGGGATGCCCACGGCCGCCCGGACAAGCTGGTGCTGAGCTTCCACGGCGTGCCCAAGCGCACGCTGATGCTGGGCGATCCCTACCACTGCGAATGCCTGAAGACCGCGCGCCTGCTGGCCGACGCCCTGAAACTGACGCCAGATCAATATGTCGTCACCTTCCAGTCGCGCTTCGGCAAGGCCGAGTGGCTGCAACCCTACACGGCGCCCACCATCGCCCAACTGGCGCGCGACGGCGTCAAGCGCGTCGACGTGCTGTGTCCCGGCTTCATCAGCGATTGCCTGGAAACCCTGGAAGAAATCGCGATGGAAGTGCGGCACGACTTCGAGCAGGCCGGCGGCCGCGAATTCCACTACATCCCCTGCCTGAACGAAGCGCCGGCCTGGATCGCCGCCCTGGCGGAAATTGCCGAACAGCACATGATCGGCTGGCCGACGCAGATGGTTGCATCCCAGCATGATGAAGTGAAGAAAGATGCGGAGATCGGCCGCGCCGCCGCCCTCAAACTGGGCGCCGCCGACTGAAAAGAGGCAATCTCGCCACAACTCCGTCCGGACAGCGTAATCAGCACTTGCGGGTGACGAGTGCCAGCCTGTTAAAATAGCCGGCTGAAGGGGAAGTCGGCATAGCAGATCCATGCCGTCGCCAAGACGATGTACACCAGGATGGATGCTGCGATCAGTGGCAACTTCATGGTGAGGCGCTCCCGGAAAACTGCCGCGACGGTTGTCATTAGTACATCTTAGCCGCTGCGGTGCAAAAAAGTAGAGCCTGCACAGACGAAGTTTTGTAACGCGTGTTACATGAGGCCGCTTGTGGGGCAGCGTGCGGTAGCGGTGATGAAATAACGGGCAGAATAACCCTTGAAAACATAGGTTATCGCCCCATTTGCTGCGAGTGCGGTAAGAAACGTAATGTCAAACAAATACGATAGTAGGAGTCTATAGATGCAAGATCAGGAAAACCAAGCCGTACCTAATCCAGAGGCGGCAGCAGCCGCTGCGTCGGCCCCGCCATCGAATGCTGACCAGCCTACGCTGGAGGAGCAGCTGTCGGCCACCGAAGCAAAACTGGCCGAGATGCACGACGCCTTCATGCGCGCCAAGGCCGACGGTGAAAACATCCGTCGCCGCGCCCAGGAAGACGTGGCCAAGGCCCATAAATTCGCCGTTGAAAGCTTCGCCGAAGCCATGGTTCCGGTCAAGGACAGCCTTGAAATGGCGCTCAAAGTCGAAACGCCGTCGATCGAATCGCTGAAGGAAGGCGTGGAAATGACGCTCAAGCAGCTGTCGTCGGCGTTCGAGAAAAACCGCCTGCTGGAGATCCTGCCAGCCCAGGGCGACAAACTGGACCCGAACAAGCACCAGGCCGTCGCCGTGGTGCCTGCCGACCAGGAAGCCAATACGGTAGTTTCCGTACTGCAAAAAGGCTATATGATCGCGGACCGCCTGCTGCGTCCCGCCATCGTGACTGCGGCGCAAGCAAAGTAGTGAGTCGCGGCAGTGCCGCGACGAACAAAAATTTCGTTGCACTAAGCACTTGAAAACATATAGCTTTTCCACATATTAGTACCATCTGAACTTTAGCAAATAAGGAAGAAAAATCATGGGTAGAATTATCGGTATCGATCTGGGAACCACGAATTCCTGCGTTTCCATCATGGAAAATGGTCAGCCAAAGGTAATCGAAAACGCCGAAGGCGCGCGTACGACGCCATCGATCATTGCTTACCAAGAAGATGGTGAAATCCTGGTCGGTTCGCCGGCGAAACGCCAGGCTGTGACCAACCCGAAGAACACGCTGTTCGCCGTCAAACGTCTGATCGGCCGCAAGTTCGACGAAAAAGAAGTGCAGAAGGACATCGGCCTGATGCCTTACTCGATCATGAAAGCCGACAACGGCGATGCATGGATCGGCGTGCGCGACAAAAAACTGGCGCCGCCGCAAATCTCGGCTGAAGTGCTGCGCAAGATGAAGAAAACGGCGGAAGACTACCTCGGTGAAGAAGTCACCGAAGCCGTCATCACCGTGCCTGCGTACTTCAACGACTCGCAGCGCCAGGCAACCAAGGATGCCGGCCGTATCGCGGGCCTGGACGTCAAGCGCATCATCAACGAACCAACCGCGGCCGCGCTGGCTTTCGGCCTGGACAAGACCGACAAGGGCGACCGCAAGATCGCCGTGTATGACTTGGGCGGCGGTACCTTCGACGTGTCGATCATCGAGATCGCCGACGTCGATGGCGAAAAACAATTCGAAGTGCTGTCGACCAACGGCGACACCTTCCTGGGCGGCGAAGACTTCGACCAGCGCATCATCGATTACATCATCGACGAGTTCAAGAAGATCAACGGCCTGGACCTGAAAAAAGATCCGATCGCCCTGCAGCGCATCAAGGCTTCGGCCGAGCGCGCGAAGATCGAACTGTCGTCGTCGCAGCAGACCGAAATCAACGAGCCGTACATCGCCATGGCGAACGGCGCGCCGGTCCACCTGACCCTGAAGATGACCCGCGCCAAGCTGGAATCGCTGGTCGAGGAACTGATCAACGCGACCATGGAACCATGCCGCATCGCGATCAAGGATGCCGGCGTCAAGGTCACCGACATCGACGACATCATCCTGGTCGGCGGTATGACCCGCATGCCTAAGGTGCAGGAAAAAGTCAAAGAGTTCTTCGGCAAAGACCCGCGCAAGGACGTCAACCCGGACGAAGCCGTCGCCGTTGGCGCCGCGATCCAGGGCTCCGTGCTGTCGGGCGAGCGCAAGGACTTGCTGCTGCTTGACGTCACCCCTCTGTCGCTGGGTATCGAAACCCTGGGCGGCGTGATGACCAAGATGATCCACAAGAACACCACGATTCCTACCAAGTTCTCGCAAGTGTTCTCGACCGCCGACGACAACCAGCCTGCGGTGACCATCAAGGTCTACCAGGGCGAGCGTGAAATCGCGGCCGGCAACAAGGGCCTGGGCGAATTCAATCTGGAAGGCATCCCGCCGGCATCGCGCGGCACGCCACAGATCGAAGTGACCTTCGACATCGACGCCAACGGCATTCTGCACGTCGGCGCGAAAGACAAGGCCACCGGCAAGGAAAACAAGATCACGATCAAGGCCAACTCCGGCCTGACCGAAGCCGAGATCCAGAAGATGGTGAAGGACGCCGAAGTCAACGCCGAAGAAGACAAGAAAGTGAAAGAGCTGGCCGAATCGCGCAACCAGGCCGACGCGCTGGTGCACTCGACCCGCAAATCGCTGACCGAATACGGCGACAAGCTGGAAGCCGGCGAGAAGGAAAAAATCGAAGCCGCGATCACCGACCTGGAAGGTTCGATCAAAGGCGGCGACAAGGCCGAGATCGACGCCAAGGTGGCATCGCTGTCGACCGCCTCGCAGAAGCTGGGCGAGAAGATGTACGCTGACATGCAGGCGCAGCAAGCTGCCGCCGGCGGCGGTGCCGAGGGCGCGCAGGCTGGCGCAGGCGCCGAGCAGGCCAAGCCGCAGGACGACGTGGTCGACGCCGACTTCAAAGAAGTCAAAGACAGCAAGTAAGACATGTCATTCCCGCGCAAGCGGGAATCCATGCTGAGCTGGACGAGGACACTCAGCATGGGTCCCCGCATGCGCGGGGACGACAGCGCCGAGCCGTGTGGCCGTGTAAGCGGCGCCGGCTCGGCTTTTTAGCATAAACAGTACATCAGTATTCAATACAGCAAGGTGCCGACAATATGGCAAAGCGAGATTTCTACGAGACACTTGGTGTCGCCAAAAACGCGTCGGAAGACGAGATCAAGAAGTCGTATCGCAAACTGGCGATGAAATACCATCCGGACCGCAATCCGGATAGCAAAGAGTCGGAAGAAAAATTCAAGGAAGTCAAAGAAGCCTACGAGATGCTGACCAATCCGGAGAAGCGCGAAGCGTATGACCGTTACGGTCACGCCGGCGTCGATCCGAACATGGGCGGCGGCGGTGGATTCGGCGGCGGCGCCGGCGGTTTCGGCGACGCCTTCGGCGACATCTTCGGCGACATCTTCGGCGGTGGCGGCCGTGGCCGCAGCCAGGGCCCGCAAGTATATCGCGGCGCTGATTTGCGCTATAACCTCGAAATTACGCTGGAGCAGGCCGCACACGGTTTCGACACCACAATTCGTGTACCATCGTGGGACAAGTGCGACACCTGCCACGGTTCGGGCGCCAAGCCCGGCACCTCGCCGGTCACGTGCTCGACCTGCGCCGGCCATGGCCAGGTGCGCATGCAGCAGGGCTTCTTCAGCATCCAGCAGACCTGCCCGAAATGCCACGGCACCGGCAAGATCATCCCCGAGCCATGCGCCGCCTGCGCAGGCCAGGGCCGCATCAAGCGCAACAAGACGCTGGAAGTGAAGATCCCGGTCGGCATCGACAACGGCATGCGTATCCGCTCGTCCGGCAACGGCGAACCGGGCACCAACGGCGGACCGTCGGGCGATTTGTATGTGGAAATCCACATCAAGCCGCATTCGGTGTTCCAGCGCGAAGGCGACGACCTGCATTGCGAAATGCCGATCTCGTTCGCCAAGGCGGCTTTGGGCGGCGACATCGAGGTTCCGACATTGTCTGGTAAAGTGTCGTTCACGATCCCTGAAGGCACCCAGTCGGGCAAGACCTTCCGCCTCAAGGGCAAGGGTATCAAGGGCGTGCGGTCCGGCTTCGCGGGAGACTTGTTCTGCCACGTGGCGGTCGAGACCCCGGTCAAGCTGACCGAGAAGCAGAAGGACATGCTGCGCGACTTCGAGAAGTTGACCACCGAAGGCGGCTCCAAGCACAGCCCGCAAAGCAAAACCTGGCGCGACAAGGTGAAGGACTTTTTTGAATAAAGGTTTCGAGTAACTGCGACGTCATGCAGACTTGGTAATATCGGACCGCCGCGCCACCCTTTTCGGGTGGACCGGCGGTCTTCTTATGTACGAGAGGAGCATTATGAGTGATCTGGACAACAGCAATTCCCCGTTGCGCGACCTGCTGGACAACAACCGCCGCTGGGCCGAATCGGAAGTCGAGCGCGACCCCGACTTCTTTAACCGCCTGGCGCAGCAAGCTTCGCCGGAGTACCTGTGGATAGGCTGCTCCGACAGCCGCGTGCCGGCGAACGAGCTGCTGGGCCTGGCGCCGGGCGACGTCTTCGTCCATCGTAACATCGCCAACGTGGTGGTGCACTCGGACTTGAACGCGCTGTCGGTGCTGCAGTTCGCGATCGATGTGCTGAAGGTCAAGCACGTCATCATCGTCGGCCACTACGGCTGCAAGGGCGTGCACGCGGCGATGACCGGCACCCGCGTCGGCCTGGCCGACAACTGGCTGCGCCACGTGCAGGACGTGCACCAGAAGCACGAGCGCTACCTCGGCGATGTGCTGACCAGCAAGCTGCGCGCGGAACGCATGTGCGAGCTGAACGTGGTGGAGCAGGTGTCCAACGTCTGCCAGACCACCATCGTCCAGGATGCATGGGACCGCGGCCAGAACGTCACGGTGCACGGCTGGGTCTACGGCCTGAAGGACGGCAAGCTGCACGACCTGGAGATGACCGTCACCGCCGCCCATGAACTGGCGCCGCGCGTGGCCAAGCGCCTGAGCGAGTACGACGCCGAAATCGGCTGATTCCCCGCGCGGCCCGTTGCTAAACACTAGCGGCGGGCCGCTTCCGCTGGCAAGTCAGCGGCTTTGTGCCGTAGAATGGATTGATTCTTGCTTGCATAAGAGTCATGAACCATCACAAAACCCCAGCATGACCATGAAACATTTACGCATTGTGGTCGTCAACACCATCATCCATGCCGGCGACGAGGATGACGAATCCCTGCGCGCGCAGGCCGAACGGGCGCGTGCGCTGCGCATCGGCTTGCTCGAAGCGGGCTACGACATCATCGCCTCGCTGCCGCCGGACATGTACCTGCCCGAGCGCATCGCCCAGCTGCAACCGGACATGATCATCGTCGACGCCGAATCCGACGCCCGCGACGTGCTGGAACATATCGTCATCGCCACCCGCGACGAGCGGCGCCCCATCGTCATGTTCACCGAGAGCGACGACACCGAGAGCATGGAGGCCGCCATGGCGGCCGGCGTGTCGGCCTATATCGTGGCCGGCCTGCAGAGCGACCGCATCAAACCGGTGCTGCAGGTGGCGCTGGCGCGCTTCAAGCGCGAGCAGAAGCTGCTGGACGAACTGTCCGACACCAAGAGCAAGCTGGCCGAACGCAAGATCATCGAACGCGCCAAGGGCCTGTTAATGGAGCGTCAACGTTTCACCGAAGAGCAGGCCTTTCAAAAGCTGCGCAGCATGGCGATGAGCAAGAACCTCAAGCTGTCCGAGGTTGCCCAGCGCATCCTGGATGTCGAAGACCTGTTGGGCTGAGGCCCGTCCAAAATGATGCACTGCGCAATAGCAGTGCGTTTTCTGCGCCATCCCATGGCGCTGCCATCCGCCTGATTCCTCCCGTCTCCCTCTTGAAACTTGCTGGCACAGACATTGCATAGCCTGTAAGCAAGCGCAACGATGCGCTTGCTGTACCTCGCCAACGGCGGTGAGGTCCACCAGACAACGACGTCTACACTCATGAATCCGTTCATGTTGGGTAGACTTTTTTTTTGCCGTTTTGTCTTGCTGACTACATGAGGGATTTGCGATGGAATATGAAGAGCCACAAGCAGGCACCGACCTGCCATCCGACACTGTGAACACCAAGCGTCGGCAAATCATTCATGGCGCAGGCCTGGTAGCGGGGGGAAGCATGTTGGGATTGGCAACAGGTGGGGTGTGGGCGGCGGGTTCGGACAAGCCGGAGAAGGAAGAAATCAAGATCGGCTTCATTCCGCTGACCGACTGCGCCTCGGTGGTGATGGCCTCGGTGCTGGGCTTCGATAAAAAATACGGCGTCAAATTCGTGCTGAGCAAAGAGGCTTCCTGGGCCGGCGTGCGCGACAAGCTGGCCAACGGCGATCTCGATGCGGCCCATGTGCTGTATGGCCTGCTTTACGGCGTGCAGATGGGCATCGGCGGCCAGAAGAAGGACATGGCGGTGCTGATGGGCCTCAACAACAACGGCCAGGCCATCACGCTGTCGAAGAAGCTGGCCGACAAGGGGGCCGTCGACGGCGCGTCGCTGGCCAAGCTGATGCAGACCGACAAGCGCGAATACACCTTCGCCCAGACCTTCCCGACCGGCACCCACGCGATGTGGCTCTACTACTGGCTGGCCGCCAACGGCATCAACCCGATGAAGGACGCCAAGGTCATCACGGTACCGCCGCCGCAGATGGTGGCCAATATGCGGGTCGGGAACATGGACGGCTTCTGCGTGGGCGAACCGTGGGGCCACCGCGCCATCATGGACGGCGTCGGCATCACCGCCACCACCACCCAGGACATCTGGAAGGACCACCCGGAAAAGGTGCTCGGCTCGACGCTGGAATTTGCCAAGAAGAACCCGAACACCTGCCGCGCGATGATGGCCGCCATCATCGACGCCGGCAAATGGATCGACGCCTCGCTGGCCAACAAGAACAAGATGGCCGAGGTCATCGCCGACAAATCCTACGTCAACACCAGCAAGGACGCGATCGACCAGCGCATCATGGGCCGCTACCAGAATGGCCTGGGCAAGACCTGGGACGACCAGAACTACATGAAGTTCTACAACGACGGCGCGGTCAACTTCCCGTACCTGTCGGACGGCATGTGGTTCATGACGCAGCACCGCCGCTGGGGCCTGCTGAAGGACGATCCGGACTACCTGGCCGTGGCCACCTCGGTCAACCAGATCGATTTGTACAAGGAGGCCGCGGCGATGACCAAGACGCCGGTGCCGAAAAGCCCGCTGCGCACTTCGAAGTTGATGGATGGTTCCGTATGGGACGGCAAGAACCCGAAAGCGTTCGCCGCCTCGTTCAAGATCAAAGCCTGATAGGGGAATGCCATGAACGCCATGCTCAAACCCGATAGCGCCGAACCGGTAGCAGCGGCGCCGATCCGCCGCCCACGTCGCCCGCTGGCCGCCAATTCCACGGCGCGCACGCGGCAGCAGGTATCCGCCACGGCGATGAAGATTGTCGCGCCCTTGCTGGGGGCTGCGCTGCTGGTGCTGGTCTGGCAGATCATCACCATCAAGAACAGCGCCTTCCCGACGCCGCTGGCGACCTTGCAGGAAGCGGTCAAGCTGTTCTCCGATCCGTTCTACAGCAAAAGCCCGAACGACCAGGGCATAGGCTGGAATATCCTGGCGTCCCTGCAGCGGGTGGCGGTGGGCTTCGGCCTGGCGGCGTTGGTGGGCATTCCGCTGGGCTTCCTGATCGGCCGCGTGCAGTTCATCGGCAGCATGTTCGGGCCGATCATCAGCCTGCTCAAGCCGGTGTCGCCGCTGGCCTGGCTGCCTATCGGCCTGCTGGTGTTCAAGTCCGCCAACCCTGCCGCCATCTGGTCGATCTTCATCTGCTCGATCTGGCCGATGATCATCAACACCGCCGTCGGCGTGCAGCGCGTGCCGCAGGATTACATGAACGTGGCCAAGGTGCTGAACCTGTCGGAGTGGAAGGTGCTGACCAAGATCCTGCTGCCGTCCGCGCTGCCCTACATTCTCACCGGCGTGCGGCTGTCGATCGGCACCGCGTGGCTGGTGATCGTCGCGGCGGAGATGCTGACCGGCGGCGTGGGCATCGGCTTCTGGGTGTGGGACGAGTGGAACAACCTGAATGTCCCGCACATCATCATCGCCATCGTCGCCATCGGCGTGGTCGGCCTGATGCTGGAGCAGGCGCTGATGGCGCTGGCCCGCGCCTTCACCTACGAACAAGTATCCAACTAAAGGACCACGATCATGGACGAGCCAAAATTCATCGACATCGAAGGCGTGGAGATGGTGTTCCATACCCGGAAGGGCGTGTTCCACGCGCTGCGCGAGATCGACCTGACGGTGCGCAAGGGAGAGTTCATCACGCTGATCGGCCACTCGGGCTGCGGCAAATCGACCTTGCTTAACCTGATCGCCGGCCTGCTCAAGCCCACGGACGGCGTGCTGTTGTGCGCCAACCGCGAGATCGCCGGGCCGTCGCCGGAGCGCTCGGTGGTGTTCCAGAACCATTCGCTGCTGCCGTGGCTGACCTGCTACGAAAACATCTACCTTGGCGTCGAGCGCGTGTTCGGCAAGACGGAAACGCGCAACCAGCTGCGCGAGCGCACCATGCAGGCGTTGGCGCTGGTCGGCCTGACGGCGGCGGAGTCCAAGCGTCCGCATGAAATCTCGGGCGGCATGAAGCAGCGCGTCGGCATCGCCCGCGCGCTGGCGATGGAGCCGAAGGTTCTGCTGATGGATGAACCCTTCGGCGCGCTCGATGCGCTGACCCGCGCGCACTTGCAGGACGAGCTGCTGAAGATCGTCGCCGCCACCAAGTCGACGGTGGTGATGGTCACGCACGATGTGGACGAGGCGGTGTTGCTGTCGGACCGCATCGTCATGATGACCAACGGCCCGGCCGCCACCATCGGCGAGATCGTCGACGTGCAGCTGGATCGTCCGCGCGACCGCGTGGCACTGGCGCAGGATGCGCGCTACACCGAATACCGCACGGCGGTGCTGGAGTTCTTGTATCGCAAACAGGCGCATCCAGCCAAGGAAGCCGCTTGATGGATATGACCACGCCCCCCATGGCGCCGGAAGGCGCCGCCAAGAAAGCGCTGACCGGCGAAGTGTTCGGCGCCTTGATCAATCTGTCGGGCCGCCGGCGCTTCACGTCGCAGCGCATCGTGCTGTATGCGCTGCTGGCGTCGCAGGGACACGCGGATGGCGCGGCCACCGCGCAGGAAGCACTGGCGCTGTTCCGTGGCGCCCACAAGTCGCTGCTGGCGGAGAAGGATGGTTTGCCGGGCGTGTTCTGTCCCGAGCTGCACGAGGCCTATTTCGGCAAGCTCGATGGCGACCGCCAGATCACGCACTTTGCCGATCTGGGCGAGCGCACCTTGAAGGCAATCGCACAAGGCTCCTCGCAGAGCGCGGAGCTGCTGGCGGAGCTGGTGGGCATCACCACGCCGACGCTGGCGATCCTCAACACGATCACCAGCATCTACGAAGAGCAGGCCAAGCTGAACGCGCGCCTGGTGCGCAAGCAGCTGCGCGGTGTGATCACCGATATCGATACGATCAACCGCCAGGCGCGCATGGTGGCCTTCAACGCGCGCATCGTCGCGGCGCGGGCGGGGCACGCAGGCAAGGAATTCTCGGTGGTGGCGGGCGTACTGTCCAATATCACCGGCGAGATCGATGAAATGGTCAGCGCAGCGCTGGCCGCCGCAGGTTAAGGAGAACATGATGGGCAGCGTAACCCTGGTAGGCGCCGGTCCCGGCGATCCGGAACTGTTGACGTTAAAGGCCGTCCGCGCCATCGAGCGTGCCGACGTGGTGCTGATCGATGATCTGGTCAACCCCGAGATACTCGGCTTCGCGCCTGCGACGGCACGGGTGATCCAGGTCGGCAAGCGTGGCGGCTGCGCATCCACGCCGCAGGAATTCATCGAGCGGCTGATGATCGCTGAAGCGCGCGCGGGGCACCGCGTGGTGCGGCTCAAGGGCGGCGATCCGTATATGTTCGGCCGCGGCGGCGAGGAGCGCGCATCCTTGCGCGCGCAGGGTATCGAGGTGGACGTGGTGCCGGGCATCAGCAGCGGGCTGGCCGCGCCGACCAGCATCGGCATCCCGCTGACGCACCGCTCGTGGAGCCAGGGCGTGACCTTCGTCACCGGCCATGGCAAGGATGCGGAATCGGAACCCGAATGGAAAGCGCTGGCGCAGAGCGGCCTGACGCTGGTGATCTACATGGGCGTGGCGCGCGTGGATGCGATCCAGGCCGGCCTGCTGGCCGGCGGTGCGGCGGCCGATACGCCGGTGGCGGTGGTGCAATCGGCCACGCGGGACAACCAGCGCCAGTTGCTCACCACGCTGGGCCAGCTGCCGCAGGCACTGCGCGACAGCGGCCTTGGCAGCCCAAGCATCATCGTCGTCGGCGACGTGGTGCGCTGCGCGGATGATTGGCAGGCCCTCGCCGCGCCCTTGCGCGCTAGCGCTTGACGCCTGAGCTTAACCACGCCGCCAGTCCGGCGACAAAGTCCTGCAGGTTGGCCTTGTCCGGTGCCTGCAGCGCATGGCCGGCGTTGGGGTATTCGACGAAGGTGAATTTCTTTTCTGGCTGGCCGGCGAAGTAATCCCGCAAGGCCCGCCCTGATTCGATGGCTTCGCTGTCGTCCTTCTCACCCATGGCGGCGATGATCGGTATATCCAGCTGCGCGTAGGTGGTCAATGGATCGTAGAACAGGTGCGAACTCCAGTAGCGATAGGCATGGCCGAAGAACTTCTTGTCCAGGCTTTGCGGGTCTGCCTTGATCGCGGCAAAGGTCTGCAGGAATATCTCGCGCGAGAAAGGCGATGCGTAGGGTGGCACGCCACGGTCGGCAAAGATCAGGAAGCTCTGGCTTTGCGGCAGGCCGCCACTGCCTCCCGTTGCAAGCCAGCCTATCTTCGGGCTGCGCAGCGCCACGATCGGCGCCACCGCCCCGCCTTCGGAGAAACCCAGCAGCGCCAGGCTGCGCGGGCCCAGGGCCTTCAACTTCGGTTCCTGTTCAATGAACGCCAGGGTATCGCTTACCCTGCGCTCCAGTGTATCGGCCTGGTTGTAGATTTCCGAGCATGCCTTTCCGTCCGCCCCTTTCTGGATGCCGATCTTTTCAAGGAAGTAGACATCCGCCGGCGCCGGATAGTACTCGAAGAAGAACGGGACGCGGCTGCCGAAGTCTTTGCAGCCCGATCCACTTAGCAGCAGGATAGGCGTCGCGGCCCCGTTGTTCTCGGCGTCGTGCAGATGGTAGTAGCGGCGGGTTTGCCCATCGATCTGGATCGTTGTTTCATCCAGTATGCGGGCGGCGAACGCCGACGTGGTCAGAAGGGTGGCGGTGGCCGCCAGTACGGCGATGCGGAGAGTTTGGCGTATGGTCATGGCCGCCAGCATAAGTCAGCCTTAAAATATCGTCAACAAATCGGCGGCGCTACGGGGCACATTGCGTGTACGAGGTGTCGAACCAACCTGCGGGCTTGCACTTTCCGTCCACCAGCGCCTGTATGCGCGCCGCGCGCTGTGCGTGCGCGGCTGGATGGCTGATGGGGTGATACCGATTCGGCGCCTTGATCATCGCCACCAAACCGATGAACTCCGGTTCCGCTAACTGCGCCAGCGGCTTGCCGAGATAGCTCTGCGCCGCAGACGCCAGTCCGTTCACTTGCCCTCCACGATTGGTGCCCATGTAGACCTCGGACACATACAGGGCTAGTTGCCTGTCCTTGGACAGCCTGGCGTTCAAGACCAGGGCCATGACGTCGCGTCCGAAGTCCACCTGCTTGCAGCAATTGAATACGCCGCGGTACAGCGTCTGCAACGCGCCCTCAATGCCGCCAAGGCTGCGCCCCGACAGAAATACCTGGCTAGCCACTGCGGAAGAAATCGTGGCGAGGCCCTGGCCTTCGGCAAGACTCAGGCCAGGGTGCTGGTAGAAAGTCGGGTCCTCAACCTTGAGCAGGATAGCTATCTGCCGCTCCGACAAACCGATTGCGGCAGTCGGCATGTTCGACATGGCGTCGCTTAACGATACCGCCGCCCAGCAGGCGGCGATGATGAGATGCGCGAGCAAACAAGCGAGGAATACGAGCATCCCCTTGCCGATCATCTTAAGCGTCATGGTTTCCCTTTTCTGTGTGGAGACGCCGATTCTGGACCTGACGGATAAACGCCATGGCGCCGATGTGACGAAATCCCGGTACGGCGTGACAGCGGCCGAATATCCCCCTGCTATACTCGCTGCCGATGAATACCGCGCCCTCCCTTATTGCCCCGTATGCGCCTTGGCCGGCTGCCGTGAAAACCATCTTCCTCAACGTGCTGGTCTGGCTGGCGATCAGCGGTTTCGGCGCGTTCGGGAACTACAACGACCACGCCACGCAAGGCTTCCTGAGTCTCTGGGCAAAATGGTGCGGCGAGTACGTGCCCATGACGGTGCTGAGCTCCGGCCTGTGCCTGGCGCTGGAGCGGTGGCCCGCATTGCTTGAGCGCCGCCGAAACGTGGTGGGATTGTTCATCGCGATCGTGCTCGTGTTCCAACCGCTCCAGTGGTTTTACATAGCCTGGGTGCGTGGCGATAGTCTGGAGGACGCTCGCCAGGTCCTGCTGAAGATGCGCCGCTACGGCTGGTTCATGAGCAGCGCCACCTTCGCCATCATCGTCGCCATCGGCAACTGGCGCCTGGCCAAGACACGCGAGCGCGCCTGGCAGCGGGCGCACACCGAAAACCTGCAATTGTCCCTGGCGCTGGAACAGCAACGCATGCTGGCCCTGCGGGCGCAGCTCGAGCCGCATTTCATTTTCAACGCGCTCAACGCGATCAGCGCCCTGGTCCGCAGCGGCGACAAGGCAGTCTCGCTGAACGGCATCAACCGTCTCAGCGACCTGCTGCGCTACGCCTTGTCGGCGAGCCTGCGCGAGCACGTCAGCCTCGGTGAAGAACTGCAGTTCGTCCAGGACTACACCGACTTGCAGCGCCTGCGCTACGGCGACCGTTTGCATATCAGTATCGATTGCGATGATGAGCTGCTGCATGCGGCCCAATGCCCACCGCTGTTGTTGCAGCCCTTGATCGAGAACGCACTGCGTCACGATCTGGATTGTCACGAGGGCGACAGCGATATCCGCGTCCGCTTCGAGCGGCAGGCGGCGGACCTGCTGATCACGGTCTCGAACCCCGTCAACGTGCACGCGCCGCCCAATCCCGGCACTGGACTGGGACTGGCAAATACGCGGGCGCGGCTTGTCATGTCAAATCCGCGCGCATCGCTGCACGCCGAGCGGCGCGGCGACCGGTTCTTTGCGGAGATTCGCTTGCCGCTGGCGGTGCAGGACTAAATGCCAGTCACTTATATCATCGTGGATGACGAACCGCCGGGACGCGCGAATCTGCGCCTGGCAATGGAATCCTGCCCGGACTGGCACTTGCTGGCCGAATGCGAAAGCGCCATCGCCGCCCGCAATGTACTGGCGACGGCCAGCGTCGATGTGATATTTTTGGATATCCAGATGCCACGGGAAACCGGCCTGGCGCTGGCGCGCGAGTTGAGCCGCTTACCTGCGCCGCCGCTGATCATCTTCGTTACGGCCTTTAACGCCTACGCGGTGGACGCGTTTGAAGTCCATGCACTCGACTATCTGCTTAAACCCATCGACGACAGGCGGCTGGCACAGACCGTCGAACGGGCGGCGCAAATGCTGCGATACCGCCAGCCCGAGGGCTATGGCAACGCCCTACGTGGCTACGTCGACTTCGCGCCAGACCGTTATCCCGCCGCGATCAGCGTGCGTTCGATCGGCTACATTGAGCAAATCCGGGTAGCTGACGTGCTGTGGCTCCAGTCTGCCGGCAACTACGTCGAGCTGCATCTGGCGTCGCGCAAGGTGCTGCACCGCATACCGCTCAGCCGACTCGAATCCCTCCTGAGGCCCGATGACTTCCTGCGCGTGCATCGCGCGGCGATTGTCCGGCGTGACCAGATCAAGCGATTATCGGTCGTCGGCGACGGGCGCTACCTGCTCACATTACGCTGCGATGCGCAGGTCCCGGTGAGCGAACGCTATGTCGACGCCCTGAAAGCTTGCATGTAATGCACCGCCTCGCGCACCGCCGGTGCGCACCGATAGCGTGCATCGTGCACCGCAACATAGCACGGCGCCAGTGCAAACCAGGCCCGCTGCGGCCTTCTCTCCCTGTAAACAAGCCTTGCGCGGTCTGGCACGGCTCTTGCAATACAGAGGCTAAGGGATCAACGGCGATCCCCCCGAATACAACCGCCGACCCAAAGACGGGGCGGCAGGACAACGGCGTCCGCCCAACCTGGTCTTAGGTGACCTTGGTTGCGCGGGCGCCTTTTTGTTTTCTGAACGGGATAATAAATGGCCACCAAAGCTACCAGCATCAAGCTCTTTTCGATTTCAACGCCTCAGATGCGGGCGTTCCACTTGACTTGGATGGCGTTCTTCGTCTGCTTCTTCGCCTGGTTTGCCTGCGCACCGCTGATGCCGGTGATTAAAGGTGAATTCGGCTTGAGCGTCGCGCAGATCGCCAATATCAACATCGCCGCCGTGGCCATCACCATCCTCGTGCGGCTGGTGGTCGGCCCTCTGTGCGACCATTTCGGTCCACGCAAAACCTATACGGGCTTGCTGCTGCTGGGTTCCATCCCGGTGATCGGCGTCGCCTTCGCGCAGAGCTACGAGAGCTTCCTGCTGTTCCGCCTTGGTATCGGCGCGGCCGGCGCCAGCTTCGTCATCACCCAGTACCATACCTCGGTGATGTTCGGGCCTAAGGTGGTGGGCACCGCCAACGCCGCAGCCGCAGGCTGGGGCAACGCCGGCGGCGGTGTGGCGCAAGCCGTGATGCCGCTGCTGATGACCGCCATGGTCATGCTGGGCGTGAGCGAAACCTACGGCTGGCGCGCCGCGCTGCTGGTGCCGGGCGTGCTGATGATCGTCATGGCCGGCGTCTACTACCGCTTTACGCAGGACTGCCCGCAAGGGAACTTCAGCGAACTGCGCGCAGCAGGCATCGCCATCGACGGCGGCGCAAAGAAAGGCGGCTGGGAGAGCTTCAAACTGGCCTCCGCCAACTACCGCGTATGGATGCTGTTCATCACCTACGGCGCCTGCTTCGGCATCGAGATTTTCATCCACAACATCGCCGCGATTTACTACGTCGATCACTTCAAGCTGACGCTGGCCCAAGCCGGCATGGCGGCGGGCAGCTTCGGCCTGCTGGCACTGTTCGCCCGTGCCCTGGGCGGCTGGGTGTCGGACAAATTCGCCGCCGCCGGCAACCTGAATAACCGCGTCACGCTGCTGTTCGTGCTGATGCTGGGCGAAGGCGCCGGCCTGCTGTTGTTCGCCAACGCAGGCACCGCCGCGCTGGCAATCGGCGCCATGCTGGTATTCGGCCTGTTCACCCATATGGCCTGCGGCGCGACCTACGCCATCGTGCCTTTCGTCGACAAGCGCGCCCTGGGCGGCGTGGCCGGCATCATCGGCGCGGGCGGCAACGTCGGCGCCGTGGCTGCGGGCTTCCTGATGAAAGGCCTGGGCAATGTGCAGCAGACGCTGAGCATCCTCGGCATCGTTGTCGCCGCATCCGCGCTGTGCGCACTGGCGGCCCGCTTCAGCAACAGCGCCGTCGAAGAAACCGCAACCGCCGCCGAGCTGGCAGCCTAAGAGGACATCATGAAGATTATCGTTATCGGCCACGGCATGGTTGGCCACAAATTCCTGGAGAGCCTGGCCAACAGCGGCGCCGCCCATCTGCAAGTGACGGTGCTGTGTGAAGAGCCGCGTCCCGCATATGACCGCGTGCACCTGTCCGAGTTCTTCTCCGGTAAATCGGCGGAAGACCTGTCGCTGGTGAAGCCAGGCTTCTTCGACCGTGACGACATGGTGCTGCGCCTGAACACCCGTGCCACCGGCATCGACACGGCCCGCAAAACCGTCACCACGGCCGACGGCAATGTGCTGGACTACGACAAGCTGGTGATCGCCACCGGCTCCTTCCCTTTCGTGCCGCCGCTGCCGGGCAAGGAGCGCAAGGACTGCTTCGTCTACCGCACCATCGAAGACCTGGAAGCGATGCTCGAATGCGGCAAGCGCTCCAAGACCGGCGTCGTCATCGGCGGCGGCCTGCTGGGTCTCGAGTGCGCCAAGGCGCTGCGTGACATGAAGCTGGAAACCCACGTGGTCGAATTCTCGCCGCGCCTGATGGCGGTGCAGGTGGACGACGGCGGCGCGCGCGTGCTGCGCCGTAAGATCGAAGAGCTGGGCGTGACCGTCCACACGGGCAAGAACACCACCGCCATCGTCGATGGCGTCGACGCCACGCACCGTATGGAGTTCGCCGACGGCGGCCACCTGGACGCGGACATGATCGTCTTCTCGGCCGGCATCCGCCCGCGCGACATGCTGGCGCGCGAGAGTGGCCTGACCATCGGTCCGCGCGGCGGCATCGAGATCAACAACAACTGCGTCACCTCCGACCCGGACGTCTACGCCATCGGCGAATGCGCGCTGTGGGGCGGCTTGATTTTCGGCCTGGTGGCGCCAGGCTACGAGATGGCGCGCGTCGCGGCCAAGCACATGCTGGGCGAAGCGGCGGAATTCGCCGGCGCCGACATGAGCACCAAGCTGAAACTGATGGGCGTGGACGTGGCCAGCATCGGCGACCCGCACGGCAAGGTCGAAGGCAGCCGCTCCTACCAGTTCACCGACGAGCGCAAACAGATCTACAAGAAGATCGTCGTCTCCGACTGCGGCAAGTACCTGCTGGGCGGCGTGATGGTGGGCGACGCCAGCGAATACGGCACGCTGCTGCAAATGATGTTGAACAAAATCGAACTGCCGGAATCGCCGGAGTTCCTGATCCTGCCGCAATCGGACGGCGCAGCCAAGCCCCGCCTGGGCGTGGACGCGCTGCCGGAAGGCGCGCAGATCTGCTCCTGCAACGACGTATCGAAAGGCACGCTGTGCGCAGCGGTGGCGAGCGGCGCCACCACCATCGGCGAACTGAAAAGCTGCACCAACGCCGGCACCTCCTGCGGCGGCTGCGTGCCGCTGGTGACGCAGGTGATGAAGGCCGAGATGAAAAAGCTCGGCATGGCCGTCAACTACCACGTCTGCGAACACTTCGCCTACTCGCGCCAGGAGCTGTTCCACCTGATCAAAGTCGGTCAGATCAAGAGCTTCGGCGACTTGCTGGCCAAGCATGGCAAGGGCCTCGGTTGCGACGTCTGCAAACCGCTGGCGGCCAGCATCCTGGCGTCGGTGTGGAACGACTTTGTGCTGAAGAAGGAACACGCCAGTCTGCAGGACACCAACGACTACTTCCTCGGCAATATCCAGAAGGACGGCACCTACTCGGTGGTGCCGCGCATGCCGGGCGGCGAAGTCACGGCCGACGGCTTGATCGCGGTCGGCACGGTCGCCAAGAAGTACGGCCTGTACACCAAGATCACCGGCGGCGCCCGTGTCGACATGTTCGGCGCCCGCGTCGAGCAGCTGCCGTTGATCTGGGAAGAACTGATCGCCGCCGGCTTTGAATCCGGCCACGCCTACGGCAAATCGCTGCGCACGGTGAAATCCTGCGTCGGTTCGACCTGGTGCCGTTACGGCGTCGACGATTCCATCGGCCTGGCGATCGAACTGGAAAACCGCTACAAGGGCCTGCGCACGCCGCACAAGATCAAGTTCGGCGTATCCGGCTGCACCCGCGAGTGCGCCGAGGCGCAGGGCAAGGACGTCGGCGTGATCGCCACCGAAAAAGGCTGGAACCTGTACGTATGCGGTAACGGCGGCATGAAGCCGCGCCACGCCGAACTGCTGGCGACGGACCTGGACAAGGCCACGCTGGTTCAGTACATCGACCGCTTCCTGATGTTCTACACCCGCACCGGCGACCGCCTGCAACGCACCAGCACCTGGCGCGAGAACCTGGAAGGCGGCCTGGATTACCTGAAGCAGGTCGTCGTCAACGACAAGCTGGGCATAGCCGCCGAACTGGAGGCCGATATGCAGCATGTGGTCGACACCTATGCATGCGAGTGGAAAGAAGCCGTCGAGAATCCAGAAACCCGCAAGCGCTTCCGCCACTTCGTCAACAGCGAAAAGGGCGACGAAAACGTGTTGTTCATGGAAGAACGCGGACAGATTCGTCCGGCCACCGTGGAAGAACGCAAGCGCGTGATTCCGATCGCAGTCAAGGCAGCTTGAGGAGAACTTTATGCATCGCGATATTCAAACCGATAACTGGATCGCCGTCTGCAACCTGGACGAGATCGTGCCCAACACCGGCGTGTGCGCCTTGTTGAACCAGCAGCAGGTCGCCGTGTTCCACGTGGACGACGGCAACCCGCGCGTGTTCGCCATCGATAACTACGATCCGAATTCCGAAGCCTCCGTGCTGTCGCGTGGCCTGGTCGGCAACCTGGGCGAACGCATCGTGGTCGCCTCGCCGATCTACAAGCAGCACTTCGACCTGCAAACGGGCGAGTGCCTGGAAGCGCCAGAGCATTCGGTCGGCATCTATCCCGCCCGTATCGACGGCGGCAAAGTCTGGGTAGGCCTGTGAAACCCGCGCTGGTCGTGATCGGCAACGGCATGGCCGGCATGCGTACGGTCGAGGAGCTGTACAAGCTGGCGCCGGACATGTACGACATCACCGTGTTCGGCGCCGAGCCGCACGGTAACTACAACCGCATCCTGCTGTCGCCTGTACTGGCGGGCGAAAAGAGCATGGAAGACATCATGCTCAATACGCGCGAATGGTACGTCCAGCATGGCATCACGCTGCACGCCGGCGATCCGGTCGAGCATATCGACCGCCGCAAGCGCATCGTGCGCGCGCGCTCCGGACTGGAAGTGCGCTACGACCGCCTGTTGATCGCCACCGGTTCCAAGCCTTTCATCATTCCCGTGCCCGGCCACCAGCTTCCCGGCGTGCTGGCCTTCCGCGATATCCAGGACGTGGAGACCATGCTGGCGATGGCGCGCAACCACCGTCATGCGGTGGTGATCGGCGGCGGCCTGCTGGGACTTGAGGCGGCCAATGGCCTGCAACGCCAGGGCATGTCGGTCACCGTGGTCCACGTGACCGACGCGCTGATGAACCAGCAGCTCGACAAGCCTGCCGCGCTGCTGCTGCAAAAGGCGCTGGAAGCCAAGGGCCTGAAGTTCATGATGAACGCGCAGACCGCCGAAATCGTCGGCCCGGACCGCGTGCGCGCGGTACGCTTCAAGGACGACAGCGAGATCCCGGCCGACCTGGTGGTGATGACCGCCGGCGTGCGTCCAAACATCGACCTGGCCAAGTCGGCCGGCCTGCATTGCGAACGCGCCATCGTGGTGGACGACACGCTGCAAACCTACGATCCGCGCGTGTACGCGGTGGGCGAGTGCGTGCAGCACCGCAGCGCGACCTTCGGCCTGGTGGCGCCGATCTGGGACCAGGCGCGCGTTTGCGGCGCCCACCTGGCCGGTGCCGGCGTGCGCCGCTATGTGCAGCAGACGTCGCCGACCCGATTGAAAGTGACCGGCGTGGACCTCTACTCGGTCGGCGATTTCATCGGCGGCGAAGGCAGTGAGGACCTGGTGCTGCGCGACGCACGCCGCGGCGTCTACAAGCGGCTGGTGTTGAGGGACGGGCGCGTGACCGGCGCCGTGCTGTATGGCGATGTCAAGGATGGCCCGTGGTACTTCAACCTGATTCAAAACCGCACCGACATTACGCCGATCCGGCAAAACCTGTTGTTTGGCGAAGCGCTTTCCGCGCGCGCCGCATGATTTGAGCGAGAAGCATCTTGAACCTGTCCACTGACCATCTAGCAGTACGCACCACCTGCGCCTATTGCGGCGTCGGTTGCGGTGTGCAGGCCACGCCCAAGGCCGACGGCACGATCGCCATCGCCGGCGACAAGCTGCATCCCGCGAACAAGGGCCGCCTGTGCGTCAAGGGTTCGGCGTTGGGCGAGACGACCGGCCTCGAAGGCCGCCTGCTGTATCCGCAAGTGCGCGATGCGGATGGCTTGCGCCGCGTGTCGTGGGATGCCGCGTTGGACAAGGTCGCCGACGGCTGGCGCGCCATCATCGCCGAGCATGGCCCGGACGCGGTGGCGCTGTACGTCTCCGGCCAGCTGCTGACCGAGGACTACTATGTCGCCAACAAGCTGATGAAGGGCTACATCGGCAGCGCCAATATCGACACCAATTCCCGGCTGTGCATGTCGTCGGCGGTGGCCGGCTACAAGCGCGCCTTCGGCGAAGACCTGGTGCCGCTGTGCTACGACGACCTGGAACTGGCCGACATGGTGGTGCTGGTCGGCTCCAACACCGCGTGGTGCCATCCGATCCTGTTCCAACGCATTCTCAAGGCCAAGGAAAGCCGGCCGGAGATGAAGATCGTCGTCATCGATCCGCGCCGCACCGCGACCTGCGAGCTGGCCGACCTGCACCTGCCGGTCAAGGCGGGCACGGACGTGTGGCTGTTCAATGGTTTGCTCAGCTACCTGGCGCGCATCGGCGCGGTCGATCCGGCGTTTGTCGGTCACCATACCAATGGACTGGATGCGGCGCTGGAAACGGCCAATGTCGATTGCAGCGATCCCGCCGCCGTGGCGAAGATCTGCCGCATCGAACTGCCGGTGCTGATGGAGTTCTACGAATCGTTTGCCTCCACGCGCAAGACCATTACCGCATTCTCGATGGGCGTCAATCAATCGTCGGCCGGAACCGACAAGGTCAACGCCATCATCAACTGCCACCTGATCGGCGGCCGTATCGGCAAGCCGGGCATGGGGCCGTTCTCGATCACCGGCCAGCCTAACGCGATGGGCGGGCGCGAAGTGGGCGGCCTGGCCAATATGCTGGCCGCGCACATGGACCTGGACCGCGCCGATCACCGTGAAGTGGTGCAAACCTTCTGGGATTCGCCGGCACTGGCCGCCAAGCCGGGCCTGAAGGCGGTCGACCTGTTCCAGGCGATTGAAGCGGGCAAGGTCAAGGCGGTGTGGGTGATCGCCACCAATCCGCTGGTCAGCATGCCGGACGCGGACCAGGTGCGGCGCGCGCTGGAGAAGTGCGAGCTGGTGGTCGCCACCGATATCATGCAGAACACCGACACCAACGCCTACGCCGACGTGCTGCTGCCGGCACTGGGCTGGGGTGAAAAAGACGGCACCGTCACCAATTCCGAGCGCCGCGTGTCGCGCCAGCGCGCCTTCCTGCCGGCGCCGGGCGAAGCGCTGCCGGACTGGAAGATTCTGTCGCTGTTCGCGCAGCGCATGGGTTTCGGCGGCTTCGATTTCTACGGCCCCCAGGGCGTGTTCGACGAACATGCGCGCCTGAGCGGCTTCCGCAATGCTATCGGCGACGTGCCGCGCGCCTTCGACATGTCCGGCCTGTCCGGCCTCAATCAACGCGAATACGACGAACTGGAACCCACCCAGTGGCCGGTGCGCCGCACCGCATCGGGCGAGCTGCAAGTCGAGGCCCGCCTGTTCAAGGACAACGTCTTTGCCCATGCCGACGGCAAGGCGCGCTTCATCGCCACCGCCACGCGCGCGCCGGCCAACGCCATTTGCGAAGACTTCCCGCTGACGCTCAACACCGGCCGCGTGCGCGACCAGTGGCACACCATGACGCGCACCGGAAAATCCGCCACGCTGGCCGACCACATCGCCGAATCCTTCGTCGACATCCACCCGCAGGACGCACTGCTGCACGGCGTGCGCGAGGGGGAACTGGCGCGCGTCAGCTCCGCATGGGGTGCGATGGTGGCACGGGTGCAGCACGGCGGCGGCATCCCGCGCGGCAGCGTATTCATTCCTATCCACTGGTCGGGCCAGACCTCGTCCGATGCGCGGGTCGGCGCCCTGGTCAACCCGGTGGTCGATCCGGTGTCCGGCGAGCCGGAATTCAAACACACGCCGGTGCGTATCGAGCAGTTCCGCGTGAACTGGCATGGCTTCATCCTGAGCCGGACCGAAATGAATCTCGACAGCGTGGCCCACTGGACGCGCATCCAGGGCCGCGAATTCGCCCGCTACGAGCTGGCCGGCCGCAATACGATCAAGGACTTTGGCGGCTGGGCGCGCGAGCTGCTGGGTGTTGCCGACTTGGACGCCGACTGGCTCGAATACGAAGACCGCACCGCCGGCGTGTACCGCGCCGTGCATGTGGTGAACGACCGCATCGAACAATGCATCTTCCTGTCGCCGCGCCAGGACATGCCATCGCGCGCCTGGCTGGCCAGCCTGTTCGTCAAGGATCTGCTGAGTGAGATCGACCGTGTCGGCCTGCTGGTGGGCATGCCGGTCGAGAAGGGCGCCGATACCGGTCCTACCGTGTGCTCCTGCTTCGGCGTGGGCCGCAACACGATCTGCAACGCCATCATCGAAAAGGACCTGAAAACGGTGCCCGAAGTGACGGCCTGCCTGAAAGCCGGGGGTAATTGCGGCTCCTGCGTGCCGGAGATCAAAAAGATTCTTGTGCAAACCCGCGTGGAGGCAGAGGAAGAAAGGTTGTAAACATGGTAAATTAGACCATCGATCGCTTGATCATGACTACCGAGAGCGAACATGTCTATCCGTGAAAATTTCTCCGATGCCGATATGGACCAGTGGCTCAACGAGAACCGAGTCACTGAAATCGAATGCCTGGTGCCCGATTTGACGGGCGTGGCGCGCGGGAAGATCCTGCCGCGCGCCAAATTCACCCAGGAGCGCGGCATGCGCATCCCCGAGGCGGTGCTGGGCATGACCGTCACCGGCAACTACCCGACCGAGAACGCGGCCTACGACCGCGCCATCTCCTCCACCGACCGCGACATGATCCTGCGCGCGGACCCGGGCAGCATCACCACCGTCCCCTGGGCCATCGACCCGACCGCGCAGGTGATCCACGACTGCTACTTCGCCGACGGCACGCTGGTCGATTTCGCCCCGCGCTCGGTGCTGCGCCGGGTGCTCAAGCTGTATGCCGACAAAGGCTGGCAGCCGGTGGTGGGCCCGGAGCTGGAGTTCTACCTGACCGAGAAGAACATCGATCCCGACTTGCCGCTGAAGGCGCCGGTGGGCCGCAGCGGCCGCGCCGAGACCAGTCGCCAGGTCTACAGCATCGACGCCGTCAACGAATTCGATCCGCTGTTCGAGGATATCTACGACTACTGCGCGCTGATGAACCTTGACGTCGACACGCTGATCCACGAAACCGGCGCCGGTCAGATGGGCCTCAACTTCCAGCACGGCGACGCGTTGGCGCTGGCCGATAACGTCTTCTACTTCAAGCGCACCTTGCGCGAGGCGGCCCTCAAGCACGATATGTACGCCACCTTCATGGCCAAGCCGATGGCGGGAGAGCCCGGATCGGCGATGCACGTGCACCAGAGCGTGAGCGACGCCGCCACCGGCCGCAATATCTTCAGCGCGGCGGACGGTTCGCCGTCGGCCCACTTCCGCCACTACATCGGCGGCCTGCAGCGCTACACGCCGTCGGTGATGGCGATCATGGCGCCGTATGTGAACTCCTATCGCCGCATCGTGCGCCACACGGCCGCGCCGATCAACATCCAGTGGGGCATCGACAACCGCACCGTGGGCTTCCGCATCCCGATATCGGGCGTCGAGCAGCGCCGGGTGGAGAACCGCATCATCGGCGCCGACGCCAATCCCTACCTGGCGATGGCGGTGACGCTGGCCTGCGGCTATCTAGGGCTGGTGGACCAGCTGGAGCCGACGCCAATGACCACCGCCAGCGCCTACGACCGGTTGTTCGAGCTGCCGCAAGGGCTGCCGCAGGCGCTGGAGCTGCTGCGACGCGAGGACCGGCTGCGCGATGTGCTGGGCGAGCGCTTCATCGACGTCTACACGGCGATCAAGGAACTGGAGCATCAGGAGTTCATGACCGTCATCAGCCCGTGGGAGCGGGAGCACCTGCTGTTGCATGTGTGATTTCGTCATTTATAATCACGGGTTCGACCAAGCGCGCGGCCAGCGGTCGGCCTAATTTTCACGGGTTTTCCCGTATATTATTGATATCATTTATATTTTAATAACATGACCCAAGAGCGAGAACCCTTCCTGCTGATCCGCAACCTGGTTAAGGAATTCGACGGCGTCCGCGCCGTCAACGATGTGTCGGTGGCGATCAACAAGGGCGAGATCTTTGCGCTGCTGGGGAGTTCCGGCTGCGGCAAGTCCACGCTGCTGCGCATGCTGGCCGGTTTCGAGACGCCGACCCAGGGCCAGATCACGCTGGGCGGCAAGGACATCGTTGGCGTGCCGCCGTACGAACGCCCGATCAACATGATGTTCCAGTCCTATGCACTGTTCCCGCACCTGTCGGTATGGGACAACATCGCCTTCGGCCTGCGCCGCGACGGCCTGCCGAAGGACGAAATCGCCGCCCGCGTGGAGCAGATGCTGGCGCTGGTGCAGCTGACCGCCTACGGCAAACGCAAGCCGCACCAGCTGTCCGGCGGCCAGCAGCAGCGCGTGGCGCTGGCGCGCAGCCTGGCCAAGCGTCCGCAGTTGCTGTTGCTGGACGAGCCGCTGGGCGCCCTGGACAAGAAGCTGCGCGAACGCACGCAGATGGAACTGGTCGGCATCATCGAGGAGGTGGGCGTGACCTGTGTGATGGTCACCCACGACCAGGACGAGGCCATGAGCATGGCGACCCGCATCGCCGTGATGAGCGAAGGCCGCATCCTGCAGGTGGGCGCGCCGGGCGAAATCTACGAAACCCCGAACTGCCGCTTCGTCGCGGACTTTATCGGCAGCGTCAACATGTTCAACGGCGCCGTGGCGGTCGATGAACCGGCGCACGTCATCATCGAAACGCCGGAAGGCCGCCACTATGTCACCCACGGCATCACCGGCACGATGGGCATGGAAGTGTCGGTCGCGGTGCGGCCGGAGAAAATCGCCTTGCAGGCGGAGGCGCCGACCGCGGCGCAGCGCGCCAGTGCCAGCGAGGACGGCTACAACTGCGTGCAGGGCGTGATCACGGCGATGGCCTACTTCGGCAACGAGACGCAGTACCACGTGCGCCTCGACAGCGGCATGACGCTCAAGGTCTCGCGCACCAACGCGGCCCGCCATGAAGATTCGGCGCTCAAGCGCGACCAGCGTGTCTACGCCTGGTGGGACGGCGCGGACGTCGTCGTGCTGACCAGCTAAGGCGGAGCGCAGCCATGAAATTTCTCAAGAACCTGCTGACGGGACGCTGGATCACCGGCCGCAACCTGGTGATCGGCGTGCCTTTCCTGTGGCTGACGGTGGCCTTCCTGGTGCCGTTCCTGATCGTGATGCGCATCAGCTTCACCGAGGCGGACACCGGCGGCAATCCCTTCGGCACCTTGATGACGATGGCCGACGGCGTCATCACGCTCAAGGTCAAGATATCCAACTACCTGTTCATCGCGCAGGACGAGCTGTATGCCTTGACCTATCTGAACTCGATCAAGTTCGCCGCCATCACGGCCGCGCTGTGCCTCATCATCGGCTACCCGTTCGCCTACTTCATGGCGCGCGCCAAGGCGACGGTGCGCCCGGTGCTGCTGATGCTGGTGATGATGCCGTTCTGGACCTCCTTCCTGCTGCGCATCTACGCGTGGAAGGGCATCCTGGCCAACAACGGCATCCTGAACCACTTCCTGATCAGCATAGGCGCCATCCCGGAGCCGCTGCATCTGATGAACACGCAGTTCTCGCTCATCATCGGCATGGTCTACGCCTACCTGCCGTTCATGATCCTGCCGCTGTACGCCAACCTGGTGAAGATGGACCTGCGCTTCCTGGAGGCCGCGGCCGACTTGGGCGCGACGCCGATGCAGGCGTTCTGGCGCATCACGGTGCCGCTGTCGAAGTCCGGCATCATCGCCGGCACCATGCTGGTGTTTATCCCGGCGGTGGGCGAGTACGTGATCCCGGAACTGCTGGGGGGGCCGGAAACGCTGATGATCGGCCGTCAGCTGTGGGACGAGTTCTTCACCAATAACGACTGGCCGCTGGCGTCCTCGGTGACGGTGGTGGTGATTCTGCTGATCCTGGTGCCGATGGCGATCTTCAATAAATACAAGGCAGAGGAGGACCGCCCATGAAAGGACATTCCAATTTCGTGCAGCGCTGGTTCGGGCGCGGCTGGCTGTCGCTGGGCTATCTGTTCCTCTACCTGCCCATCGTGGTGCTGGTGGTGTTCTCGTTTAACAGCTCGCGCCAGGACATGGTGTGGAGCGGCTTCTCGACGCAGTGGTATGCGGCGTTGATGGAGGATACGGAGATCATCAGTGGTTTCGGCCTGTCGCTGCGCATCGCGCTGCTGACGGCTTGCAGTTCGGTGGTGCTGGGGACGTTCGCGGCGTTTGTGCTGAACCGCTACCAGCGCTTCGCCGGCCGCACGTTGTTCTCGGGCATGGTCAGCGCGCCGCTGGTGATGCCGGAGGTGATCATCGGCCTGTCTCTGCTGCTGATGCTGGTGTCGGTGCAGAAGGCCTTCGGCTTCCCGGAGCGCGGCCTGGTGACGATCTGGCTGGGCCACACCCTGTTGGGCATGGCCTATGCGGCGGTGGTGGTGCAGTCGCGCCTCCAGGAAATGAACAAGTCGCTGGAGGAAGCGGCGATGGATCTCGGTTGCCGTCCGTACCAGGTGTTCTTCCTGGTGACGCTGCCGAACATCACGCAGGCGCTGGGTTCCGCGTGGCTGCTGACGTTCACGCTGTCGCTGGACGACGTGGTGCTGTCGGCCTTCCTGTCCGGCCCCGGCTCGTCGACCATGCCTATCGTGATCTTCTCGCGCGCGCGCCTGGGCCTGGACCCGCGCGTGAACGCGGTGGCGGCGTTGACCATCCTGGTGGTGTCGATCGGCGTGATCGCATCTAGCCTGTACATGGCGCGCAGCGAACGCCTGCGCCAGAAGCAGGTGGCCGCCGCAGCCAAGGGTTAGTCTACATAGCCCTGTTTGTATTCCCACCAGGCGCAGGCGACGAAAATCGCTGCGCCGCACCACAGCACCGCCGGTAGCGCATTGATGCCGGCGGTCTGCATCAACAGACCGGTCACCAACGGCCCGCCGCTGCTGGTCATTCCCCAGCTGGCATTGACCACGGCGCTGGCCGCGACCAGCGATTGCCCCTGGAAGCGCGCGCCGCACGCCACCAGCGACAGCATGTAGATCGCCCCCGCCACAGCGCCCAGCATCAGCAGCAGTATCCACCATAGCCACGGCGTGCCCGCCGCGAACGGCAGCAGCGGCAGCAGCACGCACACCGCGATGCCGCAGCCGGTGTGCACGCGCCTGCGGCCCACATGGTCGGCCAGCCAGCCGAAGGCGAATTGCAACGCGGTGTCGCCGACCAGCACCACGGTGGCCGACAGCAGCGCCAGTTCGGTGAGCATGCCCTGGCGGATCGCGTACAGCGGCAGCAGGCTCAATGCCAGCGTGTCGAACAGCGCGAAGAAGGCCGCGCCGACGGCGATCATCGGCATGCGCGGCAGCACCGCACGCCAGGAGACGTGCGGCTCGTCTTCTTCGACCTGGCCGTCGTTGGAGATCAACGCCATGCCGGGTAGCGCGAGCAGGAACAGCGCACCGCAGGCGGCGAACGGCCACGCGACCTTGCCTTCCAATCCCGCCACTAGCGCAGGGCCTATCAGCTGGAACAGCGTGAACGCGGTGGTGTACATGGCCACCACGCGGCCGCGCGAATTGACCGGCGCAAGATGGTTGACCCATGCCTCGCCGATGGTGAACAGCACGCCCATGCAGGCGCCGAACACGAAGCGCAGCGCACCCCACAGCAGCACGTTGTCGGTCGCTTCCATCAATGCGGTGGACAGCGCGCCGATGGCGATGGCGCCTGTCATGCAGCCACGCGGCCCGTGGCGGGCCACCCAGCGCGAGACGAAGGGTGTCGCCGCCAGGATGCCGAAGGCGCTGGCGGCGGTGATGATGCCGATGATGTCGGTGCCGATGCCGCGCTGGTCCAGCCGCAACGCCGTCAGTGGAATGGTGGCGCCCAGCCCCAAGCCGACCACGCCGATGCTGCTGACCAGCGCGCAGAAGTCTCGCCAAGGCATGTGCTTCATGCTGGTACTCCCGCTTCGATCAGGTCCGCCAGGATGCGGCCGTAGTGGCTGATCTTCTCCGGCGTGCAGTAGGCGTAGCCGACCAGCAGCCCGCGCCTGGTCGGCTGCGCGAGGTAGTAGGTGGAGAGTGCCTTGACGCGGATGTCCGCTGCGGCGGCCGCCGCTTCCAGCGCCACGTCGTCGGCATCGTCGGGCAGCTGCACCACCAGATGCAGGCCGGATTCCTCGCTGGAGATGGTCACCTTGCCGCGCAGCCGGGGCGCGAGCTGCTGCACCAGCGTGCGGCGCAGCAGCTCGCGGCGGGCGCCGTAGGTCTGGCGTATCTTGCGGATGTGAGTGGTGAAGTGGCCCAACGCGATAAAGTCCGCCAGCACCGCCTGCACCGTCAACTGGCCGGGGCGCTGCAGGTCGTACAGCGCGCTCTTGAAGCCATCGACCAGCGCCGGCGGCACCACCAGGTAGCCGACCTTGATGCCGGGGTAGAGCACCTTGGAAAAGGTACCCATGTAAAGCACGCGGTCGTCGATGTCCAGCCCTTGCAGCGCCGCCAGCGGGCGGCCGGTGTAGCGGAATTCGCTGTCGTAGTCGTCCTCCAGTATCCATGCATCCTTGCGCACGGCGATGTTGAGCAGCTCGCGCCGGCGGGCCAGGCTCATGACGGAGCCGGTCGGATATTGGTGCGACGGCGTGGCGTAGATCAGGCGCGGCTTGGTGGCCAGGTCCGACTCCTTCAGCACCATGCCGTCGTCGTCGACCGCGATCGGATGCAGTTTCAGTTCGCGCGACTGGAACACGCGGCGCGCGCCCCAGTAGCCGGGATCCTCGACCCAGGCGGTGTCGCCGGCGTCGGCCAGCAGCTGCGCGCACAGGTCCAGCGATTGCTGTGTGCCGGCCGTGATCATCACCTGGTCCACCGTCACCTTCACGGAGCGCGACAAGCGCAGGTACTCGGTGATGGCCTGGCGCAGCGGCAGGTGGCCGCCGGACTGGCCGTAGTCCAGCAGTTCGGTGCGCGCCTCGCGCCAGATGCGGTTTTGCAGCCGCTGCCAAAGTTTGAACGGGAAGGACGAGAAATCGTCTTCGCCCGGTGCGAAAGGCTGGATCTCGAAGCGCGGACCGGCGGCAAAGCTGGTCAATTCGCGCCCCCGTCGTGACAACCGCGCCGGGCGGCCCTGCGGCGATCCGCGCGGCACCGGGCCGGAGCCGCGCATGCTGGCGCGTTGCGCCTGCAAGTCCGCCACGTAGGTGCCGCTACCCAGCTGGCTGGTGACATAGCCCTCGGCCGCCAGCTGCTCGAACGCGGCGATCACCGTGTTGCGCGAGATGCCCAAGTCGCGCGCCAGGTCGCGGCTGGACGGCAGTTTGCTGCCTGCGCCCAGCAACTGGCGGTGGATCGCACTCTTGGCGGCTTCGTACAAACGGCGCTGCTGCGGCAGGCGCGGATGGAAGCCGGATTGCGCCAATGTCTGGGCTAGCAGATCGGAAGTTGGGGAGGGCGGATGCGGCATGGGGTTCAAAGTGGTTCCATCAATTTTAAACAAGTGGCACTCACAATGATACCAAAATAGGCATATGATGAAGCTATGCACAGCCCAATTGTCATCGTTCCCGCCTGTGTGAACCAGATCGGCGCCCATGCCAATCACACAGCCCAATTCAAATATGTCGCCGCAGTGGCCGATGGGGCGGGCTGCACGCCGCTCATCATGCCCGCCCTGGGCGCGTCCACCGATTTTGAGACGCTGCTGGCGCTGGCCGACGGCGTCATGCTGACCGGTTCCCCATCCAATGTGCATGCCAGCCTGTATGGGCAGGAAGTACTGGAGCCGTCGCTGCCGCAAGACGCGGCGCGCGACGCCACCACGCTGCCTTTCATCCGGGCGGCGCTCAAGCGCGGCATACCGCTGCTGGCGATATGCCGCGGCTTCCAGGAAGTGAACGTGGCGCTGGGCGGCACGCTGCACCAGGCGGTGCACAACGTGGCCGGCATGGCCGACCACCGCGAGCGCAAGGACCAGCCGCTGGAGCAGCAATACGCTGCCTCCCATCGCGTGCGATTGGAGCCTGGCGGGCAATTGGCGCGCATATTGGAAGGTGCGTCCGAGATCATGGTCAATTCGCTGCACGGTCAGGGCATCGCCCAACTGGCGCCATCGCTGGTCGCGGAAGCTCGCGCCGACGACGGCCTGGTGGAAGCCTACCGCGTAGCAAACGCCAGTAGTTTCGCGCTCGCGGTACAGTGGCACCCAGAGTGGCGCCTGGCGGAGAATCCAGATTCCGTCAGATTATTCAAGGCCTTCGGCGAGGCCTGCCACAACTATAAAAATCAACGCTAGAAAACAAAGAGAGAAAACCATGGCAATCCGCGAAAATTTTACTTATACCGACATGGACCTGTGGCTCAACGAGAAGCACGTCACCGAAATCGAATGCCTGGTCCCCGACTTGACCGGCGTGGCACGCGGGAAGATCCTCCCGCGCGGTAAGTTCACCCAGGAGCGCGGCATGCGCATCCCCGAAGCGGTGCTGGGCATGACCGTAACCGGCAACTGCCCGGTGGAAGACGCAGGCTACGACCGCGCCATCTCCACCACCGACCGCGACATGATCCTGAAGGCCGATCCGACCACCATCACGATGGTGCCGTGGGCCACCGACCCGACCGCGCAGGTCATCCACGACTGCTACTTCTCCGACGGCCGCCTGGTCGATTTCGCGCCGCGCTCCGTGCTGCGCCGCGTACTGAAGCTTTACGCCGACAAGGGCTGGAAGCCAGTGGTCGCACCGGAACTGGAGTTCTACCTGACCGCCAAGAACAGCGATCCCGATCTGCCTTTGAAACCGCCTATCGGCCGCAGCGGCCGCGCGGAAACCAGCCGCCAGGTCTACAGTATCGACGCGGTGAATGAATTCGATCCACTGTTCGAAGACATCTACGACTACTGCGACCTGATGAACCTCGACGTCGACACGCTGATTCACGAAATCGGCGCCGGCCAGATGGAGATCAACTTCCTGCACGGCGATCCGCTTGGCCTGGCCGACAAGGTGTTCTTCTTCAAACGCACCCTGCGCGAAGCGGCGCTCAAGCACGACATGTATGCCACCTTCATGGCCAAGCCGATGGCGGGCGAACCGGGTTCCGCGATGCACGTGCACCAGAGCGTGGTCGATGCCAAGACCGGCAAGAACATCTTCAGCGCCGAAGACGGTTCGGCCGCGCCGATCTTCAAGCACTACATCGGCGGCCTGCAACGCTACATGCCGTCGGCGATGGCGATCGTTGCGCCTTACGTGAACTCGTACCGCCGCATCGTGCGCCACACGGCGGCGCCGATCAACATCCAGTGGGGCATGGACAACCGCACCGTCGGTTTCCGCGTGCCGGAATCGGGTGTGCAGGATCGCCGCGTGGAGAACCGCATCATCGGTGCGGACGCCAATCCCTACCTGGCGCTGGCGGTCACGCTGGCTTGCGGCTACCTCGGCATGACCGAGCAGCTGGAGCCGACGCCGATGACCGTCGGCAGCGCGTATGACTTGATGGTCGAACTGCCGCAAGGTTTGCCGGAAGCGCTGCAACTGCTGCGCGGCGAGGACAAGCTGCGCAGCGTCCTGGGTGACCGCTTCATCGACGTCTACTCCGCCATCAAGGATCTGGAGCACCAGGAATTCATGACCGTCATCAGCCCGTGGGAGCGCGAGCACCTGCTGCTGCACGTCTGATCATTTCGAGATAGGAGCCATCATGTCGAACAATTCATTGGCGCCAAGCGCCGCATTGGTCGCGTCGGTCAAGGCCGCCGCGCGCCCGGAAGTGTATGACACCGCCGCCATCCAGAAGCTGGACACGGCCCACTATATGCACCCCTTCACCGACCACAAGGCGCTCGGCGAAAAGGGGGCGCGCGTGATGGTGCGCGGCGAGGGCATCTATCTGTGGGACTCGCAGGGCAAGAAGGTATTGGACGGCATGTCCGGCCTGTGGTGCGTCAACGTCGGCTACGGCCGCACCAGCATTTCGGAAGCGGTGTACAAGCAGATGGAGACGCTGCCGTTCTATAACAGCTTCTTCAACACCACCAATATCCCGGCGGTGGAGCTGGCGGCCAAGCTGGTGAAGATATCGCCGCCGCAGTTCAACCACGTCTACTTCACCGGCTCCGGCTCGGAAGGCAACGACACCAATCTGCGCATGGTGCGCCGCTATTGGGACGTGTTGGGCTACAAGGAGCGCCACACCATCATCAGCCGCCACAACGCCTATCACGGCAGCACCGTGGCCGGCGCGTCGCTGGGCGGCATGGACGGCATGCACGCGCAGGGCGGCTTGCCGATTCCCGGCATCGTGCATATCGGCCAGCCGAACTACCTGGAATCCGGGCGCGGCATGACGGAGGACGAATTCGGCATCGAAGCCGCATCGTGGCTGGAGAAGAAAATCCTGGAGGTCGGTCCCGACAAGGTCGCGGCCTTCATCGGCGAGCCGATACAGGGCGCGGGCGGCGTGGTGATCCCGCCGGCCACTTACTGGCCGGAGATCCAGCGCATCTGCGACAAGTACGGCATCCTGCTGATTGCCGATGAGGTGATCTGCGGCTTCGGCCGGCTGGGCAAGTGGTTCGCGTCCGAGCTGTTCGGCATCAAGCCGGACCTGATCACCTTTGCCAAGGGCGTCACCTCCGGCTACGTGCCGCTGGGTGGTGTGCTGGTTGGCGACCGTGTGGCCAATGTGCTGATCGAGCAGGGCGGCGAATTCAATCACGGCTTCACCTACTCCGGCCATCCGGTGGCGTGCGCGGCGGCTCTGGAGAATATCCGCATCATCGAAGAAGAGAAACTGGTCGAGCGCGTCGGCAATGAGACCGGGCCGTATCTGAAAAAGCGCTTTGCCGAGCTGGCGGATCATCCGCTGGTTGGCTATGCTGATAGCTGTGGCTTCGTCGCGGGCCTGAACCTGGTGCGCGTCAAGGGCGCGACCGTGCACGAGAACGTGCCGTTCGACGAGGAGCTTGCGGTGGGCATGGTCTGCCGTGGCTACATGTTCAACAATGGCATGATCATGCGCGCCGTCGGCGACCGCATGATCATCGCGCCGCCGCTGGTGATGAGCTGTGCGCAGATCGACGAAATGATTGCGCTGATCCGCCACTGTCTCGACCTGACCTACGCCGACCTCCAGCAGCGCGGCTGGCTGTAAATCCTGAAGTGGAGACGAATATGACGACAACATCCTGGCACGAGCGGGCGAGCAGCCTGCAAATCGACGGCCGCGCCTTCATCGGTGGCGAGCGCGTTTGGGCCAAATCCGAACAGCAGTTTGAAAACCTGTCGCCGATCGACGGCCGCAAGCTGGGCATGGTGGCGCGTTGCGACGGCGCCGATGTCGACCTGGCGGTGGCTGCGGCACGCGCGGCATTTGAAGACCGTCGCTGGGCCGGAAAATCGCCGGCGCAGCGCAAGCGCACACTGATCAAGTTCGCGGACCTGGTCCAGAAGCATGGCCCGGAACTGGCGCTGCTTGAAACTCTCGACATGGGCAAACCGATCAAGTACAGCCAGAGCGTGGACGTGGGTGCGACCGCCAATTGCCTGCGCTGGTACGGCGAGGCGATCGACAAGATCTATGACGAGATCGCGCCGACAGCGGCCAACAGCCTGGCGCTGATCACGCGCGAGCCGGTCGGCGTGGTGGCGGCCATCGTGCCGTGGAACTACCCGATGATCATGGCCGCGTGGAAGATCGCGCCGGCGCTGGCCGCCGGCAACAGCGTGGTGCTCAAGCCGTCCGAGAAGTCGCCATTGACGGCGCTGCGGCTGGCGGAGATCGCGCTGGAGGCGGGCATTCCGCCGGGTGTGTTCAATGTGCTGCCGGGTTACGGCCACGAAGCCGGCGCCGCTCTGGGCTTGCATATGGATGTGGACTGCATCGGCTTCACCGGTTCCACCCGTGTCGGCAAGCAGATCTTGCAGATGGCCGGACAGTCCAACCTGAAGCGGGCATGGACTGAATTGGGCGGCAAGTCGGCGAATATCGTTTGCGCCGATTGCCCGGACCTGGACAAGGCTGTGGAAGCGGCCATCGGCTCCATCTATTTCAACCAGGGCGAGAGCTGCAACGCACCTTCGCGCCTGTTTGTGGAAGCGTCGATCAAGGACCAGTTCCTCGAAAAGGCGATGGCGATGATGCCCGCCTTCCAGCCCGGCGATCCGCTCGACGAGAACACCGTCATGGGCGCCATCGTCGATGCGACGCAATTGAAGACGGTGATGGGTTACATCGAAGCCGGCCAGTCGGGCGGCGCCAAGCTGCTGTCTGGTGGTCGCCAGGCGCGCACCGACACCGGCGGCTACTACGTCGAGCCGACGTTGTTCGACCAGGTCGACAGCAGCATGACCATCGCGCGCGAAGAGATCTTCGGGCCGGTGCTGTCGGTGCTGAGCTTTACCGACGTGAAGGACGCGGTCAAGCAGGCCAATTCCACGCCCTACGGTTTGCAAGCCGCCGTGTGGACGGCCGATATCAGCAAGGCGATCCAGACCGCGCGTGCGCTGCGCGCCGGCACCGTGCACGTCAATCAGTATGACGGCGACGACATCACCGTGCCGTTCGGCGGCTACAAGCAGTCCGGCAATGGCCGCGACAAGTCGCTGCACGCTTTCGATAAATACACCGAGCTGAAAACCACATGGATACAAATCGGCTAGACGGTACGGCGGCCCGTTCGACGGACGAATTACAGCGCGAGCTGGCCGCGAAAGGCGTGCGCTTCGTGTTCGCGCAGTTCACGGACATCCACGGCGCCGCCAAGGGCAAGCTGATACCGCTGGTGCATCTGGACGATATCGTCTCGCCGGGCGCGGGATTCTCCGGACCGTCGATCTGGGGCACGGGCTTGCCGCGCACCGGTCCGCGTTCGGAATATTATGGCCGCGCCGATCTCTCCACTCTGAAAGTCATGCCCTGGTTGCCTGGCTACGCGCGCGTGGCGCTGGATGGCCATGTGGCGGGCGTGCCTTTCGACGCTTGTCCGCGTCAGGTATTGCGCAAGCAGGTAGAGCGGCTGGCGCAACGCGGCTGGACCTTGAACGCTGGCCTGGAGCCGGAGTTCTTCCTGCTGCAAAAAGGCCCCAATGGCTATGACGCCGAAGCCGCCGATGCGCTGGAAAAGCCATCCTACGACACCAAGAGTTTGCTGCGCCGCCGAGGCTTCATCGAGAAATTGACTACGTCGCTGGACCAGTGCGGCCTGGGCGTGTTCCAGATCGATCACGAGGATGCGACCGGCCAGTTCGAAGTCAACTACAAGTACGCCGACGCGCTCAAGGCCGCCGATAACTTCATGCTCTTCAAAATGGCGGCGCAGCATATCGCAGAGGAAGAGGGGCTGCTGTTTTCGATGATGCCCAAGCCGTTCGCCGAGCGTCCCGGCAGCGGCCTGCATTTCCATTTGTCGCTGGCGAACGTCGCCGGTAAGCCCTTGTTCGCGCTGGGCGAAGAGAAAGAGCAGAACGGACGCGATCTCGGCCTGTCGTCGCTGGCCTACCACTTCATGGCAGGTCTGCTGCATCACGCGCCGGCACTGACCGCGTTGTGCGCGCCGACCGTCAATTCGTATAAACGATTAATGTGCGGACAGTCGCTGTCCGGCACCAGCTGGGCGCCGGCCTTCATCGGCTACGGCGACAACAATCGCACTACGGTGGCGCGCGTGGTCTACCAGCGTATCGAATGGCGTTTGCCGGACAGTTCGGCCAATCCCTATCTGGCGCTGGCAGGCGTAATCGCGGCGGGACTGGATGGCATCGACCGGGCGCTGGAAGCCGCAGAGCCGGTCAATCAGGATGTGTACGAAATGTCGGACGCTGCGCGTGCGGAGCTGGGACTGAAGGTGCTGCCGCAGAATCTAGGTGTAGCCGCCGCCGCGCTGAAGGCCGACACCATGCTGGCCGACGCGCTGGGCGCGGATGTCGTCAACGAGTTTGTGGCGCTGAAGAGCGCCGAATGGATCGAATACAGCCAACACGTCAGCGCCTGGGAAACCACGCGTTATCTCGACCGCTTCTAGGAGCAAGCGATGAGCCAGGCCATGAAGGATTTTCTGCGTGACCGCAATATTCACGAGGTGGAGTGCGTGATCGCCGACATGACCGGCATCGCTCGCGGCAAGATCCTGCCCAAGGACTTGTTCCTCAGCGAGGGCGAGATGCGCCTGCCCAAGAGCGTGTTGCTCAACACCGTCAACGGCGAGCAGCCCAATAACCTGCCCTACGTCGGCGCCACCGATCCCGACATGATCTGCGTGCCGGACCTGGCCACGCTGCGGCAAGTGCCATGGGCTGCGGAAAACGTCGCGCTGGTGATCCACGATTGCCAGAACTTCGACGGTTCGCCGGTAGGCCTTTCGCCGCGCGCGGTGCTGCGCAAGGTGCTCAAGCTGTACGAGGAGCGGGGCTGGCAGCCGGTGGTGGCGCCGGAGATGGAATTCTACCTGGTCGCGCGTAGCAGCGATCCACACCAGCCGCTCACTCCTCCACTGGGACGCAGCGGCAAGACGGAATCCGGCCGCCAGTCGTATTCGATCGACGCCGTCAACGATTTCGATCCCTTCTTCCTGGAGCTGTCCACCTTCTGCAAGCAGCACGAGCTGGGCGTGGAGACGCTTATCCACGAAGCCGGCGCCGGCCAGATGGAGATCAACTTCACGCACGGCGATGCGCTCGAACTGGCCGACCGCGTGTTCCTGTTCAAGCGCGCGGTGCGGGAGACGGCGCTGCGGCATGGAATCTTCGCCACCTTCATGGCCAAGCCGATGGAGACGGAACCCGGCAGCGCGATGCACATCCACCAGAGCATATTGGACGCCGCGAGCGGCGCCAACATCTTTAGCCGCGCCGACGGCGAAGCCAGCGATTTATTCTTCAACTATATCGCGGGACTGGAGCAGTATGCTGCTGCGGCCACGTTGCTGTTTGCGCCGCACGTCAATTCGTATCGCCGGCTGTCGCGCTTCATGTCGGCGCCGACCAATGTGCATTGGGGTTACGACAATCGCACCTGCGGCATCCGCATCCCGAACTCCGCGCCGCTCAACCGGCGGGTGGAGAACCGCGTGCCCGGCGTGGACGTCAATCCCTACCTGGCGATGGCCGCCACGCTGGCCTGCGGTTATCTCGGTATGACGCAAGGCTTGACGCCGTCGCCGCCAACCGCCGACAGCGCAGAGCATGTACACGACCAGCTGCCGCGCAACCTGGAGGACGCCATCCTGCGACTGCGCGAATGCCAGCCGCTGAGCGAGATCCTGGGCGAGTTGTTCGTGCAGGCCTTCTGCGAAGTGAAGGAGCTGGAATTCGCCACCTACAGCCGCGTGATCAGCTCCTGGGAGCGCGAGCACTTGATGCTGCTGGTGTGACCATGGCCGGCACCCGCGACGGATTGAACTGGCCCCGCGCGCAGGCGCTGGCCGCCGCCGAACGCGCCAGCTACATCGCGCGCAATCCCGAATCGGCGCGATTGGCGGGGCAGGCCGCCCAGCACCTGCTGTTCGGCGTGCCGATGCACTGGATGAATGACTGGTCCACGCCGTTCGCGCTGACGGTGCGCGAAGCATCGGGCGCACGCTTCCGCGACGCAGACGGCCATGAGTACATCGATTTCTGCCTCGGCGACACCGGCGCCATGTTCGGCCACGCGCCGCAACCGGTGGCGCAGGCGATAGCGCGCCAGGCCGCGCGCGGCTACACCGCCATGCTGCCGTCGGAAGACGCGGCGCCGGTGGCGGCGGAACTGGCGCGGCGTTTCGGCCTGCCGTACTGGCAGTTCGCGTTGTCGGCCTCGGACGCCAACCGCTTCGTGCTGCGCTGGCTGCGTGCCGCGACAGGGCGCAGCAAAGTGCTGGTCTTCAACGGCTGCTACCACGGCACGGTGGACGATGTGTTTGTCGATCTGGTCGACGGCGTGCCGACGCAGCGCGACAGCTTGCTGGGGCAGGTGCACAAGCTCACGGATCATACGGTGGTGGTGGAGTTCAACGACCTGCCGACGCTGGAAGCGGCGCTAAAGCAGGGCGACATCGCCTGCGTGCTGGCCGAACCGGTGATGACCAACATCGGCATGGTACTGCCGCAGCCGGGCTACTGGGAGGCTGTGCAACAGCTCATCAAGCGCCACGGAAGCCTGCTGGTGATCGACGAAACCCACACCATCAGCAGCGGCCCCGGAGGCTACGCGCAGGCGCACGGCATGCAGCCAGACGCGCTGGTGGTCGGCAAACCGATTGGCGGCGGCATCCCGTGTGCGGCCTATGGATTTACTGAGGAATTGGCGCGGCGAGTGGAGAAGGCCAAGTATGACGCGCCACCCGGCCACTCCGGCGTCGGCACCACGTTAAGTGCCAACATGTTCGCGATGGCCGCGATGCGCGCCAATCTGGAGCAGGTGATGACTGAGCAGGCCTACCAGCACATGTTCGCGCTGGCAGCCCAACTGGCGGAAGGCTTGCGCGCCGTGATCGCGCGCCACAAGCTTCCGTGGTGCGTAACCCAGATCGGCGCCCGCACCGAATTCCAGTTCACGCCCACGGCGCCGCAAAACGGCACGCAAGCGCAAGCGACACTGGACAGCGATCTGGAGCAGATCATCCACCTCTACCTGCTCAACCGCGGCCTGCTGATCACGCCGTTCCACAACATGCTACTGGTATGCTCCAGCACCAGCGAGAACGACATCAAGCAGCTGCTGGGCGCGTTTGACGACTGCGTTCAGCAACTCGTTTAGAAGCAGTGTTCCAGCGCCGGGAAGCTGCCGTCCTTGACGGCGGTGACGTAGGCGGTGACGGCGGCGTCGATGCTGGTCTGGCCTTCCATGAAGTTCTTCACGAAGCGCGCTTTGCGGCCCGGGAACACGCCCAGCAGATCGTGCATCACCAGCACCTGGCCCGAACAGTCAGGCCCCGCGCCGATGCCGATCGTCGGTATCGCCAGCAGCTCCGTCACTTCCTTGCCCAGTTGCGTAGGAATCGCTTCAAGCACCAGCAGCGAGGCGCCGGCCGCTTGCAGTTTCAGCGCGTCCGCCTTCAACAGGTCGGCGCTTTCGATGGTCTTGCCCTGCACCTTGTAGCCGCCCAGCTGATGCACCGATTGCGGGGTCAGGCCGAGGTGCGCGCACACCGGCACCGAGCGCTCGGTCAGGAAGCGCACGGTGTCGGCCAGCCAGGCGCCGCCTTCCAGCTTGACCATGTGGGCGCCGGCCTGGATCAGTTGCACCGCGTTGTTGAAGGCGCTTTCCGGCGTGGCGTAGGCGCCGAACGGCAAGTCGGCCACGATCATCGCAGATTTGCTGCCGCGCGCGACGGCGGCGGTGTGGTAGGCCACTTCGGCCACCGTCACCGGCAGCGTCGACTGGTGGCCATTGCAGACCATACCCAGCGAATCGCCGATCAGCAGGATCTCTACGCCGCAGCGGTCCATCAGCGAGGCGAAGCTGGCGTCGTAGCAGGTCAGCATGGTGATCTTTTCACCGGCCGCGCGCAGGGTTGCCAGCGTGGGTATGGTGACTGCCTTGTTGGCGACCGCTTTGGCCGGTGCAGGTGCGGTGGTGGCGGCAGGCTTTTGGCTCGCGGCCATTTCGTTTCCTTGCAAATAACCAGACATGGGAAATCCTTTAAAGATGTGATGGCACGGCGATAGTGTAGTCCTGAATGCTATCGCGTGCAGGGGAGTCAAATAATGGGACTGATGCCCTGATCGGCTACCGCGGCGGCATAGTCCTGCGCCGCGCCCTGGCCGGGGATGTGGATGGCCGGCGCCAGTTCCAGCAGCGGCACCAGCACGAAGGCGCGTTCCGTCATGCGTGGATGCGGCACGGTCAGCGTGGCGCTGGCGATCTGCTGGTCGCCGTACAGCAGCAGGTCCAGGTCCAAGGTGCGCGGGGCGTTGCGGTAGGGCCGTTCGCGGCCGTGCGCCTGCTCGATGCCATGCAGCGCTTGCAGCAGCGCTTCGGCGTCCAGTGTGGTGGCGATGCGTGCCACGGCGTTGATGTAGTCGTCGCCGCTGGAGTCGATCGGCGCTGTACGGTACAGGCCCGACGCGACCATCAGCGTGCAGCCGGGCAGGCGTTGCAGGCGCTCCAGCGCGTCGGCCACGTTGCCGCGCGCATCGCCCAGGTTGGCGCCGATGCCGATGTAGGCGATGGTGAAGGCGAAGCCGTCTTCACCTGCTTGGTCGATGATGCTCATGATGCGTGACAGCGCAGTTTATTCCGCGCCGCCGTCGCCGCCGGAACCACCGGCGTTGCCGCCCTCGGCGCCGCCCTTGCTGCGGCCACTGCGACGCGGTGCGCGTTTGCGCTTGGCGCCGCCGGCGCCCGCAGGCTGGTTGGCCGTTGCGATCAGGTCCTCACGGGTGGCTTCGTCGCCTTCATAGAACGCGGTCCACCATTCGCCCAGCTCGGCGTCGATCTCGCCCGAGGCGCAGCGCAGCAGCAGGAAGTCGTAGCCGGCGCGGAAGCGCAGGTGCTCCAGCAGCTTGTGCGGCGACTTGCCGCTGCGGCGCTCGAAGCGCGGCTGCATCGACCAGATGTCGCGCATGTCGGAGCCGATCTTGCGTTGCAAGGCCAGCTTCTCGGTTTGCGAATCGAGCACGTCGTCGGCCGCCAGGTGCAGGGCGGGGATGGTCTGCTCGCCGGCGGCGCGGTAGGCGGTCCACTTCTCCAGCACCTGGTGCCACAGCAGCGACGCAAACAGGAAGCCCGGCGACACGGTCTTGCCGGCATGGATGCGGGCATCGGTCGAATCGAGCGCCAAGGTCACGAACTTGAAGCCCAGCGGCTGCTCCAGCACCACGTCCAGCAGCGGCAGCAGGCCGTGATGCAGGCCTTCCTTGCGCAGCTGCTGCAGGCAGGCCAGCGCCTGGCCGCTCATCAGGAGCTTGAGCATCTCGTCGAACACGCGCGCCGCAGGCACGTTGTCGATCAGCGAAGCCATGACCGGGATCGGCGCACCGGTATTCGGTTCGATGGTGAATTTGAGCTTGGCGGCGAAGCGCACCACGCGCAGCATGCGCACCGGGTCTTCGCGGTAGCGCGCTTCCGGCTGGCCGATGATGCGCAGCGTCTTGGCGCGGATGTCTTCCACGCCGCCGTGGTAGTCCAGCACCTGCTGGTTGGCCGGGTTGTAGTACATGGCGTTGATGGTGAAGTCGCGCCGCACCGCGTCCTCCGCCTGCGAGCCGAAGGTGTTGTCGCGCAGGACGCGGCCATGTTCATCCTTCGGCGCGTTGTCCAGCGTGGTGCCGCGGAAGGTGGTCACCTCCAGCAAATCCTGGCCGAACATCACGTGCACGATCTGGAACCGCTTGCCGATGATGAAGGCGCGGCGGAACAGGCGCTTGACCTGCTCCGGCGTGGCGTTGGTGGCGATGTCGAAGTCTTTCGGCTTCACGCCCAGCAGCAGGTCGCGCACGGCGCCGCCGACCACGAAGGCTTCGTAGCCCGCTTCCTGCAAGGTGCTGGTGACGCGCACCGCGTTCGACGACAGCAGGCGCGGATCGATGCCGTGGGCTTCAGGGCCCAGTATCACCGGCGTGCTGGTGTCGCGCGCCTTGCTCTTGGTACCGAGGATTTTGCGGATCAGTTTCTTAATCATTGAATAGGTCAATTAATGGCCAGCCTTGGGCTGTGGCATGCGTTTTCAGTGCGGCGTTGGGGTTGGTCGCCACCGGGTGGCTGACGATGGACATCAGCGGCAGGTCGTTGTGCGAGTCGCTGTAGAAGTGGACGGTGCCGAAGTCTTCCAGCTTCTTGTCCATCTTCGCCAGCCAGGCCTTGGTGTGCGTGACCTTGCCCGCGCCCTGGGTCGGCGTGCCGAGCAGCTTGCCGGTCAGCTTGCCGTCGGCGTCCGTTTCCGGCATCGCCGCGATCAGGTGCTCCACGCCCAGCGCCTTGGCGATCGGCGCGGTGACGAAGTGGTTGGTGGCGGTGACGATGGCCACCAGGTCGCCGGCGTCGACGTGCTTTTGCAGCAGCGCGCGCGCCGCAGGGCGGATCGCCGGCAGCACCACTTCGGCCATGTACTGCTGCTGCATCGCCTGCAGGCGCTCCTGCGGGAAGGAGGCCAGGGTGCCGAGCGAGAACTCCAGGTATTCCACCGGGTCCAGCGTGCCGGCCTGGTATTGGGCGAAGAATTCATCGTTGCGGCGGGCGAATTCGGCGGCGTCCACGGCGCCGATGCGCACCAGGAACTGGCCCCACTCGTAGTCGGAGTCGATCGGCAGCAGCGTGTGGTCGAGGTCAAATAAGGCTAAGTTCATGCAGGATTCGTCATTCTTTAGCTTCCGCCTGCAACCACTCGCGCAACAGCGGCAAGGTGATCGGGCGTTGGGTTTCGAGGGAATATTGGTCCAGCGAGTCCAGCATGGTCGACAACGACCGCATGTCGCGCTGAAAATGGGACAGCAAGTAGGGTATCACGCCGGGCGACAGCGTCAAGCCGCGGGCGGTGGCGGCGGCGGTCAGCGCGGCCACCTTCTCGTCGTCGGTCAGGCCGTGGATCTGGTAGATCAGGCCCCAGCCCATGCGGGTGCGCAGGTCCTCACGCACCGGCAGCACCGCCGGCGCCACCGCGCCGCTGCACACCATGAAGGCGTTGTTGGCGCGGATTTCATTGAACAGGGCGAAGGCGTCGATCTGTGCCAGCGGCGACAGCTTTTCGCAGTCGTCCAGCAGGTACAGGTCCACCTCCGGCGAGTAGACGAATTCGGACTCGATGGAAAACGGCGAGATATAGCGCGCGCGCAGCTGCTCGGCTTCGCCGCCGGCGCTGGCCAGGGCTTTCAGCAGGTGGGTCTTGCCGACGCCGCCCGCGCCCCACAGGTAGGCGAAGTGCTCGCGCGACGTGCGGTCGGCGAACTGCGCCATCAGCGCTGCCGCTTCGGCATTCTGTCCCACCTCGAACGATGCGAGGCTGTGCGCCTGGTCTGCGCCTAAATCGAGCACCAGTTGTTTCATGGCGTTCGCCTGTTTGTGATCTTTTGCATAACGTTTTTCTGTTCCACGTCACGCATTATAGAAGCTGCTGCTCAGGTAGTGGCGGCGGAGATGCTTAAATGCCACCATCAGCACCGCCGAAGCGGGCAATGCCAGCAGCACGCCGACGAAGCCGAACAGCTGGCCGAAGGCCAATAAAGCGAAAATCACCGCCAGCGGATTGAGGCCGATACGTTCGCCTACCAGGCGCGGCGTGAGGAAAAAGCCTTCGATCACCTGGCCGGCGCCGTAGATCACGGCCACCGCGATCACGCCGCTCCAGTCGGTAAATTGCAGCACCGCCGAAATCAGCGCCAGCACCAGGCCCAGGCCGAAGCCCAGGTAGGGGATGAACACCAGCAGGCCGGTGATGATGCCGACCGGCAGCGCGACGTCGAAGCCGGCGATCGCCAGCGCCACCGAGTAGTACACCGCCAGCACGAACATCACCAGCAGCTGGCCGCGCAGGTACTGGGCCAGCAGGGTGTCGACTTCCTCGGCCATGTCCATGGTGGCGCCTATCCAGCGGCGCGGCACGCAGCCGGCGATACGGGCCAGCATCGGGTGCCAGTCCAGCAGCAGGTAGAACAGCACCACCGGGATCAGCACCAGCGTGGCGATCCAGCCCAGCACCGCGGTGCCGCCGACGCGCGCCGAATTGAGCACGGCGCTCCAGATCTCCTCGCCACTGGTGGACATCTGCTGCGACACCAGCTTCTTGATGCCGGCGCTGTCGAGTCGCACCTTGACGCCCATTTCCTGCAATTTGGGGCCCAGCAGGTCGTTGGCCTTGGCCAGGAAGGCGGGGATCTGCGCCTGCAGCAGCGGGATTTCCTTTTGCAGCACCGGCACCACGATCAGCACCAGGGCGGCGATGGCGGCGAAGAACAGCACCACCACGATCAGCACCGCCAGCGCGCGCGGCACCCGCAGCTTCAGGCGGCCTCGCCGAACCTGTAAGTGGTCGAGGAAATCGACGCCGGGATTGAGCGCGTAGGCCAGGATGGCGGCGGCCAGGAAGGGCGTCAGCACCGGTCCCAAAGTGACCAGCAAGAAGAAGAATGCTGCCCAAACCGCTACCCAGAATGCCGTTTGCTTTTGCTCTACCGAGAGGGGAAATGGCATGGAAAGTGATTTAGATGGTTAAAAACGGCTGTTGGACGGGGCATTTTGATAAAATAGCGGATTGACCGGGTTGTTGTGCAGCTTTTTGCGCATTTTCGTAGCTTTTTACTACGAAACAGGTCTCCGCCTTCTATTTTACCGCCTCCGCTGCGAAATACACCATGAGCCAAACTTCTAATGTTTCCCTGTCCTACCGTGACGCCGGCGTCGATATCGACGCAGGCGACGCTTTAGTCGAAGCGATCAAGCCTTTTGCCAAGCGCACCATGCGCGAAGGCGTGATGGGCGGCTTGGGCGGTTTCGGCGCCATGTTCGAGATCAGCAAGAAGTACAAGGAGCCGGTGCTGGTCTCCGGTACCGACGGCGTGGGCACCAAGCTGAAACTGGCGTTCGAGCTGAACCGCCACGACACGGTCGGCATCGACCTGGTCGCGATGAGCGTCAACGACATCCTGGTGCAGGGCGCCGAGCCGCTGTTCTTCCTCGACTACTTCGCCTGCGGCAAGCTGGACGTGGCCATCGCGACCGACGTCATCAAGGGCATCGCCCAAGGTTGCGAACAAGCCGGTTGCGCGCTGATCGGCGGCGAAACGGCGGAAATGCCGTCCATGTACCCGGCCGGTGAATACGACCTGGCCGGTTTCGCGGTCGGCGCGGTGGAAAAATCGGCCATCATCGACGGCACCAAGATTGCTCCGGGCGACGTCATCCTGGGCCTGGCCTCGTCGGGCGTGCACTCCAACGGCTACTCGCTGGTGCGCAAGATCATCGAAGTGGCCAAGCCGGACCTGGAAGGCGACTTCCACGGCCGCAAGCTGGCCGACGTGCTGATGCAGCCGACCCGCATCTACGTCAAGCCGCTGCTGGCGCTGATGGCCTCGATGGAAGTCAAGGGCATGGTGCACATCACCGGCGGCGGCCTGGTCGAGAACATCCCGCGCGTGCTGCAGCCTGGCCTGGTGGCCGAGCTGAACGGCAAATCGTGGACCATGCCACCGCTGTTCACCTGGCTGCAACAGCACGGCGGCGTGGCCGACGCTGAAATGCACCGCGTGTTCAACTGCGGCATCGGCATGACCGTCATCGTCTCGAAAGAAAACGCTGCCGCCGCCATCGCCCAGCTGGAAGCGGCCGGCGAGACCGTCTACACCATCGGCGCGATCCGCGCCCGCGTCGGCGACGAACACCAGACCATCGTTGTTTAAGCGATAGCCTCTTTCCCAAAAGCGGACCACGCCCCGGCGTCGTCCGCTTTTTTTATGCCTGGACCCTGAATCATGAAATCAAGTTTTAAAAAACTGGCCGGCCTGTTGCTGCTGGCCGTGAGCTGCTGCGCCTCGGCGCACGCCGCGCCGCTGACGATCCTGGTGTCGATCGACGGCATGCGCGCCGATTACCTGGAGCGCGGCGTCACGCCCAACCTGAACCGGCTGGCCGCCGGCGGCGCGCGCGCGGTGGCGATGCGGCCGTCGTTTCCCTCGATTACCTTTCCGAATCACTACACGCTGGTCACCGGACTGCGCCCCGACCATCACGGCATCGTCGGCAACAACATGGATGACGCGGCGATTCCCGGCGTGCGCTTCAGCCTGGACAATCAGGAGGCCGTCACCGACCGCCGCTGGTGGGACCAGGCCGAGCCGGTATGGGTGACGGCCGAGCTGCACAGCATCCGCACCGGCACCCTGTTCTGGCCGGGGTCCGAGGCGCCTATCCACGGCGTGCGGCCGACCGTGGCGCCGCCGTTCGACGGCAAGCACCCGGCCGTGGTGCGGGTCGATCGCTTGCTGTCGTGGCTGGGACGCGCCGACGTCGAGCCGCTGGGCTTCGCCACCCTGTACCTCGATGACGTCGATCACGCCGGCCACACCTTCGGCCCGGACGCCGGGCAGACCACGCGGGCCGTGGCGCGGGTCGACCAGATGATCGGCCGCCTGCTGGACGGTTTGGCGCAACGCCACCTGGACGCCAACCTGGTCATCGTCTCCGATCACGGCATGGCGCCGGTCAGCGCCGCGCGCGTGGTGCGCATGGACCAGCTGCTGCAGGAGGGCAGCTACAGCAAGGTGGTCGGCGGCTCTTATGCGGGACTGGAAGCGGTGGCGGGACACGAGGCGGAACTGGCCGCCGCGCTGCTCAAGCCGCAGCAGCACATGCAGTGCTGGCGCAAGGGCGAGATGCCGGCGCGGCTGGCGTATGGACAGAATGCGCGCGTGCCGGCCTTTATCTGCCTGGCCGAAACCGGGTGGTTGCTGGAATTCAGCGACAAGAACGCCCAGAGCGTCAAGGGTGGGGCGCACGGCTACGACAACGTGGCGCCGGAGATGGCGGCGATCTTCATCGCCGCCGGCCCGGCCTTCAAGCCGGGTGTGGTGCTGCCGGCGTTCGATAATGTGGACGTCTATCCGCTGCTGATGCGCCTGCTGAAACTGACGCCGCTGCCGTCCGACGGCGACATCACGCCGCTGCTGCCGGCGCTGGCGCCGTAGTGTAAGCTGTAGTCACACACCGACTGCAGGAGTGGCTATGAGCGCGAGTATTTCAGAGCAGGCAATCTTGACCCGTTGGTGACATGGGAGCTGGCGCAATCGCTGGCCGATTTGTGCGATTGCGATGTCGACCTCATCGATCTCCGTGCCGCGTCGACGGTCCTGCAATATCAGGTGATCGCCACCGCCTCCCGCTTGTGGAACCGAGCAGACGCGGCGTGAGCGTCTGAGCTAAGTTAATTCGCGCTACTTACTTTCTTTGCTCCGGCGGTCGCGGCATGCCGCCTTCGGGCACGGCGACGACGATGTCGCGCATCTTCTTGCAGACGCGTTGAAAGACAGGATTTCTTTTGCTTGCAGCTGATCATCTGCAATGAAAAATAAATAATTGATCCGCTTGCCGTGAGGTCGCGGTACAGCGTTTCACCGCTGGTGCCTCTATCCTCAGGAAACGTTCTGTGCCGCTGAACAGGCAATCGAATTTGTAGGCGTATTTTGGTGCGTCGAGGTTCATACGCCAGGTTTGTAGCAGCTTGCCGTCGCGTTCGTACTCGTCGTCGGGGGCCATGATAGGCAAAGGGCGACCGTCGTCAATTTTCTCGCCAGCTGGATAAGAAAGCACGCGAACCGATTCAAGTCTGGTATTTGCCAAGCCCCATGAACTGGGAGCGACGGCCGGGCAGGCCAACGGTTTGGCCAGCGCGGGCGCCATCACGAAAAACGCCACTGCTGCAACAGAACGGAGTGAGATGTTCATTCGACGACCGAATAGAGTTCTGGACGCTGGGCCGCGCCAATTTTCCCGGACCGGCCAAAGTGGATGATACGTTCCACAGGTTTATGCGTGCGCCATTGATCAAATACCACGATGCCGCCCGGGACCGCTTTGACGAAAATAGCTGCATGGTTGCCATGTGCATGGTTCTGATATCGGCCTTTGACGAACGTGGCGATAACGGTACCTGAGGCGATTCGACCAGACTTTACGAGGTCAGCCACTTTTTCGCCTTCGGACCACAGCGACGCCGACGGCGCATTTGAAAACTCCTTTACCAAAGTGACACACTGGCCGTTGCCGACCAGTTCCTTTTGATCCGCATAATTGCGTGCGATATAAGGCATGATGAGCTCCTTTGACAGGGAGCTCTAATCGTAGCGCCGTGGCGTACTGTGGTCTTGAGCGAAATTAATCTGCGCTGCAACTATTTGCGCGGCTCCGGCGGTGGCGGCATGCCGCCTTCGGGCACGGCGACGACGCCTTCCCGCATCTTCTTGCAAACGCCTTTGATGTCCTCGCCGCGCCGGCCCTTGAAGGCGACCTTCGCACCCTCCGCCTTGCCCTTGCAGGCGTCGATCGCTTCCTGCGGCGGGCCGCGCTTGCCGTCGGGCGGCGGTGGCGGCTGGTTGGCGTTCTGCGCCGCGGCGCTCAATGTTGCGCCGGCCAGCATGGCCGGCAGCAGGCCGCGGTTGAAGTTGCCCATCGTCGTCTCCTATTTCTTCAGAATTTTTTCCACCGGCGACGGCCGCAGGCGGAACGCGTCCGGCATGCCGGAACCCAGCAGCGGGCGCAGGTACAGGCGGAAGGCGTCGGTCACGTCGGTGCCGCTGGCGCTGATGAACTCGTCCTCCATCACCCGCGTCTTGCCGGCCACGTCGGACAGCGCCATCAGCTCGTAGTCGACCGAGTAAAAACCGGTGCGCTTGATCGCCACCGAGCCGTCGCGCCCGCCCCACATGGCGAACTGCACCGCCTTCTCGCCGACCTCGCGCGCTTCGCGCTGGTCCACGTCCGACACGCAGCCGATGAAGGACCGTTGCAGATAGCCGAAGGTGTCGCCGCGCACGCGCTTGATGCCCAGCTTGGCCTTGATCTCGTCGCACAGTAAATCGGCCAGCGCGCCGGTTCCCGACAGCTGCACGTTGCCGTGCGCGTCGCGCTCGACTTCCTTGGCCAGCAGGCTGGCGATCGCCTCGCCGGACGCATCGTGGATGCCCTCGGACACGGCGATCACGCAGCGGCCATAGCGCGCATACGTGGCTTTGACGTCGGCCAGGAACTGCTCCAGCGAGAACACCCGCTCCGGCACGTAGATCAGGTGCGGACCGTCGTCCGGGAACTTCTTGCCCAGCGCCGAGGCGGCCGTCAAAAAGCCGGCATGGCGGCCCATCACCACGCCCACGTACACGCCCGGCAGCGCGGCGTTGTCCAGGTTGGCGCCGGCAAAGGCTTGCGCGACGAAGCGCGCCGCCGACGGGAAGCCCGGCGTGTGGTCGCTGCCGACCAGGTCGTTGTCTATGGTCTTGGGAATGTGGATGCTGCGCAGCGGATAGCCGGCCTTTTGCGCCTGTTCGCTGACGATGCGCACCGTGTCGGACGAATCGTTGCCGCCGATGTAGTAGAACTGCTCGATCTCGTGCGCGCGCAAGACCTTGAAGATTTCCTCGCAATAGGCCAGGTCCGGCTTGTCGCGGGTCGAGCCCAGCGCCGACGACGGCGTGGCCGCCACCAGCTCCAGGTTGTGGCTGGTCTCGCGGGTCAGGTCGACCAGGTCTTCGTTGATGATGCCGCGCACGCCGTGCAGCGCGCCGTAGACGCGGGTGACGTCGCGGAAGCGGCGCGCCTCCAGCACCACCCCCGCCAGCGACTGGTTGATGACGGCGGTCGGCCCGCCTCCCTGTGCGACCAAAATTTTTCCCGACGACATGCGCGCTCCTCCGTAGACGTTGAACAGGTTTGCTGCAACGAGACTATAGCGCGACTTTCAGTGCGCACCGATATTCTTGTCGAGAAAATGCTCGACCCGGGTCCAGAAATCGATGCGGTTCTTCGGCAGCGCCCAGCCGTGGCCTTCCTCCGGGTATTCGATCCACTCGGCGTTGGGATTGCCGGCCTTGACCGCGTCGTAGAACTTCAGCCCATGCGTGATCGGCACCCGCACGTCGGCGCCGCCGTAGGCCAGCAGCAGCGGCTGCGTCACGCGCGCGGCCTGGCGCAACGGCGAGGTGGCCTGCAACTGCGCCGCGTCCTTGACGCGGTCGCCGATCAGCGCCGGCATGCCGTACTGCTTCCAGCCCTGCGGCAGGTCCGAGGCGTAGCGCCAGCCGCTGTCGTACAGCAGGTCGATGTCGGTCACGCCCACCCAGTCGATGCCGCAGCGGTACAGGTCGGGATCGTTGATCAGCCCCATCAGGGTGGCGTAGCCGCCGTAGCTGGCGCCGGCAATGCAGATGCGCTTGGGATCGGCGGTGCCCTGGGCGATGGCCCAGCGCGTGCCGTCGGCGACGTCGTCCTGCATCTTCAGGCCCCATTGCTTCCAGCCGGCGCGGAAGTGGGCGTCGCCGAAGCCGACGCTGCCGCGAAACTCCGGCTCCAGCACCGCGTAGCCGCGGGTGGCCAGGAACTGCGCGTCGGCGTTCCAGTTCCAGCTGCCGCCGCGCATGAACGGGCCGCCGTGCACCAGCACCACCATCGGCAGGTTCTTGTCCTTGCCGCCCGGCGGCAGCGTCAGCCAGGCCGGGATGTCGAGGCCGTCGCGCGCGGCGTAGTGCACCAGCTCGCGGCTGCCCATCTCGGCCGGCTTGATCTGCGGCGCCAGGCTGCCCACTTCGCTCATGCGCTTGGTCTCGGTGTTGAACACCAGCGTGCGGCGCGGCTGCTTGTCCGAATACGATTGCACCAGCATCCACGGGGTTTCCGGCCGGCTGGGCGGGGTGATCAGGTTGATGGTGCCGGGCAGCATGGCGTCCACCGTCTGTTGCAGCGCCTTCATGCCGGCGTCGAACCAGACCGTGCCTTCGGCGTCGCTGTGCACGCGCACGCCCAGCAGGCGGTTGTTGCTGATGATCAGGTGGCCGTTGAAGTCGAAGCCCTCCAGCTCCAGCATCGGCTGGTCGGCCAGCTTGCCGTGGACCAGGTCGTAGCGGTACAGCGCGCTGCGGTCGCGGCCGGCGCGGCTGGTCACGTACAGCGTGCCGTCCGGGCCGAAGGCCAGCGGATCGAAGCCGCCCTTGCCGCCGGTGTAAGCGTTGAAGCTGGCCAGCGCGCGCCATTGTTCGGTGGCCGGATCGAGGTAGTGGATGGTTTCGATGTTCTGGTCCAGCGTCTCGACCAGGCGCGGCTGGCCGTGCTGGTCCAGCAGCCAGCCGCGCGCCACGCCGGGATGCTCGACCGCGTGGGTGATGCCGGTGCGCGTGTTCAGCCGCAGCAGGTCCGACGCCATCCGGATGCCGGCGCCGCGGATGTCGGCGTCGCTGACGTAGACCTCCTCGCCGTCCTGCGCGCCGGCCTGATCCAGCATGAAGGTGTGCCAGGGCAGCATGTCGCGGCCGCTGTCGCCGCTCTGGAAGAAGGGGTTGTTGCGCTTGGCCAGCTGGCGGAAGCGCTTGCCGTCGCGGTCGACCGCGAACAGGCCGGGGCCGAAGCGCACGTCGCGCTGGGCCACGGTCTTGTCGACCGTGCTGAACAGCAGGCGCTCGTTGTTGACCCAGTGCGCGCGGCCGATGTCGGTATCGGCGAACTGCGCCACCATGTGCGCGCTCAGGTCGCTCAAGTCGACCACCGCCAGGCCGTCGCGCTTGTCGTTGGCGCCGATGAAGGCGGCCAGATAACGGCCGTTGGGCGACAGCACGGCGCCGTTGAAGGCGGGATTGTTGAAGAAGCTGGCGATCGGCGGCGCGGCCTGCGCATGACAGGCGGACGCCAGCACGAACAGGCTCGCTAGTTTGCGCACGGTACTCATTGCGCCGCTCCCGGACCGATGTTCTTGTCGAGGAATTTCTCGACGCGCGTCCAGAAGTCGAAGCGGGTTTTCGGCAGCGCCCAGCCGTGGCCCTCGTCCGGATATTCGATCCACTCGACGTTGGAGTTGGTCTGCTTGACCGCCTTGTAGAACTTGGTGCCGTGCGGCAGCGGCACGCGCATGTCGGCGCCGCCGTAGGCCAGCAGCAGCGGTTGCTTGATGCGCGCCGCCTGCAACAGCGGCGAGGTGGCCTTCAGCTGCTCGGCATCCTTGACCGGGTCGCCCACCAGGTCCACCATGCCGTACTGCTTCCAGCCGTCCGAAAAGTCCGACGTATAGGCCCAGTGGCCGTCGTGCATCAGGTTGATGTCGGTGACGCCGGCCCAGTCGATGCCGCAGCGGTACAGGTCGGGATCGTTGATCAGGCCCATCAAGGTGGCGTAGCCGCCGTAGCTGGCGCCGGCGATGCAGATGCGCTTGGGATCGACGGTGCCCTCGGCGATGGCCCAGCGCGCGCCGTCGGCGATATCGTCCTGCATCTTCAAGCCCCATTGCTTCCAGCCGGCGCGGTAGTGGCGCACGCCGAAGCCCCGGCTGCCGCGGTATTCCGGCTCCAGCACGGCGTAGCCGCGCGAGGCCAGGAATTGCGAGTCCGGTTCCCATGCCAGGTCGCCGCCGCGCACATATGGGCCGCCGTGCACCAGCACCACCAGCGGCAGATTCTTGCCGCTGCCTTGCGGCACGGTCAGCCAGGCCGGGATGTCGAGGCCGTCGCGCGCCTTGTAGTGCACCATGATCTTGTGCGCCATCTGGGCCGGCTTGATGGCCGGGTAGCTGGAGCCGACCGCGTTCAGCTGCTTGCTGTCGCGGTTATACAGGAAGGTGCGCGACGGCCACACATCGCTGAAGGACGTGACCAGCACCCACGGCGCCTGCGGCCGCGTCGGCGGCGTCAGCAGGTTGATGGTGTTGGGCAGCATGGTGTCGATTTTTTCCTGCATCTCCTTCATGGCCGGGTCGAACCACACGGTGCCGGCGGCATCGGTCTGGTAGCGCACGCCCAGCATCTTGTGCTGATCCATGATCAGCTCGCCACGGAAGTCGTAGCCGTCCAGCTTGACGATGGGCTGTTCGGAGATCTTGTTGGTGGCGAGGTCGTAGCTGTGCACCGACGCCAGATCCGCGCCCTTGTTGACGATCACATACAGTGTGCCGTCCGGCCCGAACGCCAGCGGCGTGAAGGCGCCCTTGCCGCCGGTGTAGCTGTCGAAGCCGGTCAGTTTGCGCCATGCGTTGGTGGCCGGGTCGCGGTACCAGATTTCGCTGGTGCGGTCTTTCGAGGTGACCGTCAGGCGCGGTTCGCCCTTGTTATCCAGCAGCCAGCGCATGCTGTCGCCGGGACGGGCGATGGTGCTGGCCACGCGCCCGGTCAGCGTGTTGATGCGTTGCAGGTCGACATAGTCCAGCTGGCCGGGGCCGCTGATGCTCTTGTTGAGCACGTACATATATTCGGAGTCCTGCGGGCCGTCCTGGTCCAGCATGAAGGTGTGCCAGGGCAGCAGCTCGCGCGCCTGCATGCTGCCGGAGCCGCTGCTGATAAAGGGCAGGCCGCTGCGCATGGCCAGCTGGCGGAAGGCGGTGCCGTCGCGGTTGATCGCGTACAGGCCGGGCGCGTAGCGCTGGTCGCCCTGGGCCAGCAGATGGTCGGCGGCGGTGAAGGCCAGGCGCTCGTCGTTAATCCACTGGAAGCGGCCGATGTCGGCATCGCTGAAGTTGCCCACCACCTTGACGGTGTTGGCGCCCAGTTCCACCACGGCCAGGCGGTCGCGTTTGTCCTTGGAGCCGACCTTGACGGCCAGGTATTTGCCGCTGGGCGAGAGCAGCGCTTCGCTGAATTCAGGATTGCCGAAGAAATCCTCGACCGATGGACGGGCTGGCGGCGCGTCGGCGGCCTGGACGGCATGGAAGGACTGGCCGATGGCGCAGGCCAGCAGCAGGATGGTGCGAAGTTTCATAGGCGGTCTCGAAATAGGCTGTGCCGGCACAATAGCACCAAGTTATCAAATCCGCCACATGGGCTGTGTATCTTAAAGTTCGGGCGCCCGGATGTAGTCGACCAGCGCGCCGGTCTGGCGTTCCGGCGCCGGCGTCAGCAGGCTGACCGCGAGCATCGTCAGCAGCCCGGCCGGCACGCCGAAGATGCCGGCCGAGATAGGCGCGATATGGAACCACTGGCCGGCCGCGCTGCCGCCCAGGATGGGATTGGCGTGCAGCATGTAGTACAGGCAGACCGCGAAGCCGGTCGCCATGCCGGCCACCGCGCCCTGGTAGTTGGCGCGCTTCCAGAACACCCCCAGCACCAGCGCCGGGAACAGCGCCGAGGCCGCCAGCGAGAAGGCCGCCCCCACCAGCGACAGGATGTCGCCCGGCTTTTGCGAGGCGCCGTACGCGGCGATGAAGGCCACGCCCAGCAGCAGCAGCTTGGAGATCGTCACCCGCTTCTGGGTCGAGGCGCTGCGGTCGACCAGCTTGTAGTAGATGTCGTGCGACAGCGCGTTGGAGATCGCCAGCAGCAGGCCGTCGGCGGTCGACAGCGCGGCGGCCAGGCCGCCCGCCGCCACCAGGCCGGACACCACGTAGGGCAGGCCGGCGATTTCCGGCGTGGCCAGCACCAGCACGTCGGCGTCGATGGTGATCTCGGCCAGCTGCACGATGCCGTCGTGGTTGATGTCGCTGATGCTGAACAGCGGATTGGCCTTGTCCACGTTGGCCCAGTACGACACCCAGTTGGGCAGGTGCGCATAGTCGCTGCCGACCAGCGCGCTGTAGATGTCGTACTTGACCAGCACCGCCAGCGCCGGGATGGTCAGGTAGATCAGCAGGATGAAGAACAGCGTCCAGAACACCGACACGCGGGTCTCGTGCACCGACGGCGTGGTGTAGGAGCGCATCAGGATGTGCGGCAGCGCGGCCGTGCCCAGCATCAGGCAGAACACCAGCGCCAGGAAGTTGTTGCGCTTGATGTCCGAGGTTTCCTTGTCGCCCGGGTAGGGCGTGGCGTGCGGCGTGATCGGTTCGGCGCGGGCCAGGTTCTGCGCGCGCGCCTCGGCCCAGTCGTGCGCCGCCTCGTCGGCGCTTTTCGGATAGGCGATCAGGGTCCGCTCGGCGCTGCGGATCTCCAGCAGCGAAGCGTTGCGCAGCTTGACGCGGTCGAGCGTGCGCTGGACCTCGGCGCGGCCGGCCTCCCACGACGCCGGCAGGCTGCGGATGCGGGCGTCGAAATCGGCGGCGCGCTGGCGGAAGATGGCGCGCACCTCGGCCTCTTTCGGATCGTTTTGCAGCACGCTCTCGCGCGCGCTCAGCTTGGGCAGCAGCTTGCCGTAGGCGACCTGCGGAACCGGATTGTCGGTGTGCTTGCCGGACAGCCACACCGCCGGCATCAAAAAGGCCACCAGGATGATGATGTACTGCGCCACCTGGGTCCAGGTGATGGCGCGCATGCCGCCGAGGAAGGAGCACACCAAAATACTGGCCAGGCCGAGGAAGATGCCGACCGAGAAATCGACGCCGGTGAAGCGCGAGGCGATCAGCCCGACCGCGTAGATCTGCGCCACCACGTAGGTGAAGGAAACGATGATGGTGGCCGCCACCGCCAGGATGCGCACCGCGCGCCCGCCGCGGCCGTCGCCGTCGCCGCCACCGTAGCGGGCGGCCAGGAAATCCGGGATGGTGTACTGGCTGAACTTGCGCAGGTAGGGCGCGATCAGCAGCGCCACCAGGCAGTAGCCGCCGGTCCAGCCCATGATGTAGGCCAGGCCGTCGAAGCCGTGCAGGTACAGGCCGCCGGCCAGGCTGATGAAGCTGGCGGCGGAGATCCAGTCGGCGGCGGTGGCCATGCCGTTGAACATGGCCGGCACGCGCCGCCCGGCCACATAGTATTCGAGCACGTTGGAGGTGCGGCTGAGCACGCCGATCGACGCGTACAGCACGATGGTGGCGAACATGAACAGGTAGCCGATCCAGGTGCGCGACATGCCTTCCTGCTCCAGCACCGACAGCGCCACCAGGAAGCAGGCGAAGCCGGCCGTGAACAGCAGGTAGTAGCCGCGCAGGCGCTGGAAGAAGCTGCGGGCTGCCTTCATGCGCGCTGCCCCCTTGCTGCGGCGCGGTCCAGCTTGCGCATGCGCCAGGCGTAGACGGCCAGGATGGCCAGGTAGACCAGCGACGCGCCCTGCGCCGCCAGGTAGAACGACAGCGGCCAGCCGAACACGCTCAGGCCGGCCAGCTCGCGCGCGAACCAGGCGGCGCAGAAACCGGTCGCCAGCCAGACCAGCAGCAGGATGGCGGACAGGCGGCGCGTCTTGCGCCAGTGCTGTTCGCGGTTGAGCGGGGCGGTGTTATCCATAATACGGTGGCTCGTCTTCGGTTTCCGGCGGGCGTGGCGGCAACGGGAAGGTCAGCCGGAACAGCGCGCCCGGCAGCCTGGATTGCTGCGCGCGCGGATTGTTGTAGATATCGACTTCGGCGCCGTGCTGCTGGGCGATCTCGCGCACGATGGCAAGGCCCAGGCCGCTGCCCTCGGCCTTGTTGCCGAGGATGCGGTAGAAGCGCTCGAACACCCGCGCCCGTTCGGCCTGGGCGATGCCCGGCCCGGTGTCCTCGACTTCCAGATAGCCGTGCTCCTCGTCGCGGCGCACCCGCACGGTGACGCTGCCGCCGGCCGGCGTGTAGCGCAGCGCGTTGTCGATCAGGTTGGACAGCAGCTCGCGCAGCATGGTCGGGTTGCCGACGATCTGCACCGGCTCGGCCGGCGCTTCGTAGCCCAGGTCGATGCGCTGCGCGAACGAGGCCGGCACCCAGTCCTGCACCGCGCTGCGCGCCAGCTCCGACAATTCCAGCGGCAGCAGGGCGGTGCCGGCCTGCGGCTGGTTCTCGGCGCGTGCCAGGGCCAGCAATTGATTGACCAGGCGGGTGGCCGCCTCGGAACTCTTGGCCAGCTGCTCCAGCGAGCGGTGGATCTCGCCGCTGTCGGTCTGGCGCAGCGCCAGCTCGGACTGCATGCGCATGCCCGCCAGCGGCGTGCGCATCTGGTGCGCGGCGTCGGCGATGAAGCGCTTCTGCATCTCGATCGACAGCGACAGCCGCGCCAGCATGTCGTTGAGCGAATTGACCAGCGGCGAGATTTCCTCCGGCACCTGGTTGGAGGCGATCGGGCTCAGGTCGTCCGAGCTGCGCGCGCGTATCCGCTCCTGCAGCTGCGCCAGCGGCGACAGCCCGCGCGACAGCGCAAACCACACCAGGGCCAGCACGATGGGCAGGATGATGAACTGCGGCAGGATCACGCCCTTGATGATGGCGTTGGCCAGCTGGCCGCGTTTTTCCAGCGTCTCGGCCACCTGTACCAGCGCCAGCTGCGGCTCGTCGCCGCTGGCGTGCTCCAGCCGCACGTAGGCGTAGGCCACGCGCACCGGCGTGCCGTGCATGCTGTCGTTGCGGAAGCGTACGCTGCCGCGCGGCTGGTCGTCCTCGTCGATGACCGGCGGCGGCAGGTCGCGGTCGCCGTCGACGTGCTCGCCGCGCGGGCCCTGGATCTGGAAGTAGACGTTGTCGACATCGTCGGCGCGCAGGATGTCGCGGGCCGGGCCGGACAGGCTCTTGATGACCTTGCCGTCCACCGCGCGCACCTGCTGCGCCAGCACGGTGACGCTGTCTTCCAGCGCATGGTCGAACGGCTGGTTGGCGATGGACTTGGCCACCAGGTAGGTGATGGCGATGCTCATCGGCCACAACAGCAACAGCGGCGCCAGCATCCAGTCCAGGATCTCGCCGAACAGCGAGTGCTGGATGCCTTCGTCCGCCTCGGGCGCCGGCGGTTGGTATTCCAGATCCGGCGCTGGCGGTGCGACCGGCGGCGTCACTTGGGCGCGTCCGTATATTTTTCGAGACAGTAGCCGAGGCCGCGCACGGTGGCGATGCGGATGCCGCCGATCTCGATCTTCTTGCGCAGCCGGTGCACATAGACTTCGATGGCGTTGTTGCTCACTTCCTCGCCCCATTCGCACAGGTGGTCGACCAGCTGTTCCTTGGACACCAGCCGGCCGCTGCGGGCCAGCAGGATTTCCAGCAAGCCCAGTTCGCGCGCCGACAGGTCCAGCATCTGATCGTTGATGTAGGCGCTGCGGCCGACCTGGTCATAGCTCAGCGGCCCGTGCTTGACCACGGTGGCGCCGCCGCCGGCGCCGCGCCGGGTCAGCGCCCGCACCCGCGCCTCCAGCTCGGACAGCGCGAAGGGCTTGGCCATGTAGTCGTCGGCGCCCAGGTCGAGGCCGTTGACGCGCTGCTCGATCGAGTCCGCCGCCGTCAAAATCAGCACCGGCAGCAGCGAGGCGCGCGCGCGCAGGCGGCGCAGCACCTCCAGCCCGGACAGCTTGGGCAGGCCCAGGTCCAGGATCAGCAGGTCGAATTCCTGGGTCGACAGGGCGGTGTCGGCTTCCTGGCCGTTGCTGACGCAATCGATGGCGTAGCCGGACTGGCGCAGCGAGCGGGTCAGGCCGTCGGCCAGCACGCTGTCGTCCTCGGCAAGTAAAATTCGCATAATGTAGACACTCCAACACTGCGGCTGCAGAAGATTCTATTGTGTTTCATTTCGCGCAAGGTGGCGAGTTTTTGTGCAATCTCAAAATTGTTTAAAAATCGTGCTTGCATTAAGCACTGTTTTTTTATACAGTGCTGCCTGTACCGACGAATTTGCACCCACCTACTGGTTGAAAGAACATTATGGACGATAAAAAAGCTGTTGTACCTGCATCAGAAAAGGCCAAGGCGCTGGCTGCCGCGCTGGCCCAGATTGAGAAGCAATTCGGCAAAGGCTCCGTAATGCGCATGGACGCCAACGCCCCGATCGAGGACGTACAGGTCGTGTCGACCGGTTCGCTCGGCCTGGATATCGCGCTGGGCGTCGGCGGCCTGCCGCGCGGCCGCGTGGTGGAAATCTACGGTCCTGAATCGTCGGGTAAAACCACGCTGACCCTGCAAACTATTGCTGAAATGCAAAAGCTGGGCGGCACCTGCGCCTTCATCGACGCGGAGCATGCGCTGGACGTCGGCTACGCACAGAAACTGGGCGTCAACCTGCACGAGCTGCTGATTTCGCAGCCGGACACCGGCGAGCAAGCGCTGGAAATCTGCGACGCGCTGGTGCGCTCCGGCTCGGTCGACCTGGTGGTGATCGACTCGGTCGCCGCGCTGACGCCACGCGCCGAGATCGAAGGCGACATGGGCGATTCGCTGCCGGGCCTGCAAGCCCGTTTGATGTCCCAGGCGCTGCGCAAGCTGACCGGTTCGATCAACCGCACCAACACCCTGGTCATCTTCATCAACCAGATCCGCATGAAGATCGGCGTCATGTTCGGCAGCCCGGAAACCACCACCGGCGGCAACGCGCTGAAGTTCTACGCCTCCGTGCGCCTGGACATCCGCCGCACCGGCTCGATCAAATCGGGCGACGAGGTGATCGGCAACGAAACCAAGGTCAAGGTCGTCAAGAACAAGATTGCGCCACCGTTCAAGGAAGCGCACTTCGACATCCTGTACGGCGCCGGCACCTCGCGTGAAGGCGAGATTCTTGATCTGGGCGTGGAAGCGAAGATCGTCGAGAAGTCCGGTTCCTGGTACAGCTACAACGGCGAGCGCGTCGGCCAGGGCAAGGACAACGCCCGCATCTTCCTGCAGGAGCGTCCGGAGCTGGCGTGGGAAATCGAAAACAAGGTCCGCGAATCGCTGGGCGTGCGCGTACTGCCGCCGCTGGCCGCCGACAAGGGCGACACCGTGGTCAAGCTGAAATCGGTCGACAAGGCCGACAAGGCTGATAAAGCAGACAAAGGCGACAAGGCCGACGCCGCGTAATCAGCGTCCGCTTTATCCCGAACCACCGTCTTGCCTGTGCAAGCGGTGGTTTTCTCATTGTTCAGAGGTTTTTTAATGGCAGCACCGCAACTTAGCTTGAAGGGCCGCGCCCTGCGCTATCTGTCGATGCGCGAACACAGCCGCATGGAGCTGGCCCGCAAGCTGGCGCGCTACGCGGAAGAGGGCGACGACGTCGAAGCCCTGCTCGACCTGCTGGAAAAGAACAACTGGCTGTCGCAGGAGCGTTTCTCCGAAGCGCTGATCCACCGTCGCTCGGCCCGCTTCGGCAACAGCCGCATCGTCGCCGAGCTGCAAAGCCACGGCATCAAGGGCGAGGAACTGCAGGAACTGAAGGCCGGCCTGGCCGAAGGCGAGACCGAGCGCTGCGTCGACGTCTGGAACCGCAAGTTCGGCACCGTGGCCGCCGATCCGCAGGAACGCAACAAACAGATGCGCTTCCTGCTGCAACGGGGATTTTCCCAGCGCGCCGTGCAAACCGCCCTGAAAGGCGCGCCGGAAGACGAGTGAGACCTAACCCCAAATACAAAGGCTGGGGTCGGACCCGGCGGGTCCGATCCCTCCGTGCCGCCGTGCGGGGCGCGTGCCGCGCCGCACCATGCAATGTTTCCATGACTGAAATAAGACTGGTGAATTTCTTGTAAAAACGATCTCGAAACGGCCATTTTTCCTTCCAAAAGATATGTTCTGACGCAACTGGAGGTCTTGATGTGCTACACTTTTGGGGTTTTTGCAGCGCCGCAGGTGCGGTAGTTGTCCGTAGAAGCTGCGGACACGTGCGATTCAGCACATGGCTGCTTACTAAATTTCTGTCGCGAGAGCGGCATCGGTCTTATGTCCCTGTCAACCCCAGTTAACCGACGTGCGCTCCGGCACACGCGCGCAATTGCCGTCCAAGCGTACGCACGCGATGACGGGCTGTGGGATCTCGACGCCCATATCACCGATATCAAAACCATCGACACCGTGCTGGCCTCGGGCCCACGCGCTGCCGGCGCCCCTCTGCATGACCTGCACCTGCGTTTGACCGTCGATCTGCAACTGAACATCGTCGATGCCGAAGCCGCATCCGATGCCGTTCCGTATCCCGGCCACTGCGACACCATTGCCCCCGATTATAAAAAACAGCTCGTCGGCCTGAACCTGATGAAGGGTTTCCGCCACGAGCTCAAGCAACGCCTGGCCGGTACTTCCGGCTGCACCCATTTGACCGAACTGGCGCAGATCCTGCCAACGGCCGCGGTGCAGGCGTTCGCCAACGATGTCTGGTCGACCAACGACGCGGCGACCGAAAATGATGGCGTGCCGCGCCAGAAGCCGTTTCAACTCGACAAATGCCATGCCCTGCGCACCGACGGCGGAGCAGTGGCGCAGTTTTACCCGCGCTGGGTGGCCAAAGCAGCACCAGGTGGCGCGTAGCAATCTCTGCTTACTAGATTCACACATTTCGCAGTATCAACCGATTTTTACACATCAGCATCAGAAGGGAAGCCAGCATGAAAATCCATGAGTATCAAGGCAAAGAAATCCTCCGAAAATACGGAGTGACGGTTCCGCGCGGTATTCCGTGCATGTCCGTTGAAGAAGCAGTCAAAGCTGCTGAAACCTTGGGCGGCCCGGTCTGGGTTGTAAAAGCACAGATCCACGCCGGTGGCCGTGGTAAAGGCGGCGGCGTCAAAGTCGCCAAATCGCTGGAACAAGTCAAAGAATTCTCCGAGCAGATCCTGGGCATGCAGCTGGTCACGCACCAGACCGGCCCTGAAGGCCAGAAAGTACGCCGCCTGCTGATCGAAGAAGGCGCGGACATCAAGAAAGAACTGTACGTATCGCTGGTCACCGACCGCGTATCGCAGCGCGTTGTGCTGATGGCTTCCTCCGAAGGCGGCATGGACATCGAAGAAGTTGCCGAGTCCCACCCGGAACTGCTGCACTCGATCGCCATCGACCCGTCGATCGGCCTGACCGATGCTGAAGCCGCTGGCATCGCCGCCAAGATCGGCGTGCCGGAAGCTTCGATCGCCGACGCGGTCACCAACCTGCAAGGCCTGTACAAAGCCTACTGGGAAACCGACTCGTCGCTGGCCGAAATCAACCCGCTGATCCTGACCGGTTCGGGCAAGGTCATCGCTCTGGACGCCAAGTTCAACTTCGACGCCAACTCGCTGTTCCGTCAACCAGAAATCGTCGCTTACCGCGATCTGGACGAAGAAGATCCAGCTGAAGTCGAAGCATCGAAATTCGACCTGGCCTACATCTCCCTGGACGGCAACATCGGCTGCCTGGTGAACGGCGCCGGCCTGGCCATGGCCACCATGGACACCATCAAGCTGTTCGGCGGCGAGCCAGCCAACTTCCTGGACGTAGGCGGCGGCGCCACGGCTGAGAAAGTCACCGAAGCCTTCAAGATCATGTTGAAAAACCCAGGCCTGAAAGCCATCCTGGTCAACATCTTCGGCGGCATCATGCGTTGCGACGTCATCGCCGAAGGCGTGATCACCGCGGTCAAAGCGGTGTCGCTGAACGTGCCGCTGGTTGTGCGCATGAAGGGCACCAACGAAGACCTGGGCAAGAAGATGCTGGCCGATTCCGGTCTGCCTATCATCGCAGCCGACACCATGGAAGATGCAGCGAAGAGCGTAGTCGCCGCCGCTGCCGGTCAAGCTTAATTAAGGAATCAATATGTCCATTCTGATCAATAAAGATACCAAAGTCGTTACCCAAGGTATTACCGGCAAAACCGGTCAATTCCACACCCGCGGCTGCCGCGACTACGCGAACGGCAAAAATGCCTTCGTCGCAGGCGTGAACCCGAAGAAAGCCGGCGAAGATTTCGAAGGCATTCCTATTTTCGCTAACGTTGCAGAAGCGAAAAAAGAAACCGGCGCCAACGTTTCCGTGATCTACGTACCGCCAGCAGGCGCTGCCGCTGCGATCTGGGAAGCTGTCGAAGCCGAACTGGACCTGGCCATTTGCATCACCGAAGGCATTCCTGTCCGCGACATGATGGCGCTGAAAGACCGCATGGCCAAAGCAGGTTCCAAGACCCTGCTGCTGGGCCCTAACTGCCCAGGCCTGATCACCCCTGACGAAATCAAGATCGGCATCATGCCAGGTCACATCCACCGCAAGGGCCGTATCGGCGTGGTTTCGCGTTCGGGCACCCTGACCTATGAAGCAGTCGGTCAGCTGACCGCACTGGGCCTGGGCCAATCGTCGGCAGTCGGCATCGGCGGCGACCCGATCAACGGTCTGAAGCACATCGACGTCATGAAGATGTTCAACGACGATCCTGATACCGACGCGGTCATCATGATCGGCGAAATCGGTGGTCCGGACGAAGCCAATGCGGCTTACTGGATCAAAGACAACATGAAAAAACCGGTCGTCGGCTTCATCGCCGGTGTCACCGCTCCTCCAGGCAAGCGCATGGGCCACGCCGGCGCGCTGATCTCCGGCGGCGCCGACACCGCACAAGCCAAACTGGAAATCATGGAAGCTTGCGGCATCACCGTTACCAAGAACCCGTCCGAAATGGCGCGTCTGCTGAAAGCAATGCTGTAATAACAGTTCGCTTTAGTGTGAAATAATGAAGGGGAGCCTAGGCTCCCCTTTTTCTATGGAGAACAGATTGGCGAAGATCCTCATCTCGCGGGATGGACAGATAGAACAGCAAGTACAACTGAGCAAGGAGCGGATGACCATCGGCCGTCACCCGCGCAACGACATCGTGTTGACGCATCCGGCCGTCAGCGGCGACCACGCCGTCATCGTCACCATCCTGGACGACTCGTTCCTGGAAGACCTGCACAGCACCAACGGCACCTTCGTCAACGGCCACCGCATCGGCAAGCACTTCCTGCAGCACCAGGATGTGATCAAAATGGCCAAGTTCCAGGTCGAGTTCGTCGCAGACGGCGTGCGGCCCATGATGGCTGCGGCGCCCGTGCTGGCGCAAATCGAAGTATTAAATGGCAACAATGCCGGCAAGCAGATGGCGCTGACCAAGCCGCAGACCACGCTCGGCCGCGCCGGCGTGCAGGTGGTGGTGATCCATCGCCAGCCCGACGCCTACACCATCACCCACCAGGAAGGCGCGCAGCCGCCGCTGGTGAACGGCATCGCCCTGGGCAAGCAGGCCCAGCGCTTGAACCACGGCGACGTGATCGACCTCAGCGGCACCCGGATGGCCTTCCGCATCGCCTGACAATATTTGTCAGCGTCGGCCCTGGCTGACAAATTGCGGCCTGCCGACTGACAAAAAACGGCAGTCCGTGCGACCCAAAACGACAGTTTTTGGCATATTTTGTGGTTTTTTACCCAAAAAACAGGCTGGCACACCAATTGCTCATAGCTAAGTGTCCTACCAAATTTTGATGTTCAACACACCCCAGGAGTCGAAAATGAAATCCATGAAAATGATGAAGAAACAAGCCCAGGCCGGCTTCACCCTGATCGAACTGATGATCGTGGTTGCCATTATCGGCATTCTGGCCGCGGTCGCGATTCCAGCCTACAGCGACTACACCGTGAAAGCCAAGATGGCCAACGCCCAGGGCGCGGTCGACTCGATCAAGACTGCGGTGGCACTGTGCGCCCAGGAAGGTGGAGGGGATCTGACCGGTTGCGACGCCGGCGCCAAAGGCGTGCCGAACTTCACCCCAACCAAAGAAGTGGTCAGCGCCACCGTCAAGGATGGTGTGATCGTTGAGAAATTCGCCACCGGCGTCGGCAAAGGCATCGACGGCTTGACCGCGACCTTCACCCCAACCATCGCCGCCGGCGCCTCCAACGTCACCTGGAACGTGACCACCGACGTCACCAACACCGCAGCTCAGGGCGCACTGACCAAGAACAACGTCACCCCATAATATTCGAGCACTTACTCAGACGGCCCGGTCGAATTTTCGACCGGGCCGTTTTCATTTGGGCGCTAAGTACAGGGCACGATGCGTGTCGTTCGACTGAGCTTGGCCGGCGGCAGCTGTAGCGTCGCCAGCTGCCCCGATCCATCCGGCGTTGCGTTGTAGCGTTTGCCGTTCACGCTGTAGCACGTGTTGGCCCCTGCGCCATGCAGTGTGAGCCGCCATGAGCGCTGCCATGGCGCGCCACGGTAACTGCCACGCGCGGCGCCGATGCTCAGGCTGCGATGGGCGTCATCCCAGCGGATGGCGGTAGTCATCAGCTGGCCTTGTTTGCGATAAGCTTCGCTGACGTCGTCGTCCTCCTGCAACAGCGTGCTGCCCGATGCGCCGGTGTAGATGTCGAGCAGCATCCGCTGTTTGTCGGCGCCGGCGGTGCTGGTGGCATAGCCCTGGCGCGGCAGGATGGCGCCGGCCTTGACGAACACCGGTAGCAGGCCGCGCTCGGCGCCGACGCTGATCACCGTTCCGCCGGCAGCCGCTTGCTGCGGCGCTTGCCGCTGCCAGAAATCGTACCAGCGGCCTGGCGGCAGCCAGACTTCGGTGGCGCCGTCGCGGCTGGTGCGCGGCGCGACCAGCAGCGACGGGCCCCACATGTATTGCAGGTCGTGGCTCCACGCCGCGTCGTCATGTGGATAGTCGAGCAGCATGGCGCGCGCCATCGGCAGGCCGCTGGTCGCCGCCTCATGTGCCGCCGAATAAATGTAGGGCATCAGCTGATAGCGGGCTTGCGCAAACTGGTGCGCCGCCGCCTGTTCGCCGGCGCTGCGGTCCAGCGGCCAGCGCGACGGTCCCATGCCGTGCGGCTTCCAGATCGGCGCAAACGCGCCGAAGCCCATCGCCCATTGCTGGTAGAGGTCGGCGTCCGGACCCTGTTTGCTTTCCCAATCGTAGAATCCGCCCGCGTCATGGCCCCAGTACGGGAAGCCGGACAAGCCGGCCAGCTGCATGCCGCGAATCTGCATCTTCATTTCGTCGAAGTTGGGCTTGATGTCGCCGCTCCACAGCGAGGCATAACGTTGCGCACCTGCCGTCATGCCGCGCACCCACACATACGGGCGCCGGGTGATGGCCGACTTGTCCCAGCCGTCGCGCACCAGCGCCTGCGCGATCAGGAAGAACCAGTAATTGCGCATCTCCGCGAAGCTGCGGCCGTTGGCCAGTTTGGCATCCGCCGGCGCGCCGCCCATCTCGTCGAATTCGTCTATCCACAGCGCGTCGCCCGGATAGTGCAGCGCGGGGTCCAGCGACTTGCGGTACAGGACATCCCAGAACCACTGGCGGAAGGCCGGGTTGGTCTGGTCCGGCGCGCTGGTGGCGAAGTCGACGCCCGCTACGCCGGGCACGTTGAACTCGGGCTTCCAGCCTTCGCTGAATTCGAGGATGCAGCGGTTGACGTCGATGGTCGTGACCAGCCGGTTCTGCTTCAGCCATTGCGCGTATTCGGCCGGCTGCGGATAGCGGCCGCGATCCCATTCCAGATACGACTCGCAGCGCTTGCCGCCGCCGGCGCGCCAGCGGTTGTCGTTGACGATGTGGTCGATGGGGAAGCCGGCGGCGCGGTGCTCGCCGACCTTGCGCTTCCACCAGGCCTCGTCCGAGGGCGTGGCCGCATCGTGGTCGTGCGACTTGTCCGACAGCGCCAGGCCGAACATGGCCTTGGGCGGCAGGCGCGGCTTGCCGGTCAGTTCGACATAGTGCGCCAGCACCTCGCGCGGCGTCGGGCCGGCGATGAAATAGTAATCCATGCGGCCGGCATAGCCCTGTGTGTCGATGCCGAATTCATAGCGGCCGTCGGCGCCGAAATTGAAGCGGTTCTTGAACGTGCTGTTCAGGAAGACGCCGTAACCCTTGCTGGAAATATAGAACGGCACCAGCAGCGGCGCCTGCTGAATCTGTTCGCTGCCGTAGTTGCGGCCCAGTTCCTGGCCGCGCAGATCGATGGACTGGGCGCGGCCATAGTAGCCATGGCCCAGCGCGGTGAAATGCTCCGCCGGATCCGGCGCGAAGCTGCGCACGATGCTGCTGTCGCGCCATTCCAGGCCGCCTTGCTCCGTCAGCACCGGCGCGCCGGCCATCAGGTAGGTGACGGCCAGCGTCTGCCTGTCGATGACGAGGCGTAGCGGGGCGGCGCCCGGCAGCTGCAACGCCAGCGTGGCGCCTTGCCCGCTGACCTGCAGCGCGCCGCCATGCGGAAGCGCCTCGACCATCTCGTAGTAATTGTCGGGGAAGTAGTCCTCGCCCTTGCGTATCGTTTGCAGCCGGATCGCATGCGAGCCGTAGGGCGTGATGCGCAAGCTGGCGCCCGCCGCATCGGAGACGATCACGCTGGCGCCGCTGCGGACGTAGCGGGCATCCGCATGCGCAGGCGTGGGCAACGCACCGGCGAGCGCCACTGCGCCACGGAGGCATGCCCGATAAAATTCTCGCATATCCTCGTACCTCTTCCGGGAAGGGGGGATCAGACGATTTTCTGGCGGTCGGCGATCAACGCCTCGTAGGTCAGGTTTTGCAGCATGGTGTAGTGGACCGGATCCAGGTCGATGAACTGCACGCCGTAGGTGAACACCTCGGGCTTGTCGCCGGTGGCCGGCTTGACCACGTTGATGTTGCGGATGGTGGCGTTCGGATTGATGCGCACCTGGCGGTTGCCGGGCTGGGCGATCAGGTAGAACGACAGCCCGACCTGGGCCTCGTCGTCCGACAGCTTCTTGGCCGATTCGATCAGCGCGCCGGAAACGCTCAGGTTCACCAGGAACACGGAATTGGTGCCGGCCGGGGAAGACACCTGGGCCGGGATATCGACCTTGACCCGCATCGCCGCGCGCAGGCTGGTGCCCTGGATGGACTGCGGGAACGACAGGTGGACATAGAACAGCGGACGCGGAAATACCCGTTGCACCACGCAGGAGAAGGAGCAGACGTTGACGCCGGAGAAGACGCGGATGGTCAGCTTGTCGCCGTCGTTGAGGGCGATCGGTGCGCCATTCTCGAACGGAACCTTGACGATCATGTACTCATCCTTGGCCCAGCCGATCAGCGTGGAGAAGTGCTGGATCGGCTTGATCGTGCGGTGAGTGATGAACTGAATCCTGCCGCCCACCTGCAGGTTCATTTGCTCGAATTCGTATTCCTGAGTCTTGGCTTCGCTCGGTGGAGGGTTGCTGCTCATTCAAATTCTTTCTCGTATGCGCGAGGCGGGTACGGTGAGGCCTACGTCAAAAGATTACTTCAGTGACATTTATTATATACCCACCAAACAAAGGTAACAATCAGACAATAGGATGGGTTGCTATTTGGTCGCAGGTTAGCACGCTGGCGGCGGGGCAACGTTGAAAACCGTTGAATTTTGAAGCTCATAAGGGACACGGAGGTTGTTGCCTCTGAAGTCCTTCTTGTTGCGGGTTATGAGCAAACGCCCGGTCACGTTGGCCGTGGCTTGGATGACGGCATCGGGGAGGCGGATCTTTGGGGGATTGATTAAACTGCTGGCACGTATCCTGGCTGCTTCAGCCATGATGGCATCGCTAGTGTGGATGATTGTAAATGTCGCCAGAAAATCGCGGATCGACTGCATTTCGTGAGGGGTAATTTTACCCCAGCCAGCATCAGCCAAAGGCTTTGAGGCTACCTCCATCCAAGTGACGGCGCTGATACCTATATCGTCGAAATACCCGATTTCGGTCACAGCTTGTTGTATTCCGTTCAGTGCGTCGATCAGGATATTGCTGTCGAAAAGGGCTAATCGCATTCTGCCCGGACCTCGAGCTGATACTCCAAGCCATCCTCGGGAAATACTCCTTTGCCCTTCAATATGCCGAAAGCTGCGGTGATCGCCTTTTTGCGTGCCTCAAGCTTGGCAACAATATCAGGTTGTGCCGTTTGTTCGTCTGGCATGGTCGGCTTTTGATCTTGCTTTTCTGGGCGACGTTGCATTTCAACCTCCAGAATGGACCTTTGAAAGAGAAATTATAGGCCGCAGTATGTTCTCTGGCGCAGTTGTACACAATTATTTGATCTGGATCTACCTTGCTTAGCCGATCAGCTCGTTACGCTCCAATCGCCCGACTTGCCGCCATGCTTTTCCATCACGCGGATATCGGTCATGACCATGCCCCGGTCCACGGCCTTGCACATGTCGTACACGGTCAGCAGGCCGACCTGCACCGCCGTCAGCGCCTCCATCTCCACCCCGGTCTTGCCGTAGGTTTCCACCTGGGCCTTGCAGTGCACGCTGGAATGGGCCTCATCGGTCTCGAAATCGACCGTCACCCGGGTCAGCGCCAGCGGGTGGCACAGCGGCACCAGGTCGCTGGTGCGCTTGGAGGCCATGATGGCGGCGATGCGCGCGATGCCCAGCACGTCGCCCTTTTTGGCCGTGCCGCCGATGATGATGGCCAGCGTTTCCGGCTTCATGCGGATGCTGCCGCTGGCCAGCGCGGTGCGGTGCGTCTCGGCCTTGGCGCCGACATCGACCATGTGCGCCTGGCCGGAGCCGTCGAAGTGGGTCAGTTGATCGGCGGGCGCGGAGTTTTCGATGGTCATGGTGGGCTTTAAAACGTAACAAAATAATTCGTCGGCGGACGCCGTGCGTGAGCGCCCGAGTTGCGGGTATCATATCATCGTGAATACAAAACGCTCCCCCCGCTCTCTGCGCATGCGTGTAGTTGCCGCCGCGCTGCTGGTTGCCATGCCCCTGGCCATGGCGCAAGACGTTCTGGCGCCCGCCAAGATCCCGAACCTGCCCGCGCTCGGCGATACCGAACGCCAGGACCTGTCGCCGCTGATGGAGCGCAAGCTGGGCGAGGAAATCATGCGCGACATCCGCCGCGACCACGATTTCCTCGACGACGGTCCCATCCTCGAATACCTGAACAACTTCGGCAACTCGCTGGTCGCGGCCCGTCCCGGCGCGCGCGGCGAGGCCAATTTCGACTACTACTTCTTCGCCGTGCGCGATCCGCAGCTGAACGCCTTCGCGCTGCCCGGCGGCTTCATCGCCGTGCACTCGGCGCTGCTGCTGGCGGCGCAGTCCGAGTCCGAACTGGCCTCGGTGCTGGGCCACGAGATCGGCCACGTGGCGCAGCGCCACATCGCCCGCTCGATCGGCCAGCAGAAGCAGGACGCGCTGATCCCGCTGGCGGCGATGATCCTGGCGGCGCTGGCCTCCAAGGCCGGCGGCGACGCCGCCCTCGGCGTGTTCTCGGCCGGGCAGGGCCTGGCCATCCAGCGGCAGCTGAACTTCGGCCGCGACGCCGAGCGCGAGGCCGACCGCATCGGCTTCCAGATCATGGGCGCGGCCGGCTTCGATACCTCGGGCATGGTGGCCTTCTTCCAGCGCATGCAGACCGCGACCCGCAACTACAGCGACCTGGTGCCGGCCTATCTGCAAAGCCACCCGCTGACCACCGAGCGCATCGCCGACATCCAGGCCCGCATCCGCGAGCAGCCCTACAAGCAGCGCCAGGACAGCCTGGACTTCTACCTGGTGCGTTCGCGCGCGCGGGTGCTGCAGGATCCGAGCTCGGCCGGACTGGCCGAGGCCAAGGTGTTTTTTGAAGGCCAGATGCAGCAGGAAAACCGCCAGCAGGTCACCGCCGGCCAGTACGGCATGGCTTTCCTGTCGCTGAAAAAAGGCGATACCGCGCAAGCCCAGGTCTGGCTCGACAAGGCGCGCGCGACCTTCGACAAGCCGCCCGCCGCCGGCACCTTCAGCATGGCCGCGCGGCCGGCGCCGGATTCGATCTTCGTCAGCACCTCGATCGAGATCAAGCTGGCGCAGCCGGACAACAAGGCCATGATCGAAAAGGGACTGGCCGAGGCGGAAGCGGCGCACCTGCAGTTCCCGCTGTCGCGCGGCATCGCGCATCAATATGGCGAGGCGCTGATCGCGGCCGGCAAGCTGGAGCAGGCGGCCGTGTATCTGCGCGACCAGGTGCAGCTGTACCGCGAGGATCCCGATGCCTACGATTTGCTGGCGCAGACCTATTCCAAGCAGGGCAAGCTGGCTTTGCAGCATATCGCACTGGCGGAATCGTATGTATTGCAGGGCGGCGTGCTGTCGGCGCTGGACCAGTTGAGCTACGCGCGCAAGGCGCCCGACGCTTCCTTCTACGACCAGGCCGTGATCGATGCGCGCGAGCGCGAGTTGCAGGCCCGTCGCCGCGAGGAGCTGGGCGAGAAGGGCAAGAAGGATTTACGCGAGGCCGATACGCGCCCGGCGTTCAAGACGGAGATGCACGGCGGCCCGGAGCGCGCGGTCTCGGGCAATCCGCTCGACCGCCTGCGCCCGGAATCGAATCCTATGCCGGTGCGGACGGTGCGTTGACGTAGCCGAAGCGCGCCGGCAGTTCGGCGGCGGCCACGCGCTGCACGGCCACGCCGTCCAGCGTCAGCGCGCCGGACGCCGAACCGTCCATCCACGCCAGCAGGTCTTCATCGACCACGGCGGCGCCGTTCATTTTCAACAGTGGCAGCACGTGCGCGAAATCGCGGTCGTCCAGCTGCGCCACCACGGCGCCGCTGCGCAAGACCAGCGCCCCGCTTTCCGTCAGCACGACTTCCTCGACCGCCCCCAGCGCCGCGCCGGTGTGCAAGGCCCAGCCCTGCGCGGGATCGGTGCGGACGATGTAGGGCGTCGCTTCCAGCTGCACGTACACGCGCTGCGGACCGTTCTGGAAATACCAGCAGCCGCGCTCGTCGGCGGCGTAGTTGCGCACGATGAAGGCGACCAGCGCCGCGTGGTGCAGTTTGTCGCCGGGCAGGTTCAAATGCTGGGCGCGCTCGTCGCGCATGCGCCAGTTGCCGCGCGCATCCAGTCCCAGCCAGCCGTAGCAGTAGGGTACGTTGGGCCACTTGGCCAGCGCTTGCTTGACGATGTCATCCATGTTGTTCGGCCAGTGCGTCGTTGGTGGCGGTCACGCCTTGCATGAAGTGGATCAGGCGCTGCGGCAGCCAGTGCAGCTTGCCCGGCAGGCCGCCGACGGCAAAGCCCACATGGCCGCCCTCGGCAGGATAGTCCAATACCACGTTCGGCGCCGCACGTTGCGGCAGATGGCGGCCGGGCAGGAAGGGATCGTTCTTCGCGTTCAGCACCAGGGTCGGCACGGTGATGTCGTCGAGCACGTGCTTGGCGCTGGCGCGGTCCCAGTAATCGTCGGTGTTGCGGTAGCCGTGCAGCGGCGCGGTCACCACGTTGTCGAAGGCGTACAGGTCGCGCGCGGCGTGCAGCGCGTCGAGGTCGAACAGGCCGGGGAACTGCTGGAGCTTGGCGATGCACTTGGGCTTGAGCGTTTGCAGGAACATGCGCGTGTAGATCATGTTGAAGCCGCTCGACAGCGAGACGCCGCCCTGCGCCAGGTCCAGCGGCGCCGACACCGCGCAGGCGGCGTCGACAAAATCGGCCTGGTGCTGCGACTCGCCCAGCCAGCGCAGCAGCGCGTTGCCGCCCAGCGAGACGCCGGCGGCGTAGAACTTGCCGCTGCTGCGGCCGTGCAGGCGGCGCACGATCCAGTCGATCTCGGCGGCGTCGCCCGAGTGGTAGAAGCGCGGCGCTCGGTTGGGTTCGCCGGAGCAGCCGCGGAAATGCGGCACCGCGCCCGACCAGCCGCGCGCGGCCACGTCGGCCATCAGCGCCCGCGCGTAGTGGCTGTCGGACGAGCCTTCGAGGCCGTGGAACAGCACCACGAACGGCTGGCCCGGCTGGCCGTCGACAAAATCGACATCGACGAAATCGCCGTCCGGCGCCTCCCAGCGCTCGCGCCGGAACCGCACCGCCGGCTTGGCGATGCAGGTGGCGGGATAGATGGTTTGCAGATGGCCCGAAGGGAGCCAGAAGGGCGCCGTGTATTTCATTGCTGTCCGTTGATTGAGCCGAGCTTTCACCCCGATAAGGCGGGGTCAGACCCCGTACGGGGTCTGACCCCTGGTTGCCGCTGTGCGGGTTTAATGCAGGATCTGGCTGGGGGTATCGGCCGGCGTCGGACCGGGCGCCACCGACACGTGGTGCAGCACGATACGCCAGCCGCGCGGCGACTTGACGTAGACGTTGGTGGCGACCAGGTGCGCGGCATCGCCGCCGGCGGTGGTGCCTTCGACCAAGGTGTGCACCGAGCTCATCAGGTTGTGGGTTTCATGCAACTGCGACGGCACGATGTGCAGGCCGCCGTGTTCCAGGATCGCCGCCCACGAGCTGCGGATCGCCGCATGGCCGATCAGGCGCGGCCCGCCCGGATGTACGCAGACGATTTCGTCGTCGTCGGCCCACAGCGCCATCAGCGCATCGAGGTCGGCGCGGTTGAGCGCGTCGTAAAAAGCCGATTCGGTCTCGGCGGCACTGCCATTCAACTGCTTGACTCGCTTGGTGGGCATGCTGGCTCCGGGGCGCGTGGCTGGCGGTTATTATTAGTGGTGAGCGACGACGGTGCCCGGCTTCAGGCGATAGGCGGTGCCGCAGTACGGGCACTTGGCGATGCCGTCGTGGTTGAATTCCAGGAACACGCGCGGGTGGGACGACCACAGCGGCATGGCCGGGTTAGGGCAGTGGGCCGGCAAGTCCTTGCCCTCGAGCTCAACTGCGTTGGTGGCGGCGGACGTGTGGGCGTTGGTCATATTCGTGTGCTCCGTAAGGCTGAGGAAAACCACGATTTTAACGGATTCGCGCATTGAGCAAAAATCATCGGTAAAATAGCGCCTCTACAACCCCGGTGCGGCCCGCTATGTGGCGGGAATGACACACGACTACGCACATGACCGAATTGAGCAGCGCACCTCCCCCGCCCTACGTCGCCGAGCACCACGAACCCTCGTGGCGCGAAGGTCTCAAGACCGGTACTCCCACCCTGTTCGGCATCGGCGCCTGGGGCCTGGTGGTGGGCATCGCCATGGTCAAAAGCGGGCTGACCGTGCCGCAGGCGCTGGGCATGACCCTGCTGGTGTTCGCCGGATCGGCCCAGCTGGCGGCCTTGCCGCTGATCGCCTCGCATTCGCCGATCTGGGTCATTTTCGCCACCGCCTTTGTGGTCAACCTGCGCTTTGTCATCTTCTCGGCCCTGCTGGCGCCGCATTTCGCCCAGCTGCCGTGGCGCAGGCGCTTCGTGCTCGGCTACGTGGCCGGCGACATGACGGTCGCCATGTTCCTGCACAAATACCCCAGCGAGGCGCCGCAGGTGGGCAAGCTGTCCTACCTGAAAGGCCTGCTGTACCCGAACTGGGGCGCCTGGCAGGTCGGCTCGATCGCCGGCATCTTCCTCGGCAGCGCCGTGCCCGCCGAATGGGGGCTGGGCTTTGCCGGCACCCTGGCCATCATCTGCGTGATGATCCCGCTGGTGGTGGGCCGTCCCGCGCTGTGCGGCGTGCTGGTGGCCGGCGCGGTGTCGGTGCTGGCGGCCGGCCTGCCGTACAAGCTGGGCCTGCTGCTGGCCGTGCTGGTCGGCATGCTGACCTCGATGGCGATCGAAGAGGGTGTCGAAAAATGGAGAAAAAACCATGGCTGATTGGGAAGTCTGGATCATCATCGGCGTGCTGGCGCTGGCCACCGCCGCCACCCGCAGCTCGTTCTGGCTGATCGGCCAGCACATCACCATCCCCAAGCGGGTGCAGGAAATGCTGCGCTATGCGCCGGCCTGCGCGCTGGCGGCCATCGTCGCGCCGGACCTGATCATGATGGACAGCCATCCGCTGCTCGATTTGAGCAATCTCAAATTGGTATCAGGTATCGTTGCCACGATCTTTTATTTGCTGCGGCGCAATATGCTGCAGACAATTGTGTTCGGCATGGCTTTTTACACGGCTTTGCGGCTGATCAATGTATTTTAATAACAGTTAAATCCCCCCGTCCTTGCGGTAAAATAGCGCTCTTTCTTCAACTCGACCTTGGGTAGCCATGTCCGCTGTTTTGAACTTCATCCGTCTGCAAGATCTCATCGCTCAGAATGCGCTGCAAGGCAAGCGCGTTTTCATCCGCGCCGACTTGAACGTGCCGCAGGATGATAGCGGCAATATCACCGAAGATACGCGCATCCGCGCTTCCGTACCGGCCATCAAGGCGGCCGCGGCCGCTGGCGCCAAGGTCATGGTCACGTCCCACCTGGGCCGTCCGACCGAAGGCGAGTTCAAGCCGGAAGACAGCCTGGCGCCGGTTGCCGCGCGCCTGGCCGAGCTGCTGGGCCAGCCGGTCGAGCTGAAACAGAACTGGGTCGACGGCGCCGGCCTGGAATCGCTGCAGGCCGGCCAAGTGGTATTGCTGGAAAACGTGCGCGTGAACAAGGGCGAGAAGAAGAACAGCGACGAACTGGCGCAGAAAATGGCCGCTTTGTGCGACATCTACGTCAACGACGCTTTCGGCACCGCGCACCGCGCGGAAGCCTCGACGCACGGCATCGCCAAGTTCGCCCCGGTCGCCTGCGCCGGTCCGCTGCTGGCCGCCGAGCTGGACGCGCTGGGCAAGGCGCTGGGCGCCCCGGCCCGTCCGCTGCTGGCCATCGTGGCCGGTTCCAAGGTTTCGTCCAAGCTGTCGATCCTGAAGGCGCTGGCCGACAAGGTCGACAACCTGATCGTCGGCGGCGGCATCGCCAACACCTTCATGAAGGCCGTCGGCCTGAACATCGGCAAGTCGCTGGTGGAAAACGAGCTGGTCGAGGAAGCCAAGGCCATCATCGAGATCATGGCCCAGCGCGGCGCGCAGGTGCCGATCCCGGTCGACGTCGTCTGCGCCAAGGAATTCTCGCCAACCGCCGTCGCCACCATCAAGGACGTGGCTGACGTGGCCGACGACGACATGATCCTGGACATCGGCCCGAAAACCGCCGCCATCCTGGCCGCGCAGATCGGCGCCGCCGGCACTATCGTCTGGAACGGCCCGGTCGGCGTGTTCGAGTTCGACCAGTTCGGCGAAGGCACCAAGACGCTGGCGCTGGCCATCGCCGGCTCGAAGGCGTTCTCGATCGCCGGCGGCGGCGACACGCTGGCGGCCATCGCCAAGTACCACATCACCGAGCAGATCGGTTACATCTCGACCGGCGGCGGCGCCTTCCTGGAGTTCCTGGAAGGCAAGACCCTGCCTGCGGTGGAGATTTTGACGCAGCGTGCTGCGGCGCAGTAAAAATAGTAACTATAAAAGCACGGTCGTGCGGTGTAGCAAATTAACAGTAAAATCCAGTTAATGCCTGAGAAAGGTCTGAAATTTGTAGCTTTGCTACAAATTTTGGGCCCGAGCAACATAAACAGCGCAGCTTTTCCGGGTCTCCGCCGCACTTGCGGGGACTGTTCGCATGACCCAACGCTCAAGGAATACTATGTCCCGTGGTACCAAAATTGTTGCAACGATCGGCCCAGCCTCCACTGACTTCAACGTGCTGGTCAAAATGATACGCGCGGGCGTTGATGTCGTGCGCCTGAACTTCTCGCACGGCAAGGCCCAGGATCACATCGACCGCGCGCGCCTGGTGCGCGAAGCGGCGGCCGAATGCGGCCGCGAAGTGGCGATCATGGCCGACATGCAGGGTCCTAAAATCCGCGTCGGCAAGTTTGAAAATGGTAAGATTGACCTTGTGAACGGCGACAAATTCATCCTGGACGCGAAATGGGGTGAAAACGGCGAGCTGGGCAACCAGGAACGCGTCGGCCTGGACTACAAGGCGCTGCCGCAGGATTTGCGCGCCGACGACAAGCTGCTGCTGAACGACGGCCTGATCGTGCTGGTGGTCGACAAGATCGTCGGCCATGAGATTTACACCACCGTGAAAATCGGTGGCGAACTGTCCAACAACAAGGGCATCAATCGCCAGGGCGGCGGCTTGACCGCGCCGGCGCTGACCGCCAAGGACATGGAAGACATCAAGACGGCAATGAGTTTCCAGTGCGATTACCTGGCGATCTCGTTCCCGAAAAGCGCGACCGACATGGAAATGGCGCGCCAGCTGGCCAATATCGCCGGCGAGCCGTTCGGCCACAAGCCGATGATGATCGCCAAGATCGAACGCGCCGAAGCGATCCCTGTGCTGCAGGAGATCCTCGACGCTTCCGACGGCATCATGGTCGCGCGTGGCGACCTGGCGGTGGAAGTGGGCAACGCGGCGGTGCCGGCGCTGCAGAAGCGCATGATCCGCATGGCGCGCGAGTCGAACAAGCTGGCGATCACCGCGACCCAGATGATGGAGTCGATGATCTTCAACGCCGTGCCGACCCGCGCCGAAGTATCGGACGTGGCCAACGCGGTGCTGGACGGCACGGATGCGGTGATGACCTCGGCGGAAACCGCCTCGGGCCGCTATCCGATTGAAACGGTGGAAATGATGGCCGCCATTTGCGTGGAAGCCGAGCAGTCCGAGTACAACAAGCTCGACGCCGACTTCCTCAATGCGACCTTCACCCGGATCGACCAGTCGATCGCCTATGCCGCGCTGTTCACCGCGCACCACCTGGCGGTGAAGGCCATCGTGGCGCTGACCGAGTCCGGTTCGACCGCGTTGTGGATGAGCCGTCACAACATCGATACGCCGATCTTCGCGCTGACGCCGAGCGTGACGACCCAGCGCAAGGTGGCGCTGTATCGCAACGTGAAGGCCTACAATCTGCTGCAAAAGGCCGGCAGCGCGGAAGTATTGAAGCAGGCCGAGGATCTGCTGGTCGAGTACGGCATCGCCAAGAAGGGTGACATGATCGTCGTCACTTGGGGCGAGCCGATGGGCCAGGTCGGCGGCACCAATGCGCTGAAGATCGTCAAGGTTGGAGAATTTACCAAGTAAGTCCGGTAGCGCCGCCCTCGCGGAACGAGGGTGGCATGTGGCTCCGGCAACCAGGTTTTTTTATTGTTTGGAGTATTACCATGTCCCTCGTATCCATGCGCCAATTGCTGGACCACGCCGCTGAAAACGGCTATGGCATCCCTGCATTCAACGTCAACAATCTGGAGCAAGTGCAGGCCATCATGGCCGCGGCCGACGCCCTGAACAGCCCGGTCATCATGCAGGCTTCGGCCGGCGCCCGCAAATATGCCGGCGAAGCCTTCCTGCGCCACCTGATCGACGCCGCCGTCGAAGCCTACCCGCACATCCCGGTCGTCATGCACCAGGACCACGGCCAGTCGCCGGCGGTCTGCATGGCCGCGATCCGCTCCGGCTTCACCTCGGTGATGATGGACGGCTCGCTGGAAGCGGACGGCAAGTCGGTCGCTTCGTACGAGTACAACGTCGAAGTATCGAAAGAAGTGGTCAAGTTCTCGCACGCCATCGGCGTCACCGTGGAAGCCGAACTGGGCGTGCTCGGTTCGCTGGAAACCATGAAGGGCGACAAGGAAGACGGCCACGGCGCCGAAGGCACCATGACCCGCGAAATGCTGCTGACCGACGTGGCCCAGGCCGCCGACTTCGTGCAGCGCACCCAGTGCGACGCGCTGGCGATCGCCATCGGCACCTCGCACGGCGCCTACAAGTTCACCCGCAAGCCGACCGGCGACATCCTGGCCATCGACCGCATCAAGGAAATCCACGCCCGCATCCCCAACACCCACCTGGTGATGCACGGTTCGTCGTCGGTGCCGCAGGAACTGCTGGCCATCATCCGCGAATTCGGCGGCGACATGAAGGAAACCTACGGCGTGCCGGTTGAAGAGATCCAGGAAGGCATCCGTCACGGCGTCCGCAAGATCAACATCGACACCGACATCCGCCTGGCCATGACCGCCGCGGTGCGCCAGTACCTGTTCCAGAACCCGTCGAAGTTCGACCCGCGCGACTTCCTGAAACCAGCCCGCGCCGCCGCCGAGCTGGTCGTGCGCGCCCGCTTCCAGGCCTTCGGCTGCGAAGGCCAGGCGTCGAAGATCAAGGTCATCCCGATGGAAAAAATGGCCGAGCGCTACAAGGCCGGCGAGCTGTCGCAGATTGTGAAGTAAAATTCTGTTTTGGAACGGACCGATTCTCTCGGGAATCGGTCCATCTCTCTTGACCGGCTAGCAAGGTTTTCCCTGCGCCGGTTTTCGCTTTTCTATACCGCTAGTCTATCCACCTCCCGCTATGAACAGCCTTTACCAGACCTCCATTCACTCCCTGCCACTGCTCGGCCACGGCAAAGTCCGCGACAACTACGCAGTCGGCGACGACAAGATCTTGATCGTCACCACCGACCGCCTGTCGGCCTTCGACGTCGTCATGAACGAGCCTATCCCCGGCAAGGGCATGGTCCTGAACCAGATGAGCGATTTCTGGTTCGAGAAACTCGGCCACATCGTGCCGAACCACCTGACCGGCGTGGCGCCGGAATCGGTGGTCGCCGCCGACGAAGTCGAGCAGGTCAAAGGCCGCGCCGTGGTCGCCAAGCGCCTGAAGCCGATCATGGTCGAGGCGGTGGTGCGCGGCTACATCATCGGTTCGGGCTGGAAGGATTACCAGGACACCGGCAGCATCTGCGGCATCAAGCTGCCGGCCGGCCTGCAACAGGCTGAGAAGCTGCCTGAGCCGCTGTTCACCCCGGCCGCCAAGGCCGACCTGGGCGAGCACGACGAGAACATCAGCTTCGCCGACATGGAAAGCCGCATCGGCGCCGAACTGGCCGCCAAGATGCGCGACGTCAGCATCGCCCTGTACAAGGCCGCCGCCGACTACGCCGCCACGCGCGGCATCATCATCGCCGACACCAAGTTCGAATTCGGCCTGGACGACAACGGCGTCATGCACCTGATGGACGAAGTGCTGACCGCCGACTCGTCGCGCTTCTGGCCCGCGGACTCGTACCAGCCAGGCATGTCGCCGCCGTCGTTCGACAAGCAGTTCGTGCGCGACTACCTGGAAACCCTGACCTGGGGCAAAACCGCACCGGCGCCGGCGCTGCCTGCCGACGTCATCGACAAGACCCAGGCCAAGTACTTCGAAGCCATCGAGCGCCTGACCGGCCAGAAGCTGAAGGCATAACATGGATCAGAACAAGCCATTGGTCGGCGTCATCATGGGTTCGTCGTCGGACTGGGACGTGATGCAGAACGCGGTCGCCATCCTCAAGCAGTTCGGCGTGCCGTTTGAAGCGCAAGTCATTTCCGCGCACCGCATGCCGGACGAGATGTACGCCTACGCCAAGAGCGCCCGCGCCCGTGGCCTGCGCGCCATCATCGCCGGCGCCGGCGGCGCCGCCCACCTGCCTGGCATGGTGGCCGCGATGACCATCGTGCCGGTGCTGGGCGTGCCGGTGCCGTCCAAGTATCTGCGCGGCGAGGATTCGCTGCTGTCCATCGTGCAGATGCCCAAGGGCGTGCCGGTGTCGACCTTCGCCATCGGCGAAGCCGGCGCCGCCAATGCCGCGCTGACGGCGGTCGCCATGATCGCCGCCAACGACGACGCGCTGGCCGACAAGCTGGAAGCATTCCGCATCACGCAAACCGAAGCCGCCAAGGCCATGACTTTACCGCTGGAATAATGAGTAAATTGTTTTCACCTCAGTTGCAACCCCTGCTTCCAGCCGCCAATCCGCCAGCCTGGCTGGGTGTGATGGGCGGCGGCCAGCTGGGCCGCATGTTCGCCCAGGCCGCGCAGAGCATGGGCTATCAAGTGGCCGTGCTGGAACCGGCGGCCGATTGTCCCGCAGGGCAGGTCGCGCAGCGCCTGGTTGAAGCCGGCTACAGCGATGCCGCCGGCCTCGACGCGCTGGCCGCGCAATGCCTGGCCGTCACCACCGAATTCGAGAACGTGCCGGCCGACAGCCTGTCGCGCCTGGCGCAGCAAGTGTTTGTCGCGCCGAACGCGCACGGCGTGTCGGTGGCGCAGGACCGCATCGCCGAGAAACGCTTCTTCGTCGATTGCGCGTCCAGGTCGGGCGTGATGCCGGCGCCGCACAAGGTGATCGCCTCGCATGAGGACATCGCCGCCATCGGCGACGACCTGCTGCCGGGCATCCTGAAAACCGTGCGCATGGGTTACGACGGCAAGGGCCAGGTGCGCGTGCGCAGCCGCGAAGACGTGCGCGCCGCCTTCGACAGCATGGACGGCGTCACCTGCCTGCTGGAGAAGATGCTGCCGCTGGCCTACGAGGTCTCGGTGCTGACCGCCCGTGGCGCCGACGGCGAGTCGGTGGTCTATCCGATCGCCGAGAACGTCCACCGCGACGGCATCCTGTTCACCACCACCGTGCCGGGCCCGAACGTGTCGGAAGCCAGCGCCAGGGTCGCGCAGCAGGCGGCGCAAGCCATTGTTGCCGAGCTCGGTTATGTCGGCGTGCTGTGCATCGAATTCTTCGTGCTCACCGACGGCAGCCTGGTGGTCAACGAGATGGCGCCGCGTCCGCACAACAGCGGCCACTACACGATGGACGCCTGCGTCACCAGCCAGTTCGCGCAGCAGGTGCGCGCGATGGCGCGGCTGCCGCTGGGCGATGTGCGCCAGCATTCGCCGGCCGTGATGCTCAACATCCTCGGCGACGTCTGGTTCACCGACGACAGCGATACCACGCGCGAACCGGCGTGGGACCAGGTGCTGGCGCTGCCGGGCGCCTGCCTGCACCTGTACGGCAAGGACGATCCACGCCGCGCCCGCAAGATGGGGCACCTGACCTTCATCGCACCGACCCTGGCGCAAGCGCAGCAGCAGCTCGACGCCGCCTGCGCCATCCTGGTGATTGACAAGGCGGCACCGTGAAGCAGCCGGCCGCAACGGTAGCCGATCAGACCGCCATCGCGGCGGCGGCGGCGATCCTGGAGGAGGGCGGCCTGGTCGCCTTCCCCACCGAGACCGTCTACGGCCTGGGCGCCGACGCCGAGAACCCGGCGGCCGTGGCCCGCATCTACCAGGCCAAGGGCCGTCCGAACGACCACCCGGTGATCGTCCACGTCGCCCCCGGCGCCGAGCTCGACTACTGGGTCACCGACATCCCGCAGGAAGCCCGCCAGCTGGTGGCCGCCTTCTGGCCGGGACCGCTGACGCTGATTTTGAAACGCGCCAGCCACATTCCCGACGCCGTCTCCGGCGGCCAGGATACGGTCGGCATCCGCTGCCCGTCGCATCCGGTCGCGATCGCCTTGCTGAGCGCCTTCAAGGGCGGCAAGGGCGGCGTGGCCGCGCCGTCGGCCAACAAGTTTGGCAACGTCAGCCCGACCACCGCGCAGCACGTGCGCGACGAGTTCGGCCTGGACGAGCGGGACGACGGCGCCACCGACGGCGAGGCCTGCAGCGGCGCGCTGCTGAGCACCGTGCTCGAAGGCGGCGCCAGCCAGGTCGGCATCGAATCGACCATCGTCGACCTGTCGCGCCTGGCCACGCACGGCCCGGTGCTGCTGCGTCCCGGCCACATCAGCGCGCAGCAGATCGCCGACGTCATCGGTGCGCTGCCGGCCGCGCCGGACCAGGCCGCCCCGCGCGCCTCCGGCACGCTGGAATCGCACTACGCGCCGCGCACCCCGGTCACCATGCTGGCGCAAGCCGAGCTGACGGCCGCGCTGGCGCAGCTGCAGGCGCGCGGCGTCAAGGTCGCGCTGATCAGCCACGCCTTGCCGGCGCAGCCGCAGCCGCAATGCATGCTGCCCGCCGATCCGGCCGGCTACGCCTACGGCCTCTACGCCGCGCTGCGCGACATGGACCAGACCGGCTCCGACCTGATCCTGGTGGAGACCCCGCCGCAAGGTGCGCAATGGCTGGGAGTGAACGACCGCCTGCGTCGTTCGGTGTTCGGCTCGGCCGGCGTGATCGCGTCCCTGCTGACAAAATGAGACGTGGGCGTTGCGATACCACATGCGATGAGATTACTTTCCTGCTAAGCTAAAGCGTTGCCGGGAAAAAAAAGATTCCGGCAATCTTGACCTATCAGCAGGGGCAATTTTGCGCCCCGCACCTTATTCAAGGATGCGCCATGTTTAACGCCGCCCGTTTTTCCTTGATTTCCCTCGTCGTTTTATTGGCCTGCTGTGGCGGCGGCGGTTCCGCCGGCAACCAGACCGGCGGCAACGTGGTGACGCAGCAGCCGGTCCAGCTGCGCGGCGTGCCCATCGGCGGCGCCACGCTGGTGCCGGCCGCCATCGGCGGCGGCGCCATGGCCAACACCATCGATCCGGCCGTCATGAAGAAACTGGTCGATGGCGCCATCACCCTCGGCAGTTCCATGACCGGCACGCCGACCTGCGCCGTCACCACCTACACCCTCAAGTACCACACCGTCGATTCGGTGGCGGCCGACACCGACGCCAGCACCGCCATCATCGTGCCGTCCGGCAGCAACCCGGCCTGCCAGGGCGCCCGTCCGGTGATGCTGTATGCGCACGGCACGTCGCCGCGCAAGACCACCGACATGGCCAACCTGTCCGGCACCGAGGCGCTGCTGGTGGCGGCGATGTTCGCCACCCAGGGCTACATCGTGGTGGCGCCGAACTACGCCGGCTATGCCGGCTCGTCGCTGGCCTACCACGCCTACCTGGACGCCGACCAGCAATCCAACGACATGGTCGACGCCTTGCGCGCCGCCCGCAGCGTGTTCGGCAGCATCAGCGCCAACGCCTCCAGCCGGCTGATGGTGAGTGGTTACTCTCAAGGCGGCTTCGTGGCGCTGGCCACCCAGCGTGCGATGCAGATCAAGTACTCGAGCGAATTCACGGTGACGGCGGCGGCGCCGATGTCCGGCCCGTATGCGCTGCTGCAATTCGGCGACGGCATCTACGGCGGCGCGCCGACCATGGGGTCCAGCGGCTTCCTGCCGATGCTGATCAACGCCGGCCAGCGCGCCGGCGCCGCCATCTACAACAGCCTGGACGATATCTACGAAGCCAAGTACGCCACCGGCATCGATACGCTGCTGCCGGGCACGCAGGGCCTGGGTGACCTGGTCGCGGCCGGCAAGCTGCCGAACGATGTGCTGTTCGCGCAAGATTCCTTGCCGCAGGCGCCGGGCTACGCCTCCTATTTCGGCGCCGACCACCTGATGAAGACCAGCTACCGCAACGGCTACCTGGCCGACCTCAAGGCCAACCCCTGCAACGCCAGCCGCGGCGCGCCGCTGGCCTGCTCGCCGGCCCAGCCGCTGCGCAAATGGCTGCTGAGGAACGACCTGCGCACCTACACGCCGACCGTGCCGCTGTTCCTGTGCGGCGGCAACGAAGATCCGGTGGTGCCGTTCGCCAATACCGACGCCACCAGTGACTACTTCACCGCCCGCAGCATGGCTTCCGGCCTGCTGACGGTGCTGGACGTCGACGATTCGGCGCTGCTGGTGCCGTATCGCGCCACGCGCGCCGAATTCGCCGCCGCCAAGCAGGTGCTGCGCCTGTCCGTGCTGGCCGGTACTGGCTCGTCCGCCGCCGCCGACAAGGCCGTCAATGACTCCTATCACGCCGGCCTGGTCGCCCCATTCTGCCTCCGCGAAGCAAGAAACTTCTTCGATTCTGCACCAAGCCGGTGAAATCGATTTTGAGGTAAGTTGTCTCTATGAAAATACAGCCGAGCAACCGTTCTTTTTAGCCACACATACAGGGGGTTTTTATGTGCTCCCCTATACATTCCCGGATAAGGCTGGCATATTAGTTGGGTTGCGAATAGCACGGCCGTTCGTATCACACTATAAAAGAATTTTTCTAGGAGACAACATGCGTCATACTAAATTTGCACTTGCGGCAATGACCCTGGCCGTTCTTGCGGGTTGCGGCGGAACCGATCCCAAGCCCGGCGATCAGACCATCAAGAACAAGTACAGCAGCCAGGTTTCGTTCGGCGACAGCCTGTCCGACGTCGGCTCCTACGCCGTCGGCACGGTAGCCCAGCTCAAGGGTGGCAAATTTACGATCAATGGCGACAGCTCCGCCACCGTCTCCACGCTGACCGGCAAGAACTGGACCGAACTGGTCGCCGCCCAGCTGGGCGTTGCGGCCCCGTGCGCGGCGCTCACCGGCCTCGACGGCGACGCCACCAAAGGTTTCTCGGTAACGCCGACGGCCCACGCCAACTGCTACGGCTACGCCCAGGGCGGCGCCCGCGTGACCAACCCTGTCGGCCCGGGCAACAAGCTGACCGGCAGCCCGCTGGGCGCGCTGACCATCCCCGTCACCACCCAGATCGACAACCACCTGAAAGCCGTCGGCGGCAAGTTCAAGGGCGATGAAATGGTGTTCGTCATGGCCGGCGGCAACGACGCGCTGTTCAATCTGACCAAATTGAGCGTTGATGCCACGGCGGCCGGCACCGCTGCCGGCGCCAAGGCTGGCGCCGAGGCAGGCGCCGCCGCTTACGTCACCAGCCTGGTAGGCCAGCTGGCCGCCGGCGCCACCACCCCGCAAGCCGCCGCCGCCGCCATCGGCCAGGCAGCGCAAACGGAAGCGGCCCGCAGCGGCAGCACCCAGACCAGCATCACCCAGGTCGCGATCGGCACCGCCGCCGTCCAGCCGGGCAATTCGGCGGTCGCTGCGCAAGCGGTCTGGGGCCCGATGGTGGCCAAGGCCACGGCCGACGCCACCGCCGCCGGCACTGCCGCCGGCAACGCCGCCGGCGCCAAGGCAGGGGCTGATTATGCCGCCGCCCACGGTCCGGAGCTGATCGCCGCGATGGCCACCGCCGGTACCGAACTGGCCAACCTGGTCAAGACCAAGATCATCGCCAACGGCGCCAACTACGTCACCGTCAACAACCTGCCGGACGTGGCCACCACGCCGTCCGGCCGCGCCAAGCCGGAATCGCAGGCCCTGATCAACGCCATGGTGAGCGCCTTCAACGGTGCGCTGAGCACCGGCCTGGCATCGGAATCGAAAGTGCTGATCGTCGACGTGTTCTCGGTCAGCCATGACCAGGCCACCAACCCCGGCCCGTACGGCCTGACCAACGTAGCCGAGCCTGCCTGCAACCTGACCGCGCCGACCAACCCGCTGGGCAGCTCGCTGACGTGCAACGCCGGCAACGTCAAGGCCGGCGACATCAGCCACTGGTCCTTCGCCGACGAAGTCCATCCGACGCCGTTCAACAACCTGCTGCTGGCCCGCTACGTGGCCGAGAAGCTGGTCGTCAAGGGCTGGCTGTAATTCAGTCGTCGCAGGCAGCCGCCGCCTCCGGGCGGGCGGCTGCCGGACTCACAACACAATAAATCAGGAGACGATATGAAGAACACGGTAAAACTGCTGGCGCTGGCCGCCGCACTGACGGTGGCCTCGGCCGCATCGGCGCAACAGACCAAGGGCACCTGGCTGGGCACGCTGGGCATCAACAAGATCACGCCGAAAGTCGATTCGGGCGATGTGTCGGCGCCGGCGCTGCCGGGCACCAAGGCCGACGTCGGCTCGGACACCAAGCCGCGCTTCGCGATCGCCTACATGCTGACCGATAACATCTCGGCCGAGCTGGACCTGGGCCTGCCGTACAAGCATGACCTGGTCGGCGCGGGCGCCATCCAGGGCACGGGCAAGCTGGGCACCTCGGAAGTGCTGCCGCCGACCGCCTTCATCCAGTACCGCTTCCTGCCGGCCAACTCGATGTTCCGTCCGTACGTGGGCCTGGGCCTCACCTATGCGATGTTCCAGAAAGAGACCGGCTCCGGCCAGCTGACCGCGCTGCTCAACACCGGCGGCCCGGGCACCACCTTCAAGCTGGACGACAAGTGGGCGATGAGCTACCAGATCGGCGGCACGGTGAAGATCAACGAGAAATGGTTCATCGACGCCACCGTCATCAAAACCAAGCTCAAGAGCGTAGTGCACTTCTCGACCGGTCAGACCCAGGACGTGCGCCTCGATCCGCTGGCCGTCAGCGTCAGCATCGGCTACAACTTCAAGGGCTTCTAAGCTGTAAACGTAAAAACCGCCAGCCTGAACGCGCTCAAGATCGCGCTCAGTGCTGGCGGTTTTTTTACGCCCACCCCGACCCGGGGCGGGGTCAGACCCCAGGTTTTGGGGGTTACTGGAACGCCTGGATACCGGTCTGGGCGCGGCCCAGGATCAGCGCGTGGATGTCGTGCGTACCTTCGTAGGTATTGACCACTTCCAGGTTGACCATGTGGCGGATGATGCCGAACTCGTCCGAGATGCCGTTACCGCCCAGCATATCGCGCGCGACGCGGGCGATGTCCAGCGACTTGCCGCAGGAATTGCGCTTCATCATCGAGGTGATTTCCACCGCCGCCGTGCCGGCGTCCTTCATGCGGCCCAGCTGCAGGCAGCCTTGCAGGCCCAGCGTGATCTCGGTCTGCATGTCGGCCAGCTTCTTCTGCACCAGCTGGTTGGCGGCCAGCGGACGGCCGAACTGGTGGCGGTCCAGCACGTACTGGCGCGCGGTGTGCCAGCAATCCTCGGCCGCGCCCAGCGCGCCCCAGGCGATGCCGTAGCGTGCCGAGTTCAAGCAGGTGAACGGACCCTTCAGGCCGCGCACGTCCGGGAAGGCGTTCTCTTCCGGGCAGAACACGTTGTCCATCACGATCTCGCCGGTCACCGAAGCGCGCAGGCCGAACTTGCCGTGGATCGCAGGGGCGCTCAGGCCGGCCATGCCTTTTTCCAGCACGAAGCCGCGGATCGCGCCTTCATCGTCCTTGGCCCAGACCACGAACACGTCGGCCACCGGCGAGTTGGTGATCCACATCTTGGCGCCGCTCAACGAGTAGCCGCCCGGCACCTTCTTGGCGCGGGTGATCATCGAGCCCGGATCGGAACCGTGGTTGGGCTCGGTCAGGCCGAAGCAGCCGATCCACTCGCCGGTGGCCAGTTTCGGCAGGTATTTCTGTTTTTGCTCTTCGGTGCCGAACTCGTAGATCGGCACCATCACCAGCGACGACTGCACGCTCATCATCGAACGGTAGCCGGAGTCGATGCGCTCGACTTCGCGCGCGATCAGGCCGTAGGCCACGTAGTTCAGGCCGGGGCCGCCGTACTGTTCCGGAATCGTCGGGCCCAGCAGGCCCAGTTCGCCCATCTCGCGGAAGATCGAGGTGTCCATCTTCTCGTGGCGGAAGGCGTCCAGGATGCGCGGCGCCAGCTTGTCCTTGCAATAGGCGGCGGCGGCGTCGCGCACCATGCGCTCGTCGTCGGTCAGTTGCTGGTCCAGCAGCAGGGGATCATCCCAGTGGAATTGGGCGCGGGCTTGGCTCATAGTGGTCTCTCATTATGAAAATTGGTGAAGGCTGCCCGCATTCTATGCCGCGGCCACCGTAACGGCTTTTCAAATGGCGACACCAATTTCCGTTTTTAGCCCAGGCTGCCGAATTGGCCGCTATGGAAAATCAGCGGCGGGGAGGGGGAAAACTCGCACAGCTCGACCTCGCCGACGAAAATCACATGGTCGCCTTCCGGATAGCGGCTGCGGTTGTGGCATTCGAACCAGGCCGAGGCGCCCTTGAGGATGGGCTGGCCGGTGCGCGACAGCTCGTATTCGGTGTTTTCCCAAGGATCGATGCCGCGCGTGGCGAACTTTTTGGCCAGGTGCGCCTGGTCGGCCGACAGCACATTGATGACGTAATGCGAATTGCCGGTGAAGATGGGCATGCTGTTGGCCGTGGTCGCCAGGCTCCACAGCACCAGCGGCGGGTCCAGCGACACCGAATTGAAGGAGCTGGCCGTCAGGCCGCGGAACGTGCCGTCCGCCAGCCGGGTGGTGATGACGGTGACGCCGGTGGCGAACTGGCCCAGCGCCTGGCGAAAATGGCTGGTATCGAAGGGGCGCTGGTCGGCGCGGGGGGAACGAGTGTGCATGGTGGACCTGTGACTTTTCAGCCATTATGCCAAAGTTTACCGTGCGATAGCGTATTGGCGTGGTTTGCGTTACAGTGAACCCATGGGCATTCTTCTACGCGAGGGAGTCATGACGAGTCAGTCCGCGCCGGGCACGGCGCTCGAAACGGCCTATCTGGGCGGCGGCTGCTTCTGGTGCACCGAGGCGGTGTTTGCGCGCGTCAAGGGCGTTGTCCATGTCGAGTCCGGCTACACCGGCGGCCACCAGCCCGATCCCACCTACGAGCAGATCTGCGCCGGCGACACCGGCCATGCCGAAGTGGTGAAATTGCAATTTGATCCCGCCGTCATCAGTTATCGCGACCTGCTGGAAATCTTCTTCACCATCCACGACCCGACCACGCTGAACCGCCAGGGCAACGACGTCGGCACCCAGTACCGCTCGGTGATCTTCTACCAGTCGCCGCAGCAGGAAGCCACGGCGCGCCAGGTGATCGCGCAAATGGCCGGGGTGTGGGACGCGCCCATCGTCACCGAACTGGCGCCGGCCTCGACCTACTATCCGGCCGAGGCCTATCATCAGGATTACTTCAGCCAGCATCCGCTGCAAAGCTATTGCGCCTTCGTGGTCGCGCCCAAGGTCGCCAAGTTCAAGAGCACCTATGCGCACCGCTTAAAATAAAACAACAAGGGGACATGGATGAAGGTGGTGCTGGTCGACGATACCCATATCAACCTGGTGCTGATGTCGCGCCTGGTCGACAAACTGAAAGACGTGAACACGATCAGCTTCCAGTCGGCGCGCGAGGCGCTGACCTGGTGCAATGCCCATCCCTACGACCTGCTGATCGTCGACTACATGATGCCGGACCTGAACGGCCTGGAGCTGATCGCCCGGCTGGAGGCGCCGCCCGACCAGCGCCCGCCGGTGCTGATGGTCACCGCCAGCGTCGACGTCGACGTGCGCCACCGCGCGCTGGAAAACGGCGCCAGCGATTTCCTCATCAAGCCGATCGACAAGGTCGAGTTCCTGGCCCGCACCCGCAACATGCTGGCGTTGCGCAGCGCCACGCTGGCCTTGCAGCACCGCGCCAGCTGGCTGGCCGAGGAAGTGTCCAAGGCCACCGCCGAGCTGCGCGCGCGCGAGCAGGAAACCATCATGCTGCTGTGCCGCGCCTCCGAATACCGCGACCCCGAAACCGGCGCCCACATCCAGCGCATGGCGCACTATTCGCGGCTGATCGCCGAGCAGCTGGGCCAGTCCGAGGAGCAGCAGCAGGACGTGCTGAACGCCGCCCCGATGCACGACATCGGCAAGGTCGGCACGCCCGACCACATCCTGCTCAAGCCCGGCCGCCTGAACCCGGAAGAGATGACCGTCATGCGCCAGCACGCCGAGATCGGCTACAACATCCTCAAGGATTGCCAGGCGCGCATGCTCAGGCTGGCGGCCGAGATCGCGCTGACCCACCACGAGCGCTACGACGGCCAGGGCTATCCGCGCGGCCTGGCCGGCGAGGCCATCCCGCTGGTGGGCCGCATCGTCGCCGTGGCCGACGTGTTCGACGCGCTGACCAGCGTGCGGCCGTACAAAAAGGCCTGGAGCATGGAGGACGCGCGCCAGCACCTGCTGGACAACTGCAACACCCACTTCGATCCGCGCTGCGTGGAGGCGCTGCTGCAGCGCTGGGACGACGTGCAGGCCATCCGCGCCCGCTTCCGCGACGAGCCCGGCGCCGCCGCGCCGACGGCCTGACGCGGCCATGGACCAGGACCGCCACGTCGACCTGATACGGCAAGCGCTGGCCGCGCCCGTGACGTTGGACGCGCAGGAACTGGCGCGCCTGCTGGAGCCGCAACTGGCCGCGCTGGCCGAGATGGAGGCGGAAGTGCTCCAGCTGCGCTCGGCCAACGCGCTGCTGCGCAAGGAGAACCGCCAGCAGCGCGGCAACGTCGGCACCTGGCGCGACAAGCGCACCGCGCGCCTGGCCGGCCTGCAGCGCGAGCTGCACGCCGACCTGCAAGTGCAGCTGCGGGCGCCGTCCGAAGACCAGGCCGCCCGCGACCACCAGGAGCTGACCGAGCAAATTCTCGACCAGCTGCCCATCCCCATCTTCCTCAAGGACCGCGACGGCCGCTTCCTGCGCTTTAACAGCCGCTTCGAGGAATTCACCCAGCGCTCGCGGGCGGAAATCCTCGGCCGTACGGTCGACCAATTCGCCACGCCGCGCTGGGCCGCCGCCACCCACGAGGAAGACGAGCTGGCCTGGTCGTCCGGCCGCATGGTCACCACCGAGCGCCGCATGGCCACCTTCGATCCGCCGCTCGACGTGCTGGTCAGCCGCAAGGTCATCAACAGCGGCGGGCTGTCCTATATGCTGGGCTACTTCATCGACATCAGCGAACAGCGCGCCGCCCGCGCCGCCATGCAGCACGCGGTCGAATCGGCCGAGGCGGCCAGCCGCGCCAAAAGCGAATTCCTGGCCAATATGAGCCACGAGATCCGCACGCCGATGAACGGCATCCTCGGCATGACCGAGCTGGTGCTGGAGTCCGACATCGACGCCCACCAGCGCGCCGACCTGATGCTGGTGAAGGCCTCGGCCGACGCGCTGCTGCACATCGTCGACGACATCCTGGATTTTTCCAAGATCGAAGCGGGCAAGCTCGACATCGAGGAAGTGCCGTTCGACCTGCGCCAGCTGGTCGGCGACACGCTGCGCGCCATGAGCCTGCGGGCGCGGCAGAAGGGGCTGGCGCTGGCGGCCGAGATTCCGCCGGAACTGCCGCGCATCATGAAGGGCGACCCCGGCCGCCTGCGCCAGGTGCTGCTCAACCTGGTGGGCAACGCCATCAAGTTCACCGGCGAGGGCGGCGTGACGGTGCAGCTGTCGATCGCCGCCGAGCACGACGACCGCAGCGAGATCGTGTTCGCCGTGCGCGACACCGGCATCGGCGTGCCGCCGGAAAAGCAGCACATGATCTTCGAAGCCTTCGCCCAGGTCGACGGCTCGACCACGCGCGAGTACGGCGGCACCGGCCTCGGGCTGGCGATTTGCCGCCGGCTGGTGATCCTGATGCAGGGCCGCATCGACGTCCACAGCGCGCCGGGGCAGGGCAGCGTGTTCAGCTTTACCGTGCCCTTGCTGCACACCGGCGTGGCGCAGGCCGCGCCGCTGCCGCCGCTGGCCGTGCTGGCGCCGGGACAAAACCTGAACCGCAGCGCCCACGACGGCGGCCTGCTGGTGGGCGAGGGCGATCTTCCGCCAGCCGCGCCTGCGCCGGCATCCGCGCGCGGCGGCCTGCGCGTGCTGCTGGCCGAGGACAACCCGGTCAACCAGCGGCTGGCGATGCGGCTGCTGGAAAAGCTGGGCCACCGCGTCACGCTGGTCGACAGCGGCCTGGCCGTGCTGGAGCGCGCCGGCCAGGGCGGCTACGACCTGATCCTGATGGACGTGCAGATGCCGGGCCTGGACGGCCTGGCGGCCACCCGCCAGATCCGCCTGCGCGAATCGGCGCACGGCGGCCACGTGCCCATCATCGCGATGACCGCGCGCGCCATGAGCGGCGACCGCGAGCGCTGCCTGGACGCCGGCATGGACGACTACCTGGCCAAGCCGGTCGACAGCCAGCAACTGCGCGAGATGCTGCTGCGCTACCAGCCGGACAGCGGCCAGCAACTGCTGGACTGGCGCGGTGCGCTGCAAAGGCTGGACGGCGACGCCGAACTGCTGCTGGAACTGGCCGCGCTGTTTCTGCACGACGGCCCTCAGCTGTGGCAGGAGCTGTGCACGGCGCTGGCCTCGGGCGACCTGCAGCGCAGCACGCGCGCGGTGCACAGCCTGAAGGGCGTGCTGGTCAACTTCGGCGCGGCGCGCGCGGTGGCGCTGGCCGAGCAGCTGTCGGCCGCGCTGCACGCGGGCCAGCCGTGGCAACTGGCGTCCGGCCGGCTGGAGCCGGCCTTGCGGGAAGTCTACGTGGCGCTGAAAGACTTGATCGCCGGCGGCATCGACGCCATGGCCGCGCCGCCATCCTCCTGAAGCACGGTGAACGCCGGCATGCCGCCGTCGCCCAGCGCATAGTGCGCGCCGACGCCGGCCGGCTGCGGATACATATGCCGGCGCGACCACGGCAGCGCCGCGCTGCGCTGGCCGGCCTTGCGGCCGACGATCTGGTACAGGCTGATCCAGTCCTGCTCGAAGGCGTAGCTGCAGCCGGCCAGGTAGACGTGCCAGATGCGATAGCGCTTGTTGCCCGCCAGCGCCTGCACGCGTTCCGTGTTGGCCTCGAAATTGTCGGTCCAGATGGCGCAGGTGCGGGCGTAGTGGCGGCGCAGGTTTTCCACGTCGGACACTTCCAGCTTGCCCTGCTGCATGGCCTTCAGCACGTGGCCGATGTGCGCCAGCTCACCCTGCGGGAACACGTATTTGTCGATGAAGGCGCCGCCGCCGTAGGGCGTCTCGCCGTTGTCCGGATCGGTGGTGGTGATGCCGTGGTTCATCACCACGCCGTCCGCCGCCAGCAGCTTGTGGATGGCGGCGAAGTACTCGGGCAAGTGCTTGACGCCCACGTGCTCGAACATGCCGACGCTGGTGATGCGGTCGAACTGGCCGCGCACGTCGCGGTAGTCCTGCAGGCGGATCTCGACCAGCTGCTCCAGCCCGGCGCGCCGCACGCGCTCCTTGGCCAGCTCGTACTGGTTCTCCGACAGCGTGATGCCGACGCAGCGCGCTTGGTACTGCTGCGCCGCCCGTATCACCAGCGCGCCCCAGCCGCAGCCGATGTCGAGCAGCGTCTGGTTGGGACGCAGCTCGATCTTGCGCAGGATGTGGTCGATCTTCTTGGCCTGGGCGCTGGCCAGGTCCTCGTCGCCATCCTCGAAGTAGGCGCACGAATACACCATGGCCGGATCGAGGAACTGCTGGTAGAACTCGTTGGAGACGTCGTAGTGGTAGCGGATCGCCTCGGCGTCCTGCTGCTTGCTGTGGCCCATGCTGCGCACGATGCGGGCGAACTTGCCCTCGGCCTTGAGCGTGGTGCGCGCCAGCGCGTTGACGATGGCGATCATGTCGTGGGCGCGGCCCCTGACCTCGATCGCGCCCTCGACGTAGGCCGCGCCCAGGTTGGACAGCGACGGCGTCAGCAGGTAGCGCGCCGCCGACACATTGGGCAGGCGTATCGTCACGCGCGGCGCCTCGGTGGAAAAGTCGATCTGCTGGCCGTTCCACAATTCGATGCGCAGCGGCAGCGCGATTTGCTGGCGGATGCCGGCGATCCAGCTACTGAGACGGTTTTGTACGAACACGATCACACCTCCGAGTCCAGAAACGAAAAGACCACCGCAAGCGATGGTCTGGTGTTCCGCGACGGGGCGCTCCGCTTACGGCTGCAGGCGCTCCTTCACCCAGCTTCCATCTGCCTGTTTCACATACACGATCCGGTCATGGAAGCGCGAACGGCGTCCCTGCCAGAACTCGATGCGCACCGGATCGAGGCGATAGCCGCCCCAGTTTTCCGGCCGCACCGGATGCTCGCCGCCGACTGCGGCGGCCGCATCGTAATTGGCTTCCATCTGTTCCCGGCTGGCGATGCGCGCGCTTTGCTGCGAGGCGATCGCCGCGATCTGGCTCTTCACCGGCCGGCTGTAAAAGTACTTGTCGCTTTCTTCGATCGAGGTCTTGACGACCTTGCCTTCTATCCGTACCTGGCGTTCCAACTCGCTCCAAAAGAATAGCAGCGCGGCGTGCGGGTTGTCGCCCAGTTGGCGGCCCTTCTGGCTGCCGTAGTTGGTGTACCAGGTAAAGCCGCGCGCGTCGTACTGCTTGATCAGCACGATGCGCGAACTGGGCTTGCCTTCCGCGTCCACCGTGGCCACGCTCATCGCGTTCGGTTCGTTGACCTTGGCGCGCATGGCTTCTTCAAACCACTTGCCGAACTGGGCGATCGGATCGTCCAGCACATCGTGTTCCGTCAAACTGGCGCGGCCGTAATCGAGGCGCAGGTCGGCCAGCACCACGCCGTCCGCCACCGCGTCGACCACCGCCACCTGCTGCTGCTCCGGCACCTGGCTTTGCGGCAGATCGGGCGTGATGCCGCGCCGTACCTGCATCGCGCTACCCAGCTGCGCCATCTGCTCGGGGCTGAACAAACGCTTGGCCATCGGCGCGATGTTGGTTTCCTCGGTGACCATGTGGGCGGCGTAGCTGTCGCAGAAGCGCTGCACCTGCTCGGCCGACAGGGCGCTACCTTGTCCGTTGGCAATTTGTTCAAGTTGTGAATTAATTATATGCCAGTCTTTGTCCATCTGCTGGTGGTCGGCCAGGATGCCGGGCACCAGCTCGGCCAGCAGCGCGGCGTCGGCGTCGCGCGCGGTCGCCTGCAGCATCGGCACCAGGTTTTGTTCCTCGTCGTCGTGGTGCAGCGGGGCCGCCTGGTTGAAGTATTTCTGCACCGCCTGGGCGGCTTTCTGCGCCTCGGCGTCGGCGCCGTGCTTGGGCAGGTGGGCCAGCAGTTTTTGCAGGGTCTCCAATTGCTTGCGTATGCGGTCGTGGCAATGTTTCAAGACTGCTATCGGTTGGCTGAAGTCGGGGGCGGTGTCGTGCAGGGAAATGCTCATGGGAGGGCGCTCTGGCTGGGTGGGAAAGTCATTCTAAAATATTTTTCGCGGCGGCGTCCGTTAAAATGTCGGCATGAACTCCATAGCACCTACCCAATTCGACGATGTCGACTTCGAGCGCCGCTTCGGCGGCATCGCCCGCCTCTATGGCGAACGCGCGCTGGCGCGCTTCCGCAGCGCCCACGTGTGCGTGGTCGGCACCGGCGGCGTCGGCTCCTGGATCGTCGAGGCGCTGGCCCGCAGCGCCATCGGCCAGCTGACCCTGATTGATCTGGACAACGTCGCCGAGTCCAACATCAACCGCCAGATCCAGGCCCTGGGCAGCACCGTCGGCCAGGCCAAGATCAGCGCGCTGGCCGAGCGCATCGCCGACATCAACCCGTTCTGCGTGGTCAACCAGATCGAAGACTTCGTCACGCCGGACAACCTGGAGCAGATGCTGGGCGCCGGCCACTACGATTTCGTGGTCGACGCCATCGACGACGTCAAGGCCAAGGCCGCGATGATCGCCTGGTGCCGCCAGCACACGATGCCGATGATCCTGATCGGCAGCGCCGGCGGCCAGACCGACCCGACCCAGATCGCCGTGCGCGACCTGGCCCGCACCGAGCAGGAGCCGCTGCTGAAAAAGGTGCGCAAGGTGCTGCGCAGCCAGTACGGCTACCCGCGCGGCGAAAAGACCAAGTTCCATGTCGACGCCGTGTTCTCGATGGAGCCGCTGAAGTTTCCGGAAACCGGCGAGGTATGCGCGGTGGACGGCGACGAGCGCGCCGGCGGCGTCACCGGCCTCAATTGCGCCGGTTTCGGCTCGGCCATGGTGGTCACCGCCACCTTCGGCATGGTGGCCGCCAGCCAGGTGTTGCGCCGGCTGGCCGACAGCGCGCAACCGCCGGTAGCGCCGGCCGAAACGATGTAGATTGATTTAGATTTTATGCAGCTGGCTTGGCGGGTTTGCTATCATGGTGCGCGCTGGCACGGGGACCGTGCTATCCACAGACCACATCGAAAGAATACAACCATGACGCGTAGTTCCGTATTAGTAGCAATGCTGTGCGCGCTGGCGGCCTCCGTGGCCCAGGCGCAGACCCCGACCGCGCCGGTCGCTCCAGCCGATGTGCCGCCGCCGCCGCCGATGGTGGTCGGTTCGGCCACGCCCGGCCCGGCCGCCGAGCAGCTGATCGTCACCGACACCAAGCTCGGCACCGGCAAGGAAGCGACCACCGGCGCCACCGTCTACATGCACTACTCGGGCTGGCTGTATCGTCCGCTGGCCAAGGCCATGCACGGCAAGTTGTTCGATTCCTCGATTCCGCGCGGCGAGCCGCTCGACTTCGTGCTGGGCGCCGGCCGCGTCATCAAGGGCTGGGACCAGGGCATCCAGGGCATGAAGGTGGGCGGCAAACGCACGCTGATTATTCCGTCGGAACTGGCCTACGGCTCACGGCCGTCGCCGGGCAGCGGCATTCCGCCGAATTCCGCGTTGATCTTCGATGTCGAACTGATGGACGTGAAATAAGCGACGCAAATAGGCGTAGACTGGAACCTCCGTCCCATTCGGAGGTTCCTGATGAAGATAGCCAACGACGTAACCGAACTGATAGGCCGCACCCCGCTGGTGCGGCTGAACCGGTTGGCCAAGGGCAGCACCGCCCAGGTACTGGCCAAGCTGGAATACTGCAACCCGGCCCATAGCGTGAAAGACCGCATCGGCCTGTCCATGATCGAAGCGGCCGAAGCGGCCGGCCAGATCCGTCCCGACACCGTCATCCTCGAACCGACCAGCGGCAACACCGGCATCGCGCTGGCGATGGTGTGCGCCGCGCGCGGCTACCGCTGCACCTTGGTCATGCCCGACACCATGAGCCGTGAGCGCCGCATGCTGCTGCGCGCCTACGGCGCCGAGCTGGTGCTCACGCCCGGCGCCGAGGGCATGCTGGGCGCGATCCGCAAGGCCGAGGAGATGGTCGAACGCGACCCGCGCTACCTGATGCCGCAGCAGTTCAACAATCCCGCCAATCCCGATGTGCACCGCCGCACCACGGCCGAGGAAATCTGGGCCGACACCGACGGCCGCGTCGACATCCTGGTGGCCGGCGTCGGCACCGGCGGCACGATTACCGGCGTGGGCGAGGTGATCAAGGCGCGCAAGCCGGAGTTCCGCTGCATCGCGGTGGAGCCGGAAGCCTCGCCGATGTTGGCCAAGGGCACCAAGGGGCCGCACCCGATCCAGGGCATAGGCGCGGGCTTCGTGCCGGCCGTGCTCAATACCAAGGTGTACGACGAGATCATCGGCGTGAAGAACGACGACGCGTTCGCGACCGCGCGGCTGGCGGCCAGCCAGGAGGGGCTGCTGGTGGGGATCTCCTCCGGCGCCGCGCTGTGGGCGGCGCTGCAGGTGGCGCGGCGGCCGGAGAATGCGGACAAGATCATCGTGACGATCATCCCGTCCTTTGGGGAGCGCTATCTGAGCACGGCGCTGTACGCCAACCTGGCGGACTAAGCGCCTGTGTCAGACGGCATTAGTGCGGCTGCTCCTGCAGGCTGCACTCGTGGGCGGTGGTGCCGAGCCGCACTTGCAGCGTGCTGTGGTCGATGGAGAATTCCTCCTTCAGCTGCGCGCTGATGGCGTCCATCGCGGCGTCGCCCGGATGGCCGGCCGGCGTCACCAGCTGCGCCGTCAGCGCGTTTTCGGTGGTGCTCATCGACCAGATGTGCAGGTCGTGCACGTCAGTCACGCCGGGCTGCGCGCGCAGGAATTGCTCGACGTCGGCGTGGTCCAGGTTGTCCGGCACGGCGGCCAGCATCATGCGCATCGATTGCTTCAGCAATGACCAGGTACTGTAGACGATGATGGCGACGATGGCCATGCTGACCAGCGGGTCCAGCCAGTTCCAGCCCGAGTAGCGCACGATCACGCCGGCCACCAGCACGCCCAGCGAGATCGCGGCGTCGGCCGCCATGTGCAGGTAGGCGCCGCGGATATTGATGTCGTCCTTGCTGCCGGACATGAACAACCACGCCGAGAAACCGTTGACCAGGATACCCACACCGGCCACCACCGACACGGTCAGGCCGGCCACGGGTTCGGGGCGCACCAGTTGCTGCACCGCTTCCCACGCAATGCCGCCGCAGGCCGCCATCAGCAGCATGGAATTGAACAGCGCCGCCAGCATCGAGGTGCTGCGCAGGCCGTAGGTATAGCGGCCGTTCGGCATGCGCTTGGCCAGGATCGCCGCGCCCCAGGCCAGCATCAGGCCCAGCACGTCGGACAGGTTGTGGCCGGCGTCGGCCATCAGCGCGGTGGAGTTGGCCAGGAAACCGTAAAAGAATTCGATCGCCACGAACACCGTGTTGAGCACGATGGCGATGGCGAAGGCGCGGCCCATGGTGTTCGGGTCGCCGTGGTGGTGATGGTGGCCGCCGTGGCCATGGTCGTGCCCGTGATCGTGGCTGCAGGCCTTGGCTTTGGCCTTGGCCGGCGCGTGATCGTGGTCATGGTCGTGGTGATCATGATCGTGATCGTGGTCGTGGTCGTGATGATCGTGGTGCTTGCTCATGCTTCGTTCCCGTTGGAAGGTTCTGCGATATGTTCGAGCATATCGTTGAGTACGCCGCTGATATGGGCGTCGGCGGCGGAATAGAACACTTGTTTGCCCTGGCGCTCAGACTTGACAATGCGCGCAGCGCGCAGCAAACGCAAGTGGTGGCTGACCAGCGAACTGCTCAGCTCCAGCGAGGAAGCGATGTCGCTGACGGCGATCGGCGCCGCCACGCAGGCCAACACGATGCGCAGGCGCGTCGGATCGCCCAGCAGATGGAACAGATCGGCCAGCTGGGCGATCGCGGGATCGCAAACGGAATAGTCGTGTTGGCAGCTCATAATGCTAACAAGTGAATAGGTGTTCACATGTTAGCATGGAACGCGACGTCAGGCTACTGGTCGAGTTGCACCACCGCCTTGCCCAGTCCCGCGCCGGCGTCCAGGTAGCGGTGGGCGCTGACGATGTCGTCGAAGGCAAACACTTCGGCGGGACGGGCGTGGTACCGGCCTTGTTCCACCCGCTCGACGATGTCTTGCAAGGGCACTCGGTCCAGCTCGAACCCGGCCGTGCCGAACGCGAAGCTGCCGAAAAAGCTCAGCTGCACGCGCGGCGGCAAGTGCTGCAGCGGCAGGAAATTGCTGAGCGCTTCCAGCCCGCCGAGGAAGCCCGCCTGGCAAACCCGGCCCGGCCGCGCCGCCACGGCCAGCGAGTCGAGCAGGGTGGTATTGCCGATCAGGTCGAGCACCGCGTCGACGCCGGCCGGCGCCATCGCGCGCACGGCGCCGGCCACGCTGGGCTGCTCTTCGATGATGTGGCGCGCGCCGTTCTTCTTCAGCACGCTTTCGAGCTGCACCGGGCGGCGCGTGGTGGCGATCACCTGCGCGCCCAAGTGCGTCGCGATATTGCTGGCCGCCTGGCCCAGCGCGGAGCTGGCGCCGCGTATCAGCAATGTCTGTCCGGGCCGCAGTTCGAGGTTGTCGTGCAAGCAGGCCCAGGCGGTCGCATACGATTCCGGGATGGCGGCCAGCTCCGCCCACGGCAACGACGAACGCAGCGGCACCACATTGGCGGCGGGCACGCACACATATTCGGCATAGCTGCCGTTGATGCTGCGGCCCATGCCGCCCATGATGGCGGCGACCTTCTGGCCCGGCCGCAAATCGGTGCCGGGCGCGCTGGCCACCTCGCCGACGCATTCGATGCCCGTCACCCTGGCGACCTCGCCCCACAAGCCCCGCCGCATATAGCTCTCCGCGCGGTTGAGGCCGAACGCCTTGACGCGGATGAGGACCTGGCCGCTGGCCGGCACCGGCGTCGGCAGCTGAATCTGTTGCAACTGTTCTGGACCGCCGAACTGGGCGATGTGGATGGCGCGCATGAGGGTTCTCCTGTTGATGATCGAAGCATCACTGTAGGGAAGAACACATTCGGATAAAATTGAATAATTCCATCCATCTTTGTAGGATTTATGAACTCTGTCGGTTTTACGCTGCACGAGTTGGCATGTTTCCTGGCGGTGGCCGAGCTGGGCAGCTTTCAAAAGGCGGCGGTGCGCCTGCATCGCTCCCATCCCAGCGTGTTTGCCGCGATTGCCAGCCTGGAGCGGCAAATGGGGCTGGCGCTGCTGGACCGCAGCGGCTATCGCGTGGCCGTGTCCGCCGCCGGGCAGGCCTTCGTCGAGCAGGCCCGGCAGCTGCTCGACAGCGCCAGGCAGATGGAAATGCAAGCCCGGCAGATCGCGCTGGGCGAGGAGGTCAGGCTGGCCGTGGTGATCGGCGACCTGTGCCCTTTGCCGGCCACCTTGCGCCTGCTGCGCCAGTTTTTTGCCCAGTGTCCGGCGACCCGCCTCGACCTGCATTTCGAAGCCCTGTCCGGGCCGTGGGAGCGGCTGGCCAGCGGCGAGGCCGACCTGATCTTCCACCACCTCGACCAGGCCGACATGCGCTTCGAGGCGCGGCCGTGGCAGCGCGTCAAGCTGGTGCCGGTGGTCGCGCCCGGCTTCCTGGATTTCCCGCTGCACGAAACCATCACACCCGAGATGATGCGGCCCTACGTGCAATGCATGATACGCGACAGCGCGCGCGACAGCCCGCCGCGCGACTATTTCGTGGTGGACGGCGCGCGCCGCTGCACCGTGGCCGACCAGTTCATGAAGCGCGAGGTGATCCTGCAGGGCATGGGCTGGGGCCACATGCCCGGCTACCTGGTGGACGAGGACCTGGCGCAGGGACGGCTGCTGTCGATCGCCGGCAATCATTTCCGTGAAAGCGAGCTGGAACTGGTGATCGCGCGCCGCCGCGACATCGCCCACGGCCCGGTCGCCACCCGGCTGTGGGAGCATTTGCTGGCGAGCCTGGGCTAGCGGTCGGTCCCTTGCTGGATGCTCGAGACGATGATTTTTTCGTACAGCTCATACTGGCCGGCCGGCAGCACCGGCCGCAGCGTTTCCAGGCTTTTGCCGGCGTCGAACAGCCGTTCGACCGCCCAGCCGACCAGGTACAGCGCGGCCAGGCAGCCGCCCGCCGTCGCCACGTTGCCCACGCTCATGAACGGCCGCTGGTCCGGCTCCACGCCGGCCGCGCGCAGTGCGCTGCGCGCGTCGGGATGGGTGGCGGCCCGCCGGCCCGGGAGCAAGCCCAGCTGCGCCAGGATGAAGGCGCCGCCGCAGATGGAGCCGATCAGCTGCCGCGTCGGATCGAGCTGGAACGCCTGCATGAAGTCCGGGTCGGCGAGCGCCGCCGGCACGCCCTCCTTGCCGCTGGCGAACAGCACCACGTCGGCCTGGTTCGCCTCGGCCAGCGCGCCGTGCGTGTCCACCAGCAGGCCGTGGGCCGAGCGCAGCTGGCGCTGCTTGCCGACGATGCGCACTTGCCAGTCGTGGCGATTGCGGCCGAGGATATCCCACATCAGAAACAGGTCGATGTCGGTGAAATTGTCGAAGGCGACGAGGGCGATGGTCTTCATTGCGGCTCCATGGTTGGGGTAGGAAGCCGCAGTCTAGTCATGCCGGTGCTACCATACACAGTCTGTATGTTTTCGGGGTGAGAGCAGTGTTGACGCGTGACCATTGGATTGCAGCGGGCTTCGATGCCCTGGACCACGACGGCGACGCCGGCATCTCGGCCGAGCGCCTGGCGCGCCGGTTGAACGTGACGCGCGGCTCGTTCTACCATCATTTCCGCAGCCGCAACGATTTCGTCCATGCCTTGCTGGCGGCGTGGGAAGCCGACTACGCCGACCGCATGCTGGCCCATGCGGCCGCCGGCCGCAGCCTGGAAGAGGTGCTGGAACGCTACCTGGCGATCGCCGCCGAAAAACAACCGGGCCGCGAAACCGCCATCCGCGCCTGGGCGCGCCACGACCCGCTGGTGGCCGGCTACCAGCAGCGCGTCGACCAGACCCGGCTGACGTTCGCCATCAACGCCTGCCGCACCCGCGCTGATGCCTCGGTGGACGCCGACCTGGTGGGCCGCCTGGCGCACCTGTGCCTGATCGGCGGCCAGGAATCCGGCGACCGCATCCAGCCGTCCGCGTTTGCGCGGCGCGTGCAGGACGCCCTGGCCCTGCTGGGCAAATCACCCTTCCGTCATCGTGCCTGAACCCGTGCTGGACCTGAACCTGCTGGAGCGCTGGCTGGCCGGATGGAGCCTGGCGCGCGGCCTGCCGCCGCCGACGCGCGATGGCGGCGGACTGGTCGTCGAGGTCGGCTGGCCGGAGCAGCTGCGCCGCCACGTGTTCCTGGATGCGGGGCCGGCGCTGCAAGCTTGCGCGGCGCGCATCGATGAACCCTGCATCTACCTGAAGGCGGCGGTCGACACGGAAACCCTGCGGCGCGCGCTGCCGGCCCGCTGGACGATAGAGCAGCCACGCTATCTGATGCGCCGTTGCGCACCGATGGCGGAGCAGGCGGCGCCAGCCGGCTACACGATGCATCGAGGGATGGAGCATGGCGCGCATGTGGTGCGCTACGCCGGCGCGGACGGCCGGACGGCGGCGCTGGGCCGCGTGGTGCTCAATGAAGGAACGGCGATCTTCGACCGCATCGAGACGATGGAAGGGCATCGCCGTCTGGGGCTGGCCAGCGCCGTGATGTGCGCGCTGGACGCGCTGGCCGGCGATGTTGAGCGCCTGCTGGTGGCGACCGAAGCCGGCCGCGCGCTGTACGCCAGCCTGGGCTGGCAAGTGCTGGCGCCTTACTCGACGGCGGTGCTGGCCGGCGGCTGATTTGGGCGCGGCTCACGAATGCGGCGCGTCCTTGGCGGACCTGGCCAGCTTGTCCCGCAGATCCTGCAGGTTGCCGTCGGTGCTGGAGTAGGCGCTGATCATCTGCGACAGCATGCGGTAGATAGCCTTGGGATCGCCGTCGCCCATCTGTATGTCGCTGATCGTGTTCAACATGCCCGCGCCGTTGAGGAAGTTGTTGGCGCCGCTGCTGCCGATCGATTGCACGTCGCGCATATTGGCGTAAATGCCGGAGTAGCGCTCCAGCTGTGGCTGCGGCATCCAGCTGACCGCTTGGCTGGCGACCGCCACTTCCCAGGCCTCGCGGCGCAATGACGGCGACATGATGCTGAGCCCCAGCTTGTGCTGCTGCGCCAGCTGCTTGATCAGCAGCTGGCCATCGACCTTGCCCTTGATGCCGGCCAACAGCTGCTCGCTCGCCAGCTTTATTTTTTTCAGCTGATCGTTGTTGTGGCTCAGCGCTTCGTCGAGCTCCTTTACATTGATCTGGATTTCGGCGTCGATCTTGACGGCGGCTTCATGCGCCAGGTGGCGGTGGTGCAGCGTCTGCACGCCATGCTCCAGCGCCAGCGCGGTGGCGATACTGATCACGATCATCAAATATTCGCCGCCGAATTCCTTCAGGGTCTTGGCTTTGGGGACTTCAAAATGCATGCATCTTCCTTATTTTTGCAGTTCGGTCTGTAGCTGTTCGCGCACTTTCGGGTCCAGCTTCTGGATCGCCTTGTTCAGCTTGTCGGCGCTGGCCAGCGCGGCGCTTTGCTCGGCCGTCAGCCCCGGCTTGAAGAAGGCCGCCTGGCCGCCGAGCACCAGCAGCGCGCTGAGGACGGCGACGCCGGCGGCCGCGCCCAGCAACCGCAGTTCGCGCGGCGTGATGCCCGGCGTTTGGGTGGCGATCGGCCGCACCGGGCCGGCGGCGGGCGCCGGCGCGTAGGCGGACGGCGCGTCGGCTGCGCTCGCCACGCCGGCAACGGCTGCCGGTTCATTGGTGGCGTCCAGCACCGCCGGCTTGCGGCCGCCGGCTTGCTGCGCGCCCAGTCCGCCGGCCGCCCTGGCGTGCTGCACCAGTTCCTGCGAGGCGGCGTCGATCAGCGCGATGTGGCGCTCGACCGTCTCGGCCAGCACCGCCTCGTTCAGCGCCACCAGCGCGAACACCGGATCGTCGATGTCGATCTTGACGCCGGTTTTTTCAAAGACCAGGCTGCGCAGCTTGTGCTGATCCATGGCGGCTTACCATTCCACTTTGTCGAGTTGCTCGAACAAGTCGCGGAACACCACCTTGATGCGCTGCTTTTCCATCAGGTTGAACTTGTCGCTTTCCTTGACCTCGTTGGCGGTCAGGCGGGCCGTGTTCATCTTCTTGATGTCGGCGCCGAAGGTGTCGGCGTTGCGCGCCGACAGCACGATGCGGCCCTTCACGCGCGCCGAGTTGTCGGCATAGGTCTGCGATTCGGTGAACTGCTTGCCGGACGCCGATTGCAGCAGGCCGAAGTGCTCGTTTTCCCACAGCACCAGCGGCACCTTGGTCGACTTGGCGGTGGAGACGAAGCCCATGGCGGTGTCGTGCAGCGTGTCGCCGCCGCCGACGATGGTGTGGATGTAGACCTTGCGGCCCGATTCCTCCAGCAGCGAGAAGCAGTCGTTCTCGATCAGGTAGCCCATCAAAGGGGAAAAGGTGTTGGCGCCGTTGTCGATGACGCAGTTGCCGTCTTCTTCCAGGATGTCGATCATCAGCGCGTCGAAGCGCTTGGGGTCGATGGTGCGGCTGTCGGTCATCACCGGCACATGCTTGACGTCCATCGCCTTGTAGCGCGAGAAGGTCGCGTTCTCCTGGTCGGTGTCGTAGCAGCGCAATGGCGTCTCGTCCTTGCCCGCGATCCATTGCGCCAGGATGGTCGACACCAAGGTCTTGCCGATGCCGCCTTTACCTTGGAGAATAAAATGTACCGAATTTTGCATCAATTACTCCTGAATCGCTCGAATGCGTCGAGAGTAATTGTTTTGTGGCGGGATGGCAACCGCCAGTCCGCATTCAGTCAATAAACCGTAGCAGACCCTGCAACGCATGGATGACGGTCTGCTCGCGCACCGCCTTGCGGTCGCCGGCAAACACCAGCCGCTCGGTGTGCACGGTGTCGCCATTGGCCCAGCCGAAGCACACGGTGCCGACCGGCTTGCCCGGCACGGCGCCGGTGGGGCCGGCGATGCCGGTGGTCGAGACCGCCAGATGGGCGTTGCTGGCGCCCAGCGCGCCGCTGGCCATGGCCGCCGCCACTTCTTCGGACACGCTGCCCATCTGCGCGATCAGCGCGGCCGACACGTCCAGCATTTCGGTCTTGGAGGCGTTGGAGTAGGTGATGAAGCCGCAATCGAACCAGGCGGTCGAGCCGGCGATCTCGGTGATGGCCTGGGCCACGCCGCCGCCGGTGCACGATTCCGCGGTGGCCAGGATCAGGCCTTTCGCTTGCAGGGACTTGCCGACTTGCGCGGCCAGGTCGAGGATGGTGTCGCTGTTCGAATTCATGGGGATCTCCTTCTGTTGCGGCAATCTGCGGGCTGGCTTCCACTCTACCATGCACTGTGCAATCGATGCCAGCGATGCACGGATGATTTGCATGAACAGCAACATGCCAGAAAACATTAGACCGCCGATTTGAACTTGCGTACACTCGGAGGATAGCCCGGTCGCCGCTGCCCAAAAATCGCAGCAGTGCGCCGTCAATTGGGCAAACTGTTAAGCTTGCTCGGGAACAGGACGCGGTCCGAACCGGCCATGACGCCGGCTCATCAGGGACCATACGGAGGGCGCATCCCATGATCAGCCAGACCGACATCTTCAAGGCCAGCATCCTGATCGTCGACGATCAGCCGGTGAACGTGGAATTGCTGGAGTTCCTGCTCAGCTCCACCGGCTACACCAACGTCAGCTCCACCACCGACCCGCGCGTGGTGGCCGGCTGGCACGCCGAACACCAGTACGACCTGATCATCCTCGACATGCAGATGCCGGGCATGACCGGCTTCGACGTGATGGAGGCGATCCGCCCGCTCGAGACCGAGTCCTGGCTGCCGGTGCTGGTGGTCACCGCCCAGCCCGACCACAAGATCAAGGCGCTGGAACTGGGCGCGCGCGACTTCGTCAGCAAACCGTTCGACCCGGTCGAGGTGCTGACCCGCATCCGCAACATGCTGGAAGTGCGCCTGCTGCACCGCGAAACGCGCGGTTACAACACGCTGCTCGAGCAGACCGTGCGCGAGCGCACCGCCGAGCTGCAACGCTTCCGCAGCGCCATGGACGCCACCGCCGACGCCATCTTCCTGCTCGACGCGGACAGCGCCGAGCTGGTCGACGTCAACGACGGCGCCTGCCGCATGCTGGGCTATCCGCGCAGCGAGATGCTGGGCCAGACCGCCAGCCGCATCGGCCTGGGCGCGCCGGCCGCGCTGTGCGAACTGGCCGAGCGCCTGAGCGCTTTCACCGCCAGCGTCGTCCCGATGCGCCCGCCCGAACTGCTGGAGCTTGAGCTGATGCGGCGCGACCTGATCGCGGTGCCGGTGGAGCTGTACTGGCAGCTGTTGCGGCGCGCCGGCCAGCCGGCCATCCTGCTGGGCGTGGCGCGCGACATCAGCGAGCGCCGCCAGGCCGAGGAGCTGCTGCAGCACATGGCCCACTACGACAGCCTGACCGGCCTGCCCAACCGCACGCTGTTCTTCCAGACCTTGACCGACGCCGTCGCGCTGGCGCAGGAAAAGGCGTGGCGCATCGTGGTGCTGTTCATCGCGCTGGACCGCTTCAAGAACATCAACGATTCGCTGGGCGCGGCGCTGGGTGACGAGCTGCTGCGCCAGTTCAGCAACCGGCTGGTGCAGTGCGTGCGCATCCGCGACACCGTCGGCCGCATGGGCGGCGACGAGTTCGCGCTGATCCTGACCATGACGCGCGACCAGCAGGACGCGGTGCACATGGCCAACGAGGTGCGCGAGGCGCTGCGCCTGCCGTTCGACCTGGACGGCCACCCGGCCGCGCTCAGCGCCAGCATCGGCATCGCCATGTACCCGGACGACGCCACCGATCCGCACACCCTGGTCAAGTACGCCGACACGGCGATGGAGCGCGCCAAGCAGGCCGGGCGCGACGGCTACCGTTTCTTCACCGCCGGCATGAACGTGCAGGTGCTGGCGCGGCTGGACATGGAGCTGGCGCTGCGCCGCGCGCTCGAGCACAACGAACTGCTGCTGCACTACCAGCCCAAGGTCAACCTGCACAGCGGCGAGATCGCCGGCGCCGAGGCGCTGCTGCGCTGGCAGCGGCCGGGCTGCGGCCTGGTGTATCCGGCCGAGTTCGTGCCGGTGCTGGAGGATACCGGCCTGATCGTGCGGGTCGGCGCCTGGATCATCGACGCCGCCTGCCGCCAGATCGGCGCCTGGCTGCGCAGCGACGTCGGGCCGGTGCGGGTGGCGGTCAACGTCGCCAGCCGCCAGTTCATCGAGGGCGACCTCGAGCTGATGGTGCGCAGCGCGCTGCTGCGCCACGACGTCCCGCCCGAGCTGCTGGAACTGGAGCTGACCGAGACCGCGCTGATGTCCAACACCGAGCGCACCATCAGCGTGCTGAGCAACCTGAAGGCGCTGGGGCTGAAGGTGGCGATCGACGACTTCGGCACCGGCTATTCCTCGCTGGCGTACCTGCAGCGCTTCCCGATCGACAAGCTGAAGATCGACATCGCCTTCGTGCGCGACATCACCACCAACCCCAACGACGCCGCCATCGCCCAGGCCATCATCAGCATGGCGCACAGCCTGAAGCTGCGGGTGATCGCCGAGGGGGTGGAGACGCGCGCCCAGCTGGAATACCTGCGGCGCAGCCGCTGCGACGAGATCCAGGGCTATTATTTCAGCCGGCCGGTGGCGCCGCTGGAGATGGGCCAGCTGGTGCTGACGGGCCACTGCCTGCCGCCGGACCCGGCGCAGGAAGGCCAGCCGGCGCAGACGCTATTGATCGTCGACGACGACGTCAACGTGCTGTCCTCGCTGCACCGGCTGTTCCGCCGCGACGGCTACCAGATCCTGACGGCGGCCACGCCGGGCGAGGGTTTCGAGCTGCTGGCGCTGCACGCGGTGCAGGTGATCGTGTGCGACCAGCGCATGCCGGGCATGAGCGGCACCGAGTTCCTCAGCAAGGTCAAGGAGATGTACCCGGAGACGATACGCATCATCCTGTCCGGCTACACCGGGCTGGACGCGGTGCTCGATTCGATCAACCGCGGCGCCATCTACCGCTTCTACACCAAGCCGTGGGACGACACCCAGCTGCGCGACAACATCCGCCTGGCCTTCCACCACTACTGGCTGATGCACGGCAGCGGCCGGCTCGCGGGCCATCCGGGCGAGGACGTCACCGCGCTTCAGGAAGTGAAGTGATCGAAGCCGTGTAGTTGCAGCTCGAGCGCGGCGCCGGCGGCGTCCACCAGGCGCAGGCCGGGCGCGGCCTCGATGCGGCCGACGCGGGTGACCGGGGTGGCGACGCTGGCCGCCGCCGCCAGCACCGCCGCGCGCGCCGAGGCCGGCGCGGTGAAGCACAGTTCGTAGTCGTCGCCGCCGGCGGCGGTGTAGGCGCGCCGCAGCGCCGTCTCGCGCGTGGCCAGCACGGCGCCGGCCGGCAGCGCGTCGACGTCCAGCGTGGCGCCGACTTGCGACTGCTTGAGGATGTGCCCGAGGTCGCCCACCAGGCCGTCGGAGATGTCGATCGCCGCGTGGGCGATGGCCTGTTCCGCCAGCAGCATGCCGAGCGCCACGCGCGGCGTCGGCGTGTGCAGGCGCGGCGCGGCGGCCAGCAGGCTGGCGGCGTCCATGGTGTGTTCCAGGCGGTAGCCGGCCAGCGCCAGGCGGGCGTCGCCCAAGGTGCCGGAGATCCAGATATCGTCGTCCGGTTTGGCGGCGGCGCGGCGCAGCGCCTGGCCCGGCCGCACTTCGCCGAACACGGTGATGCAGATGTTGAGCGGGCCCTTGGTGGTGTCGCCGCCGATCAGTTCGATGTTGTAGGCGTCGGCCAGCGCGAACAGGCCCTTGGAAAAGCCGGCCAGCCAGTCGCGGTCGGCCGACGGCAGCGCCAGAGCGAGGGTGAAAGCGATGGGGCGCGCGCCCATCGCCGCCAGGTCCGACAGGTTGACCGCCAGCGCCTTGTGGCCGAGGCGGGCCGCGTCTTCGCCGGCAAAGAAGTGGCGGCCTTCGACCAGCATGTCGGACGAGATCGCCGTCTGCATGCCGGGCGTGGGCGTGAGCAGCGCGCAATCGTCGCCGATGCCGAGCGTGGCGCGGGCCGCGTGCTGCGGGCGCTGGAAGTATTCCTGGATGAGGTCGAATTCTGAGAGCATGCGTTATTGTACCTGCCGTCAGGCGGGGAGCGCGGCGTGCGGCGGCATGGTCTCGGCCGACAGGAACAGCCAGTCGTGGTTGGCCAGCCGGACCGCCACGCCGTCGACTTCGAAGCGGCCCAGCAGGTTGGGCGTGAAGAACAGCTGCGGCCCGGTCTCGTAGCCGGCGCCGGCCAGCAGGATCAGCAGCCGGCTGCCGGCCGCCTCGATGGTCAGCGCCTGTTCGCCCAGGTGCGTCAGCTTGCCCCGGCCGGTTTGCATCAGCCCGCCCAGCGAGCGGCTGTAGACGAAGGCCAGCTGCGTGCCGTCGCGCTGCCAGTCCAGCAGGCGGTCCCAGGCGGCGGACGGCGATGGCGCGCCGGTGGTGGCCGGCAGGCCGGAATTGTTGCTCATCAAGGTGGACATGGCGCTACTCCTGAAATGGGGCCGGTTCAGCTTACCGCCGCCCCGGCCGTCATCTGATTGGCAATTTCAATCAAATTTCATCACGCGATACAAAATAGTGATGGATGCGGAAAATTGATTATATTGGAGCTATTGATAGGTTATTGCCGCTAAAAACGTCAAAAATTCGGCTGATGTTGCCTTGAATCATAAATAATGCTGATATCTGTCATAGCTGTTGGTGAAAATACCTACTTAATTGAAAGAATTGGTCTGATAAAATCGGAAGCTTTCCGACAGTACAAACAGGAAGGCCGCACAGCATGGATTCGTCATCTGATAAAAAAGAAGAACTTCGTCAACAATTGCGCCTCGCGGCGCTCGAATACCACGAGTGCCCGACGCCAGGCAAGATCAGCGTCACGCCGACCAAGCAATTGACCAACCAGCGCGACCTGGCGCTGGCGTACTCGCCGGGCGTGGCCGCGCCGTGCGAGGAAATCGTCATCGATCCGGCCAACGCCTATAAATACACGGCGCGCGGCAACCTGGTGGCGGTCATCACCAACGGCACCGCCGTGCTGGGCCTGGGCAACATCGGCCCGCTGGCGGCCAAGCCGGTGATGGAAGGCAAGGGCGTGCTGTTCAAGAAATTCGCCGGCATCGACGTGTTCGACATCGAGATCAACGAGATGGACCCGGACAAGCTGGTCGACATCATCGCCTCGCTGGAGCCGACCTTCGGCGGCGTCAACCTGGAAGACATCAAGGCGCCCGAGTGCTTCTACATCGAGCGCCAGCTGCGCGAGCGGATGAAGATTCCGGTCTTCCACGACGACCAGCACGGCACCGCCATCATCGTCGGCGCGGCCATCATGAACGGCATCCAGTATGTGGGCAAGGACATCGCCAACTGCAAGCTGGTGGTGTCGGGCGCCGGCGCGGCCGCGCTGGCCTGCCTGGACCTGATCGTCGACCTCGGCTTCCCGCTGGAAAACATCTACGTCACCGACCTGGCCGGCGTGGTCTACAAGGGCCGCAAGGAATTGATGGACCCGGACAAGGAGCGCTTCGCCCGCGAAACCTCGGCCCGCACGCTGGCCGAAGTGATCAGCGACGCCGACATCTTCCTCGGCCTGTCGGCCGGCGGCGTGCTCAAGCAGGACATGGTCAAGGCCATGGCGCCCAACCCGCTGATCCTGGCGCTGGCCAACCCCAACCCGGAAATCCTGCCGGAAGACGTCAAGGCGGTGCGCGGCGACGCCATCATCTGCACCGGCCGCTCGGACTATCCGAACCAGGTCAACAACGTGCTGTGCTTCCCGTACATCTTCCGCGGCGCGCTCGACTGCGGCGCCACCACCATCACCCGCGAAATGGAAATCGCCGTGGTGCACGCGATCGCCGAGCTGGCCCACGCCGAGCAGTCCGACATCGTCGCCACCACCTACGGCTTCAGCAACCTGTCGTTCGGTCCCGAGTACCTGATCCCGATGCCGTTCGATCCGCGCCTGTTGATCAAGATCGCCCCGGCGGTGGCCAAGGCGGCCGAGGAATCGGGCGTCGCCACCCGTCCGATCAAGGACCTGCAAGCCTACGCCGACAGCCTGCAACAGTTCGTCTACCGCAGCGGCACCTTCATGAAGCCGCTGTTCCAGGTGGCCAAGAAGACCGCCGACGAGCTCAAGCGCATCGTCTACGCCGAGGGCGAAGAAGAGCGCGTGCTGCGCGCGGTGCAGGTGATCGTCGACGAGAAGCTGGCCCGTCCGATCCTGGTCGGCCGTCCGGCCGTGCTGGAGACCCGCATCACCAAGTTCGGCCTGCGCCTGAAGCAGGGCGTGGACTTCGACGTCATCAACCCCGACCACGACGAGCGCTATCGCGAATACTGGCAGGCCTACTACGAGCTGACCAGCCGCAAGGGCGTGACGCAGGAGTACGCCAAGCTGGAAATGCGCCGCCGCCACTCGCTGATCGGCGCCATGATGATCAAGAAGGGCGACGCCGACGGCATGATCTGCGGCACCTTCGGCACCACCCAGCTGCACCTGCACTACATCGACCAGGTGCTGGGCAAGCGCGACGGCGCCTGCGTGTACGCCGCGATGAACGTGCTGATCATGCCTGAGCGCCAGCTGGTGATGGTCGACACCCACGTCAACGAGAACCCCAACGCCAAGGAGCTGGCGGCGATCACCGTGATGGCGGCCGAAGAGATGCGCCGCTTCGGCCTGTCGCCGCGCGCGGCGCTGCTGTCGCACTCGAACTTCGGCTCGTCCAACAGCGAATCGGCGCAGAAGATGCGCGCCGCGCTGGAGCTGGTCAAGCAGATGGACCCGACGCTGGAAGTGGACGGCGAAATGCACGGCGACACCGCGCTCGACTCCAAGCTGCGCAACTCCATCATGCCGGGCACCACGCTGACCGGCGACGCCAACCTGCTGGTGATGCCGAACATCGACGCCGCCAACATCGCCTACAACCTGGTGAAGACGGCGGCCGGCAACGGCATCGCGGTCGGCCCGATCCTGCTGGGCTGCGCCAAGCCGGTGCACATCCTGACGCCGTCGGCCACGGTGCGCCGCATCGTCAACATGACCGCGCTGTGCGTGGTCGACGCGGTAGCCCAGCGCAAGGCCTAAACCCCAAACCCCGGGGGTCAGATCTGACATTCGGACACGACCTCTACCGTAGCCCGCGTTACGGTAGAGGTCGTGTCCGAATGTCAGATCTGACCCCCGCTGTTTTGTTGCTCGGAGATCAATTAAGTTTGGTCATCACTGCCGCTGATGGTAACAAGATGTAAGGAATGTAATCGATATAATTGGTGAGAAGTGGGGCATAGGCGCTCTGTTACAATAGCGGGTTGTAAAGTCACCCATGATTTGGATGGTCATTCACCATGAATAAAACAAAAAAAGCCCTGATTACGGGCATTACCGGCCAGGACGGCGCTTATCTGGCGGAGCTGCTGCTGGAAAAAGGCTATCAAGTCACCGGCACTTATCGCCGCACCAGCTCGGTGAATTTCTGGCGTATCGAGGAACTGGGCATCCAGTCGCATCCGAATCTGAACCTGGTCGAGTACGACCTGACCGACCTGGGCTCCAACATCCGTCTGCTGCAATCGGCGCAGCCGGACGAGGTCTACAACCTGGCGGCGCAAAGCTTCGTCGGCGTGTCCTTCGAGCAGCCGGTCACCACCGCGGAAATCACCGGCATCGGTCCGGTCAACCTGCTCGAAGCGATCCGCATCGTCAACCCGAAGATCCGCTTCTACCAGGCGTCGACCTCGGAAATGTTCGGCAAGGTGCAGGCCGTGCCGCAGAAGGAAGACACCCCGTTCTACCCGCGCAGCCCGTACGGCGTGGCCAAGCTGTATGCCCACTGGATGACCGTGAACTACCGCGAATCCTATGGCATCTTCGGCTGTTCCGGCGTGCTGTTCAACCACGAATCGCCGCTGCGCGGCCGCGAGTTCGTCACCCGCAAGATCACCGACTCGGTGGCCAAGATCCATCTGGGCCAGCTCGACGTGCTGGAACTGGGCAACCTGGACGCCAAGCGCGACTGGGGCTACGCCAAGGAATACGTCGAAGGCATGTGGCGCATCCTGCAGGCCGACCAGCCGGACACCTATGTGCTGGCCACCAACCGCACCGAAACCGTGCGCGACTTCGTCAACATGGCGTTCAAGGCGGTCGACGTGGCGCTGGCGTGGAGCGGCGCGGCCGACCACGAAATCGGCACCTGCAAGAAGACCGGCAAGGTGCTGGTGCGCGTCAATCCCAAGTTCTACCGTCCGGCCGAGGTGGAGCTGCTGATCGGCGACCCGGCCAAGGCCGAAAAGGAACTGGGCTGGAAGCCGCAGACCACGCTGGAACAGCTGTGCCAGATGATGGTCGAGGCCGACCTGCGCCGCAACAAAGCCGGCTTCTCCTTCTAAGGAAGCGATGATGGCTGCGCAAGGCATGGAGGGCACCGGCAAGCGGGCCCTGATCACGGGGCTGTCCGGTTTCACCGGCCGCTATGTCGAGCAGGAGCTGAGCGCCGCCGGGTACGAGGTGTACGGCACCATCACGCCCGGCCAGGCCGCCGGCGAGCGCCAGTTCGCCGTCGACCTCAACGACCGCGCCGGCCTGGCCGCCGTGGTGGCGCAGGTGCGGCCGGACGTGGTGGCCCACCTGGCCGCCATCGCCTTCGTCGGCCACGGCGACGTCGAGCAGATCTACCGCGTCAACGTGGCCGGCACCCGCAACCTGCTGGAGGCGCTGGCCGCCGCCGGGCACAAGCCGTCGGCCGTGCTGCTGGCCTCCAGCGCCAATATCTACGGCAACACCGACGTCGGCGTGATCGGCGAAGAGTTGCCGGCCGCGCCGGCCAACGATTACGCGGTCAGCAAGCTGGCCATGGAATACATGGCGCGCCTGTGGCAGGACAAGCTGCCGCTGATCGTGGCGCGTCCGTTCAACTACACCGGCGTCGGCCAGCATGAGAACTTCCTGCTGCCGAAGATCGTCGGCCACTTCCGCCGCCGGGCCGCCGATATCGAGCTGGGCAACCTGCACGTGTGGCGCGACTTTTCCGACGTGCGCATGGTGGCGCACAGCTACCGCCGCCTGCTGGCCGCCGGCCCCGCCGCCGCCGGCCAGACCTTCAACATCTGCTCCGGCCAGGCTTATTCGCTGGGCGAGGCGCTGGCCATGATGGCCGACATCGCCGGCTACCAGATCAACGTCCACGTCAACCCGGCCTTCGTGCGCGCCAATGAAGTGGTGCGCCTGGTCGGCGACAACCGCCGCCTGCAGGCCGTCACCGGCCCGCTGGCGACGGTGCCGCTGGCCGACACGCTGCGCTGGATGTACTCGGCGTGAGCGCGCTCCCGACCACGGCCGCGCGCGTGCTGCGCGTGGGCCTGTCCACCACCACCGCCGAACCGGCGCTGACCGGCGGCCGGCTCGACGGCATGGGCGTGTACAGCCGCGCGCTGCTCGAACACCTGCCGCAGGCCGGCGCCGAGGCGCTGCCGTTTTCCTTCCCGTCGCCGGGCGCGGCCGAGCGCCTGACGGTGGGCTGCGCGCTGCCGCTGTCGTTCCCGCTGGCGTCGCTGGGCAACCTGCTGCTGCCGAAGTCGGTGCACATGAACGTCAGCCGCCTGGCCGGCCGCGACGCGCCGCCGCTGGACCTGTTCCACGCCACCGACTACCGCATCGTGCGCATGGATTGCCCGGTGGTGGCGACCTTGCACGACGCCGTGCCGATCGCCCATCCGGAGTGGTGCCGGCCGCGCCTGCGCGGCCTGAAGAACTGGCTGCAGATCCAGGCCGCGCGCCGCGCCCAGCACGTGATCACCGGTTCGCACTACTCGATCCGCGAGCTGGTCGAGCACTTCGGCGTCGACCAGCGCAAGATCAGCGTGGTGCACCACGGCGTGCGGCCCGAATGGTTCGAGGCGCCGGCGGCCGAGGCGCGCGACGCCACGCTGGCGCTGCACGGCCTCAACCCCGGCTATTTCCTGTTCGTCGGCACGCTGCAGCCGCGCAAGAACGTCGGCCGCCTGCTGGAGGCCTACCTGGCCCTGCCGCCGGTGCTGCGCGCCGCGCGCCAGCTGGTGATCGTCGGCGCGCCCGGCTGGCTGTGCGACGAGCTGGTGGCGCAGATCAAGGCCGCCGGCCAGCGCGGCGAAAACGTCGTCTGGCTCAGCCAGCTGACCGACGACGCCCAGCTGCACCACCTGTACGCCGGCGCCGGCGCCTTTATCTTCCCGTCGCTGCACGAGGGCTTCGGCCTGCCGCTGGTGGAGGCCTTCGCCAGCGGCGTGCCGGTGGCCACCTCCAACGCCACCTCGCTGCCGGAAGTGGCGCAGGGCGCGGCGCTGGAATTCGATCCGCTGTCGGTGCCGGAGATCAGCGCCGCGATGACCGCGCTGGCGCGCGACGACGCGCTGCGCCAGCGCTGCATCGCCGCCGGCCGCCGCCGCGCGCTGGAACTGACCTGGGAGGCCGCGGCGCGCCGTACCGTCGCCGTGTACCACCAAGCCTTATCTGACTGAAGCCTTCATGCGCGTTCTCCATTTCTACAAGACCTATTACCCCGATTCCTGGGGCGGCATCGAGCAGGTGATACGCCAGATGTGCGTGAGCACCGGCCGCCTCGGCGTCACCAACGAAGTGCTGACCCTGACGCGCGACAGCGGTCCGGCCAGGATCGAGTTCGAAGGCCACACCGTGCACCGCATGCCGCTCGATTTCGAGATCGCCTCGACCGGCTTTTCGTTCGCCGCGATCCGCCAGCTGGCGCGCCTGGCGCGCGAGGCCGACGTGATCCACTACCACTTTCCGTGGCCGTTCATGGACCTGGCGCACTTCCTGGCGCGCATCGACAAGCCGACCGTGGTGACCTACCACTCGGACATCGTGCGCCAGAAGAACCTGCTGCGCGTGTACGGCCCGCTCAAGCGCTGCTTCCTGCGCAGCGTCGACACCATCGTCGCCAGCTCGCCCAACTACCTGGCCTCGTCGTCGGTGCTCAAGCGCTTCGAGCACAAGACGCGCACCATCACCTTCGGCCTGGACAAGGCGGTCTATCCGCAGCCGCCGGCGGCGCTCAAGCAACAGTGGCGCGAACGCTGCGGCGAGCGCTTCTTCCTGTTCGTCGGCGTGCTGCGCTACTACAAGGGCTTGCACATCCTGCTCGACGCCATGGCCAACGTCGACTACCCGGTGGTGATCGTCGGCGCCGGCCCGATCGAGAGCGAGCTCAAGGAACACGCGCAGCGCCTCGGCCTGACGCATGTGATGTTCGTCGGCGCGGTGGCCGAGCTGGACAAGGTGGCGCTGCTGGAGCTGTGCTACGCGATGGTGTTCCCGTCGCACCTGCGCTCGGAAGCGTTCGGCATCTCGCTGCTGGAAGGGGCGATGTACGGCAAGCCGATGATCTCCAGCGAGATCGGCACCGGCACCACCTACATCAACATCGACAACGAGACCGGGCTGGTGGTGCCGCCCGACGATCCGCCGGCCTTCGGCGCGGCCATGCGCACGCTGTGGGAGCAGCCGGAACGCGCCGCCGAGATGGGCCGCCGCGCCGAGGCGCGCTACTGGGAACTGTTCACCGCCGAGACCATGGCGCGCAACTACCACGCGCTGTACTGCGAACTGGCCGGCCGCCAGCGCGCTGCTTGATCTGGCGCAAGTTCGCCGCTGGCGGACGCGGCTATCATGGCGGTCGAACTCCGCGCCCTGCCGATGGTCCTCATCAATGACGCTGCCAAGACGGCGCCACCCCCTGTGCGACGCAACGACGTCGTCCGGGCGGGAGTTCACCACCGCAGCTCGCTTACCTCCGGCGCCGCAGGGTAGAATACCCGCCACCACCCTGAATCCCGGAGACCCGCGTGCGCTGCCTGGTTATTGAAGACGAAGCCGACACCTCGAACTACATCTGCAAGGGGCTGCGCGAAGCGGGCTACCTGGTCAGCGCCTGCGACAACGGCCCGGACGGCCTCGACCTGGCGGCCGGCAACGACTGGGACATCATCATCCTCGACCGCATGCTGCCGGGCCGCATCGACGGCCTGTCCATCGTCGACAAGCTGCGCGCGCTGGGCAAGCAGACCCCGGTCATCATCGTCAGCGCGCTGACCTCGATCGACGCCCGCGTGACCGGCCTGCGCGGCGGCGCCGACGATTACCTGTCCAAGCCGTTCGCCTTTTCCGAGCTGCTGGCGCGCGTCGAGGCGCTGCAGCGGCGCAGCGCGCCGGGCGCCGACAGCTCGCAGCTGCAGGTGGCGGACCTGAAGCTGGACCTGCGCACCCTGCGCGTCACGCGCGGCGCCAAGGTCATCACGCTGCAGCCGCGCGAATACCGGCTGCTGGAATACCTGATGCGCAACGTCAACCAGGTGGTGACCCGCACCATGCTGCTCGAATCGGTGTGGGACTACCATTTCGATCCGCAGACCAATGTCATCGACGTCCAGATCAGCCGCCTGCGCGCCAAGGTCGACAAGGATTTCCCCGTCATGCTGATCCACACGCTGCGCGGCGTCGGCTACCGCATGGGCGCGGCCCCGCCGGAAGACACCGAGCCGCCGGCCGGGGGCCGGCCCGCTTGATCACGCTGCGCGCCTCGACCGCCGCCCGGCTGGTGCTGGGCTACGGCCTGCTGGGCACGGCCTCCATCGTGCTGGTGTCGGCGGTGTTCTACCTCGGCACGGTGGGCGTGCTGGACCGGGATATCGACGCCCGCATCGTCGCCCAGTCGGACCGCCTGCTGGCCCATGCGGCCGGCCAGGCCCACGGCGCGCTGCTGGCCGAGGTGCGGCGCCAGCTGGACGACGGCATCGACAGCGACCTGGAGATCTTCCAGCTGCTGGCGGCCGACGGCCGGCCGGTGGCCGGCAACCTGGGCGCCTGGCCGGCGGCGCGCCTGGTCGACGGTCCGACCCTGCTCAGCACCGTGGCCACGCGCGGCGGCCGCCCGGCGCCGGCGCGGCTGTACCTGCGCCCGCTCGACGGCGGCGGCGTGCTGATCGTCGGGCGCGACCTGAGCGAGCAGGAAGCGGTGCGCGCCGTGATCTGGCACGCGCTGCTGGCCGGCGCCGGCGTGTCGCTGCTGCTGACGCTGGCCGGCGCGCTGCTGTTCCGGCGCGTGGTGGAGCGGCGCCTGGGGGCGATCCGCCGCACCGCCGCCCACATCGAGGCGGGCGACCTCAGTTCGCGCATCGACGTCAGCGGGCGCGACGAGTTCGCGCTGCTGGGGCGCGACATCAACCGCATGCTCGACCGCATCGAGCTGCTGATGGACGGCATCCGCCACGTCTCGAACGCCATCGCGCACGACCTGCGCACGCCGCTGGGCCGCGTGCGCAGCAAGCTCGACGACGCGCTGCGGCACCAGGCCACGGTGCCGGGCCTGACCTGCGCCGCGCACGACGCCATCGACGACATCGACGACCTGATACGCTTGTTCGAGCGCCTGCTGCAGATCGCCGAGGCCGAATCGGGCATGCGCAGCCGGCTGTTCGAGCGGCTCGACCTGGGCCACATCGCCACCGACATCGGCGAAATGTACGAGGCCAGCGCCGAGGACGGCGGCGTGAGCCTGACGGTGGACGCGCCCGAGCACCTGTACGTGGACGGCGACCGCAACCTGCTGGCCAGCGCCGTCGCCAGCCTGCTCGACAACGCCATCAAGTACGCCGGGCCGGGGCATGCGATCCATGTGCGCGCCGGCCTGTTCCACGGCGGCCTGGCCTCGATCGCGGTGCACGACAACGGCCCCGGCATCCCGCAGGCCGAGCGCGCCAAGGTGCGGCAGCGCTTCTACCGGCTGGACGACAGCCGCCACCTGCCGGGCAACGGCCTGGGGCTGGCCATCGTCAGCGCCACCGCGCTGGCGCACGGCGGCGAACTGCTGCTGGAGGACGGCGCGCCGGGCCTGGTGGCGCGCATCCTGCTGCCGCTGGCGCCGCCGTCCTGACTGCTATCCGATCGGTAATGTGACCGCAAGCCTGCGGTAAGCCGGCCGCCGCTAGCATGGAGGGTTACCATCTCAGGCTGGCCCCTTCATTCTCCATGCACGACTTAAGCGACATCGCCGACTGGCTCAAACACCACCCCGTCCATCCCGCCGCCGAGGCCGGCGACGAGCGGGTGGTGTCGTTCAGCAGCAACGACTACCTGGCGCTGGCGCGGCATCCGCAGCTGGTGGCGGCCGCCAGCGACGGCCTGCGGCGCTACGGTGTGGGCAACAGCGTATCGCGCCTGCACGGCGGCGACCTGGACATCTACCGCGCGCTGGAGGCGCGGCTCGGCGCGCTCCAGCACAAGGGCGACGCGGTGCTGTTCGTCACCGGCTACATGGCCAACATCGGCGTGCTGTCGTCGATCGTCAAGGCGGCCGCGCTGGCGCGCCTGCACGGCTACCGCGCCCGCAAGCGCCACAAGTACGCCTACTACTCGGACGAATACAACCACGTCAGCATCCGCGAAGGCATCCAGATGTCGGGCGCGCTGCGCTACAACTACCGCCACGGCGACATGAACCACCTGGAGTCGCTGCTGAAGGCGGGCGCGGCCGAGGGCAGCACGCCGATCATCGTCAGCGACGGCGTGTTCGCGATGGAGGGCACGCTGGCGCCGCTGCCGCAGCTGGTGGAACTGGCCGAGCGCCACGGCGCGCTGCTCTACCTCGACGACGCCCACGCGATCGGCGTGCTGGGCGCCAACGGTGGCGGCACCTCCGAGCACTACGGCTGCCACAGCCCGTGCATCATGCAGATGGGGACTTTGAGCAAGGCGCTGGGGGCGCTGGGCGGCTTCGTCGCCGTCGAGCGCGAGGTGGCGGACGTGATCCGCCTGACCAGCTCGGCCTACGGCTACAGCTGCGCGCCGCCGCCGGACCAGGCGGCCGCGGCGCTGGCGGCGCTCGACCTGCTGCGCGAGGAACCGCAACGGCGGTCGCGCCTGTGGGACAACCAGCGCTATTTCATCGACAAGATGGCGCCGCTGGGCTACACCATTGTGTCGACCCAGACGGCGGTCCTGCCGGTGCTGGTGGGCGAGGCCGAGACTTGCCAGCGCTATGCGATCGCGCTGCGCAAGGAGGGCATCCATGTGGACGCGGTGCAGTTCCCGGCGGCGCCGGTGGGCCAGGCACGGCTGCGCTTCATGATGAACGCCGGCCATACCCGCGCGCAGATCGACCACGTGGCCGGCGTGATGGCGCGCCTGGCCACCTGAGCCGCCGTCGTTCCCGCGCAGGCGGGAACCCATGCGCCGCATGGTCAGACGCGCAGTATGGAGGGAATTCAGGCAATGCCTGGATTCCCGCCTGCGCGGGAATGACGGGGTCAAGCGGCGCTGCGCTCCGCCCAGCGCTGCTTGACCTCCAGCAGCGCCGGCATCTGCGTCAGGAACAGGTCGACCAGATCGGCGTCGAAGTGCTTGCCGCGCTGCTGCTCCAGGTATTCCACCGCCTGCGCCAGCGGCCATTCCGGCTTGTAGGGACGGGCCGAGGTCAGCGCGTCGAACACGTCGGCGATGGCGACGATGCGCCCCACCAGCGGGATCTCGCGGCCGGCCAGGCCGTTCGGGTAGCCGCTGCCGTCCCACTTTTCGTGATGCGTCATCGCCACCTGGTGCGCCATCGCCAGCATGCCGCCCGGGTGCTGGCCGATGATGTCGCCGCCGATGGCCGCATGGGTCTGCATGATCTTCCACTCCGCCGTCTCCAGCGGGCCGGGCTTGCGCAGGATGCTGTCCGGGATGCCGATCTTGCCGACGTCGTGCATCGGCGCCGCGTGCAGCAGGTCGTCGGCCTCGGCCTCGCTCATGCCGGCCGCGCGGCCCAGGATGCGCGAGTAGTGGCTCATGCGGATCACGTGCAGGCCGGTTTCGTTGTCCTTGTATTCGGCCGCCAGCCCCAGGCGCTGGACGATCTCCAGCCGCGTGCGGGCCAGCTCGTCCACCCGCACCAGCGACAGATGGGTGCGCACGCGGGCGCGCACGATGGGCGGGCTGACCGGCTTGGTGATGTAGTCGACCGCGCCGGCGTCGAAGCCGACCACCTCGTCGCTGGCGTCGCTGAGCGCGGTGACGAAGATCACCGGGATGGCGGCGGTGGCCTGGTCGTCCTTCAATTGCCGGCACACTTCATAGCCGGTCATGCCGGGCATCATGACGTCGAGCAGGATCAGCTGCGGCCGCTCCTGGCGCGCCAGCTCCAGCGCGCGCGGGCCGTCCTTGGCGAACAGCAGGCGGTACTGGTCTTGCAGGATATGGCGCAGCAGCTGCAGGTTGCTGGCCTCGTCGTCGACGGCCAGGATCAGCGGCAGGTCGTTGGTGGGTGCTTTAATCATGGGTTCTCCTTGGCCAGATGGTCGGCCAATTCCAGCAGCGTAGCATGGGCCAGCGGAAAATCGAAATCGTTGAGTGCGGTGTGCAGCGCCGCCAGTTCCTGCGCCAGCGCGGCCGACAGGCCGGCGCCGCTCATGGCGTTGGCCAGCGCGGCCAGCGCGTCGTCGTCCAGCGCGCCGCGCCGCAGCGACGGCAGCAGCGCCTGCGCCGCCGCGTGCGCGCGTGGCGCGTCGAAGGACGGCGCGGCCGCGGCGGCGGCCTGTTCGCGTTCGCGCTGCACGGCGCGCGGGGTTTCGATCGCATGGATCGCGCTCAGCGCCGCGTCCAGCTGCGAGGTCAGCATGCGCTGCACCTGGGCCAGCTCGGTCGGCAGGGTGGCCGCGCCGGCCTCGCGCTGCGGCGAGCCGCACAGCTTTTCCGCCTGCGCCAGCGTGGCGGCCAGCTGCTCCAGCCCGAGGTTGGCGGCCACGCCGCGCACCTTGTGGCAGCAGGCCTGCGCTTCGGCCAGCCGGGTCTCGCTGTCGCTGGCGAACAGCCGCGCCAGAGACGTGGCGGCGTCGCCGTAGTCGGTGGCGAAGCGGTGCAGCGCCTGGTGGTATTTGACTTCGTCGCCGGACCAGCGCTGCAGGCCGGTCTTCTGGTTCAGCACGCGCGCGCGCAGCGGCGCGTCGGCGGCGGCCGGCGCCTGCTCCAGCGGCGGCAACGCCAGCACGCGGGCGATTTCATGCGACAGCGCATACCAGTCCACCGGCTTGGAGGCGAAGCCGTTCATGCCGGCGGCGGACGCGGCCTCGCGGTGCGCCGCCAGCACGCTGGCGGTCATGGCGACGATGGGGATGGCCGGCGCGCCGGCCGCGCGCTCGCGCGCGCGGATGGCGCGGGTGGCCGCCAGGCCGTCCATCAGCGGCATCTGCATGTCCATCAGGATCAGGTCGTAAGGGCGCTCGGCCGACAGGCGCACTGCGGCGGCGCCGTCGCCGGCCCGCTCCAGCGTGTGGCCGCGCTTGTGCATCAGCAGGGTCAGCAGTTCCAGGTTCTGCGGCACGTCGTCGGCCGCCAGCACCCGCAGCGGCGGCAGCGGATAGGCGCTGCGTTCGGCGGCCTGGCTGCTGTCGTTGCGGGCCGGATCGAGCGGCAGCCGGACGTGGAAGGTGGTGCCCTGGCCGGGCGTGCTCTCGGCCCACAGCTTGCCGCCCATCAGCGCCACCAACTGGCGGCTGATGGTGGTGCCCAGGCCGGTGCCGCCGAAGCGCCGCGTCATCGACGGGTCGGCCTGGGTGAAGGGATCGAAGATCGCTTCCAGCCGCTCCGGCGCGATGCCGATGCCGGTGTCCTGCACCGCGATCTCGAGCTGGCCCTGGGCCGCGCTGGCGCGCAGGCTGACGGTGCCGGCGGCGGTGAACTTGATGGCGTTGTCGAGCAGGTTGCCGAGGATCTGGCGCATGCGCAGCTCGTCGCCGTGCAGCCAGGGCGGCAGCGACGGGTCGTAGACGATGTCGATGGCCAGGCCCTTGCTGCGGGCGTTGCTGCCGAAGGTCGAGGCCAGCTCGTCGATCAGGCCCAGCAGGCTGTAGTCGTCCGGCTCCAGCTCCACCGCGCCCTTGTCGAGCTTGGCGGTGTCGAGGATTTCGTTGAGCAGGCGCAGCAGCGAGCGGCCCTCCTTGCGCACCGTGTCCAGGTGGCGCCGCTGGTTGTCGTCCAGTTCGGTGTCCAGCAGCACGTCGGTGAAGCCCAGGATGGCGTTCATCGGCGTGCGGATTTCATGGCTCATATTGGCCACGAAGCTGGCGCGCGCGGCCGCCGCCTGTTCGGCCGTTTCCTTGGCCTTGCGCAGCTCCTGCTCCATCTGGCGCCGTTCGCTGATGTCGAGGATGACGCCGTCGATCCAGCGCTGCTCGGGATCGCTCTCGTCCTGGGTGACGGCGCCGTGCTCCCACATCCAGCTGGCGTGGCCGTCGGCGTGGCGCAGCCGGTACTCGACCTGGTAGGCGCTGGTGTCGGCGACGGCGCGGTCGATCTCGGCCTCGACGCCGGCGCGGTCTTCCGGCACGATCAGGCTGCCCAGCGTGCGGCTGCGGCCCTCGCCGACGAAGTCGCTGGCCGGGTAGCCGGCCAGGCGCTCGATGCCGTCGCTGACGAACACCGGCGGCGCGTCGAAGCGCATGCTGCTGCGGAAGGAGATGCCGGGGATGTTGCCGATCAGCGAGCGGAACTGCTGCTCGCTGTCGCGCAGCGCCTGCATGATGGCGCGCCGTTCGCTGATGTCGGTGATGAACAGCACGAACAGGTCGCGCTCGGCCAGCCGCGCATGGCCCAGCGCGCGCCGGATCGGCACGCGGCTGCCATCCTTGCGCACGGCGATCACCTCGCTGCCCTGGCCGGGGATGGCCGAGTTCTCGGTGCGCAGGTAGTTGAGCAGGCCGTCGCGCTCGGAGCGCTGGGCGTCGTCCATCAGCACGCGGATGTTCTGGCCGACGATCTGGTCGCGGCGCCAGCCGAAGATGCGTTCGGCCGAGGCGTTGAACTCGTGGATCAGGCCCTCGCGGTCGACCGTGACCACGCCGTCGATGGTGGTGGTGAGCAGGGCGCGCATCCAGGCTTCGCTCTCGCTTTTCTGGCGGAACAGTTCGCGGTAGCGCAGCAGGCCGTTGGCCGACATGATGAAGATGGTGATGGCGATGGTGATCAGCGAGATCGCCAGCGCCAGGAAGGTGCTGCTCTGCTCGGGCGCGGCGCCGGGCAGCGGGCGGCCGGCGAAGCGCGCGGCCGCCATGCCGGTGTAGTGCATGCCGGCGATGGCGCAGCCCATGACGGTGGCGCTGAGCACGCCCAGCACGCTGGACGGCAGGCGGGTGTGCAGGCGCAGGCCGAAGCGCACCCACAGCGCCAGCGTGGCCAGCACCACCGCCACCACGATCGACAGGCCGAACATCAGCGGATCGTAGTAGAGGTCGAAGGACATGCGCATCGCCGCCATGCCGGTGTAGTGCATGGCGCCGATGCCGGCGCCGACCAGCAGGCCGCCCAGCAGCAGCGAGCCGGTGCCGATCTGGCGGCGGCTGATCAGGGACAGGGCGATGCCCGAGGCGGCCAGGCTGGGCAGCACCGACAGCATGGTGACCACGTGGTCGTAGTCGACCTCGGTGCACAGGTTGAAGGCCAGCATGCCGATGAAGTGCATGGCCCACACGCCGCAGCCCAGCGCCAGGCTGCCGGTGCCCAGCATGATGGCGCGCAGGCTGCGGCTCTTGCTGGACTGGGCCTGCGCCACCACCTGCAATCCCATCCAGGACGAAAAGATGGCGATCAGGATGGAGAGCAGCACCAGCGACGGCGTGTAGCTGCCGTATTGGATCAGGGACGGGTCGGAGGGGGGCGCGAACAGCCGCAGGAGAGTGTCGATATTCATAAGGTTTCCGCTGTGGCGAACTGGCACAGCAGAAACCTTATCACATAACAAGCAGCAGTCTGTATCAGGATTTGGCGAAGGCCAGGAAATCGGCGTTGAAGCGGTCCTTGTGGGTGTCGGTCAGGCCGTGCGGCGCGCCGGGGTAGGTGATCAGCTTGGCGTGCTTGACGATGGCGGCCGAGGCGCGGCCGGCGGCGTCGATCGGCACGATCTGGTCGTCCTCGCCGTGGATGAT
>NZ_BPWK01000008.1:0-386027 GCF_040364205.1 Duganella rhizosphaerae
CAAGGCAGATGAGAGCGCGCTGGATGACAAGTCGGCACCGTTGAAGGCGATGTTGGCTGCGGTGTCGGGCATGGTGGGCAATGCCAGCCTGGATGCGGCCAAGGCCGATGCAGGAGAGAAGAAGACAGCGCCAGGCGACGATCAACTGCCGCACGCCAGCTCGCCGATTATCGCCGTCAGCGGTAAGGCTGGTTTGAGTGTGACCGCAGGACAGGCGATGCAGATGTCCAACGGGGAAACGATCGCCTTGATGAGCGGCGCCGACACACAGTTCGTCAGTGGTGGTCAGTTGCGCGTGCAAACCAAGCAGGCCATCGGCGTGCTGGGCGGCTCGGTCAAAGCGGGCGAGAACAATATCGGCGTGCAAATGATCGCTGCCAAGGATGCCGTCGATATCCAGGCGCAAGCGGATTTGCTGAAGGTGCAGGCGCGAGATGAGGTTAATCTCGTCAGCGCCAATGGCTTCGTGGATTGGGCGGCGGCCAAGAGCATCACGCTGTCGACGGCGGGCGGCGCCAATATCACTATCGAAGGCGGCAATATTACGGTGCAGTGCCCCGGCAAGATCACGATTCATGCGGGTACCAAGAATTTTTCTGGGCCAGAGAAAATGCCGTATCCAATGCCAGGTCTGCCAAACAGCATCTGTGTTGAGTGCCTGAAGAAGTCACTCGCCGCAGGGTCTGCCTTTACTGTTGTTGAATAAATATGCTCATCGATACTTATCACGAAAACTGGCTATCTGACTTGCATGAACGGACAAGCCAGCTTGGCGGCCGTACGCAAATCTACCTGTTGATCGATGGAGTGTTTGTCCCCGGTCTGTATCGTCAAGTTCGAAAGGCAGTACCGGCACCGGAGGTGACGCTGCTGTTTGAGACTCTGCCTGCCTGCTCTGACAAGGTGCGCGATGTGTCGCCATTTCTAGTGCGGTACGACGCAACGGTAACTGGTCTCGACAAAGTATTGGGGCTATGCAGTGGCTCGCCGATGGTTAGCGCGATCGAGACCGAAGAGACACTGGCGCAGCTAACAGAACGGCTGGCTGCCTGGTGTGTGGTCTACTCGGACGGGCAAAGGTTTAATTTCCGCTTTCCGGATACGCGCCGACTGCCGGGAATTTTCTCGGCCCTGCGCGCCGATCAGCGGGCACAATTGGTCGGCCCGGCAACGCGATGGGCGTACATCGATCGCGAGGGGGGATGGAAGGAGTTGCATGTCCCGATGGTGGATAGTCCTGTTGTCCAGGATCGCCCCGAGCTCGACGACGACCAGTTCGGGATGATGGTCAGCGATAACGAGGTAGATTCGATGCTGGTTCGTATCTCTCGCCGGCAGCATTTGCCTGATGAAAAACCGTCCCATTTGCACGCTACGATCTCTTTGGCGTTGCGTGTTGCAGAGGCGCAGACGCTGGATGAGAACTTACTGATCGATTGGTGTGAGGAGTGTCTGGTACATTCCGTGCTGCCGGATGAGATAGACATGGCTAAGAGAATGATCGAGTGGCGACAAAGTGTTGCCGCTGTTGAATAGAAATGGGAAAGACATGAAGTTGATAACTCAGCGCCTGCTGCGCGGTTCCAGAAGCTTGCTGGTGACAGGCTTGTTCGTGTTGCCGTCGATCGGCCTGTGCGGGACGGAAAGTGTGCCTGTCAGTATCCACGGAGTGAACTATAGCGGCGACGACTTTTCTTACATCGTCGAAGACCCGCTGGATAGTTCGAACAAGGGGGGCGGGGAGAGCGTCGGGCCCTACGAAGCTGGCGGGATTATGTGTTGCTACAGGCTGCCGCAGACATGGCGTCGCGGTATTCAAATCAAAGTACAAGCCGTCCACAGTGCCCGGCTTTCGCCCGATAAATCCGGGCCAGATATCGCTGAAACAAAAATCGTCGAAGTGCCTGAGTATGTCGATGGCAAGGCAGGGGAGTTATGGGTGGTTCGTGCCGCCGATGGTTCGTTGAGCGTGGTCTCTAGCAACTTTCAGCCCGATCATGCCAAATGGCCAGGCGCCGTCAAGGGATGGCCGGTACCATCTGTGGAGTATAGAAGGCAGCGATGGGGCCAACACATGAAATTGGCACAAGATGCGCTTGATACCGCCAACGAGGCCTTGGCAGAGTTAAAAAAATCTCCGCAAAAAATAGTCGCGAGATCATGGGAACTCGATCAAAAGTACTATGCAAAGTCAGTGGAAGGATTTAGTGGACCGGATGACGTGAGGTATGTGGAATTCGTTCGGCAAGGATTTGAGGAAATGAAACGCAATTCTGAGAAAAAAATTCGACAAGTGCAGGAGCGTCGCCCATGAGCGCCCGTCTATGTCCGGTGATCCCGGATAGTTTTAACGATGCGGGAGATTTGAAGAAGTTTTTTGATGTAGAAGAGCAAAAGATATTAGGGAAACGTGAGGAGCGAGAGGCATTGGAACTGCCATGTCAAACCAATTTGTTCTTTGGCTTCTTCTTCGATGGAACCAAGAATAACTATGTCTTGGGTGCGGCGGCAAAAAATCAATCCAATGTCGCGCGCCTATATGACTGTTTCCCTGGGCGAAGTGTTCCCGACGTTTTGCCAGATGATTCAAAATGGACGTATAAGCCTGACGACTATAAGCATTTTTTCAGGGTATATGTGCCAGGCGTAGGTTCGCCGTTTGAAGCGGTGAAAGATACCGGCAAAGGCAAGGATCTGACGACGGGGGCGGGGTTCGGCGCTCGCGGAGAGGACCGCATCAAGTGGGCATTGATTCAGGCGATAAATAATGTTCATGTCTATTTTCACGGTTCACCGCTACTCTTCCCGGAGGAGACCCGATCGGAGATGGGGCGTATCGAATTGACGAAGTGGCAGCGGAAGAAAATGCAGTCCCGTCACATTCAGAGCTATAGCGACGCAGAGAATCAGGGCAAAGATACCAAGGAAGTGTTTGAAGAGCTATTGAAGCGCTTGCACTCACAGGTCTCGATTCATTGGCCAGACCCGGCCACGTGTCAACCGAAAAAAAAGGATCCCGCGCACGTTCAGAAGATCTACATTTCCATGTTCGGTTTTTCACGCGGCTCGGCACAGGCGCGTGCTTTTGCCAATTGGTTGATGTCCTTGTGCGAACTTGACGCTCGTCTCAGTGGCCGCGGCCATGCTCAAAGCCTGGGCGGATTTGAGGTGGAGTTCGATTTCCTGGGATTGTTTGACACCGTCGCCTCTGTGGGAATCGCGAATACGATGGGCGACAGTACTCTTCTTGGGCGATTTGACGGCCACGGAGCCTGGGCCGATGCAGAGGACAGCTTGCGCATACATGGCGGCTTGCGATGCCTGCATTTGGTGTCGGCGCATGAGGTGCGCCGCAGTTTTCCAGTCGATTCCATTTCGATTGGACAGAGCACGCCGGCCAACGCGGAGGAAATGATTTTCCCTGGCGTGCACTCGGACCTGGGTTCCGGTTACTGTCCGAAAGAGCAAGGGCGCGGTGAAGACGAACTGGGCTCGGATATGCTTGCGCGGGTTCCCTTGCTTTACATGTATCACGAGGCACGACTGGCGGGCGTTCCATTAAAGTTGGACCTGGCTCCTCCCAACGTTAAAGATAAATTTAAAATTTCACCGACCACGATCAAAGCGGTGAATGCCTATCTGGCTACATGCACGGTAACCAGCGGCACGCTGACCGACATCATGCGGGAGCAAGGGAAGAATCAGATTCTGTGGCATCTGGCGCGGCGCGTGAATGGCCCCACGCCGCTGGAAAAGACCGAAAGCTACAAGCGCGCCACAAATTTCGACAAGAACGATCTGCACAGCGCGAATCTGGAATTTGAGGACGAAATTAAGGACTTTGAAGCATGGCTCGCTGCCAAAGGACCAGGATTCAAGCCCCAGAAGCAAAAGCCAGGGTTTGGAAATGACTACGAGCACGAATGGGAGGAGATCGCGACTTGGTGGAAAACCGCCCCGCCGTTGTCGGAGGCCGCATTGAACTTCTTTGATAATTACGTGCATGACTCGCATGCTTGGTTCAAGTTGAGTGACGATTATCCCGACAACGAACCTGAATTGCAGAAGAAATTGATTCAGTGGGAGCAAAAGCGCTTGAACGCCCTTGCCCAGCGCGAGGGCGCGCGCGCGAGTAATGGCCGCAGCTACGGCGAATCTCAAGGCGCGCCTCAGAACGACGGCTTGACGCCAGATCAGCGCCGGGCAGCGCAGGAGTACGCTCAAACTAAACAGACGCCGATCATGTTGACGAGTGGACGTGAATCGAAAAAATTCCTGCTGCTGACGCTGCGTGGTGGATACCTTCGATTTAGAAAAGTTTATGCTGGTGCAGACGGTATCCTTATTTCCAACAATGAGCGTCGTACGGAATCGGAAGCCAAGGCTGCTTAGCTATTCAAACGTCCCGCCGACCGCTGTTTGATAAGCCGGCGGGCCACTGCGGTGGCGGTAACGAAGCCGCTGTGTAGCGCGCAGATCAGGCGGTTTCTAACTCCCGCCCGCATCAATAACACGTGCGCGCGTTGCACCGTGACATTGCTGGATTGGTAGCTGTGGCCTGGCGTGCCGTAGCCGAGATCGATGCAGGTAAAAAGGTGGCCGCACAGGTCTTCGATGGCCATGTGCAGTATCGTTGTCCCGACCGACAGATGGTCGAGTGCGCTGTCGTGGAAGATGTTGGACAGGTGTAGCGTGTCGTTCGATTGCAAGCCGAGTATCAACGCACAGGGTTGGCCGCCGCAATCGATCTGGTAGCACAGCAGCATGCCGCGTTGTGCCAGCCCCTGCATTTCCTCCGCTGTCCATAGCTGCGCGCGATGCTCAGGCGTGATCAGCCTGGCCAACGCCTCCAGCATGGGCGCCACTTGCTCCGGCCGTTCAATGCGATGCAAAGCCAACTGGCCGCCGCCATGATCGCGCAACTGCCGTTGCTGCCGCTTGAGGTTGTAGCGCCGCTTGGAACTGAATTGGGCCATGAAGGCTTCAAAGCTGGCCGGTAAGGGAATCTGATGGCAGTCGCGCCAGTTGTTCAGCAAATGCTTGCGATAACCATGTGCGTTGCCGATGTCGTCGCTTATGTCGCGCCACAGCTTGCTATCCGATGGCAACGACGTCAGCGAGATCGCGTGACATTTTGGGAACTGCTCCAGCAGGAATTCAAACAGCAACTCCGGCACCCCCGGCCTTGCGGACATCAACGGCACGCTGCCGAGCAGGACCACGCTGAACGCCGGCAGTGAGCCCAAGCGCAAGCGGCCAGCGCTAAATTCAAAACTGTGGTGCCGCAGCACCAACGGCACCACGCCGATTACGGTCCGGCTGGCGCGCTCCAGGATTGTAAAAAGCTGCGGCGGCGTGTGTCGATCTGGCGTGCTGCGCAGATAGTCGAAGAACTCCGGACTCTGATACACGCGTTCGTGACTTTCGCTCTCGGCCAGCAGTTCGCGCCAGCGCTGCAGCAGGTCGCTGTCGCCGATGCGGTCGCTGGCGTCTTCAATGAGGTAGATATCGTTGGGCATGGTCGCAAGACGATCCCACATCCGGCGCCGCCGCTCCTTGATGCAAGTCGAAGCGATGCGATCAGCGGCGCCGGCGCCACACTGTGTCCATCAAGGGCTTGACACTGAAGCCATGCACCAGTATCGACAGCATGATGACAAACAGCGAGATACGCGTCAGTTGCGCCGCCAGTTCCGGCGCCAGGCCCGCCTCGATGGCGAACATCAGGTAATAGATCGAACCGATGCCGCGCACGCCGAACCAGCCGGTCATGGCGCGCATGCGCAGGCTGGTGTCGCTGCCGATCAGGCCGGCGAACACGCTCAGCGGCCGGGCGACCACGAACAGGAACAAGCCCATCCACAACGCATCCCACTGCATGCTTTTCAGCGAGATCATGCCGCCGAGCAGCAGCACCAAGGTCAGCTCCGACAGCCGCTCCAGATGCTCCTTGAACACCAGCGCCCCGGCGCTGACGATCAACGGCGCTTCGTGGGTTTCACTGGTTTTGGCCGCTTCGGATTTGGCCGTGTCCGGTTCCATCATGCCGTGGCGGTCTTTGGGCGCGCCAGCCAGCACCAATTCGGTCTGCCGCAAGGCCACGGCGGCGAAGAACACCGCCAGGAAGCCCGATGCCTTGCACAGCGTCGCCACGCCATACACCACGGCGATCATGCCCAGTCCCACCAGGTCGTCCATGATTTCGTGCTTGGGATCGCAGCCGCGCAGGCTCCAGCTCAGGCGCGCCACCAGCGCACCGGCCGCCACGCCGACCAGCACCGCGCCCGCCGTCGCCCACAGCACGTCGACCAACAGCCAACGCAGATGGTGCTCGCCGGTGTCGACCACGCCCAGCATGCCGAGGCCGAGGATGACAAAAGGGAAGGCGCTGCCGTCGTTCATGCCGGCCTCGCAGGTCAGCGTGAAGCGCAGCTGGTCCTTGTCGCCGGCATGGCGCACCTGGACGTCGGTGGCCAGCACCGGATCGGTGGGGGCGAGGATGCCGCCAAGCAGGACGGCGGCGCCTGCCGGCAGGTGCAACACGTAATAGCCGAACAGCGCCACCAGCCCCACCGTCAGCGACATCGACAACCAGGCCAGCCGTAACGGCGCGTCCCAGCGCTGGCGCTTGAACGGCACCGGCATCTTGATCCCGGCCGAGAACAGCGAGATCAGCAGCGCGACCTCGGTCAACACTTCCAGCAGGGCCGATTGCAGCTTGGGATCGAAACCGAAGATGTTGAGGACGGTCGGCCCCAGCAGAATGCCGGCGCCCAGGTAGACGATGGCGGACGTAAAGGGCGACTTCGAGATCGTGCTGGCCGCCAGTCCGCGCGCCAGCATCAGGCAGCCGACGAGCAGGAACCATTGAGTGGTGTTCACACGCTTTCCTTTGCAGTGACGAGTCAAAGGCTAGGCGAGTTTGCGGTTGTGGTCTGTGGGGTAGAGCACCCTGCGCGTATCGGCAGGGTTGGAAGGGCGCCGGCGAGGCGCAGGGCCTCGCCGGGCAAACAGCGGATTTATTTCAGCAGGGAATGCTTGCGGGCATAGCTGAAGTAGATGACCAGGCCGATCGCCAGCCAGATCACGAAGGCGACCCAGGTGAACCAGCTCAGGTAGGTCATCAGCATGACGCAGAAGATCACGGCCAGCGCCGGAATCACCGGCACGCCAGGGCAACGGAACGCGCGCTTGAGGTCCGGACGCGTCTTGCGCAGGATGACCACGGCGATCGAGACCAGGCTGAAGGCGGCCAGCGTGCCGATGTTGATCAGCTCGGTCAGCACGTTCAGCGGCACCACGGCGGCGATCAGGCCGAACACGATGCCGACCAGCCAGGTGGCGAAGAACGGCGTATGGAAGCGCGGATGCACGGTCGACAGGCGTTTCGGCAGCAGGCCGTCGCGCGACATGGCGAAGATGATGCGGGTCTGGCCGTAGGCCATCACCAGGATCACGGTGGTCATGCCGAGAATGGCGCCCAGATTGACGAAGCCGGCGAACCATTTTTCACCGGCCACTTCCAACGCCAGCGACACCGGATGGTCGATGCCCAGGAATTGCTTGTAGGGCACGATGCCGGTCATGATGGCCGAAACGATCACATACAGCACGGTGCAGACGGCCAGCGAGCCGATGATGCCGATCGGCAGGTCGCGCGATGGACGTTTGACTTCCTCGGCGGCCGAGGTCACCGCATCGAAACCGATGAAGGCGAAGAACACCAGCGCGGCGGCGCTCAGCATGCCGTTGTAGCCAAACGGTAAAAACGGTTTCCAGTTGGCCGGCTCGACGTGGCGCGCGCCGACGACGATGAACAGTATCACCACGCCGATCTTGATGGCGACCATGATGTTGTTCAGGCGGGCCGATTCACGCACGCCCCAGCTCAGCATGGCGGTCAGGATCAGCATGATGCACAGCGCCGGCAGGTTGATCAGCGTATGCACGCCGGGCAGCGCGCCGGGCGCGGCCGTCAGCTCGACCGGCAGGTTGATGCCGAAGCCGGCGATCAGCGACTGGAAGTAGCCGGACCAGCCGACCGACACGGCCGAGGTGGCCAGGCCGTATTCCAGCAGCAAGTCCCAGCCTATCATCCAGGCGGCCAGTTCGCCCAGCGTGGCGTAGGTGTAGGTGTAGATGGAGCCGGCCACCGGCACGGTGGAGGCGAATTCGGCGTAGCACAGGGCGGCGAAGCCGCAGGCGATCGCGGCGACCACGAAGGACAGGGTCAGCGCCGGGCCGGCCGTCACCGCGCCGGTGCCCGTCAGTACGAAAATACCGGTGCCGACAATGGCGCCGATGCCCATGAGAATCAGGTCGAAGGGACCGAGTACTTTCGCCAGGCCGCCGGGTTTGCGGCTGTTGGCGATCATATCGTCCAGGTTCTTAGTGCGAAAAAGGCTCAAAATGGCTCCAGTTTTATTTTGGTTATCTCCGTACCCGAGCATGTGCCTTGTGGGCGCTCGGGCGACGGCAAATAATACAGTAAGTTTCTGGCTATGCCGAGAGCGTTATGTTGTTAATAACGATGAGATATATAGCAGGAAACGATCCTCCAGTTTGCCCAAGTCCAGGCCGGTGATCTCGCCGATGCGGCGCAGCCGGTAATCCAGCGTATTGCGGTGCACGTGCAGGGCTTCGGCGGTGGCGGCCGGGTGACCGTCGTGTTCAAACCACACATTGAGCGTGCGTTGCAGTAACTCTTTGTTTTTATCCTGCGCTTTCAGCCGGGCGATGGGCAGGCGCAGCTGGGCCGCCTCCCAGCCCGAACCCAGTCCCGACAGCAGCACCGGCAGGGTTTGCTCGTAGTAGCTGAAGCGCGAGCGGCGCGGATGGCGGGCGCGGCCGATACGGGCGGCCGTCTGCGCGCTCTGGTAGGAAATCGCCACCCCGGCCATGCCGGACTGGGCGATGCCCATCGTCAGCGTGTGCGGCTGCTGGCATTCCTGCTGCAGGATGGCGGCCAGCGCCTGCAGCTGGCGCTGCGGCCAATGGACGTCGTGGGCGGGCGGGGCGTCGTAGAAGTCCAGCAGCACCAGCTGGTGCGCGCCGGCGGAGGCCGTCAGCGCCGACGGCAGCCGGGCCAGCATGCGCAGTTGCAGGCGCTGCAGCTCGCTGAGCGCCTGGTCGGTGCCCATCGCCTTGTCGTCCAGCTCCAGCAGGAACACCAGGTGACTGCGCTCGAAATTGACGCCCAGCCGCCGCGCCCAGGCCGCCAGGTCGGCCTCGCGCGCCGCGTCATGGCGGATCAGGTTGAGCACGAAGGCTTCGCGATAGCGCGAGTCGCGCTGCAACTCGCCGGCCAGGTGGGCCTGTTCGAGGATCATCTCGGCCGTCAGCCGCACCAACTCGCCGAACTGGCGCACCTGATCCGGTACGCCGCTCAGGCCGACCGCGCCGCACACCTGGCCGTTGACCGTCAGCGGCAGGTTGATGCCGGGCTGGGCGCCGTGCATATTGCGGGCGCTGGCGCTGTCGATCTCCACCGTCAGCCGCTTGGCCAAGGCCAGCATGGCGCCCGCATGCAGCTCGCCGATGCGCGCCGGATTGCCGCTGGCCAGGATGGTGCCGTTGGCATCCATCACGTTGACGTTGTAGGGGATGATTTTCATGGTCCGGCTGACGATGTCCTGGGCCAGCTCGGTGCTGAGTATGTACATGGGCGATTCTCCTCGTCCTTCATTGTGCCAAATAACAAGGAATCCGCATAAATTCTGCGCTTGTAAAAGCATTTATTGTGCAAACGCCCAACAAATGCCTGAACTGTGCCGGAATTATCGTGCATTTGGCCGATGTTTTTTCGGAGTCGATTCCAGATAATCGTCTGCACAGACTACCTATAAAAACCAAGGAGACACGCATGAACACCACTACCACCGCCACGCCGTGGCCGGCGGCGACCGTCCTCGACGGCGCGTACAAGAAGGCCAGCTGGCATCTGATACCGTTTATCTTCATCTGCTACTTCTTCAACTACCTGGACCGCGTCAACGTCGGCTTCGCCAAGCTGGAGATGCTGGACGCCCTCCATCTGAGCAATACCGTCTACGGACTGGGCGCGGGCATCTTCTTCATCGGCTACGTGCTGAGCGGCGTGCCGAGCAACCTGATCCTCCACAAGATCGGCGCCCGCCGCTGGATCGCGACGATGATGGTGGCCTGGGGCGCCCTGTCGGCCTGCATGCTGTTCGTGCACAACCCGACCTCGTTCTATGTGCTGCGCTTCTTCACCGGCGTGGCCGAGGCCGGCTTCTTCCCCGGCATGGTGCTGTACTTCACCCACTGGTTCCCGGCGCAGAAGCGCGGCCAGGTGATGGCGCTGTTCATGTCGGCGATACCGATTTCCGGCCTGGTCGGCGGTCCGCTGTCGGGCTGGATGCTGCAACACTTTTCGGCCGGGCAGGGCGGCATGGCCGGCTGGCAGTGGCTGTTCCTGCTGCAAGGCTTGCCGACCGTGATCCTCGGCGTGGCGGTGTACTTCTACCTGAACGACGGCATCGCCCAGGCCAAGTGGCTGACTGCCGACGAAAAAGCCGCGATGCAAGCCGCGCTGGCCGGCGACGAGCAACAGCGCCAGGCCAGCAGCGATGTCGGCCAAACCTTCTCGGCCGTGCTGCGCAATGGCAGCGTGTGGATGCTGGGCGTGATCTACTTCTGCATCCAGATGGGCGTGTATGCGATCAACTTCTGGCTGCCGTCCATCATCAAGTCGCTGGGCTACCAGAACTCCGGCACGGTTGGCTGGCTGAGTGCGATTCCCTACCTGTGCGCCGCCTTGTTCATGGTGTGGGCCGGCCGCTCGGCGGACCAGCGCCGCGAACGCCGCTGGCACGTGTCGCTGCCGATGGTGATGGGTCTCATTGGCCTGATGCTGGCGGCTAACTTCTCCAGCAACGCGCTGGTCGTCATGGTCGGCCTGAGCATGGCGACCATGGGCGCGCTGGCGGGGCTGGCGATGTTCTGGTCCCTGCCGTCCGCGTTCCTCGGCAGCGCGGCGGCGGCCGGCGGCCTGGCGCTGATCAACTCGCTCGGCCAGATCGCCGGCTTCGTCAGCCCCTTCCTGGTCGGCTGGATCAAGGACGCCACCCAGAGCACCGATACGGCGCTGTATATTTTGTCCAGCGTGCTGCTGCTTGGTGCGATACTGGTGCTGCGCGTACCCGCCAAACTGGTCAACCGTTGATAGAGTTCTTCGATGAAAATAGTCATAGCGCCCGATTCGTTTAAAGAAAGCCTGACCGCGCTGGCGGTCGCCAACGAAATCGAGGCCGGCTTCCGCGAGTTCTTTCCCGACGCGGAATACGTCAAGCTGCCGGTGGCCGACGGCGGCGAAGGCACGGTGCAGGCGATGATAGACGCCAGCGGCGGCCGCCGCGTGGAATTGCAGGTGTCCGGCCCGCTGGGCGAGCCGGTGGCGGCGTTCTACGGCCTGATGGGCGACGGCGCGACGGCGGTGATCGAAATGGCCGCCGCCAGCGGCCTGGAACTGGTGCCCACGGCACAGCGCGATCCGCTGCGGACCAGCAGCTACGGCACCGGCCAGCTGATCCGCGACGCGCTGGACGCCGGCGCCCGCCGTTTCGTGCTGGGCGTGGGCGGCAGCGCCACCAACGACGGCGGCGCCGGCATGGTGCAGGCGCTGGGCGGACGCCTGCTGGACGCGGCCGGCCGCGATTTGCAGCCCGGCGGCGGCGCGCTGGACGGCCTGCAGCATATCGACCTGTCCGGCCTGGACGCCCGCATCAAGGACTGCGTGTTCGACATCGCCTGCGATGTCAGCAATCCACTGGTGGGGCCGCAGGGCGCCTCCCATATTTTCGGCCCGCAAAAGGGCGCCACCCCGGCGATGATCGAACAGCTGGACGCCAATCTGCGCCACTACGCCGACGTCATCGCCCGCGAGCTGGGCCAGCAGGTGGCCGACGTGCCGGGCGCCGGCGCGGGCGGCGGCATCGGCGCGGCGATGCTGGTATTCCTGGGGGGCAGCTTGCGTCCCGGTAGCGAGATCGTCACGGCCGCGGTGGGCCTGGACGCGGCGGTGGCCGACGCCGACCTGGTCATCACCGGCGAAGGCCGCATCGACAGCCAATCGATACACGGCAAGACGCCGATCGGCGTGGCCCGCGTGGCGCAGCGGCACGGCAAGCCGGTGATCGCGATCGCCGGCTGCCTGGCGCCTGGCGCGGCCGTGGTGCACCAGCACGGCATCCATGCGGTGTTCGGCGCGGTCAGCCGGCCGTGCACGGTCGAGCAGGCGCTGGCCGAGGCGGCGCAGAACGTGCGCAGCGCCGCCCGCAATATCGCGGCCATCCTCAGCCTGGGCGCCAGGCTGTAGAACGGGCGGCGCTAAGGGCCGCCCATCTGTGCTAGAGTCGTTCTCGTCCCAGTCACCGACGCCGAGAATGAAGCCAGTAGTCCATCGCCCCCTGCCATCGATCCGAGTGCAAATCTATGCGCTGGTTTGGGCCTGCGCTTTGCCGGCCGTGGTCGGGGTCGCGCTGCTGGCGAATCACTTCTATCAGCGGGAACGGGCCCAGATCCAGCAAGGATCGCTGGTCACGGCGCGCGCATTGATCCAGGCGGTCGACCGCGACCTCAATACCGGTATCAGCATGGCGATGGCGCTGGCCAATGCGCCCAGCCTCGACGATGGCGACCTGGCGGGGTTTTACACCCTGGCCAGCAAGGCCCTGCGGCCTGAATTCCCCGGCTTTAATTTTGTGCTGAGCGGTCGCGATTCGGTCCAGTTGCTGAACACGGTGCGCCCTTTCGGTCCGGCGCTACCCGATCCCGCCAGCCTGGAACGGATCAGGAAAGTGTTCGACACCGGCCGGCCGGTGATCTCCGACGTCTTCATCGGCGGCGCCCTGAAGCGGCCGCTGGTCGCGGTGCATGTGCCGGTGGTCAGGGACGGCAAAGTGATTTACTGCCTGTCGGTGGCCTTCGTGCCGGAGCGCCTGGGCGCGGTGCTGCGGGAGCAGAACCTGCCCGGCGACCGCGTCGCCGGGATCTTCGATTCGCGCGGCGTGATTGTGGCCCGTTCGAAGGACGCGGACAGATATGTAGGCAGGCCCGGTTCCGCCATCCTGCGGACCGGAATGGCCGGCGGCGGCGAGGGGATGCTGGACTCGGTCACGCTCGACGGCACGAAGGTGTATTCGATGTACAGCCATTCCCGCTTGTCCGGCTGGGCGGTGGCGATAGGCGTGCCGCGCAGCACGGTGCTGTCCGAGATGCTGGCCTCGATCCAATGGATCATCCTGGTGCTCGCCGGCCTGCTCGGCATGGGCCTGGCCGCCGCGTGGTATTTCGCGCGCCGCATCAACCATTCGGTCGGCGCGCTGTCCCACGCCGCCAGCGCCTTGGGAAAAAATGGCGACATGCGGCTGCAAGATGCGCGGCCGGTGTTCCGCGAAGCCGACGACGCCATCCAGACCTTGCGCGCGGTGGAGGCTGAACTCCAGCAGTATCGCAACCGCCTTGAAAGCGTGATCGAAGAGCGCACCTTGCAGCTGCAATCGGCGCAGCGCGAAGCGATCAACAAGGAGCTGCGCACCCGTACCGTGATGGACAATGTCGGCGACGGCATCATCACCATCAACGCCAATGGCGTCATCGAAGCCTTCAACCACGCCGCTTGCGGCATCTTCGGCTACACGCCGGAGGAGGCGGTGGGCACCAACATCATGCGCATGATGCCGGCCACCCTGCGCGGCGCCCACCATGCCGGCATGGCGCGCTACCTCGCCGGCGGCCTGCCCACCGTGGTGGGCAAGAACAACGTTGAACTGCAGGGCCTGCGCAAGGACGGCGCCACGTTTGCGCTGGAATTGTCGATACGCGCGCTGCTGGTCGACGGCCAGCATCTGTTTGTCGGCATCGTGCGCGACATTACGGAACGCAAACAGGCGGAGAGCGCGCTGCGGCTGGCGATGGAGCAGGTGCAGATCGCCAGCGCCGCCAAGGATGTCTTCGTGGCGAACATGAGCCATGAGCTGCGCACGCCGATGAATGCGGTGCTGGGCATGGCGCACCTGCTCAACACCACCGGGCTGTCGCCGGAGCAGGGCCGCTACCTGGAAATGATACGGGCTTCGGGACAATCCCTGCTCGGCATACTGAACGACATCCTCGATTTCTCCAAGATGGAAGCCGGGAAGATTGAAGTGCATCCGGTGCGTTTCGTGTTGGAGGAGGTGCTGCATTCGCTGGCCAGCATCATGAGCGTCACCGTCGGCGAGAAGAACCTGGAACTATGCCTGGGCGTTGAGCCGGATGTGCCGCGCACATTGGTCGGCGATGCGCTGCGCCTGCAGCAGATCCTGGTCAACCTGGCCGGCAACGCCATCAAGTTCACCGAGCAGGGCGAAGTCGCGGTGCTGGTGGAGCGCGCCGGCGGCGAGGGCGCTTCGGTGCTGCTGCGCTTTACCGTGCGCGATACCGGCATCGGCATGAACGATGAACAGTTGGCGCGGCTGTTTTCGCCGTTCACGCAGGCCGACTTGTCCACCACACGGCGCTACGGCGGCACCGGATTGGGACTGACCATTTCCAAAGGGCTGATCGAACTGTTGGGCGGCGCCATCGAAGTGCGCAGCGCGGTCGGCACGGGCAGCGCGTTCACCTTTACGCTGCCGATGAAGCGTGCCGACGAGGCCGAGGCGCCGAGGACCGGCCGGCGCCGGCATCTGCTGGTGGTGGACGATAACTCGACCAGCCGCGACTTCCTCGCCAAGACCATCCAGGCCTGGAACTGGAGCTGCGACGTGGTCGCCTCGGGGCCGGAAGCGCTGGCGTTGATACGCTCGGGCCGCGTCTACGATGCGGCGCTGGTCGACTGGCAGATGCCGGGCATGGACGGCCCGGCCGTCATGCGCGCGCTGCAGGAGGAATCCGGCATGCCGGTGATCTGCATGGTCAACGCCTACGGCCGCAGCAAGCTGGTACAGGACATGGCCGGCGTCAGCGCGCCGGTGTTCCTGACCAAGCCGGTGACGGCGTCCAGCCTGTATGACGCGGTGCAGACCGCGCTGGCGCATCGCCAGGAAGATGTCGCCGACGTTCCGGCCGTGGCAGGCGCCAAGGCGCTGGCCGGCGTGCGAGTGCTGCTGGTGGAGGACAATCCGATCAACCAGCAGGTGGCGAAAGGCATCTTGGAGCTGGCCGGCGCCACGGTCACGCTGGCGGAACATGGCGAGAAGGCGCTTCAGCTGCTGCGCGGGGACCTGCGCTGCGACCTCGTACTGATGGACGTGCAGATGCCGGTCATGGACGGCTTTACCGCCACCCGTGCGATCCGCGATGAACTGGGCTTGACGTTGCCGGTGATCGCGATGACGGCCGGCGTGATGGAGTCCGAGCGCGAACAATGCATCGCCGCCGGCATGGACGATTTCATCGGCAAGCCGGTCGACGTGGAGCAGATGTTCGCCACCATCGCAAAACATCGGCGTCAGGCGGCGCCCAGTCGCGCGACATACCAGTCAGGAAAGCCGTAGTCGCGGGCGGCGGCAATCAAATGGCCAACATATTCGGTATCCGCAGGCTGGTCACCGCGCGACGGCGGGATGTAGCACATGGCCGGCAGCAGGCCGCCGAGCCGGGACTCCACCAATACAGCTTCCGGAAGGAAGATGCCCACGCCGCTCATCGAGTACAGGCGATCGAGCTCCTGATGCGTCGCATGCACCAGAATGCCGTAGATTGAGTGCTGGTCAGAACGGCTGATGCAGGCATGGGGGCAGAACGCGATGTCGAATCCGTGGAGGCGCACCACTTCAATCTTTTCCGGCTGAAAACCAGCACGCGCCATGACATCCCGGCGGATGAAGCTGCCGTAGAAAAATACCGGTATCCGTTTGGCGGCCGTTGCCGGTGCAAGAGTTGACATGTTTTATCCCGTTCAAAGTTCGATGTCGAGATGATATATTGGCTACATGACACCGATTCGCCAAACCATATCGCCCAAGCGCCAAAATATTGAAGCGCAGTGGCGCGTGCTGGCAAAGCGCCATGAGCCGGGCTCGGTCCTGCCGGAGCATAAACATCAAACCGGTCAATTGGTCTTTGCGCTCTCCGGTGTGATGCTGGTGCGGACCGGCTCCATGCTCTGGTCGGTGCCACCGCAGCGTGCGTTGTGGGTTCCGGCCGGAGATCTGCACACGATCGAGATGCTGTCGCCGGTGGAGATGCGAACTGTCTATTTTCACCCTGGGCTGATTGCGGAATGCGAGGGCTTCCTCCGCCGGTCGGAAGTGCACGCCGTGGTGGCATCGTCGTTGCTCAAGGATATGCCGCCATGTCCGAGCGCTCCTTCAGTCGCCATTTCAATGCCGATGTCGGCCTGAGCTTCCGGGCCTGGCGACAACGCGCCCGCATCATTGCTTCACTCGACATGCTGGCGGCGAACTGTTCCATAAAATCCACGGCCCATGCCATGCAGTTCGCCACGTCGGCGGCCTACATTGCAGCCTTTCGAAAGCTGATAGGGTGCGCACCGAATGTATTCCGCGACGAAGACCAGCGTGACGTGTCGGCCGGGCTGCGGAATTAGAAGAAGGTGTTGACGGCGCGGCGCACGTTGTAGTCGTCGTCCACGGCCAGCAGCAGCGGCCATTTGTCGAACGTGGTGCAGGGGTGCGAGATGCCGCAGCCTATCAGGTCGCCGACCGCCAGTTCGCCGCCGATCGCATGCTCCGCCGGCAGCCGCAGGTAGGCGTGCTGGTCGTTCATCTTCTCGATGCGGCATCCTTCCGGCAGCGCTGTTGGCGCGTTGGCGCCGGGGCGGTGCGACACCAGCGCGCGCGGCAGCTCCATGTCGTAGGAGGCGTCGCGCTTGCCCATGCCGAGGATCGCCAGCGTCGGTTCGGGCCGCGACAGCACCATGCTCCAGACCTCCAGCGCCGGCCGCAGACCCTGTCCAGGAGCCAGGCCTTCGCGCGCGTTCAGCTGCTCGATCAGGCCGTGATAGAAGCCATGGTCATTGGTCAGGTAGCAGCCGCTGCGCAGCACCGGCAGCACCGGACGGGACAAATTCTTCACCTGCGCGAAACCGCTGGCGACAAAATCGAAATAGGCCGAGCCGCCCGCCGACAGCAGGATCTCGGCGCGCTTGAACAGCTGCTCGGCGTCCGCCTGGCGCAGCAGGTCGGACAGCTGGGTGACGAAGTGGCGAACCGCCTCGTGGTCCTTGTCGCGGTCCGGGCCGACCAGCAGGCCTTCGTAGCCTTCGATGCCGGCCAGTTCCAGTCCCGGCGCGGCGGCCACTTCGCGCGCCAACGCCAGGGCTTCGTCCATGCTGCGGCAGCCGGCGCGCTTGCCGGCCAGGCCCAGCTCCACCAGCAGCGGCAGGCGCCGCGCCATGCCTTGCTGGTGCGCCGCCTTCGACAGCCGCGCCACGCCGGCGCTGGAATCGACCAGTGCGTAGAACTCGAACGAAGGATCGTTGTGCATCAGCGCCAGTACGGCCTTGATGTCGGCGGGCGCCACCAGCTGGTTCGCCAGCAGCACGCGGCGCACGCCGTAGCGGTAGGCGATCTGCACCTGCGCCGCCGTCGCCAGCGTCATGCCCCAGGCGCCGTTGGCCAGTTGGGCGTCGAACAACTGGGGACTCATGGTGGTCTTGCCGTGCGGCGCCAGCTGCACGCCGTATTGCTCGCAGAAGCCGCGCATCCATTGCAGATTGTGCTCCAGCGCGGACGTCTTCAGCAGCGCGACCGGGAAGCTGGTGTCGGCGCGCAGCACGTTCCATTGCCGGGAGCCGATGTCGCCCTGGCGCAGCGGCCGCGTGATCGGCAGGCCTTTGACGCCGGGGTGGAGCAGTTGATCTTCCAGTTTCATCATTGCGGCGGTGCGGTTCAAGTATGGCTCCTGCGATCGAAAGCGTGCAACGTCGCGCCCAGCGCCTGAAGGCGGTCGCGGCGCAGCATGCCGTAGTTATAGAATCCGAAATGACGGATGCCCAGTTCCCACAAGCCTTGCAGCGCTTGCGGCAGTTGCGCGCCGTCGGCCAAGTCCGGCGGACCGGGACGCAGGATGGCGCGGATGCGGTCCGGTGCGCCGATGCGGCGGATGCAGTCCCACGCGTCGCTGCCGACAGCTGCGGCATCGGCCTCGTAGAACGGTATCTCCAGCCAGTCCGCCACGCCGGACAGCGCGCGCAGGTCTGTGCCTTCCAACCAGCTCTGGGCGGTAGGGCGCTGCACCGTCGCCACCACGGACAACTGCACCTGCGGCGCCATGGCGGCGCGGATGGCGCCGACCAGTTGCGTAACGCGCCGCTGGCGCAAACGGTTCAAGGCGGCCAGGTCGTCGTTCTCCAGCAGGTCCGCGGCCAGCCACGCCGCGGCCTGGGTCGGCGTGGCATCGACCGGAGCCTCCAGATAGCTGTCGATGTCGCGGCGGATGCGCTGGCGCAGGCCGTCCATGTCGATGTCGGCGGCCTTGCCGGCGGCCATGCAGGCGTCGCAGAAGCACAGGCCGAGCATGGAGTCGAGCCAGAGGTTACTGCGGACCTGGGCGAATTCGTGATGGTAGCCGTGGGCATAGGGCAGCCAACCCGGCGTTTCGATCACCACGCTGGCGACGCCGCGCGCGGCCACGTCGGCGCTCAGCGCGACGGCATAGTCGAACACCGGTTGCTGCATCGGGCATAGGCTGTACAGGTAGCCGTCGCCGTAAGCGTTGCGTGCGGTGTACTGTGGGTGTGCGGCGCCAAGGCGGCTGTTGTGCAGCAGTACAGTCCAGGCGTGTACGGCGACGCCGCCGTTGGCGATCAGTTGCGGCAGGACAGCGCGCAGCGCCGGGTCGGAATGGGCTTGCGGTGTGAGTTCGCCGTAGCGCGCAAGGTCCGGCTCGAAATAGACCACGCCGTCCTCGGGGAAGATGACGCGCGGCCCGCTGGCCGCGTGCGGACGCAGGAATTTCCCGGCATGGTAGCTGACGGCGAGCGTCGCGCCGTTCATGCCCAGGCCGCGCGCCTGGTCCACAAAACGGTCCACATCCGCGACATCCCACGGATAGCAATACAGCGAGGTATGGTTGGGTGAATTCATGCGTGCGATTCTATCCTAAGCTTCGCTGGCCGGTGCTATATTGGGCGCACCAGATTAGACGCACCAATCGCCGACAGGAGTATGCATGCTCACACGCCGCAGTTTCTTTCATGTTGCAGCCGGGGTTGCCGGCGGATCGCTCATCTCTCCGCCTGCGATGGCGGAGTTGCCGCCCATCGCCGAGGCGTTGCCTCAGAACGAAGCCTACTGGGCCAAGGTCTCCGCGCAGTACGATCCGGCGCCGGACTTCATCAATCTGGAGCAGGGCTACTTCGGCATGATGGCGCGCCCGGTGGCGGAAGACTACAAGCGCAATATCGACTACCTGAACGCGCACAGCTCGCGCTTCCTGCGCCAGCAATTCGACGGCGCGGGCATCGATGCAATAAGGGCGCAGATCGCGGCGGCCGTCGGCGCCGATGTGTCGGAGATCGCCATCACGCGCGGCGCCACGGAATCGCTGCAAAACCTGATCGTCAACTACAAGCAGGTCAAGGCCGGCGACACGATCATGTATGCCGACCTGGATTACGACGCGACCCAATACGCGATGAACGAGCTGGCCTTGCGGCGCGGCGCCGATGTGGCCGTGGTGCGCATCCCCGAGCCGCCCAGCCGGCAAGCCATCCTGGATGCCTACGCGCAGGCGATGCAGCGCCATCCGCGCACGCGCTTGCTGCTGCTGACCCACATCAGCCATCGCACCGGCCTGACCTTGCCGGTGGCGGAACTGGTGCAGATGGCGCGCCAGCGCGGCATCGACGTCATCGCCGACGCCGCCCAGTCGTGGGGGCAGACCGACTTCATGGTGGCCGACCTGAAGGCGGACTTCATCGGCTTCAACCTGCACAAGTGGCTGGGGGCGCCGCTGGGCGTGGGCTTTATGTACATCCGCAAGACGCGGCTGGCGGATATCGGCGTGCACATGTCGGACCAGGATTATGCGGCCACCGACATCCGCTCGCGTGTCCATTCGGGGACCGTCAACACGGCCAACATCATGACGGTGCCGGCGGCGTTCCGCTTCCATGAGCAGATCGGCGTGGCCAACAAGTCCGCCCGGCTCAAATACCTGCGCAACTACTGGGTGGAGCGTGTGCGGAACGTCAAGGGCTTGCAGATACTGACGCCCGACGATCCCGCCATGTACGGCGCCAGCACCTCGTTCCGCTTCGCCGGCAAGACCAGCAAGGAAGACAACCAGCGCCTGGCCAAACGGCTGATGGACGAACATGGAATCTTCACGGTGTCGCGCAACGGTCCGCTGGGCGGCAGCTGCGTGCGCGTGACGCCGGCGCTGTTCACCCAACCGCGCCAGCTCGACCGGCTGGTGCAAGCCATTGCAACGCTCGCGCAGGCGTAGTCCTGGGTGAGCGTTGCAGCGCCGGTCGCCTCAGGCGGTGACGGCGTTTTTCTGGCGTACCAGATAGCCCGCGCCCAACGCCGCCAGCCACACCGGAATCAGGTAGACCGACAACTGCAGGTCCGGCGTCATGTACATCACCACCAGGATACCCGCCAGGAAGGCCAGGCACAGATAGTTGGTCAGCGGGTAGCCCAGGCTGCGGAACGCCGTGGTCTTGCCCTCGGCCTGTTTCTGCGCGCGGAAGCGCAGGTGGATCCAGCTGATCATGGCCCAGTTGATGATCAGCGCCGAGACGACAAGGCCCATCAGGAAACCGAAGGCTTTGCCGGGCATGAAGTAGTTGACGACCACGCAGACGCCGGTCGCCAGCGCCGAGACGCCCAGCGCGGCCAGCGGCACGCCGCGCTGGTTCACCTTCAGCAGCAGCTGCGGCGCGTTGCCTTGCTTGGCCAGGCCGTACAGCATGCGGGTGTTGGAGTAGACGCCGCTGTTATACACCGACAGCGCGGCCGTCAGCACCACGGCATTGAGCGCATGCGCCACCAGGTTGCTGTTCAGCGCGTGGAAGATCAGCACGAAGGGGCTGCCGCCGGTGACCACTTTCTGCCATGGGTACAGCGACAGCAGGATGCCCAGCGCGCCGATGTAGAAAATCAGGATGCGGTAGATGGCCTGGTTGGTGGCCTTGGGAATGGTGCGCGACGGATCGTCCGCCTCGGCGGCGGTGATGCCGATCAGTTCCAGGCCGCCGAAGGAGAACATGATGACGGCCATCGCCATCACCAATCCGCCCAGGCCATTGGGGAAGAAGCCGCCGTGCTGCCACAGGTTGGCCACCGTGGCTTCCGGACCGGCGTCGCCGGAGATCAGCAGCCAGGCGCCGAACACGATCATGCCGACAATGGCAACCACCTTGATGATGGCGAACCAGAATTCCATCTCGCCGAAGGCTTTGACGTTGGACAGGCTGATAGCGTTGATAATGACGAAGAAGGCCAGCGCGGACATCCAGGTCGGTATCGCCGGCCACCAGTACTGCACGTAGATGCCGACCGCCGACAGCTCGGCCATGCTGACCAACACGTACAAGACCCAGTAGTTCCAGCCCGACATGAAGCCGGCCAGGTGGCCGCAGTATTTGTCGGCGAAGTAGCTGAACGAGCCGGCCACCGGTTCGTCCACCACCATTTCGCCCAGCTGGCGCATGATGAAGAAGGCGATCAGCCCGGCCACGCCGTAGCCCAGCAGCACGGAAGGCCCGGCCATCTGAATGGTCTGCGCGATGCCGAGGAACAGGCCGGTGCCGATGGCGCCACCTAGCGCAATCAGCTGGATGTGCCGGCTCTTCAGGCCACGTTTGAGTTCATTCTTCCCATCTGCCATCGGATCCCCTGAGTGGTAAGCAAAGACGCCGATTCTAAAGCAAAAGCGGCGCGGTGGAACGGAAAATCGCGCTCACCGGCGCGGCGAGTAAGCCATGCATTCCACCTCCACTTCGCCGCCCAGCGCCAGGGCGCTGGCGCCGAACGCGCTGCGCGCCGGCAGGCGTTCGGGCTTGAAGTAGGTGACGTAGACCTTGTTGAAATCGTCCCACCTGGCCATGTCGGCGATCATGATGGTGCACTTGACGACGTCGTTCATGCCGAGGTTGTAGCCTTTGAGGATGGTGACGATATTGTCCATGGCCTGGCGAGCCTGCGCGTCGAAGCCCTTGACCAGGCCATTGGGACCGGTGCCCAGCTGACCGGAGACGAAGACATAGTCCCCGGCGCGCACCGCCAGCGAGAACGGCCGCCCCGGCTCGTTGCCCTTGTTGTAGAAGTCGGTGGCGGAGGCGGCGCCGGATACGGTGAAGGCCAGTGTCAGGGCCAGATTTTTCAGGCGTGTACATGTCATGACGAACTCCATATGGCCCGCATTGGCGGCTCAGGCTAAAGAAACTTGGTCTTCTTCAGGTATTTTTCCACATCGCGATAGCTGTCGTCGCCGCCGGAATAGCGTACCAGGTTGCGGGCGGTCTTCAACCACTCGACCGTCGATGGCTGCATCAGGTCGAGCGCATACGCCATGTCGGCTGGGCCGATAGGCCGTTCCGGATTGCCGGCCAGGATATCGTGCAGCGTGCTTTCCTTGGCGAGATCGATCAGCCCATCGATGTCGGCGCCCGAATAGTGCGGGGTCGCCGTCACCAGGGCCGCCACGTCGATGCCTTCGACCGGAATGTCGCGCAGCTTGAGGTCGATGATGTGCTTGCGCGCTTCCTCGTCCGGTGGCGGCACGAACAGCTGACGGGCAAAACGGCCGGTGCGTTTCATCGCCTGGTCGACATCCCACGGCATATTGGTGGCGGCCAGGAACAGTACATCGCGGTTGTCACGTTCGAAGCCGTCGAGCTGAGACAGGAACTCGTTGACGATGGTGCGGCTATGCTCACTCTGCGCCTTGGAGCGCGAAAAGGCCAGGGCATCGAGTTCGTCGAAAAACAGTACGCAAGGTTTCTGGGCGCGGGCCTTTTCGAACAGCTGCGCCAGATTGCGTTCGCTTTCGCCCATCCACATGTTGAGCACTTCGCTGATGCCGACCGAAACGAACGACGCGTTGCATTCGCTGGCGATGGCGCGGGCGATCATGGTCTTGCCGCAGCCGGGTGGGCCGTACAGCAGGATGCCGCCGCCGCCGCTCTTCTTAAATTTGGCAAACAGGCCGGGACGCAGGAACGGCTCGATAATGTGCAGGCGCAGCGTCTTCTTCAGGTCTTCCATGCCGCCGACGTCGGCAAACCGCACCTGCAGCGGGGATTGCGGGCGCAGCGCGGCGACGTTCTGCGCCGGCCGCACCAGCGACAGCGCCGGGGCAGACGCCGGTTGCGCGCGTTGCGCCAGCTGCTCCAGCGCTTCGATCGGTTCAAAGCCGGTGTGCTGGCGCGCCGCCACATAGGCGCTCAGGGCCTCGTTCTCGCGCTTGAGCGCCAGCAGCGCTTGCGCTTTGCCGCTCAGGGTGTCTGCGTCCATGCGCTGGCGCTCCGCCAGCTCGAACTGGGTCAGTGCCGCTTGCGCGTCTTCCTCGTTCAGCAGCAGATGGGCGTAGGCGAGACGGTGACCGAGGTTGAAAGGATCGGTGACGAGGGCGGATTCAAGTTCTTCGCGTTTCAGTGCCATGCTGTTTAAATTCCTGCGCGGCGTTTCAGCCAGCGCGTTAAAAGGGGAGGATAGACCCAGGAGTAGGCGCAATATCCGAGAATGGTCCAGGTGGCGATGCCCGCAATCGTCGGCGCGTCCTTGCGGATCAGGTTCATCGCCAGCAAAGTGATGAAGTAAAACGCCGCCGACGCACCCCAGCCCCAGCGATTCAATGGCCACAGGGGCAGCATGCTCCAGTGGCTGAGGGCATCTAGCTTTACCACCAGCTCCAGGATCTCCTGGGAGTGCGGGTAAAGCTGCAATAGCTCGACGGCGATGCGCTTGGCTGCGCGGTAGCGCCCCCGGCTCACCAGATAGCTGACCAGCATGCGCGCCGTGGTCTGGCTATCGGGATGGCCGCGCATCAGATTGGCCAGGCTGGCCGCTTCGGCGCCGCGGCGGCCGTCGATGATGTCGCCGATCAGGCAGGCGGTCAGCGCCAGTTCGTCTTCCGGTTCCAGGCGCAGCGCCTCGCGCGCCAGCTCCTTGGCCTTGTCGATGTGCAGCGTGCGATACATCAGCATCGCGTAGCGGGCATATTGGAATGCGTCCTCCGGATATTCCCGGAGCAGTTCAATGATGATGAGTTCGGCCTGTTCCAGCTCTTCGCTGTCTTCGTGCACGTTGATCATCAGCGAACGGGCCGCGTAGTGCAGCGGGTCCTGGGCCAGGATCGTATGCAGCGTCTGCCGCGCTGACTCCTTGTCGTCGGTCAGGTAGTCAATGTGGGCCGAGACGAACAGCAGTTGACTGTCCTGAGGATATTGTTGAAGCGCTTCCGACAGCAGGGCGCGCGCCTGTTGATAGCGCCGGCGCTCTGTCAGCCCGTTCAGTTGAGCGACGTAATCGCGCGGCGACAGCAAGGTCAGGTCGCTCATGGCTGAACCTGGAACAGAATGGCGGCAAGACCCATCGTGGCGCCGTAACCGAGCGCCATGCAGACGATGGCCGGTATCCACGGCGAGGGCGCTGTGCTGTTGAACAGCGAGGCCGATCGATGCTGTTTCTTGTGCAGCAGGTAAAACACCCCGCACAGTCCCAGCGCGAGGGCGCGCGACAGGAATTTGCCGGCGTCGCTCCCCAGCTCCTGGCGTAACCATGCGAAATAGCTGACGTCGTCGCGAGCGCCATAGATCAGCAGCATGAGCAGCACGATGGCGACCAGGTAGGCTGGAATATCCAGCGTACGGCGCAGCCGCCACGAATTAAGCGTCGAGTACAGTATGAGTGCGGCTGGACCACCGAGAAACGCGACGAAAAAGCTCGATCGAATCGAATACAGCGAGACCGGCGGCCCTGAAGCGGACAACGAAGGAGTAAGCAGGTGTTCGCGCATGAAAGTGATGTAAAAAGCAATCACTCATATTACCAAAGTTTCCAACACAGCGGCTCAATCCTCAGTGGAACAGGCGGTGTTCTGCACGACTTGCTGCGTCACTTGTTGCAACAAGTCTTTCAGTTGCGTCACGATGGAGAGGGCGGCCGTCACCTCGCTGGCCGCCTCAGTCTGTGGCAGTTGCTCCAGATCCTCGCTCAGATCGGCCATGCGGAAAGCGCCGACGCTGCGTGCGGCCGACTTGAACCGGTGACCCAGTTCGCGCACCCTCTGCACATCGCCACGCGCCAGCGCGGCCTCTATCTCGCGGATACCCTCCTGCGAACTGAGCAGGAATTTAAAGGCGAATTTGCGCACCTTGCCCAGGTCGTCGCCGAGCAGCTCGGCCAGCACCGATAAATCGATCACGGCCGAGTCGCCACCGAATCGGGACTCGAAGGCCGGCTGCGGCCGCCGCGGCTCTGCCGACGGCACACGCGCAGGCAGCCAATTGGCGACGGTCTGGTACATCAGGGCCGGCTGGACGGGCTTCGAAATGAAATCGTTCATGCCGGCATCGATGCAGCGCATCCGTGCTTCGGTGGTGGCGGTGGCCGTCATCGCCAATACCGGGATATGGCTCAGTTGCGGGTCGGTGCGGATGTGGCGGGTCGCTTCCAGTCCGTCCATGAGCGGCATTTGCAAGTCCATCAAAACGCAGTCGAAATCGGATGTGCGCAGCAGTTCCAGCGCGTCGGCGCCGTTGCTGGCGAGGCTGACCGTGACGCCGGCTTCTTCCAGCATTTCCTGCGCAATTTGCTGGTTGAAGATATTGTCCTCGACCAGCAGTATGCGGGCCGCCTTCAATGCCATCATCATGGCCGACGTGCAGGCGCTGGCCAGCAGCTCGCCGGCGGCGTCGCCGATCTGGTTGATCAGCGCAGGCACGGTCTGGTACGACACGCCAAGCTGGGCCGTGAACCAAAACGTGCTGCCAACCCCCGGCTGGCTGAGGACGCCGACATCGCCGCCCATCAACTGGGCCAGCTCCTTGCAGATCGCCAGGCCGAGGCCGGTGCCGCCGTATTCCCGCGTGGTCGACGTGTCGGCCTGCTGGAAGGAGATAAACAATTTGTCCATTTCCGCTTTGGACAGGCCGATGCCCTGGTCGCTCACTTCGAAGCGCACCAGGCAATCGTTGGCGTCGCCGACCATCTTGCGCACGCGGATCTCTATCCTGCCTTGCTCGCTGAACTTGATGGCGTTGTTGGCGTAGTTAATCAGCACCTGTCCCAGCCGCAGCGGATCGCCCACCAGCATCGGCGGCAACGTGGGGTCCAGGTCGAACACCAGTTCCAGGTTGCGGGTAGCCGCCTTTGGCGCCACCACCGTGGTCAGCGTTTGCACCACCTGGTCCAATGAGAAGTCGATGTGCTGGATATCCAGCTTGCCGGCCTCGATCTTGGAAATATCGAGGATGTCGTCGATGATGCCCAGCAGGTGCTCGCCGGCGAAGCGGATTTTTTCCAGGTAGTCGCGCTGGCGCGGGTCCAGCTCGGTCTTCAAGGCCAGATGGGCCATGCCGATCACGCAGTTCAGCGGCGTGCGGATTTCGTGGCTCATATTGGACAGGAACTGCCCCTTGGCTACGCTCGCCGCCTCGGCCAGTTGCTTGGCCTGCTGCAGCTCCTTGTTTTTGGCCTCGAGCTGTTCCTCGTAGTGCTTTTCAGAGGTCACATCGTGATAGATAGTGACGAAACCACTGATCGCACCGTCGATGCCATAGATGGGGCGGCCTATGATATTCAGCACAACGCCATCCACCCTGGTGCGAGTGAAATTGTGAGGCTGGAACTTCAGACAGAGTTCCACCCGGGTGGCCACCAGTGCGTCGATATCGCCCGGCCCATAGTCGCCGCGCATCGCGATGAAACGGAACACTTCGGCCATGGTGACACCGGGATGCATCACCTCAACCGGAAACCCCTGCAATTGACAAAAGGCGGGGTTCCAGAACCTGATGGTCAAGTCGCAGTCAACAATGGTGACGCCAACCGGCATGTATTCCAGCGCAGCCGCCAGCCTGGGGAAATTCAACCTGATGAACTCTTCACTTTGAATCGTCGATTCCATAGGTCGATCATCCATGAGCGGGATCAGAAGAAAACTTTAACCCATCTCACAAAGGTTGTCAGGTCAAATCTTAGGCTTGCTGTGCTGATCACCGGTGGCGCTCTCGATTGCCATGGCGTGCCTGGCCTCCTGCCTGTTCCTGGCGCGGCGCTTTTCCGCTTCTTCGATCTGGACGATCTGCCGTTCCAGCAATTGGATGGTGCGCTGCAGGTCTTCGATTTCCTTCGCCAGTGTCAGGCGCGTCGCCGGATCGGTGGTATTCATCAGCTGTTTCTGGAGCAGGGCCACTTTCTTGCGCAACGTCTTGATGCTCTTGAGGATCGTGCTGATCTGGTCCTGCGCGCTGGCGCTTAATTCCGCCCGGTGTGCGCTGCCCGATGAAATGCTCGATACCATGATCTCTTTCCGTGTTGGTTTTTTACCATGGTAGTCCAATTCGGCGCCTACTGCCAGCCATTCAGGCAGGGGGGGATTAGCAACAGCAACGCCAGCGCCGCGTAAGCGAGTTGCAAGGGTATCATCCACCTGGCCCAGGTAAGCCACGGAATCCGGGCCAGCGCCAGCACGCCGACCGTGATGCCCGATGTCGGTATCATCGGCGTGGTGAACTCGCCGAACTGGTAGGCCAGCACCGCGGTCTGGCGCGAGATGCCCACCAGGTCGGCCAGCGGCGCCATGATGGGCATGGTCAGCGCGGCTTGGCCGCTGCCGGAGTGGATGAAGAAATTAATCACGCTTTGCATGACAAACATCTTCTGCGCGGCGAACACCGGGCTGCTGGACGACACCAGCGGCATCAGCGCGTGCAGCATGGTGTCGATGATATGGGCGTCCCGCGCCAGCACCATGGCGCCGCGCGCCAGCGCGATCACCAGCGCCGTGCCCACCAGGTCGCGGGCGCCGTGGATGAAGGCCTCGGTCAACTGGTCTGAAGTCAGGCGCCCCGCCAGTCCGACGACGATGGCCATCGCCAGGAACAGCGCCGCGATCTCTTCGATGAACCAGCCGTAGCGCACCACGCCCAGCACCATCGCCGCCAGCGTGGCGGCGAAGATCCACAACACTGCCTTGTGGGTGCCCGACATGTCCGGCACTTGCTCCGTCGCGGTCTGCGGTGTCGGTTCAACGCGTTTTTGCAGATCGAGACGGTAGGTCGGGCTGCTCGCCGGCGTTGCCTTGATCCTGGCCGCGTACCACATCAGGAAGCCGATCGTGACGGCGGTGGCGACGGCCCATACCAGCAGGCGATAGGCCATCCCGGAGAACAGCGGCACGCCGGCGATGCCCTGCGCAATGCCGACATTGAAGGGATTGAGAAAGGCCGCCGCAAAGCCGACCTGCGAACCGAGGAACGGGATGGCGACGCCGACGATCGAATCGTAGCCCAGCGCAAGCGCCAACGGCACGAAGATCAGGATGAAAGGGATCGCCTCCTCGTTCATGCCGAAGGTCGCGCCGCCCAGCGAAAATAGCGTCACGAACATGGGTATCAGCATCGCCCTGACCAGCGGTGAATCGGCATGTGCCCGGGCGATGGTGCCGATCAGCGCGTCGATCGCCGCGGTCTTCTGGAGCACGGCGAAGGCGCCGCCGACGATCAGGACGAAGCCGATGATCAGCGCCGCCTCGGTGAAACCCTTGATCGGCGCCATCAGCAACTGCACCGGGCCTTGGGGATGGCCGGCCACCACATGGAAACTGGATGGGTCGACCAGCTGCCTGCCGTCGACGGCGTGGGTGTTGTACTGGCCCCCGGGCACCAGCCAGGTGGCGGCGGCGATCAGCATCAGGATCGCGAACAGCAGCACAAAGGTGTGCGGTAGTTTGAGTTTCATGGTCACAGGCTCAGTAAAGATCCGACGCGGAACGCCGTGTGGCCGGCGACTTTGCCGACATTCATGCCGCGCAGGACGTGGCGGTGCGCGCTGCGGCCGAAAAATATACCGGCGACCTTGCAGCGCAATTCGGTGGTTTCGCCGGTGACCGGATCGATCAGTTCCGCCAGCACGGCGCCCGCTTCGACGCGCGCGCCCAGCGGCTGGCGGTAGACCAGGACGCCCGCATGCGGCGCCAGCAAGGGCTCCACTGCTTCCAGCGGCGACGGCGCGCACAGCGCCTGCGGCAGCGGCGCCGCCGTCAGGTCCGGGCAGTCGATGATGCCGTTCAGGGCCAGGAAGCGCAGCAAGGCCTCCGCGTCGCCTTGCGCCAGCTGGTGGCAAACGTCCATCTCGCCGCGCAGCTCGATGGTCGCTGCCAGGCAGGCGGGCGGGATCGGATAGCGTTCGCCGAAGTGCGCCGCCAGATCCCACCACAGCCGGCTGCATGCCTCGTCGAACGGCTCGCCGCCGGCGGCCATGGCCAGTAGCGTGGCCTGGGAGCCGATCAGCGCGGCCAGCGGAGCGATGGCGGCGGCCAGCGGCGTGCCCGCGTAGACGTGCATGACAGCCTCGTTGTCGCAATGCAGATCGAGCACGATGTCGGCCTCAATTGCCAATTGCAGCAAGGTTTTCTTCAGGCTCTCGCTGTCGGTGGCGGGGAGCCAGGCGGCGAGGGCGGCAGCGGCGTGCCGGCGAATGACGCGGATATTCGCCTCCGCGTCCTGGCCCAGCTGTCCCTCCAGCGAGAGCTTCAATTCTTCCGCCACGTGCCGATAGGCGCGGTTGAAGTTGGCGCCGGTCGCCAGGTCGAAGCGCCCGAACGGCATGCCATGGATGGCTTGCGACAAGCCGATCGGGTTGGCGGCGGGGACCAGCACCACCTCGCCGCGCAGTTTGCCGGCGCTCTCCAGGGCTTTCAGTCGGTTCCGCAGGTGTTGCGCCACCAGCATTCCCGGCACTTCGTCCGCGTGCAGCGAGGCCTGGATGTAAGCCCGCTTACATCCGGCGGGACCGAAGTGGAAGCTGTGAAGCTCGAAGGCGGCACTGCTGTGCTGCGCCGATATGGCGTGTGTTTGCGTTCTCATGGCGATGGTATGCCCGGCGTGGGCAGGTTGTTGGATTGCGGTCGATTATGTATCGTAATTTTCACAAAGTAAATAAATGTAAGCCAGTTTTCAGAAAATGGTTGAGTTTTGTTTTTCCCGTTGCTACAGTTGCCTGAAAATAGGATTCCAAATTTTTCGAAAATGTAAGTATGCTTACGGTCTTTCGGAAAAGGAGAGCTGTATGACTAACAGTAAATCAGCAAACAAAACCGTGATGGCAGCGCGCAGTTCGTCGGCGGATGTCGCTTTCGCCCAGTCGTCGATTGGCCACACGCTGTCCGGGGTGTTGGCCGAAGGCTCGACCTCGAACCGCAGCATCGCCGACTTCGTGCTGCGCAATCCGATGCGGGTGACTGCGTTGAAGATCGACGAGATGGCGGAGGGATGCCAGGTGTCGACGGCCACCATCAGCCGTTTTGCGCGCGATATCGGTTTCGCCAACTACGCCGCGATGCGCAGCGCCGTGGCCGAGACGCTGCATTCGGAGATGCAGCCGGTCGACAAGCTGCGTCACACGATAGAGAACCGCGAAGGCTCGGTATGGCCGGGGGATCAGAGCATGGAGTACGCGCTGGCCAACATCACCGCCACGCGCAATGCGCAGTCGCAGTCGGAGATGGTGCAGGCGGTGCAAAAGCTCAGCCGGGCGCGCACCGTGTATGTGCTGGGTTTCGGCCTGTCGTCTTACCTGGCCGGCCTGCTGTCGCTGCATCTGCAGCCGTTTTGCGCGCATGTGGTGGAAGCTGCGGGACAGGGCGGCACCGAGGTGGCCGCCGGCCACCTGGCCAACATCGGCGCCAACGATGTGCTGGTGGTGATCTCCTTCCCGCGCTATGCGCTGGACGTGATCCGCCTGGCGCAGTATGCACGCGATCACAAAGCCTGCGTGATCGCGATTACCGATGCGCCGGCGTCGCCGCTGGTGGAAGTTTCGGAACATGTGTTGTACGCCAACAGCGGCCATGCCGTGCTGCCGAGCAGCTCGACGGCGGCGGTTGCGGTGATCGAGGCGCTGGCGGTATCGCTGATGGTTTCGAACAAGGACAACGTAGAAAAAGCCGCGCGCTTGACGGAGGCGATATCCGCCTACCTGTACGGCCCCGCAGGCAGCAAGAACACCAGGAACGCCGGCCGCGCCGGTACTACAAAGGTGAAGAAGCGCACCGCGAAAAGCGGAGCCACATAACCGCATCAAAACTTCAACAGGGAGTTGGGAATGAGTCTGCATCAGATAGGAACGGCGCCGCAGGCGCAACGGTATAACAAGCTGGCGGGAGCGATCCGGCTGGCGCTCGGCATGACGGCGGCCATCGGCCTGCCGGGCCAGGTCGCGCACGCCCAGTCCTCGGACCTGGGCCAGAAAATACAGCGCGTGGAGATTACCGGTTCTTCCATCAAACGCATCGACGCGGAAACCGCGCTGCCGGTGCAGGTCATTCGCCGCGAGGATATCGACAAGAGCGGCGTCACCACCGCCGCCGAACTGCTGAAGAACATCAGCGCCAATACCGCGCCGCTGTCGGACGGCGCCAGCATCACCGACGGCACGTCGGGACAGCGCGGATTCAATGGCGCCAATCTGCGCGGGATCGGCGTGTCGTCCACGCTGGTGCTGCTCAACGGGCGGCGCCTCGCCAACTTTGCTTCGCCCGGCGACAACGCCGGCGTCGACTTGAACAATATTCCGGCGGGCGCGATTCAGCGGGTGGAGGTGCTCAAGGACGGCGCTTCGGCGATCTATGGAACCGATGCGATCGGCGGCGTGATCAACTTCATCACCCGCAAGGACTATACCGGGGTTGAGCTGAATGGGTCGATGGCCGGCACGCAGCAGGGCGGCGCCGGCAAGCGCACCGCCAGCATCAGCGCCGGCCATGGCGACCTGACCACGGACCGCTTCAATGTATTCGGCGTGCTGGACGTGCAGCAGCTCGATTCCTTGCGCTCCAGCCAGCGCGACTTCATCAAGAACCGCCCGCTGGCGGCCAATCTGCCGGCCCTCATGTCCAGCAACACCTATCCGGCCAATATCGACATCAATGGCGCGCAGCGCAATGCGCTGATCGCCGCCGGCGTGCTGCCCAAGGGCGCCACAGCCACCCGCATCAACCCCAGTGCGCCCAATTGCGCGCCGCCGGCAACGGTGTATGCGCCCAAGGGGCCGGGAGGGGCGCTGGGCTGCAGCTATGACTACATGGAAGATACCGAGATCTATCCGGAAGCGAGCAAGATCGGCTTCATCGGCCGCGCCACGTTCCAGGTGCATCCCGACCATCAGGTGTTCCTGGAATTGGTGCAGTCCGAGGCGAAATCCGATTATGTCCTGAGCCCGAATCCGCAGCGCATCCGCAGCCTGCCGGTCAGCCTGCTGCCATCCCTCTACCGGGCGGCGTTGAGCGCGCCGGGCTTGCCGGCGACCTTCAGCGGTATCCGCTACCGGATGACCGAGGCGGGCAATCGCACCAATCAGGTGACCAGCGACGCGCAGCGCATGGTGCTGGGCGCGACGGGCACGGTGGCCGGGTGGGACTACGACGCCGGCTTGTCGCGCGCGGAGAACAAGGCGGTCGACAAGTACGTCGACGGTTATGTGCTGTACGATAAATTCGACGCCGGCGTGCGTTCAGGCGCCATCAACCCCTTCGGCCCTTCTTCGCAGGCGGGGCGGGATCTGATCAACAGCATCAAGGTCAACGACGAGGCGCGTAGATCGAGGGGGACGTCGACGCAGGTGGATGGCAAGGTCTCGACCACCTTGGCCAGCCTGGAAGGCGGCGACCTGGGACTGGCGATCGGCGCCGAAGGCCGCCGCGAAAACACCACGTTCACGCCGTCGGCGCTGCTGCTGTCGAATAACATCGCCGGCGACCGCGATTCCGGCCTGGCTGCCGGCTCGACCACCGATCTGAAGGCCACCGACGACAGCCGCACCGTGTACTCGGTTTATGGCGAGATTAATGCGCCGTTGACCAAACACCTGGAACTGCAGGCGGCGCTGCGCTACGACCATTACAGCGAAGTCGGCTCCACCACCAATCCCAAGCTGGGCGTGCGTTGGGCGGCGGTGAAGCAGCTGGTGTTGCGCGGCTCGGCCGGCACCGGCTTCCGCGCGCCGTCGCTGTCGGACTTGAAGCGTCCCACCACCTATGGCAGCGCGTCGAGCTTCCTGACCGATCCGGTGTGCGTGAAAACGGGCCTGGACAGCATCGACGGCTGTACCGACCAGTATCCGGTCGAACGCCGCTCCAATCCGAATCTGAAGCCCGAGAAGTCGCGCCAGTTCTCGCTCGGCGTGGCGTTCGAGGCAAGCCGCGAGCTCAATCTCACGCTGGACTACTGGGACATCCGCAAGAGCGACGTTATCAGCACGCTGGGCGAACAAATCATCGTCGACAATGCCGCCAAATACGAAGGGAAGTACATCCAGCGGGACGCCGACGGCTACATCACCAACATTGTTCTGCAAAAGGAAAACCAGGGGAAGTTGAATACCTCCGGCCTGGATCTGGGGATCGACTACAAGAGTGCGGCCGGCGCCGCGGGGCGCTTCAGCGTCAATATGACCGGCACGCTGGTCCTGCAGTATGAGCGCCAGTTTGGTCCGCTGGAGCCGCTGCGCAGCAACCTGGGCTCGTTCCTGAACGATCAGGTGATACAGAAGTGGCGCCACAGGATCAGCTTTGGGTGGGATCGCGGCCCGTTCGGCCTGACGCTGGCGAATCAGTTCTCTTCCGGCTACGTGGATCAGAACACCACCTACGATCCGGTCAGCGATACGGTGCTGCCGTCGCGCCGCGTGAAGCCGTACTCCCTGTGGGACCTGACCGGTAGTTGGACCGTGAGCAAGCAGTTCAAAGTGCGGGCGGGGATTCTTAACCTGGCCGATACGGCGCCGCCGTACTCCAATCAGGCATACTACTTCCTGGCCGGGTATGATCCCACCTACACCGATCCACGTGGAAGAAGCGCGTTTGTCAGTGTAAATTACGCTTTCAAGTAATCTGGCTTTACCGGCGGCGCCGCTCCGACGCCGCCGGTATTAATTGGGAATATCGTATGGTTCGTTTTCTTGGTTTGCTGGCGGCTGCCGTCATGTGGTGCACACAGGTAGTCGCGGCGGACGTTGCGCCCCAAGGCTCTCTGGTGATCGTCGGCGGTGCGCTGCGGGCCGACAACACCGTGGTCTGGCAGCGCGTGGTGCAGCTGGCGGGTGGCGCGGGCGCGCGTATCGCGGTGCTGCCGAGCGCCGCGGCCAATCCAGAGCGTTCCGGCGCCAACCTGGCCAATTATCTGAATCGTTACGGCGCGTCCGCCTTCGTGGTGCCGGTGTCGGTCAACCTGAAGGATCGCGACTATCGCCGCGACGCCGACGACGCCGCGCTGGCCGGGGCGATCCGCGCGGCCGGCGGGGTCTATTTCACTGGCGGCGACCAGGCGCTGATCACGCAGGCGCTGGTCCGTCCGGATGGCAGCCGCACGGCGGTGCTGGAGGCGATCTGGGATGTCTACCGGCGCGGCGGCGTCATCGCCGGCAGCAGCGCCGGTGCCGCGATCATGAGCAGCACCATGTACTACAACGCCAAGACCGTGTTCGGCACGCTCGCGCAGGGCGTCAACGATGGCCGCGAGCTGGCGCCGGGACTGGGTTTCGTCGGCAGCGATGTCTTCGTCGACCAGCACCTGCTGGCGCGCGGCCGCTTCGCCCGCATGCTGCCGGCCATGCTGAAGAAGGGCTACAAGCTTGGCCTGGGCATCGACGAGAATACCGCGATGGTGATCAATCCGGCGCGGGAGGTCGAGGTGCTGGGTTACCAGGGCGCGCTGCTGCTCGACCTGTCGCAGGCGGCCAGCGATGGCGGCAAGGACTTCAATATCTCGAATGTGCGCATCAGCTATCTCGATCGCGGCGATCGCTACAACCTGCGGACGGGCCAGTTCACGCCGTCGGCCGACAAGGTGGACGGCAAGGTCGATCCGCAAAAGCCGGCCTTGAGGGAGCCGGTGTATTCCGCCGATATCCTCGGCCACAACGCCGTGCTGGTGATGATGGAAAAGCTGATCGACAATTCGCAGGCAGAGGCGATCGGCATCGCCACCGCCGCGCCTGGCCAGCCGCGCCAGGATCTGGGCTTCGAGTTCAAGTTCAGCCGCCTGGTGGACAGCGTCGGCTACGCGTCTGCAAGCTCGGAGGCCTATTCGATCCTGAACCTGCGGCTCGATGTGCGGCCGCTGCAAATAACGCGTCCCTGGTACAAATAGGGCGTTTGTTTAGCGGATACGCTAAACAAACGGCTTGCATGAAGCCATGCGGTTGACCGGTGCGGCGTCCAGCGCTATAAAGTTGGATCGTCCCTACCTCTGGAAGCCGAATGTACGCCACTAAACTGATACCTGCCGGCGCACTCGCGCTGGCGCTGGCCCTTCCTGCCCTTGCCGCGCAGCCGTCGAGTCCTGCCGCCGCCGTCGATGTGTTCATCGGCACCGGCGGCGACGGCCATACCTTCCCCGGCGCGGCGCGGCCGTTCGGCATGATCCAGCTGAGTCCCGACACGCAGGTGCGACCGTTCCGCCAAAGCTATCCGTGGGCCGCCGGCTACCGCTACGAGGACGACAGCATACTGGGCTTCTCTCATACCCACTTCTCAGGCACCGGCCACTCCGACCTGGGCGACCTGCTGCTGATGCCATACAGCGGCGAGACCAAGCTGGAACCGGGCTATCCGGAACGTCCCTTCAGCGGCTACCGCTCGCGCTTCAAGCACCAGGATGAACACGCGGAGCCGGGCTACTACGCCGTCAAGCTGATGGACAACGAGGTCGATGTCGAGCTGACCGCCAGCGAGCGCGTAGGCCTGCACCGCTACCGCTATGCCAAGGGTGCGGAAGCCAAGGTGATACTGGACCTGCGCAGCAGCATCTACGACTACAAGGCCAAGAACCTGTGGTCACGCCTGCGCGTGCGCGACAACACGCTGATCACCGGCATGCGCGAAACGCGCGGCTGGGCTGCGGGCCGCCAGCTCTACTTCGCGATCGCGTTCTCGCATCCACTGACATCGCGCGCCTTGCGCAATATGGAGGCGGACGTCGAGTACAAGGGCTTCGCCGGTCCGGGCAGCGGTCCTGGCGACAAGGCCATGGTCGAGGGCAAGGCGCTGGTCGGCGCGCTCGACTTCGGCGTGCCGGCCGACGGCCAGCTGGAAGTGAAGGTGGCCATTTCGGCCGTCAGCGAGGAGGGCGCGATCGCCAACCTGGGCGAAATGCCGGGCTGGGATTTCGACGCCGAACGCGCCAAGGCCTCCGCCGCCTGGAACGAGGCGCTGGGCGCGGTGGTTATCGAAGCGGCGCCCGACATGCGCAAGATGGTCTACACGGCGCTGTATCACAGCATGCTGGCTCCGAGCCTGTTCATGGACCGCGATGGCCGCTACCGTGGGCCGGACAACGAAGTGCACCAGGCGCAGGGCTTCCGCTTCCACTCCACCTTCTCGCTGTGGGATACCTATCGCGCGCTGCATCCCTTGCTGACGCTGATCCAGCCGGAGCAGCGCAATGTGGACTTCGTGCGCTCGCTGATCGAATCGCAGAAGGCCAGCCCATACGGCATCCTGCCGGTGTGGCAGTTCCACGGGCTTGAGACCTGGTGCATGATCGGCTATCACGCCGTGCCGGTGATCGCAGACGCCTACATGAAGGGCCTGAAGGGCTTCGACGCCGAAGAGGCCTTGAAGGCGATGACCAGCAGCGCGGAATATGGTCCCTACGGCGGCCTTCAGCACTACATGAAGCTGGGCTATGTGCCGATCGACCTGGAACCGGAGGCCGCATCGAAGACGGTGGAATACGCCTTCGACGACTGGACCATCGCCCGCATGGCGGAGAAGATGGGCAAGAAGGATGTCGCCGCGCGCTACTACAAGCGGGCGCAGAACTACCGCAACTCCTTCGACACCAAGACCGGCTTCCTGCGCGCGAAGAAGTCCGACGGCACTTTCCGCGAGCCGTTCGATCCGGTGCTGTCCAACTTCGGCAGCGACTACACGGAAGGCAGCGCGTGGCAGTATTCCTGGTATATGCCGCACGATAACGCGGGCCTGATCAAGATGCTGGGCGGCGATGCCGGCTTGCAGAACAAGATAGACATGATGTTCGACGCCAAGGTGGACGAGAAGGTGTACGCCCACATGGAGGACATCTCCGGCCTGATCGGCCACTACGCGCATGGCAACGAGCCCTCGCACCACGTGGCTTACCTGTACAACTACGCCGGCGCGCCGTGGAAGACGCAGAAGCGTTTGACGCAGGTGGTGGCGTCGCAATACAACACGACGCCGGCCGGCCTGTCCGGCAACGACGATCTGGGGCAGATGTCGGCCTGGCTGGCCTTTACGGCGCTGGGTTTCTATCCGGTGGCGCCGGGCAGCAACGAGTACGTGATCGGCCGTCCGTTCCTGGACAAGGCGGTGATGAACCTGCCGAACGGGAAGGTCTTCACCATCCGCAGCGTGGGCCTGAGCGCGGAGAATGTGTACGTCGCCGGCGTCACGCTGAACGGCAAGCCGCTGGCGCAAAGCTTCCTGCGCCATGACCAGATCACTGCGGGCGGCGAGCTGGTATTCACCATGTCCAGCAAGCCCAACACCGATTGGGGCAAGGGCGGCGCGGCGCGTCCCTACACGCAGACACCGTACTGAGTCGTTTTAGCCCGGCAAGTGCACATAGCACTTGCCGTTTTTTTTTAATTTGGAGTGATAGCGCTATCATATCGGCGTCCACATGGCGCCACACTTGCTGCGACGCAGCATGGAATATTCTTTACAACGCCTCATGAATCGCTACACTACACAACATGTTAGCGCTAACAACGAAGGGGCGAGTATGAACAGTAGTGCAGTGAGTCGGTGGGTAGTCATGGGTGTCAGCGGCTGCGGGAAGAGCGAAATCGGCTCGCGCCTGGCCGCCGAACTTGGCCTGCCGTTCCTTGAGGGGGACAGTTTTCACCCGGCGGAAAACGTCGCCAAGATGTCGGCCGGCATACCGCTCAATGACGACGACCGCTCCGGCTGGCTGTTGACGCTGCAAGGCAAAATCCGCGAAGCGGCACAGCGGGGCGAGGGGCTGGTGTTGTCATGCTCGTCCCTCAAGCGCCGCTACCGCGATTTGCTGCGTGAGGCCGACCCGGACTTGCGCTTTGCCCACCTGAGCGGCGAACGCGCCGTCATCGAAGGCCGCATGCAAGCGCGCACCGGCCATTACATGCCACCCAGTCTGCTCGACAGCCAGTTGCGCGACCTTGAACCATTGCAGGCCGATGAAGCCGGCCTGCGTCTGGACCTGACCTTGCCGCCACGGCAGCTGGTCAGTCTTATTTTGCAGCACCCATAGCCGCAGCAATAGCGGGCAATCCAACACTCATCTGGAGATACCATGAAAACAACAATGACCACAAAGATTCCAAAACGGCGCTGGGGCATCGGCGCGCTGCTGGGCGTCGGCGTATTGATCAACTACATCGACCGTATCGGCCTGTCCGTGGCCGCGCCGCAGATCAAGGAGCTGTTCAACCTGACGCCGGTAGAACTGGGCCTGCTGTTCAGCGCCTTCGCCTGGTCCTACTCGCTGCTGCAGATTCCGGTCGGCATGGTGATGGACCGCTTCGGTCCGACCCGCGTCGGCCGCTGGGGCGCTTTCCTGTGGGGCCTGGCCGCGACCATCACCGCGTTTTCCAGCGGCTTCGCCGGCATCTTCGCCGCCCGCATCCTGCTGGGCATCGCCGAGGCGCCCGCGTTCCCGGTCAGCGCCAAGGCCACCGGCTACTGGTTCCCGCGCCATGAACGCGGCATGGCTACGGCCATCTTCGACGCCGCCGCCAAGTTCTCCAACGTGATCGGCGTGCCGCTGCTGGCGCTGACCATCGTTACCTTCGGCTGGCGTTGGGGCTTTGGCCTGACCGCTGTGCTCAGCTTCAGCTACTTCATCGCGTTCTATGTGCTGTACCGCGATCCCAGCGCCGATCCCAAGTTGAGCAAGGAAGAGCTGCGCTACATCCAGGAAGGCGGCGCTTCGCCGGAAGGCCCGTCCGAAGCCGGCGCGTTGAACATGCTGGGCTATCTGCTGACCAAATCCAAGATCTGGGGCCTGACCATCGGCTTCGCGGCGTATGGCTACTCGTTCTACCTGTTCCTGACCTGGTTGCCCGGCTACCTGGTGCAGACCATGCACATGAGTATTCTCAAGTCGGCAGGTTTCGCCGCGATCCCGTGGCTGGTGGCGACGGTGGCTGACCTGTTCGTCGGCGGCTGGCTGATCGATCACCTGATCTCGCGCGGCAAGGACGAATCGCTGGTGCGCAAGGGCGTGCTGGTATGCGGCATGGTGCTGGGCCTGGCTGTGTTCGGCGCCACGCAGACTACCGATCCGGTCTGGGCGATTTTCTGGATCTCGATCGCGCTGGGCGGCCTGGCTTCGGCGGCGCCGGTGGGCTGGTCCTTGCCTTCGCTGATCGCACCCAAGGGCGGCGCCGGCACCATCGGCGGCATCATGAACTTCGCCAACAATCTGATGGGCGCGGCTGCGCCTATCGTCACCGGCATGATCGTCGGCGCCACCAACTCCTTCACCAACGCATTCATGGTTGCAGGCGTCATTTTGTTGATTGGCATCGTCTCGTTTGTATTCGTACTCGGCAAGATCGAAGCGATTCCCGACCCCGTACGCGCTTAAATCCCTGGAGATAAAAAATGAAAAAAAGCATATATGCGCTGGGTGCGCTCGTCCTTACCACTTGCAACGGCGCCGCTTTCGCGCAAAGTAACGTGACTTTCTATGGTGTGATGGACATGGGTATTTCCCAGGACCGCGGCGGTATCGCCGGCACCTCAACCCGCGCCACCAGCGGCATGGCGACCCAAAGCCGCTGGGGCTTCCGTGGCAGCGAGGACCTGGGAGGCGGTGCGACGGCCTTCTTTGTGATCGAGGGCGGCATCCATGCCGACAACGGTAGCTCCACCCAGAACAACACGCTGTTCGGACGCACCAGCATCGTCGGGCTGGGCAGCAAGTACGGCGCCGTTTCCATCGGCCTGCAGGACACTCCGCTGTTCACGACCCTCAATACCATCGTCGATCCGTTGCGTAACGGCGTCGCGCGCTCCAACAATCTGATGGCGTCGACGGGTTTCCGCGCCGGTAACTCGGTGCTGTACCGTACGCCGACCATCAACGGCTTCAGCGCCGACGCCATGTATGTGGCCGGCGAGGTGGCGGGCGACCAGAGCGCCAGCCGGGCACTGGGCGGCTCATTCGGCTACAGCAATGGACCGCTGAATGTGCGCCTGGCCTACCACAACAAGAACAACGACACGGCGACGCTGAAAAATACCGGCACGGCACGCAATACGCTGCTGGGCGCAAACTACGATTTCGGCCCGGCCAAGGCCTGGTTCGGTTATGGCGTCGACCGGGGTTTGAACAGTGCGCCGCTCAACAGCTCGATTGTCAATTTCGCGGGTCCGGCGCCGGTCGCGTCGACCGACAGTACGGACATGCTGCTTGGCGTGTCGGCGCCGTTTGGCTTCAGCACCGTGGTGGTGACCTATATCCGCAAGAATGACCGCACGATACGGAACCAGGATGCGCAGCAGTATGCGTTGGCTTATATGTACGCGTTCTCACGCCGTACCGACATCTACACGTCGTACGCGATGATACGCAACCATAACGGCGGCGGTTACACGGAGGGCAACAGCGAGGAACCGGGCATCGGCAATCGCCAGCTCACCGTCGGCTTGCGTCACCGTTTCTAAGCGCTACAGCAAGTCGATGCCGAATCGACGCACCAGCAGTGCGAACAACCCGAAGCAGACGATCGTGATGACGATGCAGGCCAGCAGAGTCGGCCAGAAGCCGATCCGTGGCAGCAGCGCCGGAAACGCCAGGAACATCGGCAGCGTCGGCACCACGTACCAGAAGGTGTACCAGGCGTGATTGGCGATCTTCTGTTCGGGTTGTTTTTCGATATACAGCCAGATCAGCGCAAGCAGCGTCACCAGCGGCAGGGCGGCGACCAGGCCGCCGATGCGGTCGCTGCGCTTGGCGAACTCGGACACGCCGACGACGACCAGGGACGTTAATAGGTATTTGATGATCAGCCAGGCCATTACTGATCGCCCTCTGTCGAGACAAACGTCAGGCGGTTGCCGGATGGATCCTGGATACGCAGGATAGGGGTGACGTGGCCAAGGCTCATATGGAAAGTTCTTTCATACCTTGCGGCGTGTTGATGTGGGCGACCAGGCGCGGCTGGTCGCCAGGCCGGCATTCAACCACATCCGACAGCGCGAGGGAAGTCAGCAGGGCCGAGACCCGCCGCGGATCGGGATGGAAAATCTCTAGTTTTACCAGCGACAGGCCTTGGTCTGTCAAACCGGTGGCAGGGTGCGGATGGTCATCCCACTCGATCAACGCCGGCGCCACACCATCCAACGCGATGGAACCGTCGGCCCGAATGGTGATCAGCCAGTTGCGCTGTCCGCGCGACATCGACTCCACCCGGCCCAGATCCTCGGTGCTGACGGCGGTCGCCGAGTTGATGCCGTCGGTTCTCAGCACCCAGGTGCGTAGCGCCGGCTCGGCATTCGCCTCCAGGTCGTCGAGCGCGAACCAGCGCGGACGTCCGGGCAAGGACGCCGCCGGATTCGGTGCGATGATTTCCAGGAACAGCGCGTCGCCTAACCGCAGCAGCAAGTTGTGGGTTCCCATGCGCGGATGCTCGCCGCCAGGTTGCGGCGTTACGCCCAGCGTTCTGAAAACAAAGGCGGCGCCGGCGGCCAGCGTCGGCGCCGTAACGGTGAGGTGATCGATTCTGCTCACGCTGATGTCACAGGTGCTGGTCGATCAAGACGGGATTGCCGTCCGGGTCGGTGAGGATGATGCTGGCGGGACCGGTGGTGTTCTCGTCGGCCTCGGCGGCGAGTACGACACCCTGCGCCTTCAGCTGGCGCTGGATCTCGCGCACGTCGGTGAAGCCGTCCAGCGCCTTGGCGTCCTGGTCCCAGCCCGGATTGAAGGTCAGCATATTCTTCTCGAACATGCCCTGGAACAGGCCGATGATATGGTCGCCGTTCTTCAGGATCAGCCAGTTCTGCGCGGCGTTGCCGCCGAATTCCTTGAAGCCCAGTTTTTCATAAAAAGCCCGCGAGGCGGCAAGGTCCTTGACCGCCAGGCTGATGGAAAATGCGCCGAGTTGCATGTCGATCTCCTCACATGAACAATCTGGCAACTCTAGCACACAGGGGCCACTCAGTACACTTCCGGCACGATGATTTCGGCCGGCACCGGGCGGCGCACATAGTCTTCGTGGTATTCGCGTTCCGGCAGCTGGATCGTCGGATGCTCGACTTCCACGTATGGCATCTGTTGCAGCAGATGGTGGATGCAGTTCAGGCGCGCCTTCTTCTTGTCCACGCCTTGCACCACCCACCACGGCGCTTCCGGGATGTGGGTGCGTTCCAGCATAATCTCCTTGGCCTTGGTGTATTCCTCCCAGCGGCGACGCGATTCCAGGTCCATCGGGCTCAGTTTCCACTGTTTGAGCGGATCGTGGATGCGGCCCAGGAAGCGCGCGTTCTGCTCCTCGTCCGAGATCGAGAACCAGTATTTGATCAACTGGATGCCCGAGCGGGCCAGCATGCGCTCGAACTCCGGCACGGTCTGGAAGAATTCCTCGTACTGGTCGTCGGTGCAGAAGCCCATCACGCGTTCGACGCCGGCGCGGTTGTACCAGCTGCGGTCGAACAACACGATCTCGCCGGCCGCCGGCAGGTGCGAGGCGTAGCGCTGGAAGTACCACTGCGTGCGTTCGCGGTTGTTCGGCGCCGGCAGCGCGGCCACGCGGCACACGCGCGGATTCAGGCGCTGCACGATGCGCTTGATAACGCCGCCCTTGCCGGCGGCGTCGCGGCCTTCGAACAGGATCACCACCTTGTGGCCGGTGTGGACCACCCAGTCTTGCAGCTTGACCAGCTCCGCTTGCAGGCGGAACAGCTCGCGAAAGTACTGGCGGCGGGCTTCCTTGGCTTCTTCGCTGCGCTCGTTCACCAGCACTTCGCGGGTGACTGGATCGATCTCGCGGTCTTCCAGTTCCATCTCCAGCTCTTCGTCATAGCTGTCGGTCAGTTCGCGCTGTACGCGTTCCATCAAATCGGTTTCATTCAGTCGCATGATAAATCCTTGGTTCAGAAAATGCGCCGGAATACATCACGCGCGGTAGCTGAATGTACTTGTCGAATATGACGGAGGTATGACGACGGCCAAGGCAACATTGTCAAAAGTGACAATGTGTGACATTTTTATTTGGACGTCACGGTATAGTTCTTCAATCAGACTAATTTAGGAACAGAGATGGCATTTTCACTAGAAGTTCAGAGTAACCTGCGCCCCGCCAACTTGCCTGCGATTTGGATACCTGCCTTAGCCAAGCGCGGCATAACGGCAGAATTTCCGCCGGACTTTTCATCCGAGTGTAAAACTGGCGTATTGATTATCAAAGTGCTGTCCTCGCCAGCCAGCCTTACACGGCTGGACGTCAACGTGGCTGCGTCGGCATATTTTGAGTTCTGGACAGATGAAGATGGCTTTGGCTTCAGCACTGCCAGTGGCCGCACTACGGTTGACTTTGCCGTCCAATGCCTTTGCGCTGCGGCCTTGGCGGAACATCTCGATGCTCTGTATGTGGACCCGCAGATGGGTGAGTCGGCGAAAGGTGTTGATGCGTACCGGTTGGCGATGGTGGAAATTGAATCCTTTATCAGCACTCCGGACGAGGAGGTTGATAGGGAGTTTATCGACTGGGACAATTTTTAACTGTGCAGCCATGTATAAATGTCCGCATTGTAAAAATAACGCGATTACTCTTCTTGATCACCTAAGCTCTTTTGGTCGAAGGACTATTCAATGCCCTGTATGCGCAAGCAAACTCAGAATCAAGAGGCAGGCAACAAATTACGTATTTCCTGCTTTTCTCATTGCGTCGGCACTATTTAATCGCTATCAAAAATTTGTGGTTGGTTTTCCCGATTCAATCCTTATTGCGTGTGCATTTGCGGTACTTGTTTTGCAAATTAAGTTAATTTCCTATGAGGAATTATAGCGAGGCACATGGTGGCGGCAGCCGGTGATTAACGGGCTGCGGCCATCCGGGCGTTTGCCAGTTCGGTGTCAGTGGCATCCGCCGGCGCTTCGGCAGGTACTGCCCGAGTGGCAAGCTCCAGTTCCTCGAAGGCGTCGTAGGTCAGCGCCATCAGGCGCTCCGGATCCGGCACCAGGTCGGTGTCGACGAACAGGGCCAGCTGGATCTGGCCCGCATACGAGATGAAGGCCAGGCCCACGCCCAGCTTGCCCGCCTGCGGCACCCAGCAGATCAGGTCCGTCATGCGCGAGCCGGCCAGGTAGCGGCGGCTGCCCGGTCCCTCGATATTGGTCAGCACCACCGAGCCCTTGGAGGTGAACAGGTTCAGCGCAAAGTGCTGCAGGGCGGTCGGCAGGCAGCCGGCGATCGACAGGAAGGCCATCGTGGCGCGCGGCTGGTGCGAGCGCTTGATGGCTGTCATGCGTTCGCTGGACTGGCGCAGGCGCACGCACGGGTCGTCGACGTTGGTCGGCAGCTCCACCGCCACCAGGCCGAACTCGTTCCCCAATTGGAAGGCGTTGGCCTTCTCGCGCAGGTTGAAGGTGACGGCGGCGCGCAGCGCGCGGCCATCGGGACGCTGTCCGCGTTCGCCCAGGTACTGGCGCAGCGCGCCGGAAACGGCCGCCACCCATACATCGTTCAAGGTCACGCCCATGCGCTTGGACATGGCGCGCACGCGGTCCATTTCCAGCGGCGGCAGCCACACCAGCTGCTTGGCGCCGGTCATCGGCGCCTTGAACTGGCTCGGCGCGTCCGGCCACAGCACCGACAGGCGCGCCACGTGGAAGGCAATCTTCAGCCAGGAGACGCCGCGCGCCACCGCCGAGCACACGGCGTTGTGCGCCACCGTGGCGCGGTGCGGATGACCGACCGGCGAGGGCGTGCGGCCATGCACGCCGTTATCGTCGGTCAGGTGATTGAGCACGTGCACCAGCCCCAGGCCGTCGGTGATGCAGTGGTGGACGCGGAACACGATGGCGTGGCCGCCGTTGACGCGGTCCAGCACCGTCATGTGCCACATCGGCCGGTCACGCTCCAGCGGCAGGTGGGCGATGCGGGTCATGTGGGCCTGCAGTTCTTCGCGGCTTACCTCCTGCGACATCTGTTCCAGCTTGATGTGCTGGGCGATGTTGAACTGGTCGTCCTCCACCCAGTGCGGACGGCCGCGCCGCTGCACCACCTTCTGCGTGAAGCGCGGGTAGTTGGGCAGGCGCAGGCCGATGGTGGAAATCAGCCGCTCCATGTCGACCGCGCCTTCGAACAGCAGGATGCTGTTGATGACCATCAGGTTCTTGTCGGTGTCCATGCGATGCCATGCATAGTCGCGACGTGTCATTGCCGCCGGTGCTGCAGTGGGTTTGCTCATGTGATGCTGTCTCCTGGTACGGCGTCGAATCTTGGTCGACGTCCGTTTATATTTTTACCGGTCGTGCTTCAGTTTCCTGCTCTGGAACCGGCGCCGCTGCCGCCGCCGCCTCCAGCGATTTGGGTGAGCGCGGCCGCAACGCATAGCGGTTCAGGCCCGTCATGTGGATGCGGCACAGGTAGTCCGGCCAGTCGATGACGGTCGGGTCGACCATGTAGCGCGCCCGGTCTTCGCTGCCGAAGCGCTGCGCCAGCGCCAGCAGCGATTTGTTATGGAACACGTAGCGCGGCGCGGTGTAGAACGAGAACGTCAACGCCAGCAGCTGCGTGGTACGCAGTGCTTCGAGTTTGGGCGATTCGCCCGCGCCCAGCAGGCGGCGCACGCCGCTCCAGGCGGTCGCGCCCAGGCTCATGGCCTTCAACAGGACCAGGAAGACCGGACGGCTGACGACGCGGAAGCCGTGTTTCGGCTCGTTGTAGAACAGCCGCTCGTAGTTGCGCCAGTTGCGCTGCGATTCGGTCTGGAACAATTCGATCACGCGGCCGACCGAGATCGGGTTGGCGGAGCCGGTGCAAGCCTGGTAGATGCGGGTCGCGCCCGGATCGGCCAGCGCCTCGGCGGCGGCCAGGATGATGCTGTTGGCGACCAGGTCGGCTGGCACGATGTCGACGATCTCGTTCGGCTTGGCCGGGAAGAAGCTGGTCTTGCCGCGCGCGTAGGCCAGGATGATGGCGTCGGCCACCTTCACGCCTTCCAGCCAGCCGGGCACCGGTTCCTGCAAGGTGCTTTCGATGATGGACGGGCGCACGATGGTCAGCGTCTTGCCGCGCATGGCCTGCATCGCCAGCTGCTCGCCCATCCACTTGGTGAAGGTGTAGGTGTCGTTCCAGCCATGGTAGTTGGCTTCGGCGATGCCCAGCTCCGTCAGGCGCCGCGTCAGCTGCTCGGCGTCGGTGGTTTCGGCCTTGATGGCGGCGACGCGGTGTTGCAGGTGTTTGAGTAAACCGTATAAATCATAATGGCCGTCGGCGTGGCGCGGGATGGCGGCGCGCGCCGGCGTGACGTTCTGCTCCAGCATGGCGCCGCGGTTGTAGCCGTTGACGTAGCAGGTCGATACCTGCACCAGCGGCGCATTGGCGGCACGGGCCAGTTCGGCCACGTTCTGCACGCTGAGGGCGTTGATGGACAGCGCCACGTCCAGGGCTTCGCGGAAGTTGACGCTGGCGGCGGCGTTGATCACCAGGTCGATGCGGCGTCCCAGCGCGTTGAACTCGGCCAGCGACAGGCCGAAGCACGGCTCGGTCACTTCGCCGGTCACGCACTCGATGCGCTCGGCGAAGAACTCGGCCAGGAAGGCCGGACGTTCGGCGCGCAGGCGGTCGAAGACGGAGGAGGTGGCGATATCGCGCTCGAAACGGGTGCGGGCGTCGCCGTTCTTCTTGCCGCGGCCGCCGCGTATCACCAGCACGATGCGGCCGATGTCCGGCACGCTGCGGATGAGCTTTTCCAGCACTACCTTGGCGAGAAAACCGGTGCTGCCGGTAATCAGTACGCGCTTACCGGACAGTGCTGCGTGTACGTTCAATGCTGGTTTCATAGGGGGCTTCTCAGAAACGGTGTCATTACTGCAATGAGCCGATCTTAGAGCGAAACCGGGGAGTGACTGGCGATTTTGCAGTGGCTTTGGAAGCCAAACGCATGGCTGCGCGAGTCATCCAGAGTGATCACGAGAGAAACGGATATGGCCCCATTTGCAACATTGAGGCATTTGCGCAACGCTATGTTCGCTGGGAACTCAGCGCTGTCTTACACGGGATGGGGTGGCGCGCCTATACCACGTCGCGGCCGCCTGGAACATGATGCATCACCGGCAACGCCGGTCTACACACTTTGACAGGAGATGATCATGACTCAGAATCAAAAGCCACAAGACACCAGCAAACAATCCGGCACGCCGGGCTCGCAGCAGAGCGGTACGCGCGGCGGCAGCCAGCAGCAGAGCGTGGACACCAGCCGCGATACGAAAAACAAGGAAAACAGCGATCCAGCCCAACGCCAGTCGGGCAGCCGCGATGAGCGGGGCAACCGCGAAGAGCGCTAGGCCGGATACAGGCCGTGCACGCGGCCGAACAGCCGGGTAAGTCCCAGCAAGGCGTCGATGTGCGGGGTGGCCAGTTGCAAGCGCTGGCCAATCTCGCGCACGGCGGCTACCAGCGCGTCCAGCTCCAGCATGCGGCCGGCCTCGGCGTCTTGCAGCATGGAGCTTTTGAAGGCGCCCAGCTTGCGCGTGACGAGGTGGCGCTGCTCCGGCGTTTCGACGATGCGGCAGCCGATACGTTCACCGATGATGGCCGCCTCGCGCATGGCGGCGCGGCAGAATTCGGCCACCAGTTGGTCGTCCAGAATGTGGTCCGCCGTGGCGCCGGTGATGGCCGACACCGGATTCAGGGTCATATTTCCCCATAATTTATACCAAATGTCGTAACGGATATCGGCCGCTACCTTGACGTCGAAGCCGCCCAGGCGCAGCAGGGCGCCCAGCTTCTGCGCGCGCTCGGAGTCGCCGCCGGCCGGTTCGCCGATGATCAGGCCGTTGCCCATCTTGTGGCTGACCAGTCCCGGCGACGGTGTGGAGGTGCTGGCGTGCACCACGCAGCCCAGTACTTGCCGGTAGGGCAGCGCTGCCGCGACCAGGCCGCCGGGATCGACGCTGGCCAGCGGCTCGTCGCCGATGGCGGCCACGCCTTGTCCAAACCACCAGGGCACGCCGTTCATGGCAGGAAGGATGACGGTTTCAGGTCCGATCAGGGGTGCGATCTGCCGGGCGGCGGCGGCCAGTGCCTGGCCCTTGACGGCGATGATCACCACATCTTGCGGTCCCAGTTCGGCCGCGCTGTCGCTGGCGCGGGCGGGCGCCTGGATCAGCGTGTCGCCCTGTTGCAGGCGCCAGCCGTGCTGACGCAGCGCGGCGAGCGTGTCACCGCGCGCGTACGCGCTCAGATCACTGGATTGCGCCGCAGCCAGGCGGGCGCCGATAAAACCGCCGATGGCGCCGGCGCCTACTATGCATACCTTCATTCGATACTCCGGGAGGGGTAAAGAATGAAAGCTTAGCAGAAGTACATGCGTCGTGTACGGCGCCTGACCCGCAAAGCGCCACAGGGGTCTGACCCCGTACGGGGTCAGACCCCGCCGCGGTTAGGGGGGCGTCTGAGGCGACTGATTAGTTGCGGATGTCGAGCGCGCGGTTCAGGCTCAATGCCGCCAGCGAGCAGACTGCGCCCGACAGCAGGTACAGGCCCACATACGCCAGCCCGAACTGCGACGACACGCCCAGCGCCACCAGCGGCGCGAAGCCCGCGCCCACCAGCCATGCCAGGTCGGACGTGAAGGCCGCGCCGGTGTAGCGGTACTGCGCCGGGAAGTTGGCCGTCACCGCGCCGGCCGCCTGGCCGTACGACAGGCCCAGCAAGGCGAAGCCCAGCATGATGAAGGCATCCTGCGCGCCTTCACCGCCGTTGAGCAGCATCGGCACGAAGCCGCTGAACACCGCGATCAATATGGCCAGCGAGCCCAGCGTGCGTCGGCGGCCGATGCGGTCGGCGATCACGCCGGAAGCCACCACGCCCACCGCCATCAAGACCACGCCCACCATCTGCGTGCCGAGGAAGCCGGTCACCGAGCGCGGCGAGTAAATCGTGATCCACGACAGCGGGAACACCGTCACCAGGTGGAACAACGCATAGCTGGCCAGGGCGGCGAGGGCGCCGATGATCAGGTTGCGGCCCTGCGAGCTGGCCATTTCGATCACGCTGGTTGGTTGCAGCTCGCGCTCTTCCAGCAGCTTGGCGTACTCGCTGGTCGAGGTCAGGCGCAGGCGGGCGAACAGCGCCACCACGTTGATGGCGAAGGCCACGTAGAACGGATAGCGCCAGCCCCAGTCCATGAAGTCGAGGTCGCTCAGGTTGCCGATCAGGTACCAGAACAGGCCGGCGGCGATGAAGAAGCCGACCGGCGCGCCCAGCTGACCCAGCATGGCGTACCAGCCGCGCTTGTTTTCAGGGGCGTTGAGCGCCAGCAGCGACGGCAAACCGTCCCACGAGCCGCCCAGCGCCAGGCCTTGGCCGATGCGCAACACCGACAGGATGACGATGGAGTAAAAGCCGTTGTCGGCGTAAGATGGCAAGAAGGCAATGCCGGCGGTGGTCGAGCCCAGCAGCAGCAGCGCCCCGGTCAGCTTGGCCTCACGCCCGTAGCGGCGCTGAACGGCCATCGAGATCACGGTACCGATAGGCCTTGCAATAAAGGCAAAAGAGAAGATGGTGAACGCGTACAGAGTGCCTTCCAGCCGCCCGTCGAACGGGAACAGCAGAGAAGGGAACACGAGTACGGAAGCAATCGCGTAGACAAAGAAATCGAAATACTCGGAAGCGCGCCCGATGACGACGCCGACCGCTATTTCGCCGGGTGAGATGTGATCGTCGTCCCGTGCATTGATGTTGCGTGCATCATTACCGGCCTGAGATGGTTCTTGGGCGCCAACATGCACGCCGTTTGGTGTAGTCGTAGTGGCCATAATCTCTGTCTCTTTTACGTTGATATTTTTATCACGTATATGTCCCGGCTCCTAGGACAAAGTGTCCAATGGCTAGAACATTCCGTGATTGGTACAGTAACACATCATCCACATACTGTAACGTAGATTACCTCATGATTCCTCCTCTCGCGCGTCGTGGACTGTTCCTCGCACCGCTGTTGTGGCTAGCAGGCTGCAACACGGTCGTGTTGAACCCGTCCGGTGATATCGCAGCCCAGCAGGCGCACCTTGTCGTTGTGTCAACCTTGCTGATGCTGTTGATTATCGTACCCGTTATGTTTTTGATCTGTCTGTTCGCCTGGCGCTACAGGAAGTCAAATACTGCCGCTGAATACAAACCGAACTGGGACCATTCGACCAAGCTCGAACTGCTGATCTGGGGCGCTCCGCTGCTGATCATCATCGTGCTGGGCCTGATCACCTGGATCTACACCCACTTGCTGGACCCATACCGCCCACTGAGCCGCATCGACGAAAACCGTCCGGTGGCCGTCGGCGTCAAGCCGCTGGAAGTGCAGGTCGTGGCGATGGACTGGAAATGGATGTTCATCTACCCGGAACAAGGCATCGCCACCGTCAACGAGCTGGTGACCCCGATCGACGTGCCGGTCCGTTTCAAAATGACGTCGTCGTCCGTGATGAACGCGTTCTACATCCCTGCGCTGGCCGGCATGGTCTACACCATGCCCAGCATGGAGACCCAGCTGAACGCGGTGATGAACAAGGTGGGCGTGTACGACGGCTTCTCGTCGAACTACAGCGGCGCCGGTTTCTCTGACATGAAGTTCAAGTACCACGGCGTCAGCCAGGCCGACTTCGACGCCTGGGTCGAGAAAACCCGCAAGGGCGGCAACACGCTGACCCGCGCCGGCTACCTGGACCTGGACAAGCCGACCATCAAGCATCCGATCATGCACTTCGGCAGCGTCGACAAAGGCCTGTACGACCTGGTGCTGAACCGTTGCGTGGCCGAAGGCTCGGTCTGCATGAACGCGCAGATGGAGCAGGACGCCATGCGCATGCAGGCTGCCGCCGCCGCGAAAGAACTGCCGAAAGATGTGTGCGAGCCTAAAGTCGCCACCGCCACGGCCCAACCACTCCGTAAAGAATGACCATGTCTGATCTCAACCTGACCAAACTGATCTTTGGGCGGCTGTCGCTGGAAGCAATTCCATACCACGAGCCCATCCTGATCGGCACCTTCGCCATGGTGGCGATCGGCGGCCTGGCCTTCCTGGCCGCGATGTTCAAATTCCGCCTGTGGGGCCCGCTGTGGCGCGACTGGATCACCTCCATAGACCACAAGAAAATCGGCATCATGTACATGGTGCTGGCGATTATCATGATGCTGCGCGGCTTCGCCGACGCGCTGATGATGCGCGCCCAACAAGCGATCGCCTTCGGCGACAACGCCGGCATGCTGCCGCCGCACCACTACGACCAGATCTTCACGGCCCACGGCACGATCATGATCTTCTTCGTGGCGATGCCGCTGGTTACCGGCCTGATGAACTACGTGGTGCCGCTGCAAATCGGCGCGCGCGACGTGTCGTTCCCGTTCCTGAACAACTTCTCGTTCTGGATGACCACCTTCGGCGCCATGCTGACCATGGTCTCGCTGTTCGTCGGCGAATTCGGCCGCACCGGCTGGCTGGCTTTCCCGCCGCTGTCGGGCATCGCCGCGTCACCTGACGTCGGGGTCGACTACTACATCTGGTCGCTGCAGGTGGCCGGGGTAGGGACCACGCTGTCGGGCGTCAACCTGATCGCCACCATCGTCAAGATGCGCGCGCCAGGCATGAACATGATGAAAATGCCGGTCTTCACCTGGACCGCGCTGTGCACCAACGCCCTGATCGTCGCCACCTTCCCGATCCTGACCATCACCCTGGCGATGCTGTCGCTGGACCGCATGGTCGGCACCAACTTCTTCACCAACGACCTCGGCGGCAACCCGATGTTGTACGTCAACCTGATCTGGATCTGGGGCCACCCTGAGGTGTACATCCTGGTGCTGCCGGTGTTCGGCGTGTTCTCGGAAATCGTCTCGACCTTCTCGGCCAAGAAACTGTTCGGCTACACCTCGATGGTGTACGCCACCGTCGTGATCACCATCCTGTCCTACCTGGTATGGCTGCACCACTTCTTCACGATGGGCTCGGGCGCGTCGGTGAACTCCTTCTTCGGCATCACGACGATGATCATTTCGATCCCGACCGGTGCCAAGATCTTCAACTGGCTGTTCACCATGTACAAGGGCCGCGTGCGCTTCGACGTGCCTATGCTGTGGACCGTCGGCTTCATGCTGACCTTCACCATCGGCGGCATGACCGGCGTGATGCTGGCCGTTCCACCTGCCGACTTCGTGCTGCACAACTCGCTGTTCCTGATCGCCCACTTCCACAACGTCATCATCGGCGGCGTGGTGTTCGGCTGCTTCGCCGGCCTGAACTACTGGTTCCCTAAAGCGTTCGGCTTCAAGCTCGACGAGTTCTGGGGCAAGGTATCGTTCTGGTGCTGGCTGGTGGGCTTCTGGGTTGCCTTCACGCCGCTGTACGTGATGGGCTTCATGGGCGTGACCCGCCGCATGAACCACTTCGAAGATCCGTCGCTGCAAAAATGGTTCGTGATCGCCGCCATCGGCGCGCTGATCATCGCCGCAGGTATCGGCGCGATGCTGGTGCAGTTCTACGTCAGCTGGAAAAACCGCGACGCGCTGCGCGACGTCACCGGCGACCCATGGGGCGGCCGTACCTTGGAGTGGGCGACCTCGTCGCCACCGCCGGACTACAACTTCGCCTTCACGCCAGTGGTGCATGAGAGCGACAGCTGGGCCGACATGAAGGCCAATCACTATCAGCGTCCGACCAAGGGCTTCGTGGCCATCCACATGCCGAAGAACACCGCTGCCGGCTTCATCATCTCGGCGCTGTCGTTCGCGCTGGGCTTCTGCATGATCTGGCAGATGTGGATCCCGGCCGGCCTGTCGTTCATCGCCATGATGGTCGCGATCATCACGCACACCTTTAACTACAAGCGCGATTACTACATCCCTGCGGAAGAAGTCATCCGCACCGAAGAAGCGCATACTCGTTTGCTGGAAGCCCATGTCTGAATCTATCGCTAACGGCGCCGTGAGCGCCGACCCGAGCGCACGCTACTACGTGCGCGACCACCACCCGGAGAACGGCACGCTGCTGGGCTTCTGGCTCTACCTGATGAGCGACTGCCTGCTGTTCGCCGGCCTGTTCGCCGCCTACGCCGTACTGGGCCGCAACTACGCGGGCGGCCCGACCGGCGCCGAGCTGTTCGACCTGCCGACCGTGGCGCTCAACACCGGCTTCCTGCTGATGTCGTCGATCACCTACGGCTTCGCGATGATCGCATCGCAGCGCAAGAACCTGAAGGCCACCATCGTCTGGCTGGCCATCACCGGCCTGTTCGGCCTGGCCTTCCTGTACCTGGAACTGGATGAATTCGTTCACCTGATCCACGAAGGCGCCGGTCCGCAGCGCAGCGCGTTCCTGACCTCGTTCTTCGCGCTGGTCGGTACCCACGGCTTGCACGTGACGTTCGGTTCGATCTGGCTGGTCACGCTGATCTTCCAGCTGGCCAAGCACGGCCTGACGCCGGAAAACAATCGTCGCCTGATGTGCCTGTCGATGTTCTGGCACTTCCTGGACGTGATCTGGATCGGCGTGTTTACCTTTGTTTATCTGATGGGAGTCCTGCCATGAGCGCTCACAACCACGACCACCACGGTCACGACCACGGTCATGACGACCACGGCCACGAAGCTGGCGCCCACGGCAGCCTGAAGGACTACGCGATCGGCTTCGTGCTGTCGGTGATCCTGACCGCGATCCCGTTCTGGCTGGTGATGCACAAGGCCTTCGACAAGTCCAGCACCACCGCCGCGGTGATCCTGGCCTTCGCTGCGGTTCAGGTAGTGGTGCACATGGTGTACTTCCTGCACATGAACGGCAAGATCGAAGGCGGCTGGTCGCTGCTGGCGACCATGTTCACGCTGGTGCTGCTGGTGATCGTACTGGCCGGTTCGATCTGGGTCATGTACCACATGAACGTCAATATGATGCCGTCCATGGGTACGGACGTGCACAACATGCGCGACATGCAATGATGGAAGGGGCATCGCGCCCACGTTCCCGCACCCTGCGCATCAGCCTGGCCATTGCGGCCGGGCTGATGTTTGCAGGGTTTTTTGCTTTGGGGACGTGGCAAATATTCCGCCTGCAATGGAAGCTGGCGCTGATCGAACGCGTCGAGCAGCGCGTGCACGCGGCGCCGGTGGAGGCGCCCGGCGTGGCGCTGTGGCCGCAGCTGAACGCCGAGGCGGACGATTATCGCCGCGTGCGGCTCAGCGGCCACTATCTGAAGGGTTCGGACACGCAGGTACTGGCCTCGCTGGACCGTGGCATCGGCTACTGGGTGCTGACGCCGCTGTGCACGGCTGATGGCGCCATCGTCATGGTCAATCGCGGCTTCATCCGCGCCGGTTCCGGCGGCTGGGCGCCACAGGCCGCACCACCGGCCGCCAAGGCCGATGCCTGCGCCGCAGGCGGCGATGCGGTCGCGGTCACGGGACTGCTGCGGCTGGGAGAAGTCTCCGGCCGGCTGCGCCAGAATGAACCGGGCCGCAACTACTGGTACACGCGCGACGTGCAAGCCATCGCCCACGCGCGCGGGCTGCCGGCCGTGGCGCCGTATTTCGTCGACGCCGACGCCGACGCCGCTGTCGTCGAGGGCGAGCCGCTCGGCGGCCTGACCGTGGTTTCGTTCGCCAACAACCATTTGGTTTATGCTGTCACCTGGTACGCGCTGGCGCTGATGATCGTCGGCGGCGCCGTATGGGTCGTCCGCGACGGGCGCAAATCACAGACTAAAGCGTAAATGGCCAGGAAAAACGACAATCCGTACGACCGGGGCAGGCCGAATGCCCCGGTGATCGAGCCGCTGGCGGCGGTGAACGCTTCGGCCAACACCATCACCCACGCGGCCGGCCACAAGAACATGCAGCAGCTGATCCAGCTGCGCTGGATCGCGGTGGTGGGCCAGATCACCACCATCTTCGCCACCACCATGGTGTTCGACGTGCGTCTGCCCTTGCCGGCCATGCTCAACGTGCTGGCCTGCCTGATCGCCTTCAACATCGCCAGCACCTTGCGCTGGCAGGAAAACCAGGTGGTGTCCAACAGCGAGCTGCTGCTGGCGCTGACGGTCGATATCGCCAGCCTGACGGCGCAGCTCTACCTGAGCGGCGGCGCCACCAATCCCTTTGTGTTCCTGTACCTGCTGCATGTGATCCTGGGCGCGGTGTTGCTGGAGGCATGGTCGACCTGGACCATCGTCGGCGTCACCGGGACCTGCATCGCCGGCCTGGCCTTGTTCTCCGAACCATTGTCGTTGCCATTGGACCATGGACGCGGCATTTTCAGCCTGTATGTGCAGGGCATGCTGATCTGCTTCGTGCTGGATGCGGCGCTGCTGGTCGTGTTTATCACGCGCATCATGCGCAACGTGCGGGTGACGGCGTCCAAGCTGGCCGACCTGCGCCAGCGCGCAGCGGAAGAGGACCACATCATCCGCATGGGGCTGCTGGCTTCGGGCGCGGCCCACGAGCTGGGCACGCCGCTGGCCACGCTGGCTGTGATCCTGGGCGACTGGAAGCACATGCCCGAGTTCAAGGCCAACGCCGTGCTGCTGGAGGAGATAGTCGAGATGCAGACCCAGCTCAAGCGCTGCAAGTCCATCGTCAGCGGGATCTTGCTGTCGGCCGGCGAGACGCGCGGCGAATCGTCGGCGGCCACCACCATCAACACCTTCCTGGCGGAATTGGTGGCGGAATGGCGGGTGGGGCGGCCGGTGGTGGCGTTTGAATTCGACAACCGCATCGCGCCGGATCATCCGGTGGTGTCCGACTCGACACTGAAACAAATGATCTGCAATGTGCTCGACAATGCGCTGGAGGCGTCGCCGCAATGGCTGCGCATGGAGGCGAGCGTCGAGGAAGGCCAATTGGTGCTGCAGGTGATGGACGCCGGGCCGGGCTTCGCGCCGGAGATCCTGGCGCAGTTGGGCAAGCCTTACAACTCCAGCAAGGGACGGCCGGGCGGTGGCCTGGGTCTGTTCCTGGTGGTGAACGTCGCGCGCACCCTGGGTGGCGCGGTGACGGCGTCGAACTGGCCGCAGGGCGGGGCGCTGGTGCGCCTGACGCTGCCGCTGTCGGAAATCGAAATCAAACCGGAAACTAATCAATATGACTACTGAAGAAGAACGCGTGCTGTTGCTGGTCGAGGACGACGCCGCCTTCGCCCGTACCTTGAGCCGCTCGTTCGAGCGGCGCGGCTACAAGGTGCTGCTGGCCGAGAACGTGGATGAAGCCAGTGCGTTGCTGGTCGATCACTCGCCGGGCTACGCGGTGGTGGATCTGAAGCTGAAGGGCAATTCGTCCGGACTGGCCTGCGTGCAGATGCTGCACCAGCACGACGCGGAAATGTTGATCGTGGTGCTGACCGGCTTCGCCAGCATCAACACGGCGGTGGAGGCGATCAAGCTGGGCGCCTGCCAGTACCTGGCCAAGCCGTCCAACACCGACGACATCGAAGCGGCCTTCGAACACGTGGCAGGCGCGGCGGAGCTGGAATTGACCAACCGCGCCACGTCGGTCAAGACGCTGGAGTGGGAGCACATCCACACGGTGCTGGCCGAGACCGACTTCAACATCTCGGAAGCGGCGCGGCGGCTGGGCATGCACCGCCGCACGCTGGCGCGCAAGCTGGAGAAGCAGCGCGTCAAATAAGCGCCGATGGCGGATGCTCATTGTCGATCGTTGGCCTCGATAACTCTGGCGGCCTGGCCGTCCGTGCGCATGTTGGCGCCGCCGAGGCCATCGGCGGAAAAGTCGATCTTCAGCGCCACCGTTTTTCCGCAGGCCTGGAACGTCCATTCCTCCTGCCACTGGCCGGCAATCAGAAACGCATGCTCATAGCCCGGCACCGTTGACGGCAGGTAGATGGTGTCATGGGGTGGCGTCGAGATCGCCGTGGCCAGCAACTTGACTGGCTGGATGGCCGGGCCCGGGGGACACGCCTTCGCGGCCGCCATGACCTGCGCCAACTCCAGCGTATCGATGAACAGCCGGGGCGAGGCATGGCTCTGTCCCAGGCGATCGAGCAGCTGCCCGGCTCTTTCGTAGCCGGCCAACAGCTGCTTCTGCTGCGGTGGAACCGCCTGCAACAACCCCAACATCCGGGCCCGATTGCCTTCGCCGACCACGCCGCTTTCCATCGCCGCCAGTCCGAGCACCGCGGGCGGGAATCCGGTGGCGGCGGCACGATACAGAGCGTCGAACGCTTCCACGTCGAGCGCGCGCTCGGCAACGGGCCTTGCCGCCAACTGGAAATAGCGGGCCATGTCGGGCTTGCCGGCCGCATCAAGATAATGCAGCGCGGTCTGGCTCAGGATCATGAACACCAGGTACGATGCACGCGCGTCGCCGCTCGCCTGCCCCTGACGCGCTTCGGCCAGCGCGGTGGCGTAATCGTGCACCTGAAGCGCCTTCAGGCTTGCCTCGAAGTCAGCCGTGGCCGGCACGGCTATGACCAGTCCCAATACCAGCACTGCGGCAGTTTTCTTCATGAGATCACCCTGATGCCTTTTAATCTATGGACCCCGCGGGTCCGTAAAGGTTCGCGGCAGATACGGGTGGGTGTCCCTGTCTGGTTCGTCAATGTCGGGGTTTGCGACGCAGGGCCAACTGCATGCCCAGCACCATGGAGCAGAGCAGCAGCAAGGTGCCGGGTTCCGGCACCACGGCCACCTGGCCCGGGATCACCGACGCGTCGGCGATCTCGACCAGGCTGGAGTTCAACAGGATCAGGTTAGATAGCGACAGGCCGGAAATGCCGCCGGTGCCGAGGGCCTGGAAGTCGATCCGCACCAGGCCGCCGTCGCCGCTGGCGCCTGGCAGGCCATCGGTCAGCGTGCCCACTGTGAACGCCAGTTGCCCGGCCCTGTTGTCGATGGTGCCAGGGAAGAAGACGGTGGGGCCGACCGAGGGCAGGAAGCTGCCCTCGGTCACATTGGTGATGCGCAGCAGCCCAGGGTTGAATGCCAGGTCGAACTGGTAGGCAAACAAATCGCTGGCGTTCTCGATCGCCACCGTGGCGCTGAAGGTCTGGCCGGGCAACACCATGGGTGATGAAGGGAGGATGCTGAGTATCGGACCGGCGGCCGCTTGCAGGCAGCAGGCCGCCAACAAGGCGCCCAGCGCCCGGATTAGCATGGATGTCATGCGGGTTTTCATAAGGTGCTCCTGTTAAAGGTTCGAGGTGGCTGAGGGTTAGAACGAACAGCTGGTGCCGGATGGCAGCTTCTGGGCCATGATCGCGAGATCGCGCACGTCGACCACGCCATCGTTATTGACGTCGCCTGCCAGCCGGTTGCCGCGCCGGCCGAGCGTGCTGCGCACCATGCTCACGTCGTCGCAAGTGACTTGCGCCACCACCAGCAGCAATGAGCGGCCGACGATTTCGCCGTGCAGGATGAGTTTGCCGGGCAGCAGCGGCACGCGCAGCGCCCCAGGCAGCAACGGGGAAATGCCGTGCGCCGCCGTCATCAGTACCGCGCTGTCGCCCAGTTGCGGCGTGGCGCCGGGCGCCAGGCTGACGATGATGCGGCCTTCCAGCTCGGCGCCGCCGCTTAGGTCGAGATGCGTCGGCGCGCCGCTGCGGAAGGCGTCGGGGATCTGGATCTGGCCGTTCAGCGGCAGGAACAGGTCGCCGTCAAGCTGGCGCCGGCCGGCCAGGCGCAGCGTGCCGTTGTTGATGAAGCGTGTTGCCGCCAGCGTGCCGCCGCTGTAGTCGAAAGTGCCGTTGTTGACGACGTTGATTGCGCTCAGGCTGCCGCCCTTCAGCGCATAGCTGCCGTGGCTGCCCGAGTCGCTGGCGATGGTCATGGTTCCCTCGACGCCGCCGGCGGTAGGGGACTTGGCTTCGACCCGGTGCGTGCCGCCGATCTGGATGAACATGCCGCCGCCGCCCAGGCCGATGAATTCTTCGTTGGCGGACAGCGTGCCCTGGGTCAGCGTGTAGCTGCCGGAGCCGGTAGGGGTGAAGCCGAGGATCAGCTGGCGCAGCACGTCGTTGTTGCCGTTGTCCTGGAAGAAGCTGCCGCTGCCGTTGAAGCCCAGTTCCTCGTTCACCGTCCGCAGGGTGGTGCTCGGCCCGTCCAGCACATATTCCCCGGCGCTGCCCGCGTCCGAACCCATGATCAGCGTGGGCACCGTGGTGGTGCTGTCGTCGGTCTGCTCGATCCGGCCTTTGCCCTTCAGGCCGACCGCAAGCAGCACTGCGCGCAAATCGGCCGTCGAGCGCAACGTCATCTGGCCGCTGCCGGTGGCGTCGATGCGCAAGTCGAGCAGCAGGGCCGGGTTGGCGTCGTTGTCGCGGATGACGGTGCGGTTGATATTGTCGTCCTGGAGCAGGTAGGCCGAGCCGCCCGTCGGCTGGCCGACCCCGCCCGGACCGTTCGGCGTGGCGGCCCAGTTGATGCCGTCGTTCCAGAAGCCGCTGGTGCCGATCCAGTAGCGGGGCAGGCCGGCGAAGTAGGCGTGCAGCGCGCTGAACCAGGCGGGAGCCAGCTTGTCGTAGCCTTGCTGGGTGGCGGGATGGGTGCCGTCGGTAAAGTCCGCCAGCGTCAGCTGCGAGCCGGCATCGAGGAAGTGTGTGTTGGCGATGTTGCTGGCCACCGCGCGGATATTGCTGTTGTAGTCTTCAATGAATTTGTTGAGGATGCATTCGGTCAGCAGCCGCAGCGCGGCCGTGTATTCTGTTTCTGCCAGCGCGTTGTCGCCGTTGGCGTCGGCGGCGTGGAAGATATGGTCGAGGTCCGGGTTGAGTTTCTGGCGCGTTAGGAAGGCGGAAAACGCGGCCAGGAATTGTGCCTCGGTGATGGCGCCCGTGTGCTGGCTGACCGTATCAAAGCTGCCGCCATTGGTTTCGAGATACATGGGCAAGGTGTCCAGTACCCGCGACGAGCCGCTGACGGTGGCGAAGCCCATCGGTGGGATGGTCGAGACAAAGATCTGTACCGGCATGCCCATGGACTGGTAGTCGAGATTGATCTGCTCGAGCAGCGCGCCGAGGTCGATGGCGGAGGCGACGCGGCGCAGGCCGCCTAGGCTGGTGCTGGCGTCGACCAGCCGGAAGTCGTTGGTGCCAGCCATCAGCAGTATGATGTCCGGCCTGAACTGCTTCCATGCTGCGGCGTTGGTGATAATGCCGATGGTGGCGCCGACCTGGCCCTGATGCGCCAGGTCCAGCAGCGGCGCGGCGGGATCTTGATCGAAGGCGCCGACATAGTCGATTTCCTTGCCGTCCTGGCGCAAGAGCCTGCGCAATTCCTTGCGATAGCTGAGTTCCGGGGTGAGCGGATAGCCGGCCGTCAGCGAGTCGCCGATCGGCATGACCTTGACCAGATGCAGGTCCTGTGCCGCCGCGCCTGCGGGCGCGAACAGCATGGACAGCCACAGCAGGCAGAGGCCAGCAAGCGGCCTCATCCATGTGCGCCGCCGCGCTTGTTGTTGGTATAGATTGCTTTGCATGACTTCCTCCGGGCGAGTAACTGGGTTGATGATCAGCACCCAGCAGAGCAATTCGCATGCCGTGGACGTAAGTCATTGATTTGCAGTTGTTCTATTGCCCAGGGCGGCAGCAGACCGGAGGAGGTGTAAGTTTTTCTGACTGCGCGACGCCTTACGGCTTGAGTTGGCTTACCGTCAGCTGCATTTCCAACCGCGACTTATCGTCCAGTTCGATCCTGACCGTGGCTGGCTCGCCCAGCGCCACCAGCAAGCCCGGCTTACCGACCTCCTTGCCGCCATGTTTCACGCTGCTGCTGATGAACACTTTGCCGTCGTCGGTGGGTTTGAGCGTGAGCCTGGTCTCCCATTGCTGCGCGCCGTCGCCGCTGCGCAGCGTGGCCGTTTCGCCTGCGTGCGTATGTAAGTGCGGCGATGAGCTGGCGCCGCCGACGTTCAAATTGACCGCCACATCGTAAAGCGGGCCAGCAGGCGCCTGTTGCGCTGCCCAGGTGGCCCAACTGCCGGCGGCCAAGGCGGAGGCGATCAGAAGGCGGCCGGTCAAACGTAAAGCATACGGTGTGGTGCGGTTCAGGTTCATGATTCTCTCTTTCAGAGGGTGGGTGGATTGCTATTGACATGCAAGCGGCGCATCGCCTGCGGATAGCTGGGTTTTCAGCATGGCGTTGGCGTAGCTGCGACGCGCGTTCGGGTGATGGCGCACGACCTCTGCGTCGCATGCCAGCTCCTGGTCCCTGCGCATCAGGCGTTCGGCGATGTGGAGCAGGGGATTGAACCAGTTCAGGCAGAGCAGGGCCGCGCTGGAAGCGTTGGCCAGCGGGTCGCGGCGGATCGCGTGGGCGCGTTCGTGGGCCAGTATCAGTTCACGTTCTCGCGATGTGTAGCGGCTATCGAAATCGCCCGGGACCACGATGATGGGCCGCCACAGGCCGACCAGCGCCGGGCCTGCGCACGGGGATTCAGCATAGGCGATGCCGCCGCGCCGCGTGAGTTTGCCCAGGCTGCGTATGTATGCCCGTTGTTGACGCATCTGGCGCGCCGCGAAATACAGTGCGCCAGCCAGCCAGGCCAGCAGAATCAGGATGCTGGTCAGCGCCGATGACGGCGCCGGCGCCAGGCCGCGCATGGCGGCGGCCAGCGGTTGGACGGCGGGCGCTGCGTGCTGCGCGAGCACGCTGCCGGTCGGTGGGGCGGGCAGCAGCGCGGCCAGTGCGCACAAGGGCACGCCCAGCCACGCGGCGTAAGCGACGCCGGGGCCGAAGCTGCGGCGCAACGGCAGGCGCAGCGCCATCGCTGCGATGGCGGCCACGCTCAGGACAACGGTGGCGCGCATCAGCACGGGCAGCAGTTCGCCGATGTCATTTACCGTCATCGAGTTCTCCGATCAGGCGCTTGAGTTCTTCCAGATCCGCCTTGCTCAGCTTGCGGTGGCGGCTGAAGTGCGCCACCAGCGGCGCCACGCGGCCGTCGAACAGCCGGTCCAGGAATCCCTTGCTCTCGCTGTGCAGCCATTGTTCGCGCGTGATCGCGGCCGTGTAGAGATAGCGTCGCCCATCCTTCAACACCTTGACGGCGTTCTTGCGCAAGAGCCGGTTGAGCAGGGTCTTGACGGTGGATTCCTGCCAGGCGCGCTCGTCGCCGACGGCGGCGGCCACTTCCTCCGCGCTGCGTGGGCTGTGCGCCCAAAGGGTTTCCATGACGACCGATTCGGCTTCACTGATCTGTGGAATGGCTTTCATCGTTTCTTTCATTTACAGGTGTAATCGCTGAGAATGATTACAGTTGTAATCGGTGCTGTCAAGCGTTAAACTGCGAGGCATGACACAACAAACTTTACTGCCCGGTTTCGAACCCGAACCTCAGCTGACGGACCGGATCTTCTTCGCGGTCTTGCCCGACGCCGGCGCCATCGCCCGCATCCACCAACTGACCGCCGAGCTGAAGAGCGTGCACGCCATGCGCGGCCGGCCCATCGCCGATGCGCGCCTGCATGCCACGCTGTGCAACCTGGGTGACTTTCCCGGCATGCCGGACAGCGTGGTGGCGCGGGCAGGGCAGGCCGCCGCATCGGTGGCGGCGGCAACGGCGCCTTTCGCGGTCAGCTTCGACGTCGCCCAGACCTTCGTCAACCGCGCCCGCAACCGGCCGTTCGTGCTGACCGGCGGTGACGGCGTCACCGGCCTCGGCTCCCTGTATAAAAGTCTCGCGACGGCCTTGCTCAAGGCTGGCCTGCCCGGCAACCCGCCGGGCTATACGCCGCACGTCACACTGCTGTACGATGATGTAACGGCGCCGCCGCAAGCCGTCGCTCCCGTCGAGTGGACGGTGCGCGAGCTGGTGCTGGTCCACAGTCACATCGGCCAGAACCTGCCTTACACCGCACTGGGCCGCTGGAGCTTGCAAGGCTAACTTTCAAGGTGAGTCCCATATGCTGATCAGACGCTGCGCCGTATTGTTCCTGGAACCCCGCGAGGATTTGGATATCGACTGGACGGCGCTGTTTGCCGGCGACGGCGCGCTCGGCGCGACGATACGCTGGATGGCGCTGGCGCCGCATCTGGGCCAGGAAGTGGAAGTCACACTGGAAGAGATGGCGGCGCTGGGCGGCATCGGCCTGACGCTGTGGCAGGAGCGCGACACCAGCGAGGAAAAATACGGCGCCGCCGTCATCGCCCGCCTGCTGGAGTGCGGCCTGCTGATCGGCGACGACCCGCGCTTCCGCGAACGCGACGAGGTGCTGCGCTCGCAGAACTGGCGGCCGCTGTCGGCCGTCGCGCATACGTTCAGCCGCTGGGGCGATATGCGGGTCGACAAGGGCATGCAGTTCCCCAGTTTTGAAGAGCTGGTGGTGTCGTACGGCACGCCGCCCGGTCCGGTCATCGAGCGCTGCGCCGAGAGCGAAGCCATCGCGCTGCCCCATCCCGACCGTGCGCGGCTCGACGACACGCTGTTCCAGCGCTACACCGGCCGCAATTTCGATCCCGCCGCCGTGCTGCCGGTGGCCACCGTCGCCCGCCTGTTGCAGCGCGCCTTCGGCTCGCAGGGCGAACGCGAAATGGCGCCGGGCGCCTTCGTGCTGAAAAAGCTCAGCCCATCGGCCGGCGGCCTGCACCCGGTGGAAGCCTATGTGCTGGCGCAGCGCATCGAAGGCGTCGCGCCCGGCCTGTACCACTATCATCCGGTACGTCACGCGCTGGAGCCGCTGGCGGCGATGGATACCACGCAGACGGCGGAACTGGCGATGCGCATGGTGGCCGACCAGGATTGGTTTGTCGATGCGCCGATGATGGTGGTGCTGGCGGCGCGGGTGGAGCGCAATTTCTGGAAGTACCGCAATCACGCCAAGGCTTACCGCGCGCTGCTGCTGGACGCTGGCCATCTGTCGCAGACGTTCTATCTGCTGGCGACGGAAGCGGGAATGCCGGCCTTTGTGACGGCGGCGGTCAACGAGATCGACATCGAGCGGGTATTTGGGCTCGACCCCTTGAAGGATATGGTGATCGCTGTATGCGGTTGCGGACAGGCGTCCGGCGCACAGGATACGGTGGAAATGCGCTACGAACCGTGAGCGATCACGGGTCGTGGCTTAGCGTTGGCCCGACAGGAAGAACGGAATCGCGCCGGCGGCGTTTTCCAGCTTGCCCTTGATGGCGTGGCGGCTGGCGATGAACACATCCTTGGCCGGCAGGCTGCGCAAGGCGGGGATCTTGTCGGCGTCGAGCTTGATGCCCAGCGTGCCCAGTGCCAGTTGCGGGTCGTTCAGGAAACTGGCGCGGAACGTGTCGTCGCCGGACAATTTGGACAGCAGCAGATCGAGATCTTGCGGGGAATGCGTGGCCATGTCAGTACCTTTCGTGTGGATTTAAGGAAACCTCGCGTGTCGAAACGCAAGTTCATCCTAGGCCAAAGCAAGCCTTACCTCAAGCAACTTTCGCAAACGCCGTGCGACTCGCAAGTTGCTAGGTAGTGTGGGCCAGCTCGGCCATCCTTGCATCTTGCTCAAGCATGTCTTGATGCGCACTTTCCATCACGATCCCGAACGACTGGGCGAAAGCCTGCAGCACATCGGTCAGCCCAGAGGGATCGTCCCGCAGCCGGTCCTCCAGCGCGGTTGCCGTTTCATACAACTCTGTTGCCGATATATTACCGGCGGCGCCGCGTATCTTGTGCACCAGGTCGGCCGCCTTCAAGAAATCGCCGTAGTGGATTGCATCTTGAATCTGTTGCAAACTCGCACCAAAATCCTTGGCGAACAGCCCGAGCAGGCGCGACAGCAAGCTGCCGTGGCCGCCCAGCCGCTGCATCGCCGCGTCCAGGTCGATACCGCGCCGCGCGTCGGCGGAGGCGGTGTAGTCCGGATGGGCGGGCGGCGCCGGCTCGGCGGCGTCCAGCCGGCTCAGGTCCGGCTCGACCCAGGTCGCCAGCACGGCGTACAAGGTGTCGGGGTCGATCGGCTTGGTGACGTAATCGTTCATGTCCATCGCCAGGCAGCGTTCGCGGTAGCCGGCCACCGCGTGCGCGGTCATGGCGATGATCGGCAGCTTGCCGTGGACCTGGTCGGCGCGGATCAGGGCGGTGGCCTGGTAGCCGTCCATGTCCGGCATCTGGATGTCCATCAGCACCGCGTCGTAGTCGCCGGCGGCGGTCATGCGCGCCGCCTCCTCGCCGCTGCCGGCCAGGTCCACCTTGACGCCGGCGCGCTGCAGGATCTCGCTGGCCACCTGCTGGTTGATGCTGTTGTCGTCCACCACCAGCACGTGCGCGCCGCGGATGCGCTGCACCGCCAGCGACGGCGGCGCCGCCAGCTTGGCGGCCGGCTGGCCGCTCTCCAGGCCCAGCGCCGCCAGCACCGCGCTGCGCAGCAGATAGGGGTTGGCCGGCTTGTCGAGGAAGGGCATCAGGCGGCTTTGTTCGGCGGTCTGGCGGTCATGCTCGCGCGCGTAGGCGGTCACCATCAGCACCGCCGGCACGGCCGCCAGTTGCGCATCCTCGGCCATCAGGCGCAGCGTCTCGATGCCGTCCAGGTCGGGCATGTCGGCGTCCATCATCAGGATGTCGTAGTCCTCCAGCTGCAACGCCGCCACCGCCGCCGTGCCCGAGGCCACCGCGCGCGGCTTCAGGCCCAGGCTCGCCAGCTGGACCTTCATCATGTGGCGTACCGCTTCGCTGTCGTCCACGACCAGCACCCGCTTGCCCTGCACCGACGGCGGCAGCGGCGCCTGGCGCGGCGTCTGGTCGGCGGCCGGCTGCAGCGCCACGGTGAAACTGAAGCTGCTGCCGACGCCAGGCTCGCTGTCGACCTGGATCACGCCGCCCATCTTGCGCACCAGCTGCTGCGAGATCGCCAGTCCCAGGCCGGTGCCGCCGTACAGGCGCGTGGTGCTGGCGTCGGCCTGGGCGAAGGCCTGGAACAGGCGCGCCTGCTGCTCCTTGCTGATACCGAGGCCGCTGTCTTCGACCACGAAGCGCAGCGCGATGTGGTTGTCGGCGGCGCCGCCTGCCGGCAGCGCCGCCGCATGGTCGCGCTCCACGCGCAGCTCGATGTGGCCGCGCGCGGTGAACTTGAGCGCGTTGCCGACCAGGTTGACCAGGATCTGGCTCAGGCGCAGCGGGTCGCCCAGCAGGTTGGACGGCACGTCCGGCGCGGCCCAGATCACCAGCTCCAGCCCGCGCTCGGCGGCGCGCCAGGCGAACAGGTCGGCCAGCTGGCTGAGGGTGTCGGGCAGGTCGAAGGGCAGCGCTTCCAGTTCCAGCTTGCCCGATTCGATCTTGGAGAAATCCAGCACGTCGTTGATGATCTCCAGCAGGCTCTGGCCGGCGCGGCCGATCTTGCGGAAGTAGTCGAGCGGCTGCGGCGGCAGGTCCAGGTGCGTGCCCAGGCCGGCGAAGCCGAGGATGGCGTTCATCGGGGTGCGGATCTCGTGGCTGATATTGGCCAGGAAATCGCTCTTGGCGCGGGTGGCCGCTTCGGCGTTGGCGCGCGCCTGCTCCAGCAGCCGCAGCGCGCGCGCCTTCTGGTAGGCCGATACGAACGGCTCCTTCAAGGCCTTGAGCAGATCGAGGTCGCTGGCGGCGAAGGCCGCCTGGTACTGGTAGTTCTCGAACACCAGGTAGCCTTCCACCTGGCCGTCGATCACCACCCGCACCGCCAGTAGCGCGCAGACGTCGCCGGGCAGCGAGTTTTGGTGGTGGACTTCGAAGATGTCCGGCGCGATCATGCAGTCGGCCGGCGCGTAGCGCAAGTCGGCCTGGCGCAGGTCGATGTTGTAGCTGTCGGCGGCGGCGTCGATGCGGCCCCAGGCCGCGCGCAGCGACAGCGTCTCGGTGCCGGCTTCGCGCACCAGCGCCAGCGCCGAGTCGATGCCCTTGATGACGGTCGATTCATGCAGGATGGTGTGCAGCAGCGCGTCGAAATCGAGCTGCTCGTTGATCGACTTGACGATGGCGTTGAGTTTTTCCAGGTGCTGGGTGCGCGAGTAGACCAGCGCCTGCAGCGTCTCGCCCTTGTGGTGCAACTGGCGCACGCGCCAGCGCACCAGCGCCCAGGCCAGCGCGCAGGCGGCCAGGAAGTATCCCAGCCACGCCCACCAGGTCTGGTGCCAGGCCGGCAGCACCACCACCTGCAGTTGCAGCTCGTCGGCGGTCCACTGGCCGTCGCGGTTGCTGCCGCGCATGCGCAGGCGGTAGGCGCCGGGCGGCAGGCGGTTGTAGCTGGCGATGCGGCGGCTGGCGTCGACCTCCACCCAGCGCTGGTCGAAGCCTTCCAGCAGGTAGGCGTAGCGATTGCGCTGCGGCGCCGAGAAGTCCAGCGCCGCCAGCTCCACTTCGAAGTTCTGGTTCTCCGGCTTGAGCGTGAGCGTTGGGCCTTGCGCGCCGGCCAGCCGGTCCGGGGGCCATGCATGCTGGTCCACGCGCACCGCGCTGATGACCAGCGGCGGACGGTAGCCCCAGTCGTTCAGCCGTCCCGGATAGACCACCGCGAATCCGGTCGTGGCGCCGAACACCAGGTCGCGCTCCGGCGTGACGGCGCTGGCGCCGATAAAGAAGGTGCGGAAGGCCAGGCCGTCGGCGCGGGTCAGCGCGCGCGCCTTGAGGGTGGCGGCGTCGATCACGGCGATGCTGTCGGCGGTGGCGGCCCAGACCCGGCCCACGGGATCGGACTGCAGGGACATGATGGTGCCGCTGGCCAGCCCCGCCATGGTGCCGACCCGCTCGAACTGCGGCGCGCCTTGCGCATCGCGCCCGGTCATGACGCAGATGCCGCCGCCGTAGGTGCCTACCCACAGGCGGCCGCGCGTGTCCAGCACCAGCGTGCTGACGACGGCTTCGGACAAGGCGTTCGGCTTGCCGGCGTCGGCGCGGATCTGTTCCACCTTGCCGCTTTCCGGATCCAGCCGGTTCAGGCCATTGCGGGTGCCGATCCACAGCGCGCCGTCGGCGTCGGCGATCACGGCGTGAATGCGGTTGTCGGTCAGGCCGCCGGCGTCTGCCGCGCCTTGTTCGTAGCGCCGCACGGCGCCGGTCTTCGGATCGTAGCGCAGCAGTCCTTCGAAGGTGCCCAGCCAGAGCTCGTCCTTTTGGCGCAGGATGGTGCCGATGCGCGGATAGGGACTGGGCTGCGGCAGCGGCACGCGCCGCACGCTGCGCGCCTGCCCGTGCGTGCGGTAGAGGCCCAGCTGGGTGCCGAGCCAGGCGTCGCCGGAGTCGGCTTCTGCCATGGACAAGACCATGCGGTTTGGCAGTGCGGTGTCGGGATGGGCGGGGTCCGGGCGCAGCGCGGCGCGGCGCGCACCGTCCGGCCGCACGATGTCGATGCCCTGGTCGGCCAGCGCGATCCAGACCTGGCGCTGGCTGTCGGTCATCAGGGAACTCACGGCCGCTTCCGGCGCGCCCTGCGCGCCGAACACCGAATCGACGCTCTCGTTGTGCGGATCGAACACGTCGACACCGCGCTCGGTGGTCACCCAGATCATGCCGCTGCGATCGCGCAGCAGGGCGGCGGTGCGGTCGCTGCTGAGACTGAGGGCCACGGCCGGCTGGTGCAGGATGCGGTGGCCCTTGCCGTTGCGGTACTCGACCACGCCGCCGCCGTAGGTGCTGGCCCACCAGGTGCCTGGCGTGGTCTCGATCACCGACAGCACCATATTGCCCTGCATTTCCTTGACGCCCGGGATGCCGAGGATGCGGCCCTGGTCCGCCCCGGCGTCGACCAGGCCGACGCCGCTCTTGAGCGTGCCGAAGGCGATTTGTCCGAGGCTGTTCTCGCCCAGCGACAGCACGGTGTCGCTCCAGCCGCCGCGGCCCTCGCCGTTGACGGCGACCTGGGTGATGGCGCCGCCTTCCTTGAGCCGGGACAGGCCGCTGCCCGTGCCTATCCACAGCGTGCCGGCGCGGTCCATCAGCAGGGCGCGGACCTGGTTGTCCGGCAGGCCGGGATGCTCCTCGTGGGTGTAGCGGCGCAACGTGCGTTCGACGGTGTCGTAGTACTTCAGGCCCGCCGAGGTGCCTATCCACAGGTTGCCCCTGGCGTCGCTGGCGATGGCGTTGATCTGGCCTTTGCTCAGTTCTTCGACGGGGCGGGTGAATTGTTCGCGGCGCTGGTCGTACATGGTGAGGCCGCCGACGGAGGTGCCCACCCACAGGCGGCCGCGCACATCGACGTGCAGCACCTGGATAAAGTCGCCGGGCAGCGACATCATGGCGGCGCTGTCGTGGTGGAAGCTGCGCATATGATAGCCGTCCCAGCGCGCCAGGCCGGCCTGGGTGCCGACCCAGATAAAGCCGTCGCCGTCCTGCGCCAGCGCCATGCCGACCGGATGGGGCAAGCCTTGTTCCAGGCCGAGGTGGTCGAACAGTGGCGTGGCCAGTTGGTCCCAGCGCTCCGGGCCGGCGACGGCGGCGCCGCACAGCATCATGCAGGCGGCCAGCGCCGCGCGCAGCCAGCGGCGGGCGGCCAGACAGGCGAGCGGGGTGGGGGCGTGGACGTTCAAATCGGGGCGCGCTCCTGGAAGGTAGCTTCCAGCATACGGAAATGCCGACAGAAAGTCTACGCAAAGCCACGGGAAACCTGCGCCGCCGTTTGCACAATCGGTACAATCGTGACATGGACCATGAAACCAATATCAAACCGGAAATACTGGTGCTGGCGGCGAGTCCGTCGGCGGCCGTGATGGCGCAGCTGGAGCACGCGTTTCACTGCCATCACCTGTGGCGCCAGCCCTGCGAGGCGCAGCCTGAATGGCTTGCGGGTGTGGCGGGGCGCATACGCGGCGTGCTGACGACGGGCGCGATCGGCATCGGGCCGGCGCTGCTGGCGCAGTTGCCGCGGCTGGAGATCGTCGCCGTCAACGGCATCGGCGTCGACGCGGTGGCGCTGGATGCGACGCGCGCGCGTGGCATTTTTGTCACCAACACTCCGGGTGTGCTGACCGAGGATGTGGCGGATCTGGCATTGACGCTGCTGCTGTCGGCGGCGCGGCGGCTGCCGGCGCTGGACCGGCATGTGCGCAGCGGCGCCTGGGAGCGCGGCATGCCGCTGGCGCCGACGCGCGCGCTGCGGGGCAAGGTGTGCGGGGTGTTCGGCTTCGGCCGCATCGGCCAGGCGGTGGCGACGCGGGCGGCGGCGTTCGGGATGCGCACGCGCTACTTCCAACCGCGCCCGGTGGACGGCGTGGCGGTCAAGCGCTGCGCCACGCTGCTGGAGCTGGCGCGGGCCAGCGACTATCTGGTGGTGTGCGCGCCGGGCGGCGCGGCCACGCGGCATGCGGTGGATGCCGCGGTGCTGGCGGCGCTTGGGTCGGAGGGCACGCTGGTCAACGTCGCGCGCGGGTCGCTGGTGGACCAGGAGGCGCTGGTCGCCGCGCTGCGCGACGGCACGCTGGGCATGGCGGCGCTGGACGTGTTCGACAACGAGCCGCATGTGCCGGCGGTGTTGCGCGAGCTGGAGAACGTGGTGCTGACGCCGCACGTGGGCAGCCTGACGGTGGAGACCCGCCACGCGATGGGCCAGCTGGTGCTTGACAACCTGCTGGCCCACTTCGGCGGCCGGCCGCTGCTGACGCCAGTACCTTGAAGAATCGTTTCAAAGATAGCCCTATTTTGAATGTAACTACTTGAATATGCTATAGTTATTTAAGAAAAATCGTTTCAATAAACGTTTCAATACTATGGCATCTTCGAGCGATATCTTGCAGATCATTCGATTGGCTCGGGTCATTTCCGGCGCCGACTTGCTGCTGCGCCTACAGAAAGCACGACCTACGCTGAGCCGCGCCACCATGATGCGGATGGTGAAAGAGCTGGGCGACCAGATCGTCGTCCGTGGCGCCGCCCGGCGCACCAGTTATGCCGCCCGCCGCCCGTTACGCGGCACCATCGCGCCCATCGCGTTGTATCGCATCGACCGCCAAGGGCGCGGAAAACAGATTGCGACCCTCGACCCCATTTATCCAGCCGGCTGCGCGATGCGCTATGAGCAGCCGTTCGAATGGCCATTGGCGCAGGAGATGCGCGACGGCTGGTTTCCGGGTTTGCCCTATCCGCTGGATGATATGCGGCCACAGGGTTTCCTCGGACGGCAGTTTGCGCACCGCTACGCCGATCTGCTGCAAACCGGGGCGGACCCGCGAAGATGGCAGGAAGACGATGTACTGCATGCGCTGTCCACAATGGGGGCCGACAGCGCCGGCAACTACATCCTGGGAGAGGTTGCATATCGTCGTCACCTCGAGACGATGCAACGCGGCTACACTGTGATTGCGGATAGAGGAGTGGCTGCCGCCTATGGCCGGCAGGCAGCTACGGCGATGGAGGCGGGCATTGCCGGCTCTTCGGCCGGCGGCGAATTCCCTAAATTTACCGCCTGCCGCGAGCGCAGCGAGGGCAAGACGCATGTCATCGTCAAATTCTCCGGAAACGATAATTCGCCGGGTGCGCAGCGTTGGGCGGATCTGCTGATATGCGAACATCTGGCGCTCGAAACGCTGGCCAGCCATCTGGCGCTGCCAGCGGCGCGCAGCAGTATCCTCCGTCATGATCAACGTACTTTTCTGGAAGTCGTGCGCTTCGACCGCCATGGGGAGTTCGGACGTTCGCCGGTCTGCACCTGGGCCGCGCTGGACGCCGCGCTGTTCGGCATGGCGGGCGAGGCCTGGACCAAGGTGGGCAAGCGCCTGGCCGACGAACGATACATCAGCGACGATACCCAGGCGTGCATCAACCGCTTGTGGCACTTCGGCCGCTTGATCGGCAACACCGATATGCACGAGGGTAATCTGGCCTTCATACCGGGAGCGGCGGGACAAGCGCCGCTCACGCTGGCGCCGGCCTACGACATGTTGCCGATGCTGTACGCGCCGGTGCGAGGCGTTGAGTTGCCGTTTCGTAAGTTCAAACCCGGCTTGCCGCTGCCGCAGGAGCGCGCGGACTGGATGGCGGCAGCGGCTGCCGCCATTGAGTTCTGGCGTGCCGCCGCTGGCGACCGGCGCATCGGTGCAGCGTTTCGCGCCATCTGCAAATTCAATGGCAAGGAGCTGATACGTCTTCAGGCGCTGGTGGCGTAGAGGTGGCGTGCGGCGGCGGCAGCTGCGTGTGCAGCTTGACGCAGTTGCGGCCGGCGCGCTTGGCGGCGTATAGCGCTTCGTCGGCGTGGCTGTAGGCGGTTTCGAAGCTGGTGCCGGCGCGGTTCCAGCTGACGCCCACGCTGGCCGTGATCTGGCGGTCGATCGGCGCGGCGAACACCTGGTCGGCGATGGCGTCGCAGATGCTGGCGGCCACCCGCATGGCTTCGTCGATGGCGCTGGTCGGCCACACCACCGAAAATTCCTCGCCGCCGACGCGGCCTATCGCCACCGCAGGCCCCAGCAGCTCCTGCAGGCAGCGCACCACGGTCTGGATCACGGCGTCGCCGGCCGGGTGGCCGAAATCGTCGTTGACCCATTTGAAGTGGTCGATATCGAGCACGATCAAGGCCATGTCGCCGCGTTCCAGGCAGCCGGAAGCCTGCTCGATGACGGCGCCGCGATTGAGCGCGCCGGTCAGCGGATCGTGGGTGGCGCGGTATTCCAGCTGCAGCGCCAGTTCGTGCAGCTGGCGGTTCATCTGGTTCATGTCCAGTTCCGCGCGGTCGCTGCGGCGGATCAGGCGCCGGCTCTCGCGCATCAGGCGCTCGTAGTGGACGATCATTTCGGCCAGCGCCGCGCGGGCGTCGGCGCGCGGATCGGCGTGGGCCGCCCTGGCGTTGGCCAGCGCCGCGCTCTCCAGCGCAAACAGGTCGGCTTCTTCGCGGCCAGGGATGGTCATCATCAGTTGCTCACTGGGTGGTCTTGGAAATCCAGCGCGCCGAAATCGTCCTGCAACTCCTGGCCGAATTCGAGGATGGTGTCATCGTCTTCGTCGTGGTACCAGTTCAGGCGCACCTGGTTACCGGCGATGGCGGCCTTGTTCAGCGCATCGAAGAAGGAGAACAGCATCTTGGTGCTGGAGCTATTGAAGTAGGCCAGCGAAACGTTGACGGTGATGCTGGCGTCGACGCAGCCGTCCAGCCAGGCCTGCACGCGCGCGATCAGCGGGCCGTAGAAGGCTGCCGCGTTTTCAGGATAGGACTCGCCCTTGATCGACAGGGTGTGCTGGTCGAAGCGGAAGTCGATTTCCGGCGAGGTGGGCGAGGCGCTGATGAAGAGGGGTTCCATATCTGTTCCAGTACTGATTTAAATGATCGCTTTGATGCAGAACACCGTGGTGTCCGGGTGCTGCGCTTCCTGCACGAACTCGAACTCCAGCGGTTCGCTGGCGTCGCGCGCCATGGTAAGGAAACCCAGGCCGGCGCCTTTGCTGTCGGCCGGCGTCTCGTCGCGCAGCGCCTTCTTGTAGGCGGACTTGATCTCTTCCATCGTCATCGTGTGCAACGGCTCCAGGCGGTTGCGGATGCGCTCGACGTTGGCGTTGTCGACCGGATTGGCGCACAGCAGGAAGAAGCTGTCGTCCTTCATGCCGATGCAGAAGGAGCCGCGCCGCATCTGCTGGTCGCTCTGTTCGTCCGGCGTCAGCGTGTCCGACGAGTAGTGCATGATGTTCTGCGACATTTCGACGAAGGACGAGAAGATGCGGCGGCGCGTCGGCCCGGCCGCACCGGCGGTGTCCAGCCGTGCCTTGATGGTCTCGGAAATGGCGGCCACCACGTGCTGCGAGAAATAGCCCACGTAGAAAAAGATGATGTGGCGCTTGCGGGCCACGTCCCAGAAATCGTTGAATTCTTCGTACAGCAAAATCGGCGCTCCTATGGGCGGAAACAGAAAAAGGTCAGGTCGTCGCGGCGCGGCTGTTCGCCTTGCCAGGCCTGGTAGTCGGCCAGCATGGCGTCGCTGACGTCGCGCGCGCCGGCGCCGCTTTGGGCCAGCATGACGTCGCGCATGCGGCGCTTGCCGTAGGCGATTTCCTTCGGGCCGCCGATCTGGTCGATCAGGCCGTCCGTGGTCAGGAACAGCAGGCTGCGCTCCGGGATGGTGATGATCTTGTTGGTCCAGGCGTAGTCCAGCGGCGTGTCGACGTAGCCCACGCCCATGCGCTCGCCGTCCACCGTCTGCACCGCCTGCTGGTCCGGGTCGAGCTGGAACAGCGGCAGCTTGGCGCCGGCGAAATGCAGCTGGCGGCTGGCGTTGTCGAACCACAGGAAGGCGGCGTCCATGCCGTCGTTGGAGGCCGGCGCGCCGTGCTGGCTGTGGCGCTGCTCGACCTGGCCCAGCATGCTCTTGACGCCGCGATTGACCTCGGCGATCAGCGCGGCCGGATCGCGCGGACCCAGTTGCTGCAAGGCCTGCGCCAAAGTCGACGACGAGATCAAGGTCATGAAGGCGCCCGGCACGCCGTGGCCGGTGCAGTCGGCGATGGCGGCGAACCAGCCGTCCGGATAGCGCGCGAAGTGATAAAAATCGCCGCCGACCACGTCGCGCGGCTGCCATTCCAGGTGGGCGTCGCGCAGCGTGCCGGCCAGCGCCAGGTCGGAAGGGCGCAGCAGCGAGCGCTGGATCACGCTGGCGTAGTCGATGCTGTGCATGATCTGGCGGTTCTTTTCGGCCTGCATATTGGCCACCACGTTCATCAGCTGCAGGCCGAAGCCCACGCCCGCCAGGCCGCCGTCGCGGGTGACGATGAAGCCGTCGGCCAGCGCCTTCTCGCCCGATTCGACGGCGCGGAAGGTCAGCTCCTCGATGCTCATGGCGGCGTCGACGATCAGCGGTTCCTTGTCCATGAAGGCGATGCAGCTCTTCTTGCCGTACAGCTCATGGTAGAAGGGCTTGGACATCTGCGACATGAAGATGTTGCGGCTGATGAGGCCGATAGGGCGGTCGCTTTCCAGCACCGGCAAGCTCATCAGATCACGGCGCTCGGTGAACAATTCCAGCACGCTGAAATTGCTGGTGTCGGACAGCACCGAGACCGTCTCTACGCACAGGTCGGCGGCGACGGACAGGCGAAAACGGGGCAGGTGCAAACGAGAGGCATTGAACTCCACGGCCAGTAACCTTTGGTTGACTACAGTGCCGGTAATGCTAATGGGAAATTGTTACGAGCCGATTACATCTTAACCAAAAGAAAAGTATGTTATCAGTCTGCGCATAGCGACAGCATGAAACTCAGGTGCTGGCTGATGGCGCCCCGTTCGGCGTCCAGCCGCAGGTCCTCGCTCTCGGTGGCGAACTCGTCGCGGATGGCGTGGCACTGCGCCAGCGTCGCGTCGAGCGAGCGCAACATGCCGTGCAGGCCGGCCTCGCTGTACCAGATGCGCAACAACTTGCTCAGCGCGAGCACGGCGTCTTGTTCGGATTGCAGCAGTTCGGCTTCGGCGTCGGGGAGTGTGCTCACGATTTTCAGAGGAGGCAGGTGGTCAAAGCAGTATATACGTATTCGGCAGAATATTGCTCTTGAAAAATATATATTGTTTTCACATAAACATATATGAATAAGTTGCCATGCGGTAATATCCCGGTCATATTCGGCGCGTATATTCGCACTCATCTTGTGCGAACCGCACTTCTCTTACCGAAACGTCATGAAAATTCCACAACTCAATACCGCTGTTCGTGTGATGGCCTCGTTCGCCGCGCTGTTGTTCCTGATGGCCTGCATGTCCGGCGTTGCCTTGTGGCGCTTGCAGACGGCCAATGACACCACCTCCAACCTGGTCAACCACAAACTGGCCAGGCAGCAGCTGACCTCCGAGCTGCTGGGCATGACCGAGTTGAACGGGCTGCGCGCCACCTCGATCGCCCGCAGCGACAGCCTGGAAGTGGGCGACATTTTCCAGGCCCAGCTGAGCGCCGGCGAGAAGCTGGCCACGGCCCTGGAAGCCAGGCTCACGGCAATGCCGGCGCAGGGCGCGGAAACGGAATTGCTGCGTGCCGTGGCCGGCAAGAAGGCCGCCTACCTGGCGCTGCGCGCCGAACTGTTCAAGCTGAAGGACAGCGGCCGCACCCAGGAAGTGGGCGATCTGCTGGACAACAAGATGGCCGCCGTGTTCCAGGCCTACACCGGCGCGCTGGGCAAGCTGCTGGCGTATCAGACGCAGCAGGCGAAGGCGCAGGCCGAAGAGTCGGCCAGCCAGTTCGACGGCAGCCGCGCCATGCTCGCCGGCCTGGGCCTGGCGTCGCTGGCGCTGGGCGCGGGACTGGCGCTGGCGCTGGCCCGCAGCATCGTGGGTCCGTTGACGCAGGCGGTGGCGCTGGCCGAGCAGGTGGCCGCGGGCGAGCTGCATGTCGCCATCCGGCACGGCCGCAGCGACGAGATCGGCCAGCTGTTCGATGCGCTCAGCCACATGACCGGCCGCCTGGCCGATACCGTGGGCCGTGTGCGCGACGGCGCGGTGGCCATCGACGCCGCCTCGCGCGAGATCGCCAAAGGCAATATGGATTTGTCGCGCCGCACCGAGCACCAGGCCGGCGCGCTGCAGGAGACGGCGTCGGCGATGGTTGAGCTGACCTCGGCGGTCAAGCAGAACAGCGGCAATGCGCGCCAGGCCAACCGCCTGGCGGAGTCGGCGTCGGCGGTGGCGGGCAAGGGCGGCAAGGTGGTGTCCGAGGTGGTGCAGACCATGGCCAGCATCAACGCCTACGCGCACAAGATCGTCGACATCACCAGCGTGATCGACAGCATCGCCTTCCAGACCAATATCCTGGCGCTGAACGCGGCGGTGGAGGCGGCGCGCGCCGGTGAGCAGGGACGCGGCTTCGCCGTGGTGGCGTCCGAGGTGCGCAACCTGGCCCAGCGTTCGGCCAGCGCGGCCAAGGAGATCAAGCTGCTGATCAACGAATCGGCCGAGCGCATCGCCAGCGGCAGCGAACTGGCGCAGGCGGCCGGCGCCACGATGGAGGAGATCGTGCTGAGCGTGGAGAAGGTGACCGGCATCATGTCGGCCATCAGCGCCGCCAGCGCCGAGCAGGAACACGGTATCGAGCAGGTCACCGCCGCCATCAGCGACATGGACGACGTCACCCAGCAGAACGCCGCGCTGGTGGAAGAAGCTGCGGCCGCCGCCGACGCCATGCAGGACCAGGCGCGCGAGCTGGCGCAGCTGGTGGGCTCGTTCAAGATCGATGCCGATGGCTGGAGCAAGAACACGGTGCGGCCATTCCCGGCTGTCGCGCCGCGCGCCGCCTTGCCTGCGACCAAGGCGCAGCAGTTGCGCCGCGCCGCGTGATATGCCGCGACAGGGGCCGTCGGCATGGTGCTTTTCTTAAGGAGTCCGCCGGAACCAAGGAAACAGGCGATTCGTCCGCCGCTGGTAGTCTGCATAAGCGGTTCCGAAATGGTCCAGCATCATTTGTTCTTCTTGATTGATGCGGGTGAAGTACAGGAGTGCAAAGGTGAGCAAGAAAGCGGGTGCAACGACGAAATTCCCAATTAAGAACAGCTGCGCAGCCGCAACCGTAAATACGGCCGTGTACATTGGGTGCCGTATGTGGCGATAGATACCGTTGGAAATTAATTCATGGGATGCTTTGAGTTCTAGTGTTGGAGAAAACTGGCGGCCCAGATCCCGGTGCGTCTTCCAGAATAAAGACAGGCCCAGTACCGCGAGCGCGCTGCCTAAGCAGCCGGCGCCGACGCTGACCCGGTAGTTCGCGAAATTGAACCAGGGCGTCAGGAGGTACAGCAGTGGTAAAGTAGTCGAGCCTGTGAAGACGAGCATCAAATAGAACTTGGCTTTCCCACCCTCCCTGGATTCAACGGACTGAATTTTTTTGTTCTTGTATTCGGAAGGGGCACGGATGAGGAAACACAGAACCAGCATGACGACGAAGACGTAGTCGAATATCGCCAGGCGATGCATAGGCCCCTCCTTGTATGAGACTAGTTTGCAGTTAAATGGCGACCCGGGCAGGGACGCCGCGCATGTCGTCCGCTCATTCTGACGCCACTTCGCGAATTCGACCCGGCCGAAATTGCTTGGAACTGCCGCATCCCGCGCCAGCGATGTGCGCACTTGCGCGCGCCACTACGCCGAATTTCCTGCCGGATCGCCAGCCACTTACATCTTGTACGACGCTTGCAGCGAGATGGTGCGCGGCGCCATCGGCAGGTCGTGCGGCAGGCTCAGGCCGGGCGCCGGGCTCGGTTCGCGCACGTCGGTGTTGAAGGCGTTGCGCACCGCCAGCGCGAAGTTCCACTGGTTGCGGCCGGCGTGGGTCGCCAGAGTCAGGTCGACGGTGGTGTAGTCGGAGATTGCCGGACGGGCGTCGCCGAAGGCGCGCATGCGGCCCGCCACCCAGTTCAGCTGCGCGCCGGCCTGGTAGCCGCTGGCGAAGGTCCAGTCGCCACGGCCGAAGGCGTGATGGCGCGGCGCATAGCCGGCGTCCGTATGCGTGGTCTGGTCGATGGAGCGCTGCCACGCGTAGTTGCCCGCCAGGCGCAGGTCGCGTGTCACGGTCCAGTTCGATTCGAGCTCGATGCCGTGGCCTTTCTGGTCGCCGGTGTTGGCGTAGGCGCCGCCGGTGCCCGGCACCACATTGGGCACGACGCGGATGATGTTCTTCATATCGTAGCGATAGAAGGTCAGGTTGACGGTGGCGTCGCTGCGGGCCTGCCAGTTGAAGGCCATCTCGGTGGTGGCGTTGCGCTCGGGCTTCAGGTTCGGATTGCCCAGCGCGACCGGATTGGTGATGCCATAGCTTTCCACGAAGGCCGGGGCGCGGAAGGCGCGGCCGTACAGCAGCTTGGCGGTCAGGTCGAAGCTGGCATCCCACACCAGCGCCAGGCGCGGATTGGTGGTGCCGCCGAAGTCCGAGTAATGGTCGTGGCGCACGCCGGCGGTCAGGCTCCAGTCCTTGGCCAAATTCCATTCGTCCTGCAGGTACAGGTAATCGATCTTGCGCCGCTGTGGCCGTATGAATGGCGTGGTGTTGGTGGTGTCGATCACCGCCGGCAGTGGAATCGGCGTGCCATTGCCCGCGTAGTTGAAGTTGCGCCATTCATGGACACGGTACAGGTCGATGTCGTCGTGGCCGAGGCCGATGCGCAGGTGGTGATCGCGCAAGCCGCTGTAGTCGGCGTAGCCGGACAGGCGGTAAGTGCGCTCCCAGGTCTCCGGCACGCCGATCATGCCGTTGGTGAAAGTGCCGGTCGGGAAGGTCGCGCCCGGTGGCAGCAACTGATACCAGGTGTTCACTTCCTGCGAATATTGCTGCGTGCTGAGGCTGGCTCCCAGGCCCCATTCGCGCGTCACTTGCGGGTCGGCCCAGGCCAGGTTGCTGGTGATGCGCTCGCTTTGCTGGCGGCCCACCGGGTCCAGCGCCGAGGCGATGCCGGCGCCGGTGCCCATGTCGTAGCGTTTCTTGTAGCCGAAGCGGGCGCGCCATTGGCCATAGATCAGGTCAAGGTTGCCGTCGATGGCCTTGTACTGGTTGTTGAGCGGGCCGGGCGCCAGGCTGGCGTGGCTCTTGAACAGCGTGTCGTTGCGGCTCTGGGCGTCGGCGTCGAGGGTGCGGTCATTGCCGTCGGTCTGGCCGGCGCGCAGGTAGGCGGCCACTTCGACCGGGCCGAGCTTGCCGCCGTGCTGCAGCCAGGCGTCGCGGCTGTTGAACGAACCGGTGCGGGCGCCGAGCTCGGTGCCCGGCACTTCGCCCGGGCCCTTGGTGATGAGGTTGATGACGCCGGAGAAGGCGTCGGAACCGTACAGCGCCGAACCGGGGCCGCGGATGATCTCGATGCGGGCGATGTGTTCGAGCGGATAGCCGGCCCAGATGTTGCCCTTGTTACCGATATAGGCCGTGGTGATGGGCACGCCGTTTTGCAGCATCAGGATTTGCGGGGTGTAGGCGCTGACGATGCCGCGCACCACATACAGCGGCGAGTTGCTGTTGGGCGTGCGGTTGACGTGCACGCCGGGCACGCTTTCCAGCACCTGGTCGAGGTCGGTGGCGCCCATGGCGGCGATGTCGGCCGCAGTGATCACGGTGGCCACGGCCGGCGCGCGCCGCAGCGTTTGCAGATTGCCGGTGGCGATGCTGACGCTGTCGCTGGCGCCGTAGACCAGCGCCAGTTCGTCTTCTTCCGTCACGGGATCGGCACTGGCCTGGGCCATGCCGTGCACTGCCACCAGCGGTAGGGTGAGTGCCGCGGTCAGATACAGCCGTTGGGCGCTCAACACTTTCAAAATGCTATCTCCTGTTACGTTTTTTTTTGATTCTAGCCTGCCCCTTGTTGCCAAGGTATAAAAATCAACAGATCTTTGCCGCAACTGTTGTAGCCGTGTCTATATGTCGTCGTACCAGTTCGGCGAACTGCTCGGCCGGCACCGCGGGACTGAGGAAGAAACCTTGCATCATGTCGCACTCGCGCCCTTTGAGGAATGCCAGCTGGGCCTCGGTTTCCACGCCCTCGGCCACCACTTCCAGGCGCAGGCTGTGGGCCAGCGCGATGATGGCGCTGATGATGGCGGCGTCGTCGGCGTCCTGCGGCACGTCGCGCACGAAGGAGCGGTCGATCTTGATGATGTCGACCGGGAAGCGCTTCAGGTAGGACAACGAGGAATAGCCGGTGCCGAAGTCGTCGATCGACAGGCGCACGCCCAGCGAGTGCAGGCGGTGCAGCGCGGCCAGTGTGTCCTGGGCGTTTTCCATCAGCGTGCTCTCGGTGATCTCCAGTTCCAGCAGGTGCGGCGCCAGGCCGGTGTCGGCCAGCACGGCTTCGACCGAGGCGGCGAAATCCTTTTGCAGCAGCTGGCGCACCGACAGGTTGACCGCCACCCGCATCGGCGGCAGGCCGGCGCAGATGAACTGCTGCAGCTGGGCGCAGGCGGTGCGCAGCACCCAGTCGCCCAATGGATTGATGAGGCCGGTTTCCTCGGCCAGCGGGATGAAGTCCACCGGCGGTATCATGCCGCGCGTCGGATGGCGCCAGCGCACCAGCGCCTCCATGCCGATGATCTTGCCGCTGTCCAGGCAGGCCTGCGGCTGGTAGAACACTTCCAGCTGGTGCTGCTGCTCCATGGCGCGGCGCAGGTCGCTCTCGAGCCGCACGTGCTCGGAGATCGAATGCTCCATCGACGCTTCGTAGAACTGGAAGCCGGTGTTGGTGCGCTTGGCGCGGTACATGGCGCTGTCGGCGTGCTTGACCAGGGTGGCGACGTCGGCGCCGTCGTGCGGATACATGGCGATGCCGACGCTGGCGGTGACGAAGATGTCGTGGCCGTCGATCGGGAACGGCGCCGACAGCACGCGCACGATGTTGTGGGCGGCGGTGGCGGCGGCGGCCGGGCTGTCGAGCTCGTTGAGCACGACGGTGAATTCGTCGCCGCCCAGGCGGGCCACGGCGTCGTCGGCGCGCACGGTGTGGCGCACGCGCTGGGCCACGGCCTGCAGCAGGCGGTCGCCGACGTCATGGCCGAGGTTGTCGTTGACGTACTTGAAGCGGTCCAGGTCCATGAACAGCACGGCCACCTGCTGGCCGTCGCCGGCCTGGCGCGCCTGGTCGATGCTGGCGGCCAGCAGTTCGAAGAACAGCGTGCGGTTGGGCAGGTTGGTCAGCACGTCGTTGTAGGCCAGGTGGCGGATGCGCTTCTCGGCGCGGTTGGCCTCGATGATGCGGCGCACCCGCTGCGACAGCACCGCATAGTGGATCGGCTTCGGAATATAGTCGCTGGCGCCGGCGGCGAACGCGCGCTCGACCGACGAATTGTCCTGCAGCGCGGTGATCATCAGCACCGGCACGGCGCCGGCGTTGGGCAGTTCCTGCATGCGGGCGCAGGCGGTGAAGCCGTCCATCACCGGCATCATCGCGTCCATCAGGATCACGTCGGGCTGGAAGCGCGCCAGCATCGCCAGCGCCTCGGCGCCGTTGGCCGCTTCCTCGACGTGGAAGCCGTCGCGCTGCAGGGTGTGGCGCAGGGTGCTGCGGGTGCTGCGGTCGTCGTCCACCACCAGCACTTGCGGGCGGTCGTCGCCGGGCAGCGCGGCCAGCGGGGCGGCGTCGCTGATCTCGGCGGACAGGAAGGCGGCCAGCGCCTCGTAGTGGGCGCGCAGCGGCGCCAGCAAAGGCGCGATCTGTTCCGGCTGCTGCTCGGCGGCGTAGTGCTCGGCTTGCTGGGCCAGCTGGGCCAGCGTCTCGGCGCCGAAGTTGCCGGACGCGCCCTTGAGCGCGTGGGCGCGGATGCGGGCGGTGGCCATGTCGCCGGCCCGCACCGCTTGTTCCAGTTCGTCCAGGCAGGCCGGCATGTCTTCCAGGTAGGGCGTGACGGCGTGCGGCAGGGTGTCGCCCAGCACTTCGCGCAGCTTGTCGAACACCACCGGGTCGACCGGGCAGGGGCCGCCGTAGGCGCGCGTCTCGCTTGCCGCGGCGGCCGGCGCGGCCTGGTGGGCAGGGGTGCTCAGCGGGCCGCCGTGGGGCAGCCATTTTTCCAGCTTCTGGCGCAGCTCCACCAGCGTGATCGGCTTGGCCAGGTAATCGTCCATGCCGGCGGCCAGGCATTTTTCGGCGTCGCCGACCTGGGTGTTGGCGGTCATCGCCACCAGCGGCGTGCGCCGGCCCATGGCCAGCTCGGCCAGGCGGATGTGGGCGGTGGCTTCGTAGCCGTCCATTTCCGGCATGCTGCAATCCATCAGGATCAGGTCGAAGCGCTCGCGCTGGGCGGCGCGCACCGCCTCCACGCCGTCGGCGGCGAATTCGCAGACGCAGCCGTTCATCGCCAGCATGCCGGCGGCCACCATCTGGTTGGTGCGGTTGTCTTCGGCCACCAGCACGCGGAACTGGCGCTCCGGCATGGCGACCGGGCTCAGCGTGGGCGGCGGCGCCGCGGCCGGCGTCGCCGCAGCGTTGGCCGCTGCCGGCGGGCGCATCGGCAGCGGCGGACCGGCCACCTGCTGCTGCGCCGGACGGCAGCGTATCGTGAAGTGGAAGGTGGTGCCGGCGCCGGTGACGCTGTCGACGCCGATGCGCCCGCCCAGCAGTTCGACCAGCTGCTTGCAGATGGCCAGGCCGAGGCCGGTGCCGCCGTAGCGGCGCGTGGTGCTCGGGTCCGGCTGCACGTAGGCTTCGAACAGGTGGCGGCGCACTTCCTCGCTCATGCCGATGCCGGTGTCGCGCACCTCGAAGCGCAGGCCGAAGTCGGCGCCGGGCGCCAGCGCCACGCCGACCGCCACTTCGCCCTGGTCGGTGAACTTGACGGCGTTGCCGATCAGGTTGATGAGGATCTGGCGCAGCCGCAGCGAATCGCCGGCGATGCGCACCGGCACCTCGGGCGCGACGTTCCAGTTCAGCGCCACGGCCTTCTGCTGCGCGGGACGGGCCACCAGTTCCAGCACCTCGGACAGCAGGGTGCCGAGGCAGAACTCGGTCTCTTCCAGCTTGAGCTTGCCCGCTTCCATCTTGGAGAAGTCGAGGATGTTGTTGATCAGCGCGATCAGCGTGCGCGACGAGTTCCAGGCGACGTCGACGAATTCCTGCTGGCGCGGCGTGAGGCGGGTTTCCTTCAGCATGTCGAGCATGCCGACCACGCCGTTGAGCGGCGTGCGCACCTCGTGGCTGACGGTGGCGGCGAACTGCGCCTTCATCTGCGCCATGTTGACGGCGGCGTCGCGCGATTCCTTCAGCTCGGCCTCGCGCTGTTCCAGCACGTTCATCATCTGGTTGAAGGCGTGCGCCATCTCGATCAGGTCGCGCGGGCCGGCGGGGGCGGCGCGCATGCCCGATTCGCCCGACTCGGCGCGGCGCATCAGCGTCGACAGCGCGTTGAGCGGATTGATCATGTGGCGCGTCAGCAGGCGGCCCAGCACCAGCAGCACCACGGCGAACGACAGCGTCAGCGCCAGGTTGCCCAGCAATAGCGACCAGGTCAGCTGCTTGAGCGTGTTCTTGGCGATCTGCACGTGGACGTAGCCCAGCAGCTGCTGCTGGTGTTCCTGCAATTCGAACGGCGAGGCTTCGCTCTGGCCGCCGTACACCGGCGCGGCGAACAGCCAGCCGTCGGCGGTTTCGCCGACCAGGCCGGCGTGCGCCGGCACCACTTTGTTCAGGTTGGCGACGTCCAGCGTGGCGCCGGCCACCACCTTGGACAGCAGGACCTTGCGCTTGGCGTCCATGATCTGCAGCGCCGCCACGTCGGGGAAGGAGAGGGTGGAATTGACCACCTCGCGGGCGTTCTCGGCCGAGTGGAACAGCAGCGCCAGCGTGCTCTGACGCGCCAGGTTGTCGGCCACGCGCTGGCCCTGGCCGATGAAGTAGTCGCGCATGCGGGCATTGGCTTCCCACGAATTCATCAGCGCCGAAAACACGGCCAGGCCGAGGATGGCGGCCGAGACGATGACCGTCAGTTGGCGCTGGAAACCGGTGCGACGGAGAAAGTTACGGACTATGGAGATCATCAGGGCTGCGGGTAGACAAAGTCGAAACTGCGCTGTTGCAATGCGCCCAGGTTGAGGCCGATATGGCTGGCGGTACGGAGATTGATGGCGGTCTGCAGCTCGCGCAGCGGCACCAGCGGACGGCGCCGCACATCGCCGGCGATCACGCCCAGCGCCGAGGAGGCCAACGTGCGGCCCAGCTCGACGTTGTCGGGCACCATGGCGAACAGCGCGCCTTTCTTCACGTGCAACACGTTGCTCGAGAACAGGGGCACGCCGCTGTTCCACGATTCGCGCAGCACCAGCGGCAGGATGGTGCTTTCCTCGACGGTGGTGCTGTCGTGCGGCAGCCAGACGGCGTCGTGGCGGTTGTCGGCGGCGCCGATCAGCTGGGTGTACAGCTGGGCCGCGCGGGCCAGGTCGCCGGCCACGTGGGTTTGCAGCTCCAGGCCCTGGGCCTTGGCCGCTTCGCGCGCCAGCTTGACCAGCCATTCGGATTTCTGCGGGTTGTAGACCACGATCACGCGCTTGAGCTCCGGCAGCAGCACGCGCAGGCGCGAGAACAGCATGGCCGGATCGGGCGTCATGCTGATGCCCATGACGTTCTCGGCGTCCGACAGCAGCAGCACGCCGCCAGCCAGCACGGCGATCTCGCGGTCCAGCCCGGCGGTGGCGTTCAAGCCCTGGCGGCCCAAAGCGATCACCACCCTGGTGCCGTTGCGCTTGAGCGTGGCGTTCAGTTCGGCCGTATCGATTTTCGGGTCGACCGGATAGCTGCGCACCTTGAGCTTGGTGCGCTCCTCGATGCCCTGGATCATGGCGATGAAGGCCGAGCGGAACGGCTCCTCCACATTCGGATAGACGACGGCGATGCTGCCCTTGCCGATCGAGGCCTGCAATTCGGGACGGCGCAGCTGGTCTTCCAGCTGGGCCAGGGTGACGGGGCGTACGTCGGCGCGCAACGGCGTCTGCGGCGGTGGCAAGATCGGTTCGACCGGAGCGATCAGCATGCCGCCATGGGCGGCGCTGGCGCTGACCAGGGCGATGCTCGACGGCACCACGCCGCCGGCAGCGTGCGTCGCGCCGGTGACGCTGGCGAGCAGCAGGGCGCCGGCGCGTCGCAAGCGCCGCAGTTTGAATATTGTGTTTTTCATCATACTATCTTTGCTACATCGCTACCACGGCGCCAGGAACGGCGCTGTCAAGATGCTTTCATAGTATAAGCCGAGACTTTGCAATTCGGAAATAAAATCGCCGCTAGCGACCTGAACGCTAGGGCTCGGGGAAGACCGCGTCGAAGCTCCGTTGTTGGCTGGAGACAAGATTCAGGCCGATGTGGCTGGCGGTGCGCGAGTTCAGTGCGCTGCGCACCGCCCGCAGCGGCGTCACGCCCCGTTTCGGCATGTCGCCGTTCTGCACGGCCAGGGCCAGCGCGGCCAGGTCGCGGCCCAGCTGCACGTTGTTGGGGTACATGCCGAACAACACGCCTTTCTTGACGTGCAATACGCTGCTGGAAAACACCGGCAGGTTGCGGCTCCATGACTCCTTCAGCACCAGCGGCAGGATGGTGGTTTCCTCGACGGTGATAGCGTCCTGCGGCAGCCACAGGGCGTCGCGATGGCCGTCGGCGGCGGCGAACTGGGTTTCGTAGGCGCGCGCCGCGCCGGCCAGGTCGCTCGCTTCCAGCGCCACCAGTTCCAGTCCCAAGCCACGGGCCGCCTCGCGCGCGAGGCGGATTTGCGCCTCGTTGCTGGCCGGGTTGTAGACCACGATCACGCGGCGGATGCCGGGCAGCAGGGTCTTGAGCATGCCGAACAGCAGGGCCGGGTCGGGCGCCAGGCTGATGCCGTTGAGGCGTTCGGCCTCCGGCGCCGAGCCGACGCCGCCGACCACCACCCCCTGCGCCGGGTCGAGCATGGCGGCCGCCTTCAAACCCTGGCGGCCGAGGGCGATCACCACCTTGCCGTTCTTGAGCGTGTTGCGCAGTTCGTTCAGGTCGCTGCCGGCGCCCAGCGCGATCGCGCGCGGCTTGGCCTTGGCCTGGTCTTCGACGCCCTGGAGGATTTCGGCAAACACGGTGCGGTAGGGTTCGCCGATGTCGGGATACAACACCGTCAGCGTCTGGGCGTTGGCCCGCCCGCCGAGCAGGCTCAGCAGCAGGGTGATTGAAAAGGCAACGACGTTGATGGTTAATCGCACAATGATAGTCGTAGCGTGTTGAGTCAGCGGAAGTGTATCCTTTGCTAACGATTTTACATCCATAGATTATTTCAATGGTGACAGTGAAAGCGCTTCCAGTTGATGTAAACTAAGATTAATTCGCAACACTTCTTTGCCAGCTCAAGATGCCCGCCGCCAAAACGCCGATCCGTACCCCGCCCATGTTCAATCTTGCCTGGCCCTTGCTCGTCGAGCTGGGCTTGGCGATCGCCTCCAGCGTCATCGGCACCGGCCTGGCGTCGCGCATTTCTGACGAGGCTGGCGGCGCCTTCGCCATCGCCAGCCAGGTGTCGGCCACGTTGTTCATTTTATTCCGCATCATCGGCGCCGGGGTCAGCGTGGTGGTCACGCAGAACCTGGGCGGCGGCCAGCGCGACGCCGCCAACCACGTCGCCTGCGCGGTGGTGGGCGCCAGCACCTGGCTGGGCGCCGTCACCGGCCTGTTGGCGCTGCTGGGCGCGAACGGCCTGCTGCATCTGCTGAACGCGCCGGCCGAAGTGCTGCCGCTGGCGGCGCCGTTGCTGCAGGCGCTGGCGCCGGCGATGCTGCTCGATGCGTGGAACGCGTCGATGGCCAGCGTGATGCGGGCCCACCTGCGCACCCGCGACACGCTGGTGGTGCTGGTGATCATGCACGTCAGCCACCTGGCGCTGGCGATACCGATGATGCACGGCTGGGGTCCGATTCCGGCGCTCGGCCTGCCCGGCTACGCGTATGCGCTGGCGATCAGCCGCGCCATCGGCCTGGCGCTGCATTTGCTGATGTGGCGCGTGCACCTGGGCATCCGCGTGGCGCGCGACGACTGGTGGCGCTTGCCGCGGCGCGAACTGGGCGCGGTGCTGCATATCGGCCTGCCCGGCGCGGCCGAGAACATCGCCTGGCGGCTGGCCTTCATGGTCAGCGTGGCGACGGCGGCCGAACTGGGCGCCAGGTCGCTGGCCACGCAAGCCTATGTGCTGCAACTGATGGGCGGGGTGATGATGTTCTCCATCGCCACCGGGCTGGCGGTGGAGATCGTGGTCGGCTACCTGATCGGCGCCGGACGGTTGCGCGAGGCGCACGGCGTGGTGCGGCGCGCGCTGGCGCGTGGGCTGGTGGTGTGCATCCTGATCGCCGCCTGCGCCGCGCTGCTGGGCCGCTGGCTGCTGGGCTGGTTCACGCAGGACCAGGAGATCATCGCGGCCGGCGCCACGCTGCTGTGGATTACCGTGCTGCTGGAGCCGGGCCGCACCTTCAACCTGGTGGTGATCAACGCGCTGCGCGCGGCCGGCGACGCGCGCTTTCCGGTGATGGCGGGCGCCTTGTCGATGCTGCTGGTGCTGGCCGGCGGCAGCTGGCTGCTGGGCGTGGTGCTGGGCTGGGGCTTGCCGGGCGTGTGGATCGCCTACGCCGCCGACGAATGGATACGCGGACTGATCATGTGGCGGCGCTGGCAGACCCACGCCTGGGTGCCGCACGCGCGGGCGTCGCGCAAACGTTTGCGGCCGGTGATCGTGGTGGAAGGCTAGACGGATTCGCCGAAGCGCGCCGCGATCCAGTCGATGAACACGCGCAGCCGGTTGCTCAGGTGGCGGTTGGGCGGATAGACCACATGGAAGGGGTAGGGCGGCGGCTGCCAGCTTTTCAGTATCGGCACCAGCGCGCCGCTGGCGATGTGGTCGCGGGTGATGTACTCGAAGGTCTGGATCACGCCCAGGCCAGCCAGCGCCGCCGCGAAGTGGGCATTGCTCTCATTGACGCCGATGGCGTGGCGCGGCCGTATCTCGACCTTCTGCGCGGCGCGCGCGAAGGCGATCGGCGTCGCCCGGCCGGTGCGGGCCGACAGGTAGTTGACCACCCGGTGATCGCCTTCCAGCTCGGACGGATGTTTGGGCGTGCCGTGCTGCGCCAGGTAGGCCGGCGTGGCGCAGGTGACCCATGCGGCCTTGCCGATCTGGCGCGCCACCAGCGACAGGTCGGTGACGGCGCCGCCGCGGATCACGCAATCGACGTTGTCGCTGATCAGATCCACATGGCGGTCGCTGACGCCCAGGTCGAGCTGGATGCCGGGGTAGCGCGCCAGGAATTCCGGCAACGCCGGCACCAGGATGCGGCTCGCCACCGAGGAGCCGGCGTCCACCCGCAGATGCCCGCGCGGCATGGCCTGCGCCGCGCCGAAGCTGCTGTCGATGTCGCCCAGGTCCTTGAGCAACCGGGTGGCCTTCTCGTAGTACTGGGCGCCGTCCGCCGTGACGGCGACGTGGCGCGTGGTCCGCTGCAGCAGCTTGACGCCCAGGTGCGTCTCCAATGACTGCACCAGCTTGGTCACCGTCGCCTTGGGCATTTGCAGCGAGTCCGCCGCCTTGGTAAAGGTGCCGGCTTCCACCACGCGGGCGAAGGTGCGCATTGCCAGTAGCTGATCCATGATTCCTCCTGCTTTCGATTATACACACAGGTGAATAAAGCATTTGTTTGTAGCTACTTTATCGAATAATGACGCGGGCTTAAAGTGGGTGCTCTCAACACAACCTCAGGAGCACATCATGAAACTGGCAGGCAAAACAGCACTCATCACCGGCGGCACCACGGGCATCGGCCTGGCAACGGCACAGGAATTCGCAAAACAGGGGGCGATGGTCTACATCACCGGCCGCCGCCAGCCGGAGCTCGATGCGGCGCTCGACGCCATCGGCCACGGCGCCGTCGGCGTGCGGGCCAACAGCGCGCGGCTGGAAGACCTGGACCGCGTGTATGCGGAAATCGGCCGCCGTTCCGGCCGGCTCGACATCCTGTTCGCCAACGCCGGCGGCGGCGACATGCAGCCGCTGGGCGCGATCACCGAAGAACATTTCGACCGCATCTTCGGCACCAATGTGCGCGGCACGCTGTTCACGGTGCAGAAGGCCTTGCCGCTGTTGAAGGATGGCGCGTCGGTGATCCTGTCCGGCTCGACGACGACGGTGCAGGGCACGGAGAACTTCAGCGTCTACAGCGCCAGCAAGGCAGCGGTGCGCAACTTCGCGCGTTCCTGGCTGCTGGACCTGAAGCCGCGCGGGATCCGCGTCAATGTCATCAGCCCCGGTCCGGTGGGCACGCCCGGCTTGGCCGGGCTGGTGCCGGCCGACCATGTGGCGGGCTTGCATAGCCACCTGGCCAGTCTGGTGCCGATGGGGCGCCTGGGCGAAGCGGCGGAAATCGCCAAGGGCGTGCTGTTCCTGGCGTCGGCCGACAGCAGCTTCGTCAACGGTATCGAGCTGTTCGTCGATGGCGGGATAGCGCAGATCTGACGATGGCGCGAGTTTGGTAATTTAACTACATTTCGCCCAATACAAAGGCATTATGTTGTTGACTGCATAAGTATTGACTGTTATTTTGCTACATTCTCAACCTTCCGGGAGTGTGAAATGCAACAGCTTTCTGACGTGCGCGTGCTGGTCGCTGGCGGTGTCGGCATCGACACCATTGTGTTGGTGCCGTCGCTGCCTTTGGCCGAGGCGGATTCCATCCACGTACCCGCCGTGTACGACTACGTCGCCCACACCGGCAACGGCGTGGCGCTGGGCTTGCAGGCGCTGGGACATCGTCCGGTGCTGCTCGACTTCATCGGCGCCGACGCGCAGGCGGAACTGGTCCACGCGCGCTACCGCGAGCGCGGCCTGGAATTCCATGGCGTGGTGCATGCCAGCGGCACGCGGCGCAGCGTCAATCTGGTGTCGCCGGACGGACGCCGCCTGTCGCTGTACGACGGCCGCCATCCGGACGACTTGCGCATGGAGCGCGACTTTTATCTGCCCCACATGGAGCGCGCCCGGCATCTGCACCTGACCATCATGCCCTGGGCGCGTCATTGGTACGACGACGCCGCAGCCTGCGGCCTGCCGGTGTCGACCGACCTGCACGACTGGGATGGCAGCAATCCCTATTATCACGATTTCGCGCGGCGTTCCGACCTGGTCTTTCTCAGCACGGCGGCCTTGCGCGGGCGGCATGAGCAGGTGATGCGGGAGATACTCGATACGGGACGGGCGTCAGCGGTGATCGCCATGGCCGGCGCGCAGGGCAGCTACCTGCTGCGGCGCGGCGATGCCGAGGTGCTGCATGTGCCGTGCGCCAAGCTGGACCTGCCGGTGGTCGACAGCAATGGCGCGGGGGACGCCTTCGTCAGCGCCTTCCTGCACGGGAAATTCCAAGGGATGGGAATCGAGGACTGCATGCGGCTGGGCGCCATCTCCGGCGCCTTTGCCTGCAGCGTGCCTGGTACTGCGGAGCGCAGCTTGTCGCTCGATGAGCTGGCGCGCTATCTTTAAAACCCGAAAGTTGCGGTCCAACTTTCGGGTCGATGCTGCTGGCTTAAGGCACGGTGAGGATCACCTTGACCGTGTCGTCGACCTGCGACTTCTCGATGTAGCCGATGGCCTGAGGATCGGCCGCCACGGCCTTCTTCACCTCGGCGCTGGAGCCCAGTTCCTTCGGCGCGCTGGCTTTACCGGTGAACACCAGCTTGGACCAGATGGCCTTGACCTGCGTGGAGTCCTTGTCCAGCACTTTTTTATAGAACTCGTTGCGCAGCGGGCCGTCGGTATGCTCGATCGGCGTGAACAGCGTCGATTTGCCGAGGAAGAACTGGGCCGCCTGCTCGCCGAACATGCGCGTGGCCGGATTCTTCGGACTGACGATGACGACGATTTCCGTCGCGAACACAGGGGCGATGGCGAGCCAGGCGCCGGCTGCCAACAATACTTTTCCGATTGTCGTTTTCATATGGATTCTCCTTAGAAGACGAAATCGATGGCGGCGGCGTACACGTTGACGGTGCTGCCCGCAAAGCCCGGTTTGGGATTGAGGAAATAGCCGGCGCCGTCGCGCGTTTTGATGCGGTCCATCTGCACTTTGAACGCGGCAGATTTGTAGAAGTCCCAGCGCAGGCCGATGCCGGTGGTCGATTGCAGGCCGGACTTGATGGCGGCGTTGGTGCCGGCGGTCAGCGCGGCCAACGGGCCGGCGGTCGGCATGCCGGAGAAGTCGCGGATGCTGTCCTGCTTGACGTCGCCGTGCACGATGAAAGGCACGAACTTGCCGTAGCGGTAGCCCGCCATGATGTACCAGCTGCTGGTGTCCGGCACCAGGCGCGATTCGGTCTTGCGCTTGGCGTATTCGGCCTGGCCGATGATGTTGTTGTAGTCCATCGCAATGCCGGCCGAGGTGAAGGTGCCCTTGATGTCGGTGAGCTTGACTTCATTGGCCACCGAGGTCAGGCCGACCTTGTTCAACGTGCCCACCAGGCCGGACAGGCTGGCGTTGTCGTAGATGCCGAAATTGGCCTGGGAACGGCCCAGGCGATAGGTGAACGGGCCGTTCTCGACCACCAGCTGGGTCGATATCACGGGTTTGAATTCGACCCGGTAGTTGCCGGGCGCGCGCACCGTGGTGCGGCCGATCGCCGCCTGCGCGGTCACGGTGGTGTCGCCGAAGCTGTGCTGGTAGGTGACGTCGCCGCCGTCCGCGTTGTCGGCGGTGACCTGACGGTACACTTCGTTCGGCGGGCGCAGCATGGTGTTGGCGTAGCCGACGTTGCGCACGTCGGAGATCATGTACACCGGCAGGCCGATGCGGCCTACGCGCAGCGAGAAGTCGTCGTTGACCTTGAACTTGGCGAAGGCCCATGCCAGCTCGGCGCCGAATTGATCGTTGTTGCCGTTCTTGCGTACCAGGCCTTGCGCGGTGAAGGAGATGGTGTCGCTCCACTTGGCGGTGGCCTGGATGCCCAGGTTGGAATCGACGCCTGGACGGGCGTCCTTGCCGACGCCGGAAGCCTGGTTGACGCGGTTGAATTCTGCCTGGTCGGAATTGGTCATGGTCAGCGCGCCGGTGCCGAATCCGCTGACGGTGATCGGCATGCCGTCTTGCGCATGGGCGGTAGTGGCCAGGGCACTCAGGACTGCTAAAGTTGTCAATGCAAGCTTGGGTTGTTTCATCGTGTACCCCTCCTTAGGTTAATGGCGGCTGTAGTTGTGCTGTTGTGCGCCTTATTTAGTGTGGACCGGGGGAGGGGAAAGGTGGGTGTTTTTAAGACAAAATGTCACAATTCCGTTGTTCCATGGCAACGGATTGCAAAATGGAAGCGGTATCACATGATGCAAACGGCAAGCTTGTTTAAAGGTTGTGCTTGATGTGGCGCGGTTTTTGGGCCGCCGGCGGCGCCTGTTGTCCTGAACATGCAAGACACAATTGACGCCGGCCGCCGAAGCCTTACAGCGCCGGAATTTTGCGGAAGCCGACGCCCAGGCGGTTCCAGGAGTTGATGGTGTTGATGGCCAGCGTCAGGTCCACTTGTTCCTTGGGTGTGAACTGGGATTGCAGCCGTTCGTAGTCGGCGTCCGGCGCGTGGGTGGTGGAGAGCTGGGTGAGCGCCTCGGTCCACGCCAGCGCGGCCTGTTCGCGTTCGGTGAAGAACGGCGTCTCGCGCCACGCCGCCACGCCGTGCATGCGGCGGTCGGTTTCGCCGGCCTTGCGGGCGTCGGTGGTATGCATGTCGATGCAGAAGGCGCAGCCGTTGATCTGCGAGGCGCGCAGCTTCACCAGCTCCAGCAGCGGCGCCTCCAGGCCCAGCTTGTTGACCGCGACTTCCAGCGCGATCATGGCCTTCATCGCGTCCGGCGAGGCGGTGTAGAAATCGGTACGTGCGTTCATGATGGTTTCCTTCGGAGTGGTTGGTGAGTGCGTCCATTCTAGGAGACCAATCATGGCCTGCGGGAGGCCAATTCCGGCTAAAAACGCTAGTCCATGTCGCCGCCTCAGGCCAGAGCGTGCGCCGATTCGATGGCCGGATAGAACTCCCGGTCTTCCTTCTTCATGCGTTCGTACAGCGTCTTGAGCACGCGGTTGGCTTCATCGCGGAAGGCTTCCGGCTGTTCGGCCAGCTGGCGTGGCGTGTTCCAGCGGCCGGCGAAGCCGAGGTACTCGCCGCCGATGCCGTCCATCTCCTTGCGGTAGCGTTGGCTCATGCCGGCCAGCGCCGCGTTGCCGCTGGCCTCCAGCGTCGGATAGAGTACGCGGTCCTCGACGGCCAGGTGCAGCTTGATGATGCCGCTCATCGTGACGATGCGCTGCGAAATGTCCGCCGCGTGTTCGGCGATGCCGGCTTGCACCAGCCGGCGCAGGTCGGCGATGGCGCTGAGGATGTCGATATGCTGGTGTTTGAATTTGTCGATGTTCATGCTGGTTCCTGACTGGTTGATGGATTAACGGTGGAAGTCGACCTGGAAGCGCACCGGGCCGACCACGTTGACTTCGTGTTCGATGCGCGGCTCGACCACGCCGGGGCGCTCCGGCGTGAGCAGGACTTCCTCGGCCGGCTGCGACGGATCGGTGATGCGGTACAGCAGGCTGCCTTCCAATACCGTGATGCGGCCCCACACGCCGGCGGCGGTGGTGTGGCTGCGTTGCAGGGCGGCCGGCACGCTGTCTTGCGTGAAGACCGGGCTGCTTTTGTAGTGCTGTGCGGTGTCGGGTATGGCTTTCATGATTGCTCCTTGGGTGAGGTCACCTTCACTTCACCGAAAAATCCGTATTGCAGGCTGGCGGCGATGCGGCGGGCGACGGTTTTGAATTCGGTGGCGTCGGTGGGGTTGAACAGACGGGTGGCGGCGGCTTCGAACAGGGCCAGCCAACGCATGAAGTGCTCGGGCGTGACGCCATTCAGCAGCATGTGCTTGCCGAAGACGTTGCCCTGGAAACTGCGGTTGCCCAGCATGACGGTGCACCAGAAATCGACCATGCGCTGCAGGTGGGGAGTCCAGTTGTCGCCGATGGCGGCGTCGAATACCGGTTGCAGTACCGGGTCCGCGCGGACCGCGTCATAGAACTCGTGGACCAGCGTGGCGATCGATGCGGGGTTCAGCGGAAGTTGGGACATGATGGGCTTTGTTTGAGTGGTTGATGAACGCCGGCGCCAGGCGCCAGCACCAGATAGCTGCAATCGCCACCGAGGCGGCGACCAGTCCGACGCCGGTCCAGGCCTGGTCGTCCAGCAGGTAGGCGTTGCACAGGCGTTGCTGCATGCTTTGATACTGGATGCCGGCGACCGCCATCATCCAGCTGAAATTCCCGAGAAAGAAGAGCTGCACGATCGAGTTGGCGCGCCTCAGCGATCCCGGCATGATGGCGCCCAGCGCGAGCAGCGAGGCGAATTTCGCCGCCTCGGCCCCCGGTGCGGTGATGCTCTGTTCCAGCGCGCGCGGAATCATCCAGTAGGCGGTGACGAAGAGCAGGACGGTCAGGCCGCAGACGCCATGCTGGTCGCAGCGCGCAATGGCGGCGGGCGCTGTTGATCGCGCCGCGCCGCCGGCCAGCATCCATCCGGCGGCGAGCAACAGCGGCACTTGCAGCAGCATGTGGCGTAGCATTGCAGCCTCCAGCCAGTGGCGTGCCAGCGCGGCCAGCGCGAGACAGGCCAGGCCGACAGCGATGCGCCGCCTGCTCATGGCCGGCCTCCGCGTGCCGGGGTGCGGGCCAGCTGCACAGCGTCTTCCAGTGCCTGCGCCGGATCGTCGTAGTCGTCGATGCGTGCCAGGCGGCCTTGCTGGTCAATCAGGTGGAAGGCGGCGTTGTGCTGGAACTCTCCCAACGGCGCGGACAGCACCACGATGCCGAACGCGTCCAGCAAGGCTTTGCGCTGGTCCTCGCGATCCACGCCGACCATGCGCCACAGCGCCGGATCGGCATGCTGGCGCCGCGCGTAAGCGGCCAGCACCGGCGCGGTATCGCGCGGATCGAAGCTGATGCTGACCAGCCGCACGGCGTGCTGCAAGCCGCGCCTGCTTATCTCATCCTGCATTTGCTGGAGCTCGTTGCCCAGCGCCGAGCAGACGGCGGTGCAGCTGCTGTAGAAGAAGGTGACGATGGCGATGCGGCCATCTTCGCCCAGCATCTGCGCCAGCGTGCCGGCTTGCGGCTGGTGGATCGCCGCGGCAGGCAGTTCCAGCGGCTGGCGACTGACGGCCAGCCGCCGGCCATCCTCGGTCGACACCACCTCGAAGCCCATGGTGCCGTAGTACAGTGCCGCGACGCCTGTTGCGCACACCATCGCCAGCATGGCCAGCGTGGAGCGCAGGCTGCTACTGTTTGAGCTGGTTGAGGTCTTCATCACCGTTCCACGGATCTTTGCGGTTCTTGCCGGTTTCGCGCTCGGCCTTGACGATGTCGGCGCCGATCTTGCCGGCGCCGTTGCCGAAACTGGAGCGCACAAAACTGAGCACCGCCGCGATTTCGGCGTCGCTCAACTTGTCCTTGAAGGCCGGCATCTGGCCGTTATAGGGCGTGTCCTTGACGGTCAGTTTGCCGGTGATCCCGTGCAGCAGGATGTTGACTGGAAGCCTGTCCGGCCCCAGTACCCACTCGGAGCCGCCCAACGGCGGGAACACGCCGGGCAGGCCGGCGCCGGTGGCCTGGTGGCAGGCCACGCAGTTGGCCGCGTACACCTGCGCACCGTCGGCCGCGCCGCCAGCGCCGGCTGGCTTGCCTTCCAGCGTGGACAAGGTGCGACGGTCGCCCAGCTCCGGCGCTTCGTTGCGCTGGGTGAGGGCGATGTAGCCGATTGCCCAGATCACCAGTGCCGACACCAGCGCCAGCACCAGGCGTGGTACCGGGCGGTTGCGTTCGTGCGGATCGGGGTGTTCGCGCTCACGCGCGTCATGCTTCGGCGGCTCGATCATTTGGCTTTCCCTTCGAATACCGGATAGGTGTGGTCCAGCCCCTGCAGGTAGGCGACCAGGTCCAGCGCCTCCTGCCTGGCGACGACGACTTTGCCCGGTGGCTCGTAACCCGGCGGCAGCGTCAGCACGCGGTCGCCGGGATCGGCCTTGTCCCTGGTCTCGAACAGGAAGGGATAGGCCGGCATGATGGAGCCGGGCGTGTAGGCGCGCGGCTGGTACAGATGGCCCAGATGCCAGTCCTGGCTGGGCTGGCGCGCGCCGATGTTGAACAGGTCCGGGCCGGTGCGCATGGTGCCCAGCAGGTGCGGCTTGTCGTAATGGTAGTCGCCGGCCACCGGGGCGCGCCCCCAGCCACGCTTGTCGTCCGGCGCCAGCGCCTTGTCGCGCGGCTGCTGTGAATGACAGTAGATGCAGCCGTTGGCGATGTAGATCTCGCGCCCGCGCAGTTGCGCCGAGGTGTAGGGCTTCAGGCCGGCCGGCGGTACGACGTCCTTCAGTTGAAGGAAGGGCACCACCACCAGCGCCGATGTGGCCAGCGCCAGCGTGACCATGGCGCCGCTGAGCAGTTTAAGTTCGTCATGCATGATCAGGCTCCTGCCAGGGTGGTTGGGGCGACGTGCAGCAGCGCGGCGCCGGTGCGCGCCGGGCCGTGGCGCAGCGCCATCGCGGCGAAGTGGCCGGCAAACACCAGGTGGCCCAGCGTCATGATGGCGCCGCCGAGCGAGCGGCTTTGCAGGTAGGGGATCGTCACCTTGACCGAGTCCATGAACGGTCTGGCGGCGTCCAGCATCGCCAGCCCTTGCAACCAGCCGCCTATCGACAGGCCGATGAAGTAGATCGAGAAGCCCAGCACCACCAGCCAGAAATGCGCGGCGATCAGGCTTGGGTAAGGCCACTCCCACGACATCACGCGCGGCATGACGAAATAGATCGCGCCGAACATCACCATCGTGAAGAAGCCATACAGGCCAAGGTGGGCGTGGGCCACCGTGAAGTGGGTGAAGTGGGCCACCGTGTTGACCGCGCGGATAGCCTCGATCGAGCCTTGCAGGGAGCTGAGGGTGTACATCATCCCGCCCAGCACGATGAAGCGCAGCGTCGGCGAGTACACCAGCTTGGAGAAGTGGCCCCGCATGGTCAGGTGCTGGTTGACCGAGAACGAGATCACCGGCACGATCATCATCACGCTCTGGACGATGGACAGCGTGATCAGCCAGCCCGGCACCGGACCGCCGATCAGGTGGTGGCCGCCGACCTGGCCGTAGAAGAAGGCCAGCGTCCAGAAGCCCAGCAGCGACAGGTTGTACGACTGCACCGGGCGGCCGATGATCTTCGGCAGGAAGTAGTAGACCGAGGCCAGCGCCATCGGCGTGTAGAACAGGCCCAGGACATTGTGGCCGAACCACCAGTTCATGGTGGCCTGCTCGACGCCGAAGTGCATCGCCGGCAGGTTGGCGATCAGGAACAGGATGGGGAACCAGAACAGCGCCGCTCCCATGTACCAGACCGACACGTACAGGTGGTCGACCTTGCGCGCCTGCAGCGTGTACACCAGCGGAAGGCCCATCAGCGCGCCGCCGATGACGATCAGGATGTCGACCTGCCACGGTATCTCTAGCCACTCCATGCCGTCGCTGATGCCGGCGCCGATGCAGCCGACGCCGGCGACCAGGCCGGCGTTCCAGATCATGCAGCCGAGGATGGCGAAGCGGCTGCCGACCAGCGGCGTTTTCAGCAAGCGTGGCAGCATCCAGTTGGCGATGCCGAAGGCCGCCATCGGCGCCCAGCCGTAGGCGACGATGTTCAGGTGGATGGTGCGCAGTCTGCCGAAAGTCAGCCAGGCTTGCTGCACCAGCCAGTCCGGCTCGTGCAGCTTGATGGAGCTGGTCAGCCCGGCCACCGAACCGACCACCAGCCACACCACGGCGCAGGACAGGAACACGAAGGAGACCAAGGCGGTGGAGCGGTCTTCTTCGATGCGTTCGGCCAGGTCTCGCCGCAGCGTCGCTTCCAGCGCGGGCGTGAGCTCGACGTGGGCGTCGCCGGCGACCCGCAGCGCCAGGCCGGCGCGTTGGACGGCGGTGGCGGACGGCTCCTCGCCGCGGCCGATTTCACCGGGCGAAAAGATGACATTGGCGGCGGCGGACGTGGTGTCGAGCAGGCTTTTGCGCAGCGACCAGATAAACACAAACAGGCCGGTGATGGACAGGATGAACGAAGACAGAAGGATGGTGACGGTATCCATGAGGAGCCCTTGGTTTTAAACAAGTAAATAGAATACTACATTAATTTTCACCAATGCACAATCGCCGGAGCGGTCTAGCGGTCTAGCGGTCTAGCTGTCTAGCGGCCGGCGGCGGCGCGCTGGGCGGCGGGCAGGTTGCGGGCGATCGCGCGCAGCATCTGTTCGACGTCGATGGGCTTGGCGATGAAATCGTTCATGCCGGAGGCGATGCACTGCTCGCGCTCGGACAGCATCACGCCGGCCGTCATGGCCAGCACCGGCAGTTCCAGTTTGAGCTCGCTGCGGATGCGGGTGGTCGCCTCGAAGCCGTCCATCTCCGGCATCTGCACGTCCATCAGCACCAGGTCGTAGCGATGGGCGTCGCTGCGCAGCCGGTCGAGCGCGGCGCGGCCGTTATCCACCGCGTCGACGCTGGCGCCGGCGTAGGACAGCATGCTCTGCGCCACCAGCTGGTTGATCGGATTGTCCTCCACCAGCAGGATGCGCACGCCGTCGATGCGCAAGCCCGGCTGGGCGGCGTGGTCGGCGCTGGCGCTGGCGGCGGCCGGCGTGCCGGCCTGCGCCTGCTGCAAGGTTTCGTTCAGGCGCGCCATGGTGACGGGCTTGAGCAGCACCGCGTTGGCCGCCTCCGCGCCTTGGGTGTGCAGCAGCTTGCCCTGGCCGAAGGCGCTGACCATCAGGATGATGACGGGGCAATCCTGCGGGAAGGCCTTGCGGATCGCCTGCATGGTGTCGAGGCCATTCATGCCGGGCATGTCCCAGTCGACCAGGATCGCGTCGTAGCGGCCGGCAGTGCGGCGCAGCAGCGTCATTGCCTGGTCGCCGGAGCCGGCGCTGTCGCTGCTCCAGCCGCGCGCGCGGATGGTGCGGCCCAGGTAATCGGCGCTGACCGGGTCGTCGTCCACCAGCAGCAGGTGCTGGGGCGGCAGCGGCGTGCCGGCCGGCGCTGCATCGACGGTGGCGGCGGCAGCTTGCAGCGGCACCGTCAGGACGAAGGCGCTGCCGGCGCCGGCGATGCTTTGCACTTCGATCGCGCCGCCCATCAGCGCGGCGATGCGGCGCGAGATGGCCAGTCCCAGCCCGGTGCCGCCGAAGCGCCGGGTCATCGAGGCGTCGGCCTGCGAGAACGGCGCGAACAACAGCGCCAGCTGGTCGGGCGGTATGCCGATGCCGCTGTCGCGTACCGTGAAGCGCAGCGTGACCGCGCCGGCGATGTCGCCGCCGGTCCGCTCCACCAGCACCGAGACCGATCCCTTCTCGGTGAACTTGATGGCGTTGCCGACCAGGTTGATGAGGATCTGCTGCAGGCGGTGGCCGTCGCCGAGCAGCGCCTGCGGCACGGCCGCTTCCACGCCGATCGCCAGCTCCAGATCTTTTTCGCCGGAGTTGACGGTCATGATGGTGGCGATCGCTTCCAGCACGGCGCTCAGCTGGAACGGCGCCGGCGCCAGCTCCATGCGGCCTGCTTCGATCTTGGAGAAGTCCAGCACGTCGTTGAGGATGCTGAGCAGGGAATTGCCGGACGACCGTATCATCTCCAGGTACTTCTGCTGGTCGGGCGAGAGCGCGGTGTTGTTCAGCAGGTGCGTCATGCCCAGCACCGCGTTGAGCGGGGTGCGGATTTCGTGGCTCATGTTGGCGACGAACTCGGACTTGGCGCGGCTGGCTGCTTCGGCCAGGTCGCGGGCGACGATCAGCGAGCTTTCCGATTCGCGCAGCGCGGCGGTCTTTTCCTCGGCCAGCGCGGTGGCGTAGGTCTGGCGCGCGGTCAACGCCCGCACCACGCCGAAGAACAGCAGGCTGATGATCACGCCGGCCAGCAGCACGATGTGGGATTTCTGGCGGTCGATCGAGTTTTCGAACGCCGGCAGCGAAGTAAAGCGCAGCGTCCAGCGATGCCGCATCTGCACCAGCGGCGCGGTGCGCAGGTAGGGGCTCGGATATTGCAGCTGGTCGTTGTCGGTGCGGCTGCCGCTGGCGTACAGCAGGGCGGCGGGATCGGCTTCGCTACCGTCGAAGATCTCCAGCTGCACCACCCGGTCGGAGGGCCCGAGCAGGCCGGCCATCATCTCGTCGGCGCGGATCGGGCTATACGAGTGGCCTTGCAGGGCCGCCATGCGCTGCGCCGGCGTCGGCACGTCGCCGGCCGTCGCCGTGGCCAGCTTGCGGTAGATCGGGAAGTACATCAGGAAGCCAGGGCGCCCTTGCTCCCTGCCGTTCTGCACCAGCACCACCTTGGCCGACAGCACCGGTTGGCCGCTGCGCGCCGCTTCCAGCAAGGCGGCCTGGCGGATCGGCTCGGACATCATGTCGTAGCCGAAGGCGCGCAGGTTCGGGCCCTGGAACGGCTCCAGGTACAGCACCACGGAGGACCAGGGCCCCAGTGCGCTGCCCGGCCTGGCCCAGATGCGGAAGTCGGGGTGGCCGTCGCTGCGCACTTGCGCTTCCAGCGCGTCGCGTTGGCCGGCCGGCACCTGCGCCGCATAGCCCAGCCCCAGCACGCCGGGCAAGCTGTGAGGCAGATCCAGCGCATCGGTGAAATTGCGCCACTGGGCGCGGCTGGGTTCCGGTTCGGCGCTGAACAGCGCGCGGGCACCGCGCAGGCCCGATTCGTACAAGGCCATGCGGCTGGCGATGCGTTCGACGATGTCGGCGCACTCGGTGTCGAACTGTTCGCGCGCGCGGCGCTCGGTGCTGAGCGCCACCAGGTGCCAGACGATCACGGTCAGGCCGACGCAGATCAGCAGCGTGGCCCATTGCGCGGCGCTGTGGGCGCGCACCGCGCCGCTCATGCGGCGCCGTTCGCTGGCGTCGGCGCACAGCACCATGCCGATCAGGCTGCACAGGACGACGAAGCTGTCGAGCGAAATCAAGGCGTCGTTCAGCGTGCCGACCGCGAACGGTCCCAGGCCGCGCACGGTGCACAGCACGGCGCCGCCGGCGGTGGCCAGGCAGGTCAGGCTGGCGCCGCGCAGCCCGAAGCGGAACGAGGCCCAGGCCACGCACAGCATGAAGAGATACGGCAGCCAGCCGGGATCGTCGTTGGCGGTGTAGTGGCGGCCGAAGATCCAGGCGATCAGCACGGCCAGCAATAGTAGCGACAACGCGGCCTCCAGCGCGACCGCCCGGCGCCAGCGCGGCCGGCGCCAGGCCAGGATGGCCGGCGCCACCAGCAGCACGCCGGCGACGTCGCCGACCCACCAGGTCAGCGCCACCGTGTTCCAGGCCGGCGCCGGCACCAACCCGCCCAGCACCAGCGTGGTGCTGCCGATGCCGGCGCTGATCAGGCACACCAGCAGGGCGATGGTGGCGAATTTGTAGACGTCCTGCAGGTTGCCGAGCGGCCGCGCGGCGTCGGTGTAGCGGCGCATCAGCCAGGCGCCGGCCAGGGCTTCGAGGGTATTGCCGGTGGCGATCAGCAGCGATGCCGTCACCAGCCCCGCATTGAAGGGCATGCCGTTGGCGGTGAAGGTGGCAAGGTTGGCGGCCAGCGCGCCGAGCAGGATGGCCGGCCAGGCGCGGTAACCGAGCAGCAGGACGGCGGCGAAGGCGATGCCGGACGGCGGCCATACCGGGGTGGCGTTGGTGTGGGCGAAGGCCAGCAACAGGCTGGTATTGGCCACCAGGTAGTAGCAGGCGGTCAGCAGCACCAGCACGAGCGGCGCGGGGCCGGATGGGGGTGGGGCAGGGGTGAGCTGTTCGGAGCCTGCACGCATGGCAGATAGCTGGGTTGTCTCGGTGCCGATCACTATACCCCGAAACTGCGGCATATTTGTTGGGTTTATGGCGTGCAGCCGTAGCCAAAACGGCCTGCGACATGTAATACTTTGATATCATCTTTCTAGTGAGTGCGCTGTCCATGGCGTTGAAACAGTATCTGCCGTCCACCCTGCGGTTCCGTCTCAGTGGCCTGGTCATGCTGCTGGTGCTGGGCGCGACCGTCACCGTGACGGTGGTGGCGCTGATGCTGGCCGAGCGCGATATGAAGGAAGTCATCGGCAGCCAGCAGTATGCCTTGCTGTCCGGCGCCGCCGCCCACATCGACGAGCACCTGGCCGGCAAGAAGGCCATGCTGGCGGCGCTGGCCGAATCGCTGCCGGAGGCCACGCTGCGCGATCCCGCGGCGCTGCGCGCCTATCTGAAGGCGCGTCCGACCGCCCGCGGCCAGTTCTCTTTTTTGGAAATCTACGACGGCGACGGCCTGCTGAGCGGCGCGCTGGAAGAGGGTATGCCGGCGCAGCCTTTCCGCGCCGCCGGCCAGGAATGGTTCGACCTCACCCTGGCGCGCGGCCGCGGCCTGGTGTCGGCGCCGTTCGCCAGCAAGCTGGCCGGCGCGCCGACGGTGCTGATCACGGCGCCGGTGTTCGGCAGCGACGGCCGCGTGGCGCTGGTGCTGGCCGGCGGCATCAACCTGCTGCACTACGCGCCGTTCGAGTCGCTCAGCGCGCTCAAGCCGGGCAGTACCGGCTTCACGTTCATCATGACCGCCGAGGGCATCCTGCTCAGCCATCCGAACAAGGCGCGGCTGCTGCACAGCATTAACGAGCGTCCGGGCACCAACCGCGCCACCGAGATGGCGCTGGGCGGCTTCCAGGGCTGGACCGAGGCCGAGAACAAGGACGGCGTCAAGGGCATCTATTCCTACCGGCGCTTGCAGCACGCGCGCTGGATCGTCGCGGCGCGCTTCCCCAGCGACGAGGCGCTGGCGCCGTTGCGGGAGATGCGCTATGAAGCCGCCGCAGCGGCGACGGTGTTCGCCTGCCTGGCCGGCCTGCTGTCCTGGCTGGGCATTGCGCGGCTGCTGCGGCCCTTGCAGCGGCTGCGCCGCAACATCGCCGAGATCAAGAACAGCCGCGCCGGCATCCAGGTGCTGCAGCTGGACCGCAAGGACGAAATCGGCGAATTGAGCGGCGCCTTCTACCGCCTGATGGCCGAACGCGAGTCGGCCCAGCTGCGCACCTACGAGAGCGAGAAGCGGGCGCGCATCCTGGCCGACAACCTGCCGCTGCTGATCGCCTACCTGGACCGCGAACGGCGCTTCCTGTTCACCAACGAGCACTATCGCACGCAATTCGGCCTCGATCCTCAGCAGATGTTGGGCAAGACCGTGTCCGACATTTTTGGCGCTCCGGCCGACAGCTGGCTGGGCGATCTGGATCAGGCGCTGCTGGGCCGCCGCCTGCACTTCGAGCGGGCCTTCGACCAGCACGGCCAGATCCAGCACTTCATGGTGGACCTGGTGCCCGACGTGGCCGCCGACGGCATGGTGGTGGGCACCTATCTGATGGCGATGGATATCACCGACCGCAAGAACGCGGAGCTGATTCAGGCAGCCGGCGAGCAGCGCGCCGCCGCCGCCAGCCGCGCCAAGAGCGAGTTCGTGGCCAATATGAGCCACGAGATCCGCACGCCGATGAATGCGGTGCTGGGCGTGGCGTATTTGCTGGGGAATACGGAGCTGAGCGCCCAGCAGAAAGAGTACGTGGACATGATACGGTCGTCCGGCAATGTGCTGCTGGGGATCCTGAACGATGTGCTGGACTTTTCCAAGATCGAGGCGGGCCGCATGGAGCTGGCGCCGTCGACCTTCCAGCTGGACGAGGTGCTGGCGGCGGTCAATTCGGTGATGACCACCACGGTGGCCGCCAGCGGCATCCGTTTCGATATCGCCACCGACGCCTCGGTGCCGAAGGCGCTGGTGGGCGACGCCATGCGCCTGCAGCAGATCCTGATCAATTTGGTCGGCAACGCCATCAAGTTCACCGAGCGCGGGCAAGTGCTGCTGCGGGTCGAGCGTTCGGCCAACGGCATGGCCGGATATGCCGGCGACGCCGTCGGCCTGCGCTTCGTGGTGCGCGACACCGGCATCGGCATGGACCAGGAACAGCAGAGCCGCCTGTTCGAAGCCTTCAACCAGGCCGACGCCTCGACCACGCGCCGCTTCGGCGGCACCGGGCTGGGACTGGCGATCTGCCGCCGCCTGGCCGAGTTGATGGGCGGCGCCATCGCCGTCAGCAGCACGCCGGGCGAGGGCAGCGAGTTTGTCGTCACGCTGCCGTTCCTGTTGCCGAAGGCCGAGCTGCCGGCGGCGCAGCAGTCGGTGGACGATGATGCGGCCGGCGATGACCTGGCCGACAACGACGCCGCGGAGCAACGCCTGCGCGGCGTGCGCCTGCTGCTGGTGGAAGACCATCCGCTCAACCAGGTGGTGGCGCGCGGCATGCTGGAATACGCCGGCGCCAGCGTCGACGTGGCGGAGAACGGCCAGCTGGCGGTGGAGCGCCTGCGCGAGCATCCGCACGACTATGACGTCGTGTTGATGGACGTGCAGATGCCGGTGATGGACGGCTTCGCCGCGACCGGCGTGATACGCCGGGAGCTCAAGCTGGACCTGCCCATCCTGGCAATGACGGCCGGCGTGATGCAATCGGAGCAGGAACGCTGCATCGCCGCCGGCATGAACGATTTCATCGCCAAGCCGGTCGACGTCGAGCAGATGCTGGACATCATTTCGCGCCATATTCCGGCCGGGCGCCGCCTGTGATGTCGTGCATTTATAGTGCATTTCGCGCCTGCCGGCTGCATTTCGCGCCGGGATTGCGCACTTCGTCGCATCGTTCTCCGGAGCGGTGGGCCGCTGGCTAGAGTGGAGTCACTTTCACTCAACGGAGTTCATCATGCGTTCCACCAGCCTTGCCGCCGCCGTCCTGTCCTTGTTGTCGATCATGTCCACCCTGGCGCTGACGCCTGCCTGCGCCGCCGACCTGAAAATCTCCGTGACCGGGGTCTCCAGCGCCGACGGCCAGATCATGGTCGCCCTGTACAACTCCGCAGAGACCTACCTGGGCAAGCCGTTCCGCGCCGCGGCCGCGCCGGCCGTGGCGGGCGTCACGCAGATCGAGTTCAAGGACCTGCCGGCCGGCGACTACGCTTTTTCGCTGTACCACGACGCCAACGCCAACGGCAAAATGGACCGCAACCTGATCGGCATGCCGACCGAGGATTACGCCTTCAGCAACAACGCCATGGGCAAACGCGGCGCGCCGGAGTATGCGGCCGCGCGCTTCGCGCTGCCGGCCCCCGGCGCCGCCACCAGCGTCAGTCTGCGCTGATCGGGAGGCATATCATGAGCAACCGCCGCGCATTCCTTTCCCGTGGTATCGGCCTGGCCGCGCTGGGCCTGAGTTCCGGCGCAGCGCTGGCTGACAGCGACACCTACCGCCGCTTCCATCAGGCGCTCGAACACGACGCCAGGTTGTCGGCGTATGCCGGCGTTACGGGCGAACTGGCCGGCGATGCCGTGATCCACGGCCGCATGCCGGACGACCTGCAAGGCGTCTTCTATCGCAACGGGCCTGGCCGCTTTGAGCTGGGCGGCGAACGCTATCACCACTGGTTCGACGGCGACGGCTACGTCCAGCGCTGGCAAATCGGCGGCGGCAAGGTCAGTCATCGCGGCCGCTTCGTCGCCACCCAGAAGTTCACCGAGGAGACGGCGGCCGGCCAGTTCCTGTATCCGGCCTTCGGCACCTACATCGACCGCAGGCCGGTCAAGAGCAACGACACCGTCAACGTCGCCAATACCAACCTGCTGCCGTTCGGCGGCCGCGTGTACGCCTTGTGGGAGGGCGGATCCGCCATCGAAGTCGATCCGCAGACCCTGGCGACGCGCGGCGTCAAGACCTGGCGCCCGGACCTGAAGGCGATGCCGTTTTCCGCGCATCCAAAAGCCGATCCGGACGGCGGCCTGTGGAATTTCGGGAACATGCCCGGCGCGGACAAGTTGATGATCTACCGCCTCAACGCAAGCGGGGAGGTGACGCGCACCGGTGTGATCGACGTGCCGGACTTGAACATGGTGCACGACTTCGCCGTCAGCGCGCGCCACCTGATTTTCCTGGTGCCGCCCTACGACCTGAAGTCCGGCCCCGAGATCAGCTTGGGCGACAGTCTGCAGTGGGCTGGCGCAACGCGGCCGCTGCGGGTGGTCGTCATCGCCAAGGACACGCTGCAACTGCGCCAGGTGTTCGAGCTGCAGGCGCGCACGGTGTTCCACTTCGGGAATGCGTTCGAAGACGGCGCCTGCACGCGGCTGGACGCGGTGATGCACGAAGGCGACACGCTGCACGAACTGGCGGACGTGATGCATGGCGAGATACGGCCCTTCCGTGACGGCTCCAGCACGGTGCAGATCACGCTGGATTACGCCAGCGGCCAGGCGCGCGAGGCGCGGCTGTTCGGCGCCAGCGAATTCCCCAGGGTGGCGCCGCAGGTGGTGTCGGTCCGTCACCGCAAACTGGCGGTGCTGGGCGTGGCGCCGGGAAGCGCGGACGACAGCTTTAACAGCGTGAACCTGATCGACATCGACAGCGGCAAGGCGGACAGCTACCGCTTCGACGCCGGCTGGGTGGCGGAGGAGCATGTGCTGGTGCCGCGGCGCGGCGCGCGGTCCGAGACGGACGGCTACCTGGTTGGCGTCGCGCAGGATGCGCGACGCGCCCAGACCGTGCTGACCGTGTTTGATGCGCACAACATCAAAGCGGGGCCACGGGCGATGGCGCGCCTTTCTTATGCGTCGCCGGCCTGCATTCATGGTAACTTTCTGCCGGCCTGAATATTTTGGACACCACCATGAACCACAGCAGCAAGCAAGCCACGGCGCTTACCGGCGCCGACCACGCGCGGTTGGCGCATCCGCTGGACCTGATGCCGTTTTTCCGGCGCTGGCCATCGTCGACGCGGCGCAATCTGCTGTACACCCTGATCTGGAACTGCGGCTTGGGCACGGCCTTGACAGTGGTCGATGTGCTGTCGTCGGGGAGCGACAGGCTGGTGACGGGGCACTGGCTGCCGATGCTGCTCATCTCGAACCTGATCGGTTTCCTGATCCACCTCGGCCACCTGCTGGCCAACGCCGTCAGCGGCGGCTGGCCGCGTCGCGCCAGGGGGTTGCCACGGCTGGTGTTCAGCAGCGCGCTGGTGGGATCCAGCGTGCTGCTGGGTTTGGGGCTGGGGACCGCGCTGCTGAACGGGAAGGGCTTGGCGGAGCTGATGGACAACCGCAGCGCGCTGAACCAGTCGCTGGTGGTGGCTGCGGCCATCGCCCTGCTGATGTACCTGGTCACCAGCAGCGCCGAGCGGCGGGTGGCGCAGGCGGAGGAAAAGGCCCGGCAACAGGAGCTGATCGCGTCCACCGCCCGCCTGCTGGCGGAAGCGCGGCTGCGCGCTTTGCAGGCACAGATCGAGCCGCACTTCCTGTACAACACACTGGCCAACGTGGTGAGCCTGATTGGTCCGCAACCGGCCAAGGCCCAGCACATGCTGGAGCGGTTCATCGACTACCTGCGCGCCAGCCTGGCGGCCAGCCGCAGCGACGAGGCCACGCTGGGATCCGAAGCGAAGCTGATCGCCGCCTACCTGGACGTGCTGGCGGTGCGCATGGGCGAGCGGCTGCGCTACCGCATCGAAATGCCCGATGCCTTGCGCCAGTTCGCGATCGCGCCGATGCTGCTGCAACCGGTGGTGGAAAACGCCATCTCGCACGGACTGGAACCGAAGGTGGAGGGCGGCGAGATCGTCGTCAGCGCCCGCGCGGAAGGCGCGTACCTGATCCTGCAAATCAGCGACACCGGCGTGGGCCCGGGCAGCACCATGTCGGCCAAGCCGGGCGGCGGGGTAGGGCTGAGCAATTTGCGGGAACGCCTGCGCAGTTTGTATGATGGCGCAGCTAGGGTAGAATTATTGGAAAATCAACCTTGCGGCATGACGGTGCGCCTCATGCTGCCTTTAAATGCGAGTCCGACATCGAATCCCTCCGCGCCCTGATCGCAGATGACGAAGAACATCTGCGCGATTATCTGGAAGGCCAGCTGAAGACAGCGTGGCCGGAATTGAAGGTGGTCGCCAAGGCCGCCAATGGCCTCGAAGCGCTGCGCATGATCGACGAGCAAGCGCCGGACGTGGTGTTCCTCGACATCCGCATGCCCGGCATGACGGGGCTGGACGTGGCGGCGCGGCTGGTGTCCGGCGCCAAGCCGCCGCACATCGTTTTTGTCACGGCCTTCGACCAGTACGCGGTGGAGGCGTTCGAGCATTCGGCGGTCGATTATCTGTTGAAGCCCGCCAGCCTGGAGCGGCTGGACAAGACCGTGAGCAAACTGAAGGCGGCGCTGCGTTCAAGCGCGCCGGCAGTGGCGGGCGTCACGGCGGCGACGCTGCAAGCCCTGTTGCAGCAGCTCGGCGGCGCCGCGCCTGTCGCTGCGACACCAGCGCCAGCGCCGACCTTGCAGTGGATACGCGCCTCGCAGGGCGAGCATACGCGCCTGATCGCCATCGACGAAGTGATCTACTTCCAGAGCAACGACAAGTACACCAGCGTGTTCCTGGCCGATGGCGAGAGCCTGATACGCACGCCGATCAGCAAGCTGCGGGAGCAGCTGGACGAGCAGCAGTTCTGGCAGATACACCGCAGCGTGATCGTCGCCGCGCGCCATGTGGCCGGCACCCGCCAGGACTTTCGCGGCCGCCTGATGGTGCAGCTGAAGGGGCGCGAGGAGCAGCTGGTCGTCAGCCGGAACTACGTCGACCTGTTCCGGCAGATGTAGTCTCCGCGCAGGGGCTTACTTGCCCAGTACCGGCTTGACCTTGGCCGCCGCTTCCTTGGCCCGGAGGCGCGCGGTTTCCACGTCGTCGGCGACAGCCAGCGCCACGCCCATGCGGCGGCGCGCGAACGATTCCGGCTTGCCGAACAGGCGGATGTCGGTGCCCGGCACGCGCAGCGCTTCGGCCACGCCTTCGAAGGCGATGCCTGCCGCCTCATGCTGGCCGTAGATGACGGCCGAGGCGCCCGGCGCCTTCAGCGCCACGTTGACCGGCAGGCCGAGGATAGCCTTGGCGTGCAGTTCGAATTCGCTCTGCACCTGGGTCGCCATCGTCACCATGCCGGTGTCGTGCGGGCGCGGGCTCACTTCCGAGAACCAGACCATGTCTTCCTTGACGAACAGCTCGACGCCGAACAAGCCCAGGCCGCCCAGGTCGCCGGTGACTTTTTCGGCGATGTCGCGGGCGCGCGCCAGCGCCAGTGGATTCATGCGGCACGGCTGCCAGGATTCGACGTAGTCGCCTTGCACCTGCACGTGGCCGATCGGATCGCAGAACTGGGTCACGACCTGGCCGTCGGCGCCGATGGAGCGCACCGTCAGCAGTGTGATTTCGTAGTCGAAGTCGATGAAGCCTTCGACGATGACGCGGCCAGAATCCACGCGGCTGCCGGCGGCGGCGTAGTCCCAGGCGGCTTTCACTTCGGCGGCGCTGTCGATCTTGGACTGGCCCTTGCCCGACGACGACATGACCGGCTTGATCACGCACGGGAAGCCGATGGCGGCGGTGGCTGCCTCCAGCTCCGCCAGGCTGCTGGCGAAGCGGTATGGCGACGTCGCCAGGCCCAGGGTTTCGGCGGCCAGGCAGCGGATGCCTTCGCGGTTCATCGTCAGCTGGGCGGCGCGCGCGGTCGGGATGCAGGTGATCTTGCCGGCTTTTTCCAGCGTGGCCAGGGTGTCGGTGGCGATGGCTTCGATTTCCGGCACGATCAGGTCAGGCTTTTCCTGTTCGATCAGCGCGGCCAGCGCGGCGCCGTCGGCCATGTTGATGACGTGGGCGCGGTGGGCGACCTGGTGGCCCGGCGCATTCGGATACCTGTCGACGGCGATCACTTCCACCCCCAGGCGCTGCAAGGCGATGATGACTTCCTTGCCGAGTTCACCAGAGCCGAGCAGCATGACTTTGGTGGCGGTAGGAGACAGGGGCGTGCCGAAAATGCGGGGAGTGTTCATGAAATCGTCCGGGAATAAAGGGGAAACGGTAGATGGTGCGCAGCCGCAGCGCTGCGCGGGCCGACTATAGCAAAATGCGGCTAATTTGGACAGCGGCAGTGGCGTTATAATAAGATCAACCTTGGCATCGGTTTAAGCGGCGCGCTTATCGCAGGGCGGCCGCGTTTATCCGCCAAGGGCCGCGCCGGTCGCATGGCCACCCGCGGCGCCGGGTCGTCAGGCACAGTGTGACCATGACATCTCGTCATGGACATGACCAAGGAAAAAAGATGAAACCAATGCACGTAATCGCCGCCGCACTTGCCGCCACCTCGCTGTGGGTGGTCGCCGCCGAATCCACTTCCAAGCTGCCCGCGCCATGGTTCGTGACCAGCCAGACGCCGTCCTCCTACCAGGCCGGCATTGACAACGTTGAAACCACCAGCGGCAAGGGTTCCAAGTTCCTGCGCAATACGCAAGGCGACAGCAAGGGGGTGGGCACGCTGATGCAGTCTGTATCGGCGAAGCGTTATCAAGGACAGCGCGTGCGTTTCCAGGCGCGGGTCAAGTCGCGCGACGTTACCGGCTGGACGGGCTTGTGGATGGGTATCGATGGTCCCTCGGGCCGTAGCGTAGCTTTCTACAACAGCTTCGACAAACCTATCGTCGGCTCCACTGATTGGCAAATCCGTAGCGTCACGCTGGATGTTCCCGATGATGCGGTAAGTGTCAACTTCGGCGTGAACAATGTCGGCGCCGGGCAGGTCTGGATAGACGAATTGTCGCTGGACGTGGTAGGCAAGGATGTGCCGGTTGATTCGATGCCGCGCAATAAACTGCCGGAGTCGCCGAGCTTATGAGCGGTGCCGTCGTCTTTGACGCGCTAATGCGGGCGGGGGGCAGTACCGTTCGGCAAAAGGTGCTAAGCGCCTCCTTGGTTGCCGGCTTCGCGCTAGCGTGCCTGGCGCTGCACGCCTATACCTTGCTGGCCTTGTTCGGTGCGATGCTGCTACCGGTGGGGGTCAGCGCCGCTGGCTTGTTGGCTGCGTTGACGACCGCCCCCCGGCTGCGTGACTGGCGATTTTTGTGGCCGGCGTTGCTGCTACTGGTCGGCTTGACGAGTTGGATGGCCGGTCTTCTGTATCACCGCAGCTTGTTGATGGTGGATGTGAGCACGCATAACGATTTGCTGGTGCAGTGGTCGGTGGCGGCGTTGGCCTTGCTGTTGCTGGCGCCGCGCCTCTGGAACGCCCAGACCCAGTCGCGCGCCTTGCAGATGGCGCAGTTGACGCAGGCCGCGCTGTCCGCCGACCTGAAGGCCTTGCAGGCGCAGATCGAGCCGCACTTCCTGTACAACACGCTGGCCAACACGCGTTATCTGGCGCGCCACGATCCCGAACGCGCGGTGGTGATGCTCGATCACCTGATCGGTTATCTGCATACCGCCTTGCCGGATTTGCGCAGCCCGATGTCCAGCCTTGGCCGCGAATGCGAACTGGCGGGCCACTACCTGGCGCTGATGGGAATACGCTTCGGCGACCGGCTGCAATTCGAGATCGACTGTCCCGTCGAACTGGGCGCGGTGGAGCTGCCGCCGCTGATGCTGATGCCGTTGGTGGAGAACGCCGTGCAGCACGGCGTCGAGCCGCATCCCGGCACCGTCACCGTGCGCATGCTGGTGCGTCGCCGCGAGGGCGCATTGATAGTGGCGGTGCGCGACAACGGCGCCGGCCCCGGAAAGTCCGTGTTGGGCAGCGGTGTCGGACTGCGCAACCTGCGCCAGCGGCTGGCTGCCTTGCACGGCGGCGCCGCCGGATTCAGGTTGCAAGTGGCGGCGGACGGCTGGACCGAAGCAGAAATTACCTTGCCGTTGGGAGCCGCATGATGTCACTTCATCGCCCGCGCATACTGATCGCGGATGACGAGCCTTTGCTGCGCGCCGAATTGCGCCAGTCGCTGGCGGCGCTGTGGCCGGAGGCCGAATTGGTCGCCGAAGCGGCCGACGGCTACGAAGCGCTACGCCTGGCGCGCGCGATGGAGCCGGACGTCGCCTTTCTCGACATTCGCATGCCCGGCTTGAACGGACTGGAAGTGGCGCGCACTTTCGGCGCACGCACGCACGTGGTGTTTGTCACCGCCTACCAGGAGCATGCGCTGGCCGCGTTTGACGAAGGCGCGATCGATTATGTGCTCAAGCCCACCGATCCGGTACGCCTGGTACGGGCCATTGAGCGGGTACGCGCCCGTCTCGGCACGCCGCCGCCGGACCTGGCGCGGCTGATGCAGCAGTTGTCGCCCAAAGCGGTCGCGCCGTCATGGTTGCAGGCGACCGTCGGCAACTCGATACATTTCATCGACTTGAACGAGGTGATTTACTTCTGTGCGGAGTTCAAATACACCCGGGTGGTGACGCCGCAGCAGGCCGAAGCCCATATCCGCACGCCGCTCAAGGAGCTGGCCTCCGAACTGGAAGATGCGGGATTCTGGCAGATACACCGGGGTTATGTGGTGGCGGTCAAACGGATCGCCGCCGTCAGCCGCGATGCCGACGGCGCCTTGTGGCTAAGCCTGCGCGATCACAAGGACAAGCTGCCCGTGAGCCAGCGCTTCCAGCACCGGTTCAAGGGCATGTAGCGCTATCAGAACGAGTAGACCAGCGTCACCGACGTCTGGGTATCGGTGTTCTTTTTATCTTCGGGCACGTTGGTGTCGTTGCGGACGCTGAACGCGGCCTTCATCTGCATGGTGCTGTTGATTTTGGTGCGCAGCGCCGTCTCGGCCAGCGAGTGCATGTTCGACGTGCCGCGTTCCACGCTCAGGTTCTGGGTGAACAGGGCGCTATCGCTCAATTTCCATTTCAGGTTGGCCGCGCCGCGCACGGTCATGCCGCTTTCGGCTTCGCCGGTCGAACGCGTGCCGTTGAAATAACCAGGACCGATTTCCACGTCGATGCTGTGGTCCGGCGTTTTATAAGTCTCGGTGCCGTAGCCGACGCCCACGGTGGAGTAGCGCGTGTAGGCGCCGAATTTGTCGTTGACGTGGGTCGCCAGCGCGAACAGCTTGTCGTGATCCTGAAGCAGCTTGTATGCGGCCTTGGCGGAGAACGAATAGCGCTGGGCGGAACGTTCGCGCACTTTTTCGCCATCGGCTTGCGTAACCTGTTCGTCCTTGAAGTAGCCGGCCAGGACGTACTCGTTGCTCCAATCGGGCAGCTCCTGCTTGGCATCGAGCTTGCCGGTCACCGAAGTGCCGACCGTGTTGCCGGAAGTGGAAATGGCGCCCAGTTCGGCGGAGTTGTTCCAGCCGTGCACTGTGGCGGTATCTGCTGCTGCGAGGCCGTGGACCAGGGTAAGGGTGGGGATGAGGAAGATCGCTTTCATGGCGATATTGTACCCGAGCGCAAAAAACAACGCATTCAAGAGGGCGTGACCGGTACGTGCGAGGCCGTACAGAAAAAAAACTAAGCTTGCGAGAAGATTAATATACTTATTAAAGGGATATTGATCATGAACGCCGCACTTAGAGTGTCACAGTTGTTGTTATGTGTTGGATTAGTCGCCAGTTCCGTTTACGCCAGCGCCGGTATCAATCGCTGCGTTTCGGCGGACGGCAAGGTGTTGTTGACCGACGCCGATTGTCCGCCGGAGAGCCGGCCGGATGTCAGCGATGATGGTGCGGTGGGTGTCGCAATCAATAGCGGTGTCTCGACTGCGGCGCCCAGTGCGCCCGTGGTTTTGGCGGTAGCGCCGCCGCGCAGCCGCTGGGCCGATCTGCCGCGTCCCTTGGTGCGCAAGAGCATAGGGCTGGACGCTGGAACGCTGCAGGCAGCATATCAAACCATGCAGTTGGACGACGAGATGCGCCGTCAGCGGCATCTGGTCGCGCAGCGTTAATTGGGAGCCGGGATGAGAATTTTGACCGCCGCAGTATTGATTTCAGTGATGTTCACCTGCGCGGCCCGCGCCGACGATAATGTGGCCTACCTGGCCGATGTCACCACCTATGGCGATGGCATCGGCGACTCCGCCGGCGCAGCGTGGGGCGGTGGCATGGCGCGGCTCGACAGCGTGACGGATGGTGCATTCAATCCGATCGGCCAGCAGTGGAATTTCGATTCCGTGTATTGGTCCGGCACCCAGAGCGGCGTCACCATCACGCTGGCGCGTGCTGCGCTGGTCGACCGCCTGGTGCTGGAGGCGGACAACAATGACGATTACCGCATCGAGTTCCTCGACCGCGACCGCGTCTGGCAATCCCTGACCACTGTCGATACCGACCGTAATCCTCCGGGACAAAACCTGTTTGGCGCCACGTTGGCTACCCCGGTGGTGGCGCGGGCGTTCCGCATCTCCGCCAGCGGCGACAATCACTATTCGATCGCCGAGTTCCAGGCGATGGGAGCGTGGGTGGCCGATGACGGGCCTGTCGTATTGCCGGTCACGCCGGGTGATCCGCTGCCGGTGCCGGAACCTGCCACCTACCTGATGCTCGCTGCGGGTCTCGCTGTGCTGGCGTTCGCCGGACGCAGGACAATCAACTCGTAAGCCAGTAGTCCGGCCGGGCGTAGATCTCCTTCAGCATGTCGATGAAGAAGCGCACCTTGGCCGGCAAATGGCGCTGCTGCGGATAGACGGCCACGATGTCGTACTGCGGCAGCGCGTAATCGTCCAGCACCGTAATCAGCTCCCCCGACGCCAGTTGCGACTGGATCTCCCACGACGAGCGCCACGCCAGCCCCAAACCCTCGGTCGCCCAGCGGTGCAGCAGTTCGCCGTCGTTGCAGTTCAAATTCCCATCCGCCCGTACCGTCACCTGCTTGCCACCATCCTGGAAGTACCAGCCGCGCTGCTGGCCGCCTTGCAGGTTGAAGGCCAGGCAGTTGTGCTGCGAAAGATCGTCCAGCGTGCGCGGAATGCCGTGCCTTTCGAAGTATTCCGGCGTGCCGCACACCACGCGCCGGTTGCTGGCCAGCTTGACGGCGACGAAACTCGGATCGATCACGCCACCAATACGGATGCCGACGTCATAGCCATCCCGCACCAGGTCGACCACGCGGTCGGTCAGGTTGAACGATATCTGCACGTCCGGATGCGCACGCACAAAGCCTGCCGCATGGGGCGCCACGTGCTTGCGGCCGAAGGCGGCCGGCGCAGAGACGATCAAGTGCCCGGTGGCGCGGTGCCGCCCCTCGGACACCATGCGGTCGGCATGGCCCAGATCCGCGAGCAATTTGCGGCAATGGTCCAGGTATAGCGTGCCTTGCTCGGTCAGCGTCAGGTGGCGGGTGGTGCGGTGCATCAGCTTCACGCCCAGGCGCTTTTCCAGCGCGTCGATACGCCTGCCCAGCATGACGGGCGTGATGTGCTGGCCCATCGCCGCGCGTACCAGGCTGCCCTTTTCGGCCACGTCGACGAAGGCCTCGATTTGCGTCAATTTATCCATATCCAGATTATTCCACACTTATTCCATATTTTGAGTATCGAATAAAGCGAGAGTTTGTCTTCTTATCACGGCCGATCTTTCCCGCTACGATGATCCCATCAATTCAGTACTTAACCATCAGGGGACAATCATGGCACGGATGACAGCAGCGCAGGCAGCAGCAATCGTTTTGGAAAAAGAGGGCGTGAATCAGGTGTTCGGAGTACCGGGCGCCGCGATCAACCCATTCTACGCGGCGTTGAAGAAGCAGGGCAGCGCCAAGCACATACTGGCGCGCCACGTCGAAGGCGCCTCGCACATGGCCGAGGGCTACACCCGCGCCAAGGCCGGCAACATCGGCGTCTGCATCGGCACCTCCGGTCCGGCAGGCACCGACATGATCACCGGCCTGTATTCGGCCCAGGCAGATTCCATACCTATCCTCTGCATCACCGGCCAGGCGCCGCGTGCCCGCCTGTACAAAGAGGACTTCCAGGCAGTCGATATCGAATCGATCGCCAAGCCGGTGACCAAGTGGGCCGTGACCGTGCGCGAGCCGGCGCTGGTGCCGATGGTGTTCCAGCAGGCTTTCCACATCATGCGTTCCGGCCGTCCAGGCCCGGTGCTGGTCGACCTGCCGTTCGACGTGCAGATGGCCGAAATCGAGTTCGATCCGGACACCTACCAGCCGCTCGAAGCCTACAAGCCCAAGGCCACCCGCGCCCAGATCGAAAAAGCGCTGACGATGCTGAACGACGCCGAGAACCCGATCCTGACCCCAGGCGGCGGCGTAATCAACGCCGACGCCTCCGAACTGCTGGTGCAATTCGCCGAGCTGACCGGCATTCCAGTGATCCCGACCCTGATGGCGTGGGGCTGCATCCCCGACGACCACCCGCTGATGGTCGGCATGGCCGGTCTGCAGACCAGCCACCGCTACGGCAACGCCACGGTGCTGGCATCGGACTTCGTGTTCGGCATCGGTAACCGCTGGGCCAACCGCCACACCGGCACCATCGAGGTGTACACCAAGGACCGCAAGTTCGTCCACATCGACATCGAGCCAACCCAGATCGGCCGTGTTTTCGGCCCGGACTTCGGCATCGTCTCCGACGCCGGCGCCGCGCTGAAGCTGATGATCGAAGTCGCCACTGAGTGGAAAGCCGCAGGCAAGCTGAAAAACCGTTCGGCATGGGTGTCGCAGTGCCAGGAACGCAAGCGCACCATGCAGCGCAAGACCCACTTCGAACAAGTGCCGGTCAAGCCGCAGCGCGTGTACGAAGAAATGAACAAGGCTTTCGACCGCAACACCTGCTACGTCAGCACCATCGGCCTGTCGCAGATCGCCGCCGCGCAGTTCCTGCACGTGTACAACGCACGCCACTGGATCAACTGCGGCCAGGCCGGCCCGCTGGGCTGGACCATCTCGGCAGCGCTGGGTGTGGTCGCCGCCGACCCGCAGCGCAAAGTGGTGGCGATTTCGGGCGACTACGACTTCCAGTTCATGATCGAAGAACTGGCCGTGGGCGCGCAATTCAAGCTGCCTTACCTGCACGTTGTGGTCAACAACTCCTACCTGGGCCTGATCCGTCAATCCCAGCGCGGCTTCGACATGGACTACTGCGTCCAGCTGGCGTTCGAGAACATCAACGCTCCTGAGCTGAACGGCTACGGCGTCGATCACGTTGCAGTGGTTGAAGGCCTGGGTTGCAAAGCGATCCGCGTCATGAACGCAGACGATCTGCCGGCCGCTTTCGAGCAAGCCCACAAGTGGATGGAAGAGTTCAAGGTGCCGGTGGTCGTGGAAATCATCCTGGAGCGCGTGACCAATATCGCCATGGGCACTGATCTCGACAAGGTCAACGAATTCGAAGAGCTGGCGCTGCGCGGCACCGACGCACCGACCGCGATCTCCCTGCTGGACTGAGAGGAAACGTCATGACCAAACTTGCAGCCAACCTGACCATGCTGTTCACCGAAGTGCCGTTCATCGACCGCTTCGAGGCGGCAGCCCGCGCCGGCTTCCAGGCGGTGGAGTTCTTGTTCCCGTATGCCTACAGCGCCCGCGACCTGTCCGAGCGCCTGAAGGCCAACCAGCTGGAACTGGTGCTTCACAACCTTCCGGCAGGTCACTGGGAAGCCGGCGAGCGTGGCATCGCCTGCCACCCGGACCGCGTTGCGGAATTCCGCGACGGCGTGTGGACCGCCATTGCCTACGCCAAGGAACTGGGCGTCAAGCAGCTGAACTGCCTGGTCGGCATCCTGCCGCAGGGCGTGACGCGCCAGGACGCACAGGTCACGCTGGTGGACAACCTGCGCTTCGCCGCTGCGGCACTGAAGGACGAGGGTATCCGTTTGCTGATTGAACCGATCAACAGCTACGACATACCCGGCTTCTTCCTGACCAACACCGCGCAGGCGGCGTCGTTGATCGCCGCCACCGGTTCGGACAATCTGTTCATCCAGTACGACATCTATCACATGCAGCGCATGGAAGGTGAACTGACGAACACCATCAAGAAGCACCTGTCGCTGATTGGCCACGTGCAGCTGGCGGATAACCCCGGCCGCAACGAACCAGGCACCGGCGAAATCAACTACCGCTACCTGTTCGAGCAGTTGGACGCCTCGGGCTACGACGGCTGGATCGGTTGCGAATACAAGCCGCGCACCACCACCGAAGCTGGCCTGGGCTGGCGCGCCGCTCACGGCGTTTAATTCGGCGTTTAAACCAAAACTTTACAAGGAAAATATCATGTCTCGAGTTGGATTTATTGGTCTGGGTATCATGGGCGCACCGATGGCGCAGCACCTGCTGAACGGTGGTCACAAACTGTACCTGCACGACATCAAGAACCCGCCGTTCCCGCTGATCGAAGCCGGCGCCACCGTCTGCACCTCGGCCGCCGAAGTGGCTGCGCGCGCCGACATCATCATCGTCATGGTGCCGGATACGCCGCACGTCGAAGCGGCGCTGTTCGGTGAAGAAGGCGTGGCCAAGGGCCTGCGTCCGAACACCATCGTGGTCGATATGAGCTCGATCTCGCCGATCGAAACCAAAAAGTTCGCCAAGAAGATCAATGCGCTCGGTTGCGAATACCTGGATGCGCCGGTATCCGGCGGCGAAGTCGGCGCCAAGGCCGGTTCGCTGACGATCATGGTTGGCGGCTCGGAAGCGGCGTTCGAAATCGTCAAGCCGCTGTTTGAACTGATGGGCAAGAACATCACCCTGGTCGGCGGTAACGGCGACGGCCAGACCACCAAGGTCGCCAACCAGATCATCGTGGCGCTGAACATCCAGGCCGTGGCCGAAGCGCTGCTGTTCGCATCCAAGGCCGGCGCCGATCCCGCCAAGGTACGCTCGGCGCTGATGGGCGGCTTCGCCAACTCGCGCATCCTGGAAGTGCACGGCGAGCGCATGGTCAAGCGCACCTTCAATCCTGGCTTCCGCATCGAACTGCACCAGAAGGACTTGAACCTGGCCCTGCAAGGCGCCAAGGCGATGGGCGTGTCGCTGCCGAATACCGCGATGGCGCAGGAACTGATGAATGCCTGCGCGGCCAATGGTTTGGGCGGCATGGACCACTCGGCACTGTGCCGCGCGATCGAAATCATGTCCAACCACCAGATCGCCGAGGCGTAATGAGTACCCTGAATCCACGCCAATTCCTGCTCGATCTGTATGGCAGCGCGGTGGACGCTGTCAGCGCCGAGAAGTGCCTGCCGGCTTACCTGCCGGAGCCGCCGAAGAACGGCCGCACGCTGGTGATCGGCGCAGGCAAGGGCGCCGCCGCGATGGCGCGCGCTGTCGAGCGTCACTGGAAAGGTGACATCTCCGGGCTGGTCGTCACGCGCTACGAGCATGGCGTGGACTGCGAGCGCATCGAAGTGATCGAAGCGGCCCATCCGGTGCCGGACGAAGCGGGACTCACCGCCGCCGGCCGCATGATGGACATGGTAAAGGGCCTGAGCGAAAACGATCTGGTGATATGCCTGATCTCCGGCGGCGGTTCCTCGCTGCTGGCATTGCCGGCGCCCGGCATCACGCTGGAGCAGAAGCAGGCGCTGAACAAGGCCTTGCTGAGGAGCGGCGCCGCGATCTCCGAGATGAACTGCGTGCGCAAGCACCTGTCGGCCATCAAGGGCGGCCGCCTGGCGCTGGCTTGCGCGCCGGCCCGCGTGGTGACGCTGCTGATTTCGGACGTCCCCGGCGACGATCCCGGCATCATCGCCAGCGGCCCGACGCTGCCCGATCCAACCACCTGCGCCGATGCGCTGGCGGTGTTGCGCAAGTACGATATCGCCATCCCGGACAGCATCCGCGAGCACCTGGAATCCGGCGCCGGCGAAACGCCGAAGCCGGGTGATCCACGCTTCGCCCGCAACAGTCATCACGTCATCGCTATTGCGCAGGACGCGCTGGAGGCGGCGGCGGCGCACGCTGCCGCAGTCGGCATCACGCCTTACATCCTGTCCGACGGCATCGAAGGTGAATCGCGCGATGTCGCCATCGTCCACGCGGCGATGGCCCGGCAGGTGGCGGCGCGCGGCCAGCCGTTCCAGCGGCCTTGCGTCATCATCTCCGGCGGCGAGACCACGGTGACGGTACGCGGTTCCGGGCGCGGCGGACGCAATGCCGAGTTCCTGCTTAGCCTTGCGGTGGCGCTGGACGGCCACCCCGGCATCCACGCGGTGGCTTGCGATACCGACGGCATCGACGGTTCCGAGGACAACGCCGGTGCGCTGTACGGGCCGGATTCGCTGGAACGCGGCCTGACGCAGAAGCTGCGGGCCAAGACTCTGCTGGAAAACAACGACGGCTACGGCTACTTCAGCGCGTTGAACGACCTGGTGGTCAGCGGCCCGACCCGCACCAACGTCAACGACTTCCGAGCCGTTTTAATTCTGTAAAAAAGGAATACCCAATGCGACGTCAACGTCAGGCCAAAATCGTGGCCACGCTCGGCCCGGCCAGCAGCAGCAAGGAAGCCATCCTGGCATTGTTTGAAGCGGGCGCCGATGTGTTCCGCTTTAACTTCAGCCACGGCACCCATCAGGACCATCAGGCGCGCTGCAACATCGTGCGTGAAATCGAACGCAGCGTCGGCCGGCCGATCGCCATCCTGGCCGATCTGCAGGGCCCCAAGCTGCGCGTGGGCCAGTTCGCCGAGGGCAAAGTGACGCTGGTTGCGGGGCAGGAGTTCGCGCTGGACCGCGATCCTGCACCTGGCACTGCGCAGCGCGTATGCCTGCCGCACCCGGAGCTGTTCGAAGTGATCGGCGCCGGCCAATCGTTGCTGCTGGACGACGGCAAGCTGCGGCTGGCGGTGCTGGGCAATGAAGGCCGCGTGATCCGCACCCGCGTCGTCAACGGCGGCGTGCTGTCGGACCGCAAGGGCGTCAACGTGCCGGATGTGGTGCTGCCTATCCCGGCGCTGACCGAGAAAGACCTGCGGGACCTGGACTTTGCGCTGGAAATGGGAGCGGACTGGATTGCGCTGTCGTTCGTGCAGCGCCCGGAAGATCTGGTGCAGGCTCGCGCCATCGTCGGCAACCGCGCATCGCTGCTGGCGAAGCTGGAGAAGCCGGCGGCCCTGGATGCGCTCGACGCCATCGTCGCCGTATCCGACGCAATCATGGTGGCGCGCGGCGATCTGGGCGTGGAAGTTCCGCCGGAGCGTGTGCCGGGCGTGCAGAAGCGCATCCTGCGCGCCTGCCGCCTGCAGGGCAAGCCGATTGTGATCGCCACGCAGATGCTGGAGTCGATGATTTCGGCGCCGGTGCCAACGCGGGCGGAAGCTTCGGACGTCGCCAGCGCGATCTATGACGGCGCCGATGCGGTGATGCTGTCGGCGGAATCGGCCAGCGGCGCTTATCCGACGGAGGCGGTGGCCATCATGAACCGCATCATTTGCGAAGTGGAGAAAGATCCGCTGTACCGCCAGATGATCGACGCCCAGAACCAGGCGCCGATGCCGAACAGCGGCGACGCGATCTGCTCGGCGTTGCGCGATGTGACGCAGATTGTGGGCGCGGTAGCGACGGTGACCTACACCAGCTCCGGCCACACCAGCCTGCGCGCGGCGCGCGAGCGGCCGACGGCGCCTATCCTGAGCATCACGCCGAACCTGTCGACGGCGCGCCGGCTGGCGCTGGCGTGGGGCGTGCATTCGACGGTGAGTCCTGATGTGCGCAATGTGGATCGCATGGTGGCCGCGGCTTGCCAGGCGGCGCTGCGGGAAGGCTTCGGCAAACCGGGCGATCAGATCGCGATCACGGCCGGCGTGCCGTTTGGCCAGCCGGGCAGCACCAACTTGCTCCGTATCGCGCAGATCTGGCCGGACGACGAGCCGGCAGCAGCGTGATTCTATCGTCGTCGCCACGCGTTGCAGTGCCCATGGTGCTGCAACGCCAGCTGACGGCGATAGCGCAGATCTACCTTCAGGACTCGCCGATCTTCGGCACGGTCGTCCTGCTTTGCCTGTATCTGACCCAGCCGGTGTTGGCGCTGGGCTGTTTGGTGGGCGCCTGCATCGCATCGGCGACGTCCTGGGCGCTGGCGTTCCCCGATGAAGACTGCCGCCAGGGCCTGTACAGCTTCAACGCCGCGCTGAGCGGGGTTGGCCTGTGCGCCGGCTACCAGTTCAGTGCCGCGCTGGTGGCCTGGATTGCGGTCATTGCCGTGTTGACCGCTTTGCTCAGCCGCGTTGCGCAACGTGCCGGCATCCCTGTGCTGACTTCCTTGTTCGTGGCCGCGATGTGGCTGACCGCTGCCTGCGCGCCGCTGCTGGGCATCCGATCGACAGTGCAAGTCGCGGACGCAGCCTGCAACCTGGCTCCGTCAAGCTTCCTGTTTTGTACGCTGGGTCAGGTCAGCTTCATCGGTCCGGCCGCACTCGGCGTGCTGGTATGGGCCGCGCTGGCCCGCCGCCGCTGGCGGTTGGCCATGTGGACGCTTTATGGCGCCGTCCTGGCCTGGTGTGTCGCGAGCGGCGCTGCATGGGTGCTGAATTCGCCTATCGTCAGCAGCCAGGCCACCGGCATGGGCATCAACAGCGCGTTGACCGCGCTGGCACTGGCTACCTTCGAACGCTCCCGGTCCCAGCGCCTGCTGGGACCAGCGCTGAGCATCCTGTTCTGCCTCGCGTTGGGCGCGGCCGGCCTGTCCTACTTTACCGCCCCGTTCGTGCTGGCGACCTGGCTGCTGCTGCCGACGCGCGGGCGTTGGCGGTGGAAGGTCAGCGGCGAGTAGGCGACGTTCGACGGTGGAGGAGAGTTCAGGATGCCTGGCTTCATTGCGCCCACCACGTGCATCTCGCAGGGTTTGCAATCGAAGCGCAGGGTGTAGGTCTCGTCGCCACTCACCAATGTCATAGGCTCCGCGCGTACCTGGCCCTGAACGCCTTGCACGCCCTTGGCCTGCTTCGGGCAGAGGTTGAACGAGAAGCGCAGGCAGTGCTTGGTGATCATCAGCGGCACTTCGCCCGCTTCCTCGTGCGATTCATAGGCGGCGGCGATCAGCTGCACGCCGTGGTTGTGATAAAAGGCGCGCGCCTTCTCGTTGTAGACATTGGCCAGATAGCTCAGTTGCGTGTCCGGATACACGGCGCGGGGCTGCGCAGGCTTCTTGCGCGCAGGGCGTTCCCAGGCCGCCAGACGCGCCGCCTCATGCGCTGCGATGGCGTCGCGACGCAGGCCGTTAATGACGCCGGCCGGCACGAACCATGGCTGCGAAAGCTTCAACTCGATGCCGTCCGCTTCGAACATCGTGCTACCTAATTTTCCCAAGTGGGCGCGCAGGGAGGCGTCGGCCTGCGCCGCCTGCTGTGCCGGCTCCAGCACCAAGGTGGCGTCGGTGCTGCTGCGGATACCATCCTCGTCCCGCAGCGACAGGCGCAGGCCGCGGGCGTGCTCGCTCAGTTCCATCTGCAGCGACACCTTGCGCTCGGAAGATTTCTTCTGCAAGGTCGCTTCCCACTGGTGATCGCGGTTGCGGAGCACCGTGGTGCCGGGTTTGAGGCCGGTCAGCGTGCGCATGTCCTCGTTCGGGAATACGCGCCACAGCTGGCCGTCGTCGACGTCGTCCAGCTTCTGGGCGCGGTTGGCCTGGATGCCGACCGTTTCGCGCTTGAGCATGTAGTTCAGGCCATCGCCATTGGCCATCGGCGCATTGGTGACGATGTCGAAATAGTCCAGGCCAAGGCGGTCGACCACGCCCAGCTCAATACCCACATACTTGGGCGAATCGAAGGCGCCGATTTCCTCCGTGCGGCCATTGGCGAAGTAGTCGGTGTGGCCACGGTGGAAGGTCTTGTCCACGTCCGGTGTGAACAGGATGCGGGTGTGGCCGCTCGCCGCGCGGGTGAATTCGGTGCGGCGCTCCATGATCTCGTCCAGCAGCAGCCGGTAGTGGGCGGTGATGTTCTTCACGTAGCCCATATCCTTGTAGCGCCCCTCGATCTTGAAGGAGCGGATACCCGCGTCCACCAGCGCTTCCAGGTTGCGGCTCTGGTCATTGTCCTTCATCGACAGCAGGTGCTTTTCGTAGGCCACCACGCGGCCCTGGCCGTCGCTGAGCGTGTACGGCAGACGACAGGCTTGCGAGCAGTCGCCGCGGTTGGCGCTGCGGCCGGTGTCCGCGTGCGAGATGTAGCATTGACCCGAGTAGGCCACGCACAGGGCGCCGTGGATGAAGTATTCCAGCGGCGTATCGACTTCCGCGCGGATCTTGCGGATTTGTTCGATGGTCAGTTCGCGCGCCAGCACCAGCTGGGAGAAACCGACCGCGCCCAGGAAGCGCGCCTTTTCCACGGTGCGGATGTCGCACTGGGTGCTGGCATGCAGCTGGATAGGCGGCAGGTCCATTTCGAGCAGGCCCATGTCCTGCACGATCAGCGCATCGACGCCGGCGTTGTACAGCTGCCAGATTTGCTTGCGCGCCGCATCGAGCTCGGAGTCATGCAGGATGGTGTTCAGTGTGACGAAGATGCGCGAGCGGTAGCGGTGCGCGAAATCCACCAGGGCGGAGATCTCCTCGATGGTGTTGCTGGCGTTGTGGCGGGCGCCAAATGCCGGGCCGCCGATGTACACGGCGTCGGCCCCGTGCAAGATGGCTTCGCGGCCTATCTCGGCGGTTTTGGCTGGCGCCAGCAGTTCGAGTTGGTGATCTAGCAGTGACATGATGGATTCCTGACTATCGAAGCCGGAAATTATAGCAGGACGATAACAGGCGCTCAATTCACAAGGTGAGCGCTCCCTGGGAGTCGACATAGGCTGACAGTCCGACGGCCAGCGCGCTGAAGACGGCGCTGCAGGCGGGGTTGTTGCGGAGGTTTTCGTGCATGGCGAGCCAGGTGTCGAGCTGGATGGATAGCTGGTCGGGCAGGACCCGGACCAGCGACCCGTGGGCATGTGCCAGCGCGACCTGGCAAATGCCGATGCCGACGCCGGCGCGGATCGCCGCCAGCTGGACCACGTCGTTGTCGCAGCGGAGCTGATGCGCTTCGTGCGGCGGGGCGTTGAACCTGGCGCGCATGGCACGGGTATAGGCGGTTTCGCTATCAACGCCGATCAGGGTGTGGTTGGCCAGTTCGTCCCATTTCCGGGGTGTGCCGCGCCGCTTCAGGTAGCTGCGGTGGGCGAAGAATCCCAGTTCGATATTGCCGATGCGGCGGGCGATCAAGGCTTCATGCTCCGGTTTGGTCATGCGTACCGCGATGTCGGCGTCGCGGCGCAGCAGGTTTTCCAGCTTGTTCGATACGGCCACTTCGACATGGATGCGTGGATGGCTGCGCGCCAGCTTGGCCAGAAGTGGCGGCAGTACCTCGACGCTGACGACTTCACTGGCCGTGATTCGCACCGTGCCATGGATGCCGTGCTCGCCGTCGCGGCCCATGCTGGAAGCGGCGCGCAGCAGGGCCGATGAGGTGGCGGCCAGCGTCTGCGCGTACGGTTCCAGTTCATAGGCCGCCTCGGTCGGAATAAAGCCCGTTTGGGAACGGGTGAACAGCGCCAACCCGAGCGCATGCTCGAGCGCGTCGATATGACGGCCGACGGTCGGCTGGGTCAGGCCCAGCGCGCGGGCGGCGCCCGATAGCGATCCTTCCGTCAGCACGGACAGGAAGGAACGGTAGTGATCCCAGTTTGGTTCGTTCGTGGTCATACGAAATTGTATAGTGGCTATGCTAATTTCGCTAATTTTCTTTTAACCCGGTTTGGGCGACACTGGCTCCGTCAACTTACCAAACGGAGAACATCATGGAAAAAACAGCACTGGTACTGGGCGCAACGGGCGGCATCGGCGGCGAGGTGGCACGTCTTCTGGTGGCGCGCGGCTGGCATGTGAAGGCGCTGCACCGCGAACCACAGCGCGCCGCGAAAGTGAACGACGGCATGCACTGGTTGACCGGCGATGCGATGAACCGCGACGACGTGGTGAGCGCCGCGCGCGGCGTCCAGCTGATCGTCCACGCCGTCAACCCACCTGGTTATCGCAACTGGGGCGCGTTGGTCCTGCCGATGATAGACAACAGCATCGCCGCAGCCCGCGCCAGCGGCGCCCGCATCCTGCTGCCTGGCACCGTGTACAACTATGGCCCGGACGCGTTTCCGATCATTGACGAGGAGTCGCCGCAGCAGCCGGTCACCCGCAAAGGCGCGATCCGCGTCGAGCTGGAAGCGCGCTTGCAAGCGGCGGCCGCCGACGGCGTGCGCACGCTGATCGTGCGGGCCGGCGATTTCTTCGGTCCCAAGGCCGGTAACAACTGGTTCGCGCAAGGCCTGATCAAACCAGGTAAGCCGCTGACCGCCATCAGCTACCCGGGCAGCGTGGGAATCGGACACCAATGGGCTTATTTGCCGGACGTCGCAGAGACGATGGTGCGGCTGGTCGAAAAGGAGGAGCAGCTGGACACCTTCGCGCGCTTCCAGATGGAGGGGCACTGGGACGCTGACGGCACCCAGATGGTCGCGGCAATCGCCCGCGCGGCCCGCAAGCCCGAACTGAAGGCCAGCGCCTTCCCCTGGTGGCTGCTGGCATTGGCCTCGCCGTTCGTGACGGTGTTCCGCGAACTGCGCGAGATGCGTTATCTTTGGCAGCAACCGGTTCACATGTCGAACAAGCGGCTGGTGCAGGTGCTGGGCGCCGAACCACGTACGCCGCTGGACGTCGCGGTGCATCGGACCCTGGCCGGCCTGGGGAGCCTTTAAGTCAGCTTGTATTTGCCCAGGATGCGGCGGGTCGTGCCATCGGCATCCATGGCGGCCTTTGTTTGCTGGAATAGCTGGACGGTGGTGTCGTCAAAGTCCAGCGAACCCGCCAGCCATGCGATGGTGGTACGCACTGGCGCGCTGAGATGGAAGTCCTTTTGCGCTGAGCGGCTCATGAGTGAACTCTGGATGATGTGCTGTTCGCCGAACGCCGCGTCGGCCATGCCCTTCAGCAGATAGCGGTGCACCTCTTCGATCGAATTGGCTTCGATGATATTCCGGTAGCCGAGTTCCTGCAGAATGGCCGCCTGCGCCGCTCCACGCAGCAGCGCTATGCGCCGGGTCTTCATTTCTTCCGGGTGCAGGATGTCGAACTTGCCGTTGCTCGCAGCCAGGAACATGTAGTGTTCTTCATACATCGGCGCCAGCCAGCGGAATTTGGTCTCGCGCTCCAGCAGGCGCGTGACGGGGAAGATCGCCGTCTCGGGCATCGAAGTCGCCAGAAACAAGGCGCGCTTCCACGGCGCAAACTCCAGCTTGAGGCGCATTTGTACGCGCTTGCACAGTTCACTCAGCAGTTCAAGCAGCGCGCCCGGATGCTGGTCGTCGTTCTCCATGACCAGCGGCGGCAAGTGGGTCGTGACGACCCGCAGCTCCTTGCCTTGCGCCGCCCGCGCAAAACCGGTGCCGCAGCTGAGTGCCGCGGCGAGGCTGAGTAAAGTTCTTCGTTTCATGGTGCTATACGCTGATCAGCGCCGGTTGCGCTGGCTGTATCGTACCCGATTACTCCTGCTCAGACCACAGTTTGCCGGCCGTGGCCCAGTTCTCGCGTTTGCACTCGTGGATGATGATGTCGACCGATTCCGGCGACGCGCCCAGCGTCTGGACCGTGACCTCGGTGATGGCTTTGACGAACGCGCGCTTCTGCTCCTGCGTGCGGCCTTCGAACAGTTGTACGTTGATAGTTGGCATAGCGGTTCCTTTCAGGAGCGATAGTTGGGACTGAGTTTGTCCAGTTTGCGCAACAGCGCGGGCCATTCCAGCTTGCCGTCCGGCGTGCCGTCGCCCAGCAGTTCCCGATGCGCCTTGAGGCAGATCTCGGGTGGCGGGACATGGCGCCGGCCGCCGGCAGATTGGGCTTTCAGTTGGATCGCGCAGGCTTTGTCCAGCGCCTCCATCAGCACGAAGGCCTCGGCGATGGTCCTGCCGCAGATCAGCGATCCGTGATTCCGCAGCAGCATGGCCGGGTGGTCGGCCAACCGCTCCAGCAGGCGCGCCTGCTCGCCGTCGGTCATCGACAGCCCTTCGTAGTCGTGATAGGCCAGCACGCCGTAGAAGCGCAGCGCGTGCGCCGACAGCGGCAGCAGTCCCTCGCTTTGCGCGCCGACCGCGATGCCGTTGACGTTATGCAGATGCATGACGCAGGCGACATCGTGCCGGGCGCCATGCACTGCCGCATGCAGCGCGAAGCCAGGACGGTTGATGTCGTACTGCGCGGCGTCGACCGGGTTGCCGTCGCGGTCCACCTTCACCAGGTTCGATGCGCACACTTCATCGAAGCGCAACCCGAACGGATTGATGAGATAGCGTTCCGCCTCGCCCGGCACGGCGGCCGAGATGTGCGTGTAGATCACGTCATCCCAGCCGTTCAGCGCGCACAGGTGATAGCACGCGGCGAGATCGACGCGTGCCTGCCATTCGCTTGGGTTCATCCGTTCAGTCCTGACGCTGGTGCACCACTTTGCCGGCGGCGTAGGTGGCGGAGATGGCGCGGTCATCGCCCAGCATGGCGATGGCGAACAGCAGTTCCTCGACCGAGTCGGTGCGCTCCGTGCGGCGCGCCAGCAGCGGGGTGGCCTTCGGATCGAGCACGATGAAGTCCGCTTCCGCGCCCGGCACGAAATTGCCGATCGTGCCTTCCAATTGCATGGCGCGGGCACCGCCCAGCGTAGCCAGGTAGAACATGCGCATCGCTTGCAGGTAGGTGCCGCCCATGCGGGCCACTTTGTAGGCTTCGTTCATCGTTTGCAGCATTGAGAACGACGTGCCGCCACCAACGTCGGTGGCCAGCGACAGCGGTACCCGCTTCGCATCCGCACGTTCGAAGTCGAACAGGCCGCTGCCCAGGAACAGGTTGGAAGTAGGGCAGATCGAGATGGCGGACTGCGTTTCGCCCATGCGGGCGCGGTCGGCATCGTCCAGCCAGATGCAGTGGGCGTACATGGAGCGCGGACGCATCATGCCGAAATGGTCGTAGACGTCCATGTAGCTGCGGGCGTTCGGGAACAGCGATTTAACCCAAGCCACTTCGTCGGTGTTCTCGGCAACGTGGGTTTGCAGGAAGGTGTCCGGGTAGGCTTTGGCCAGGGCACCGGCCAGTTCCAGCTGCTCTTCGGTGGACGTCGGTGCGAAGCGTGGGGTGATGGCGTACAGCTGGCGGCCTCGCTTGTGCCACTTCTTGATCAACTCTTCGCTTTCACGGGCGCCGCTTTCGGCGGTGTCCTGCAGGAAGTCCGGGCAGTTACGGTCCATCAGCACCTTGCCGGCGACCATGCGCAGGTTGCGCTTTTCGCTTTCGGTGAAGAAGGCGTCCACCGATTGCGGATGCACGGTGCAGTAGACCATGGCGGTGGTGGTGCCGCAGCGGGTCAGTTCATCGAGGAAGAAGCTGGCGACGTTGGCCGCATGCTCAGGATCGGAGAATTTGCGTTCGGTCGGGAAGGTGTACTTTTCCAGCCATGGCAGCAGGCCTGGCGCCGGCGAGGCGATCATGTCCGTTTGCGGGTAGTGCACGTGGGTGTCGATAAAGCCCGGCATGATGATCTTGCCGCGATAGTCGTGCAGCGGCGTACCTTGCGGCAGGAAGGCGATCAGCTGGCTGAAATCGCCGGCCAGGTGGACCTTGCCGTCGTTGACGATCAACAGGCCGTCTTCGTGCCAGGAGCAGGCGTTGGTGGCGAATGCCGGATCGTCGCTGAAGTGCAGGAGGCTGGCGCGATAGGCCTGGAAGGTGCCGCTTTGGGTGATGATGCTTGCCATGATGTTCATTCCTTTTTCCGTGTTGCGGACGCCAGTTGACGCGCGCGAGTGCGCGACGCGACTGACATGGTCGTCGGCGATGAAGGCGGGCGCGTGGCGCCACACCGGTTATGTGTGCTTGGGCTTACTGCCGGCGGGGTTGCTAGCGGGTGGCTAGACTAATGAGGGGCGATAGCGCGCTCCCGCCCCGGCGCTGCCGGAGAGTGAGTGCGCCCGAGTTGCAGGCAGTTGGAAGAACATCAGTTGGTGCATGTGGTTTGCGTTTCCGATAATACGGTTTGAGCAGATGCGCTCATTTTAGCACCGATTTCCACCGGTGCGGCCAGTGCGGCGGCCTCCCACACTTGCATCAACTGCGCGGCCACCGAGACGGCGATCACCGCCGGCGCCTTGTCGTGAATGCCGGGCAGGCCGATAGGGCAGGTCATGTCGGCCATGCGGGCGGCCGGAATGCCGCGTTCCTGCAAACGACGTTCGAAGGACACGCGCTTGGTCTTGGAGCCGATCAGGCCGAACCAGGTGAAATCTGTGCGGCGCAGGATATGCTCGGACAGCTGCTGGTCCAGCGCATGGCTGTGCGTCAGCACCAGGAAGGAGGTGCCGGCCGGCGCTTCTTCCACCACGGCTTCCGGCGTATCGGTCGCTTCGACGCGCACGTTGGCCGGCAGGACCGATGGGAACATGTCGTCGCGCTCATCGATCCACACCACCTGGCATGGCAGCTCGGCCAAGGCGCGTACGATGGCGGCGCCCACGTGGCCGGCGCCGAACAGGTACAGGCGCGGACGATAAGGCAGGCAGGAGTCGATCAGCCAGCGCTTGCCGTGATCGTCGATGCGCACCTTGCAGTCGATGCCGGGGCCCGGACGGGCCAGCGCCGTAGGACCAGGGCCGCACAAATGGGTGCCGGCGGCGTCATAGATGCTGGCCGGTTCGACGCAATCCAGCGGCACCATGCGCCAGCTGTCCTGGCCATCGCGCCAGCGGCGCGCCAGGGCGCCGAAATGCTCTCCGGCTTCCGGCATGATGCGTTCGAACGCCAGATGGACCACGCCACCGCAGCATTGGCCGAGGCTAGGGCCGAGCGGGAAGCGCTCCAGCCGGCGTTCGGCGCGCAGTTCACCGGCCGGCATGGCCAGCATTTCCCGGGCGATGTCGGTGGCGACCATTTCGAGATGGCCGCCGCCGATGGTGTCGAAGGCGTGATACTGGGTGATCAGCATCTTGGCGCCAGGCTCGCGCGGCGCGGAGCCGGCGACTTGCGCCACTGTGACCAGCACGCGCGGAACAGCCTTGCTGGCCGCCGCCGTCAGTGCGTTGAGATTGAAGGGAGTCGACATGATTAGTTCGCTGCTTCCGCCGCATCCTGCACCGCTGCGCGTTCCTGCACGACGCTGATCGCGTCGAGGATAGCCTCGCTGGTTGCCGGAGCGCGCAGCGGTGGGTTGTAACGATGATCGCCGACGCTGGAGCAGGCGTCGCGGATCGCCAAGAACACCGAGAACGGTAGCAGCAGCGGCGGTTCGCCGACCGCCTTCGAGCGGTGGATGCTGTCCATGACGTTGCGGTTCTTGAACAGGCGTACGCTGAAATTCTCCGGGCAGTCCGACACGCCGGGGATCTTGTAGGTGGAAGGCGCGTGCGTCATCAGCTTGCCGGCCGGGTTCCACCACAACTCTTCGGTGGTCAGCCAGCCCATGCCTTGTATGAAGGCGCCTTCGACCTGGCCAACGTCGATGGCAGGGTTCAGGGAATTGCCGGCGTCGTACAGCGCGTCGGCCTTCAGCAGTTTCCATTCGCCGGTCAGCGTGTCGACCACCACTTCCGACACCGAGGCGCCGTAAGCGTAGTACGAGAACGGATTGCCGCTCATGGTCTTCGGATCCCAGTGAAGGCCGGGCGTGGCGTAGAAGCCGTCGGACCACAGCTGGATGCGCGCCATGTAGGCTTTCTGCACCAGCTCCGCGAATGGAATCGCCTCCTCGCCGACATGGACGAAGTTGGCCTCGAAGCGCACCGTGGCAGGATCGCCGTCGTGTCGCTTGGCGGCGAATTCGGCCAGGCGCTTGCGGATGGTGTTGGCCGCATCCTGCGCCGCCTTGCCGTTCAAGTCCGCGCCGGTTGATGCGGCGGTGGCTGAGGTGTTGGCGACCTTGCTGGTATCGGTGGCGGTGGCGCGCACCATGGCGAGGTCGATGCCCAGTTCATGTGCTACAACCTGGCAAACCTTGGTGTTGATGCCCTGGCCCATTTCGGTGCCGCCGTGGTTGACCAGCACCGAGCCGTCCGTGTAAATGTGAACCAGCGCGCCGGCCTGGTTGAAGTGCGTGACGTTGAAGGCGATGCCGAACTTGACCGGCGTGAGCGCCAGCCCGCGCTTGAGAACCTTGCTCTTTGCGTTGAAGGCGTTGATGTCCTCGCGCCGTTTGCGGTAATCGCTCTCGCTTTCCAGCTGCGCGACGAGATCGTGAATGACGTTGTCGACCACTTTCTGGTTGTACTGGGTAACGTTGCGGCCTTCTTCGTCATTACGGCCGTAGAAGTTGATCTTGCGGACGTCCAGCGCATCCATGCCGAGGTTGCGGGCGATTTCATCGACGATGTATTCGATCGCGATGGCGCCTTGCGGGCCGCCGAAGCCGCGGAAGGCGGTATTGGACTGTGTGTTGGTCTTGCCGGCCATGGCGCGGATGTCGACGTCGCCGAGGTAGTAGGCGTTGTCGAAGTGGCAGACCGCGCGCGTGGCGACGGGTGCCGACAGGTCGGCCGAGAAGCCTGCGCGGGAGACCATTTCAACCTTGGCAGCGACGATGCGGCCGTCGTCGCCGTAGCCCATTTCGTACTCGTAGTAGAAGCAGTGACGCTTACCGGTGACCATCATGTCGTCGTCACGGTCGGCGCGCAGCTTGACCGGGCGGCGCAGGTGCGCGGCCGAGATGGCGGCGCATGCGGCCCACAGCGCGGATTGCGATTCCTTGCCGCCGAAGCCACCGCCCATGCGGCGGCATTCGACCACGATGTCGTGCGAATGACGGTGCAGGGCATGCGCGACCACGTGCTGCATCTCGGTAGGATGCTGGGTCGAGCAGTAGATCAGCATTCCCTTGCCTTCCTTCGGAATGGCGTAGGAGATCTGGCCTTCCAGGTAGAACTGCTCCTGGCCGCCGACATGCAGCTCGCCCTTCAAGCGGTGCTTGGAACGCTCGAATGCGGCCTGCGCGTCGCCGCGTGCCAGGTGCATTGGCGGCACAACGAACGATTTGGCATCGCGCGCGGCTTGCGGCGTCAGGATGGCCGGCAGTTCTTCGTACTCGATGACCGCCTTCTTGACGGCGCGGCGGGCGTTGTCGTGCGAGTTCGCCACCACGATGAAGATAGGCTGGCCAACATATTCAACCAGGCCTTCCGACAGGATCGGATCGTCATGGATGATAGGGCCGCAGTCGTTGGTGCCTGGGATGTCCTTGTGGGTGTACACGGCCACTACGCCTGGCATGGCTTTGACGGCGTCGAAGTTCATCGACAGGATATTGGCGTGCGCCTTGGCCGAGATGCCCAGTGCGGCGTGCAGCGTGCCTGCGACTTCCGGAATATCGTCGGTGTAGGTGGCTTCGCCGAGGACGTGCAGCACCGCCGATTCGTGCGGGTGCGACTGGCCGACTTCGGCCCACGCCATCGGAACGGCAGGTTGCGTCAGGAATGCTTCGGATTTGCTGTTCATGCTGCGGCGACTCCCTCTGCGTAGTGATAGGCGTTGATCGACTGCAGCGGCTGGGCGGAGTCCGGATTGGTCTCCAGCCAATAACGCCGCAGCAGGTTTTGCGCGGTCTTCATGCGGTAGCTGGCCGTGGCGCGCATGTCGCTCAGCGGCGTGTAGTCCTTGGCCAGTTCGGCCATCGCCAGTGTCAGCGTGGCTTCATCCCAGCGCTTGCCGTTGACGGCTGCTTCGGCCAGTGGTGCGCGGCGCGAGGTGGCGGCCATGCCGCCGTAGGCGATATGGGCGTCGCTGACCACGCCGTCCTTCAGCGTGAAGGCGAAGGCGGCGCAGACGGCGGAGATGTCCTGGTCGTAGCGCTTGGCCAGCTTGTAGGTGCGGAAGTGGATGTCCTTGCGCGGCAGTGGAATGCGCACGGCTTCGACGAACTCGCCCGGTTGCCAGTCCTTCTTCATGTAATCGAGGTAGAACTTCTCCAGCAGCATGGAGCGCTGGCCTTTATCGCTGCGGATGACGATTTCCGCGCCGAGCGCGATCATCCATGGCGCCGAGTCACCGATCGGCGAACCGTTGGCGACGCTGCCGCCCAGTGTGCCGGTGTTGCGGATCGGTTGCGAGGCGAAGCGCTGCCACATTTCATGCAGCTCTCCCTTGTAATGCTTGCAGACCGCCTCGTAGGCATCGTTGAGGGAGACGGCGGCGCCGATATAGAGCATGCCGTCTTCCTCCACCATGCGGTACAGCTCCTGCACCTGGCGCACGTAGATCATGTCGCCGAGGTTGCGCATTTGCTTGGTCACCCACAGGCCGACGTCGGTCGAGCCGGCGACGATGGTGGCGGTGGGATTTTCTGCGCGCAGGGTTGCCAGTTCGGCCAGCGTGCGCGGGGCGTAGAAGGTCTGGCCGTCGTGGGTGTAGCTGTACATTTCGGTTCGCTGGATGGTTTGCAGCGAGGCTTTCAGCGCCTCGCGGTCGAAGCTGACGGGAGGCAGCTCGCCCATGCGGCGTGCGGCATCGATGATAGGGCGGTAGCCGGTGCAGCGGCACAGGTTACCGGACAGGGTTTCGTCCACGGTCTTGCGGCAGGGCGGCGTGGTTTGTCCCTCCTGTTTCAGGTAGAGGCTCCACAGCGACATGGCAAAGCCCGGCGTGCAGAAGCCGCATTGCGATCCGTGGCATTCGACTAGTGCTTCCTGGACCGGGTGCATATTGCCGTCGGCCTGTTTCAGGTCTTCGATGGTGAAGACGGCCTTGCCGTCCAGCGTGGGCACGAACTGGATGCAGGAGTTGACCGACTTCATGGCCACTTCGCCGTCGGGCTGCAATTCCGCTACGACTACGGTGCAGGCGCCGCAATCGCCTTCGGCGCAGCCTTCCTTGGTGCCGGTGCAGTGCAGGTCTTCGCGCAGGTGCTGGAGCAGGGTGCGGGTTGGTGCGCCGTCTGCGACGTTATGCACTTCGCCGCGATAGAAGAATCGAATTGGTTCAGACACGGGTGTAGACATGGTGGCTCCGCTTACTTGGTTTGGAACTGGCGCAGGAAGTCCAGGAAGATCTGTGCCGATACTTCGGCGTCGTCGGCGGTCATGGTTTCGAGCGGGTTGTGGCTGATACCGCCGTTGCCGCAACGCGTGAACAGCATGGCGACATCGGTCATGCGGGCCAGCGCCATGGCGTCGTGGCCGGCGCCGGATGGCAGTTCGAATACTTCGACGCCAGCACGTTCGGTGGCGGCGGCGAACTGCTTGACCAGCCACGGTGCGCACGGAGCGGCAGGCGCCTGCATGATCTTGGTGATTTTGAGGCCGATCTGGCGGCGGGCGCAGACGGCTTCCGCTTGATTGAGGATATCGGTGACGGCGGCGTCGCGCGTGGCGTCGTCGGCGGCGCGGATGTCCAGCGACAGCTTGCAGGCGCCAGGGATCACGTTGACCGAGCCGTCCGGCACGTGCAGCTGGCCGACGGTACCGACCAGCGAACGTTCACGCCCGCAGCGGTCTTCGACGTACAGCACGATTTCTGCTGCGGCAGCGGCGGCGTCCTTACGCATGATCATTGGCGTGGTGCCGGCGTGGCTGGCCAGGCCGGTCAGTTCGACATGGAAGCGGCAGCTGCCCGCGATCGAGGTGACGACGCCGGTCGGCAGGCCTTTGCCCAGCAATACCGGGCCTTGTTCGATGTGGACTTCGACGAAGGCCAGCACGTCTTCCGGCTTGCGGGCCACCGAAGCGATCTTGCTGACATCGTGGCCGGCCGCGGTCAGGGCGTCGCGCATGGTGATGCCTTGTGCATCCGCCTTGTCCAGCAGCGCCATGTCGAACTGGCCGATGACGGCGTTGGAACCGAGGAAGGTGCTTTGATAGCGCACGCCTTCTTCTTCCGAGAAGCCAATGATCTCCAGGTCGAACGGCAGGCGTTCGCCGCGTTCATTGAGGTGCTTGACCACGGCGATCGGCAGCAGAATGCCTTCGCGGCCGTCGTACTTGCCGCCGTTGCGCACGGTGTCGTAGTGGGAGCCGGTCAAGAGAGCTTTGGCGCCTGGCTTGTCCGACTTGTAGCGGCCGACGACGTTGCCGACAGGGTCGATCGACACTTCCATGCCCGCTTCCTTCATCCACGTCGCCAGCTGGGCGGCGGTTTTGCGGTGGGCGTCGGTCATGTAGGCGCAGGTGAGGTTGTCGGCATCGTCGCTCCAGGCGCCGATGGTTTCAGCCCATTGCATGATGGTCGGGCCGAATTGGAGTTCCACTTGCAGCAGCGCGTTCAGGCGCATCTCGGCGATGCGGCCGATCTGGCGCAGGCATTCGGCCAGTTCGTCGTCGCGCTGCGAACGCAGGCGGCGGCTGAAGGCGGCAGTGATCTCCTGGCGCGTCAGGCCGTTGCCGGTCGGGCCTTTGACGGCGAGGATGAAGGGGAAACCGAATTTGGCGTTGTAATCGGCGTTCAGCTTGTGCAGCGTCGCCAGTTCGTCGGCGGAGCAGTGGGTCAGGCCGGCCTGCGCCTGTTCGCCGGTCGACTCGGCGGTCAGTTCACCGGCGAGGGCGGCTTTGCCGGCCAACTCCGGGTGGGCGCGTACCAGGCCCAGTTGTTCGGCTTCGGTGGCTTTCTGTACGACGCCTTGCAACGCCTGTTTCAGGGCGGAGAGGGTGGAGAATGGGCGCTGCGCGGCGGCGCGCTCCGGGATCCACGGCGAGTGTTCGTACAGGCCATGCAGCAGCTGGGTGAATTCTTCGGCGCCGCAGCGGTTCAGGTGATCTAGTGTGATTGTCATTGTTGTGCAGGCGGTGGCCCGTCTCCTCTTGGTATATGAGGAATGATATATGGCGAGGGAGGCTGTTATATACGCCCGGAGCCATAACCGCATTCAGCCCGGGCTTATGGAGAGTGTTGTGGGCGTGCCACGGGTTGACCCCGCACACCGGAGGCAGGGGTCTGACCCCTCGGGGTCAGACCCCATCGGGTTGGGGGTTATTTCGCGGTCAGCGCTTGCGCGGCCTGCGTGACCTGGTCGCGCAGCCACTTGTGTTCCGGCGCCTGGTGCACGCGCTCGTGCCACAGCTGGTAGAAGCGCATCGTCGGGAAGCGCACCGGCACCGTGAAGGTCTTGATCGGCAGGTTGCGCTCGTAGAAGCGCAGGTACTGGCGCCCCGTGGTGAGCACCATGTCGGTCTGCGTCAGCATGTAGGGAATCAGACTGAAATACGCCGATTCCACCACCACGTTGCGCTGGTAGCCCTGCTGCGCCAGGAAGGAGTCGATTACGCCATGGAAGCCGGGCAGCGTGGGCGAGGGCGCCACGTGCGGCAGGCTCAGATAATCGTCCAGCGTCATGTCGTTGGAATCGGTGCGCTTGGCATAGGGCGCGTCGGCCCGCATGGCGCAGATGATCGGGTCTTCGAAGAGGCGCGACAGGTGCAAGTGCTCCGGTGGCTGTTCCCAGTTACCGATCAGCAGATCGAGTTCGCCGTCGGACAGCATGCGGATCGCGTCCACTTCGGCGCCCAGGCTGTGGATGATGACGCGGCTCTTGGGTGACTCGCGTCGCAAGCGCGCCACAACGTTGGGCAGAAATTGAATATCGAGGTAGTCCGGCGCGCCGATGCGGAAGGTGCGGCCTTCCTCCTTGGAGGCGAACGGCGTCTTGTGCAGGAATAGCTGTCCCACCTCGTCGAGGATGCGTTTGGCGGGCGCCTTCAGGCTCTCGCCGTGCTGGGTCGGCACCATGCCGCGGCCGCCGCGCACCAGCAGCGGATCGCCTGTGAGCTCGCGCAGTTTTTGCAGCGAGGCCGAGATGGAGGGCTGCGTTTGATCCAGTTTCATCGCGACGCGTGAAACGTTTTTTTCGCAGAGGAGCATGTACAGAATGCGTATGAGGTGCAGGTCTAAGTGGTCGGGAAGTTGTGCCATGATGATCGATCTATAACGGTGAGCCTATTTTTAATATACGGCTACTGCCATACGAAAAGCCAGAATTAGTTTTATCGTTCGTCCCAGACCGTGCGTGTTCTGCGTACGGTTTTCAATCGGTCGCAGCGGAGCTTTCAACAGTTCGCGGCCAAAAGGGAAATCATCCCAATCGTCTGGAGCGCCCGCGGTGGCAGACGAGCTTAATCCAATCATTGGGGACAACATGGAATTGCTCGCTTACGGCGTGGACTGGCTCAATCTATTGGTGCGCTGGCTGCATCTCATCACGGGGATCGCGTGGATCGGCGCATCCTTCTACTTCGTCTGGCTCGACAACAGCATACGACCACCGAAGCCGGGTTCCGACCTGGCCAAGAAAGGCGTATCCGGAGAATTGTGGGCCGTGCATGGTGGCGGTTTTTACAATCCGCAGAAATACCTGGTGTCGCCGGCCGAACTGCCGTCGGACCTGCACTGGTTTAAATGGGAAGCTTACGCGACCTGGATCTCCGGCTTCTCGCTGCTGTTCATCGTCTACTACTTCAACGCCTCGGCGATGATGATCGATAAGTCGGTCGCGGACCTGTCGCAGTTGCAGGCGATCGGTGTGGGCCTCGGCTCGCTGCTGGTGGGCTGGCTGTTCTACGACACGCTGTGCCGCTCGCCGCTGGGTCAGAAAGATGGCCTGCTGGGCATCATCATGTTCGTGTTCATCGTCGCGATGGCCTATGTGCTGACCAAGTTCCTGAGCGGCCGCGCCGCCTACATCCACGTCGGCGCCATGATCGGCACCATGATGGTCGGTAACGTGCTGATGCTGATTATTCCTGGCCAGCGCAAGCTGGTGGAAGCGATGGAGCAGGGCAAATCGCCCGATCCTATCCACGGCAAGAAGGCCAAGCAGCGTTCCGTCCACAATAACTACTTCACGCTGCCGGTGTTGCTGATCATGATCAGCAACCACTATGCGATGACCTACAGCCACGCTTACAGCTGGGCGCTGCTGGGCGCGATCATCGCGGCCGGCGTATTGATACGTCACTTCTTCAACCTGCGCCATCACGGCAAGACCGCGTGGCAGTTCCCTGCGGCCGGTGTCGCGATCCTGGCGGCGGTTGCCGTGGTGATCGCACCTCGTCCTGCGGCTGCACCTGCGCCAGCTATCGCCGGTGACACCGCCGGTGCGGCCCATGCCAGCGTGTCGGCGCCAGACTTCAACCGTGTGCAGGCGATCGTCAACCAGCGCTGCGTCAGCTGCCATGCGGCCCAGCCTACACAGCCCGGCTTTGCCACGGCGCCCGCCGGCATCATGCTGCACACGCCTGAGCTGATCCACCAGAACGCGGCCAAGATCAACCAGCAGGCCGTGGTGCTGAAGGCTATGCCGATCGGGAATATGACCAACATCACGCCAGAAGAACGCTCCGAACTCGGTGCGTGGTTCGCCGCCGGCGCCAACTGATAAAGAAGACAGATCATGACTACTACCACCATCAATGGTTTCAACCTGACTGCGGCGCAAGTCGTCGACGTCGCCCGCGACCACTCCATCGAAGTGAACCTGGCCGCATCGTCGCGCGCCGCGCTGAAGGAAAGCCGCGACTATATCGAGTCGACCTGGATGCACGACGAAGCGCCGATGATGTACAGCTTTAACACCGGCGTCGGCATGCTGAAGGATACCCGCGTCAAGGTGCAGGACATCGTCCTGTTCCAGACGCAGCTGATCAAGGCCCACGCCTGCGGCATGGGCGAGCCGTTCTCCGAAGAAGTCAGCCGCGCCACCATGCTGTTGCGCGCCAACGCCTTCGCCAGCAACTACTCCGCGCCGCGCGTGGAAGTGGTCGACCGTCTGCTGGCCTTCGTCAACGCCGGCATCCACCCGATCATGCCGCAGAAGGGTTCCGTCGGCGCCTCGGGCGACTTGGCGCCGCTGGCCTACCTGGCGGCCGCCATCGCCGGCTTTGAAGAAGCGGAAGTGATGTACAAGGGCCAGCGCATGTCGGCTCCGGACGCGATCCGCGCTTCCAACGTCGGCCCGGTGGTCTTCGAACTAAAGGCCAAGGATGCATCGGCGCTGATCAACGGCTGCACCGTCTCGCTGGCGGTGGCGCTGCTGGCCGCTTCCGATGCGCGCAATATGCTGTCCGACGCCTGCCTGTCGCTGGGCCTGACGCTGGAAGCGATGCGCGCCGAGATGTCGGCCTTCGATCCGCGCATCCACGAAGCGCGCCCGCACGCTGGTCAGATCAAGACCGCCGCCATTATCCGCGACCTGCTGGACGGCTCCACCCGCACCACGCACGAAGCGCGCGCCGTGCAGTTCCCGGAAGAGCTGCGTCGCACCGACATCCCGTACACCGCCCGCATCCAGGACGTGTACTCGCTGCGCTGCGCGCCGCAGGTCTACGGCCCGGTGTTCGATGCGCTCGATTACATCGACACCATCCTCGACAAGGAAGTGAACTCCGCCACCGACAACCCGCTGATCTTCGGCAAGGACGGCGGCGGCTTCGAGATCATCTCCGGTGGTAACTTCCACGGCCAATACCTGGCGCAGGCGATGGATCTGCTGGCGATGGCCGTGGCGGACCTGGGCAGCATCGTCGAGCGCCGCGTCGCGCGCCTGATCGATCCTACGCTGTCGTGGGGCCTACCGCGCAACCTGATGTCCGGCGTACGTGGCGTGAACACTGGTTATCCGGTGATGCAATGCTCGCTCAGCTCCCTGGTGATGGAGAACCGCACGCTGTGCATGCCGGGCAGCGTCGACTCGATTCCGGCCAAAGGCAACAGCGAAGACCACGTGTCCAACTCCACCTGGTGCGCGCGCAAGGCCGCCACTGTGGTGTCGAACACACAGTACATTGTCGGCGTAGAAATGTTGCTGGCGTCCCAGGCGCTGACGATGACAGAAAATCTGCTGCCAGGTTTTGTGCTCGGAAAAGGCACGCAAGTGGCTTACGACTCGGTGCGCGCGCAGATCCCGGCCTGCCTCGACGGCGACCGCTGGCTGCACGACGACCTTGAAGTGGCGCGCTCCTTCATTGTGACTGGCTCGGTGCGCAAGGCCGTGGTCGCGAAAATCGGCGAATTCGTTTAGGAGGGTTGGAAACGGGGCTACGCCGCATTCAAATGCGGCGCGCCCCGGCTGTTATAGGTCATAACAGATAGCAGGTATGCCACAGAAGCAATTTCACGCGGTGGCCCCTGAGATAAGGTCTAGGTCGATTGTTCCCATGTTTAATCGGCGAATGACCAATAAGTAGTTAAAAATAGAACACGGAGACGTTATGTTAATTTTGGAAAAATTCTTCAAGCTGAAAGAGAATGGGACCGATGTGCGCACCGAACTGGTGGCAGGTCTGACCACATTCCTGACGATGGCTTACATCATCTTCGTCAACCCCTCCATCCTCGGTGACGCCGGCATGCCCAAGGGCGCTGTCTTCGTCGCCACCTGTATCGCGGCCGCCCTGGGCTGTTTGATTATGGGCCTGTACGCAAACTATCCGATTGCTATGGCGCCGGGCATGGGGTTGAACGCTTACTTCGCATATGTGGTCGTCAAGGGCATGGGCATGCCTTGGGAGATGGCGCTGGGCGCGGTCTTCATTTCCGGCTGTCTGTTCCTGTTCGTCAGCGTCTTCAAACTGCGGGAGATGATCGTCAACGGCATTCCGCATTCGATCCGCACCGCCATCACCGTCGGCATCGGTTTGTTCCTCGGCCTGATCTCGCTGAAAAGCGCCGGCATCGTCGTCAGCAGCCCGGAGACGCTGGTGCGCGTGGGCGACCTGCACAAGGCGCCTACCTTGCTGGCCATCGTCGGTTTCTTCATCATCGTCGCGCTGGACCGCCTGAAGGTCAAGGGCGCGATCCTGATCGGCATCCTGGTCGTGACGGTGCTGAGCTTCTTCGTCGCAGGGAACACCTTCAACGGCATCGTCGATATGCCGCCATCGCTGGCGCCAACCCTGTTCAAGCTGGACCTGATGGGCGCGATCTCGGTCGGCCTGCTGAACGTGGTGCTGGTGTTCTTCCTGGTCGAACTGTTCGACGCCACCGGTACGCTGATGGGCGTGGCCAACCGCGCCGGCCTGCTGGTCAATGGCAAGATGGAACGCCTGAACAAGGCGCTGCTGGCCGACAGCTGCGCCATCGTCACCGGTTCGCTGCTGGGCACCTCCAGCACCACCGCCTACATCGAAAGCGCCGCCGGCGTGCAGGCGGGCGGCCGTACCGGCCTGACCGCCGTCGCCGTCGGCGTGCTGTTCCTGGCCTGCCTGTTCATCTCGCCGCTGGCCGGCGTTGTGCCTAGCTACGCCACGGCGCCTGCGCTACTCTACGTTTCCTGCCTCATGCTGCGCGAACTGGTCGACATCGACTGGTCCGACACCACCGAAAGCGTGCCAGCCGCCATCGCGGCGCTGACCATGCCGTTCACGTACTCGATCGCACTTGGCGTGGCGTTCGGCTTCATCTCCTATGCGGTGCTGAAGCTGTTGACCGGCCGTGTGCGCGAAGTGCGTCCAGTGATCTGGGCGATCGCTTGCGTGTTCACCTTCAAGTTCGTCTACCTCGGCGCAGGCTGAGGAACTAACCCCAACGACTGCCTCCTCACCGGCGTGCCTTGACGGCGCCGGCGGGGACAGTCACGTCCTAAAATATGGAAAACTAAAATGAAAACGAGACAAATTCCACAACTGCTGTGCATCGCCTTTTTGAGCCTGGCCGGTTCGGTCCACGCCGCCGACTGGAGCGACACCTCGGTCAGCTGGCGCTACGGCAACGACTATCGCGAGCCGTTCAATCCCAACGATATTTCCAAGAACATCCTGGCGCTGACCCACGTCAGCGGCTACAAGTACGGCACCAACTTCTTCAACGCCGACTTCCTGATGTCGGACAAAAACGATCCGGCCTCGCTGACGCAGAAGTCCGGCGCCAACGAAGCCTACATCCTGTACCGCAACACGGTCGACCTGAGCAAGGTGACCGGCCAGGAATACAAGTTCGGCCCGGTGCGCGGCCTGGGCATCACCGCCGGTTTCGACGTCAACACCAAGAATGACGTGGGCTACAACTCGCGCAAGCGCATGTTCGTGCTGGGACCGACTTTTATGTGGAACGTGCCGGCCGGTCACTTCAACACCAGCCTGCTGTTGCTCAACGAGAGCAACGCGCCGAGCGGCGCCTTCCCGCCGATCTCCACCGTCACTGGGCGCTATACCTACAAGACGCATGCGATGCTGTCGTCGGACTGGGGCATCCCGCTGGGTTCGCTGTGGGCCTTCGAGGGCTATGCGAACTTTATCGCGTCGAAGGGCAAGGACGAAACGGGCAACGATACCGGCGCCGAGACCAATATCGACATGCAGCTGATGTTTGATGCGGGCGCGGCGATGGGCCACGCGAAGAACACCTTCCGCGTCGGCGTCGAGTATCAGTACTGGCGCAACAAGTTCGGCAACACCTCGGCCACCACCGGCGGCCAGGGCTATGTCGCCAAGACGCCGATGATACGGGCTGAGTACCACTTCTAAGCGGCTGCGGCCGGGCAATTGAAGGGCAGCCGAGGCTGCCCTTTTTCTTTTTTGATGGCTCCTGTCTTAGTGTCGGCTGCACTTACAGTACGCCGTTGCCGCGCTGGCGATGTGAGCCGGCCAGCCGTGGCAAATGCAACTGGAATCGAATTTGCTTCTTCTGCGGGGCAGCACACACAACCAAGGAGACAGCCATGAAGCATTCACCAACAAACGTATTTTCCCTGAGGCGCGGCGCGGTGCGCGGCGCTTTCCTGCTGGCGCTGGCCGGTATCGGTCTTGCCTGCGCGGCGCAGGCGGCGCCGACCCATGTGAGCGACGGGCTGTTCGGCCCGGCCGAGTGGACGGTCTCGGCGACGAACGGCGCGCCGGCCAGGCCCACCGTGAGCTCCGCCAGCTTCAACGTCGGCGCGCCGGGCGGCACCCGCTTTTACGTGGAGCAGTCGACCGCCGGTGCGCCGGTGTCGACGCTCGGACACACGCTCAATCTGATGTACGACCTGGGCAGCTTCACGTCCACCGGGACGGCCGGCCTGTTCATGGACGTGTTTTTCCAGAACGGCAGCACCGACTATGTCGTGCATATCAGCGACAGCGGCATCCAGTCGTTTGAAAAGAGTCACGATGTGCGCTCGCCGGTCGATGCGGCGGGAGGTTTTGACTTGAGTTCGCCGGTATGGTCCGCGCTCGATGCCGGCGACCTGGCGCTGGCGAAGTTCCATGCCGGCGCCAGCGTCGGCCCCAGTCCGAACTATGCCAGTCCGCACCTGATCTTCGAATTTGACCTGTCCGTGGACACCAGCGGCAGCGCCACGCCCCTGGCGCCACCGCCGGCGGATGGACTGTACAGTCGTGAGTCATCGTTCTGGTCCGGCTCACTGGGTGGCGTGGGGCGTCCGACCATCGTGGTAGGCTCGGCGGTCTTCAGCCTTAACGGCAACGGCACGACGGCGGTGAGTCCAGTGCTGGGACCTGGCGGTTTGCCTGTACTGCAAGCGATACCGGAGCCGGCTACGTTGTTGTTGCTGGGTGCAGGACTGTTGGGTATGGTTGGCGTCAGCCGTCGTCGTCATTGACGTGGCGTATGCCGGCGATCAATCGTCGGCTCAGGCGGCGTCCTGCACAGGGCCTGCCAGCACGTAGCGGTTCTTGCCGTGCCGCTTGGCGAGATACAGCGCCTCGTCGGCGCGCTTGTAGCTGACCGACAGGTCGCTGTCCTTGTCGAATTCCGCGATGCCGATGCTGACCGTGCGCGGCGGATGTGTCGCCGCGCGCACGCCGTCCAGCAGCGTGGTGGCAAAATCCAGCGCGTCCGCGGACTCGCCCTGGAACAGCACACCGAATTCCTCGCCGCCCAGCCGGCCGCACAGGTGACCCACGCCCAGCTTGGCGATCACATGCGCCGTGTGGATCAGTACTTCGTCGCCGGCGTCGTGGCCCAGCGTGTCGTTGATCTGCTTGAAGTCGTCGATGTCTATCATCAGGAAAAACAGCGGCGTCTGCGAGGACAGCAATTGCATGCGGCGAACTTCCAGCGTGAACTTGCGGCGATTGTTCAAGCCGGTGACCAGGTCCTTGAACGCCATCTCCGCCAGTTCCCGTCGAGCACGGTGGCTGCGCACCCGCAGGTTCAGAAAATAGGCATGCAAGTAGATCGCCATGGCGAAGCTGCTGCCCATGACCAGCAACGCGAGATTGAAGGTGATCTGTCCCGGCTGCGCAGGGAAATTGCCCACCGTGAGTATCAGCCACACGGCGACGGCGGCGCTGATGTAATTGATCATGCCGCCGAAAATGGGCGCGGCCGACAGCGTCAGCACGGTGCCGACCGGCAGCACCCAGAAGGTCGGGTCGGGACAGTAGGCCATCAGCAGGCGGAAGGCGAAAGCGGTGGCGGTGGTGCCGATGATGCCGGCGGCGACCAGCGACTTGACGGAGCGGGCACTGAGCGAGATGGCAAGGCTGAGCAACATGCCTGGCACACCGAACAGCAGGCTGGCGTGCAGCGACTGACCGGCGGCGGCCAGCAAGATGGCGGCCGTGACCCAACTCACCAGTCCGACGCTTTGCGAAATGATGGCCACAGGCCGTAGTTCGGAGTAGAACAGCTGCTGCTCGTCGGCGTCGCCGCCGTAGTAGGAATAGGGGAGTAGTTTGCGCATGCAGTTTCAAGGCCGGCCCATTTGGGGGCCTGAGTATACTTGCTGGTTTGCCCACATCCCAGTTAATTTCGGGAATGTGGGCAAATTTGCGGCTTTACATGCGTGGTTCGCCGGTCTTGGCGTTGACGGCGATGGTCTGGCCAGGGGCGGTGCTCATCTGCACACGGTGTTGCTGGCCGCGATAGTTATACGTCACATCCCAGTATTCAGGCGTCGGGTTGCTGACGTTTTCACAGCGGCGCACATCGCGCGCATAGCTTTGCGAGTTGTTGTTGCTGTTGTTGGCCATGTTGTTGCCGATGGCCGCGCCGGCTACGGCGCCGCCGGCCGTGGCGACGTCGCGTCCCGTACCGCCGCCCACCTGGTGACCCAGGATGCCGCCGATCAGCGCGCCGGCGATGACGCCGCCAACGTTGTTGCCGCTGCGGGCCGGTTCAGTCACTTGCTGGCGTTCGACCCAGCAGCGTTGTTCCGGCGTGCCCACCACGGCGCGTGCCGAGGTGATAGGCACGTCGATGATGCGCTCGCTTGGACGGCGACGGTATTCATACGTCGGTTGCGGCAGCGGCGCCGGCGCTTCGTTGTCATAGCGGTCGCGACGGCCGACAGGACGCACCGACGAGATGCGGTCGTTCATGCCCATGCCGCCCAGTGACTCGTAGCTGCCACGGCGCAGCACCATGCAGTTGCCGCCGAAGTTGGCATCGTCACAGACTTCCCACTGGCCGCGCTCGACCACCACCGACGAGGCGCGGTCGTTGAAGCCGCTGCGCGAGAAATCGTTGACTGGACGGTTGGCGGTGAAGGTACGGCCGCGCCAGCCGTCATGTTCGTAAAACGTGATTTGCGCCATGGCTTGCGAAGCCAGGGTCATTGCGGCGATCGCGATGGCGAGTTTGAGGGGCTTGTTCATGTTCATCCTTTTATAGTTGTTCGAGCACCTGCACAATGCGCCGCTTTCGGCGCTCCATCTGTGCGGTTGACAACATAAGCGGATGGCGATCCTCAGGGCAGAGTCAGGATGACCTTGACGCTGTCGTCCACGGCGGACTTTTCAATGTAGCCGATGGCGTTGACGTCGGCGGCGATGGCCTTCTTGACCTCGGCCGTCGAATGCAGCTCGGCCGGCATCACGCCCTTGCCGGTGAAAATGATCTTGGCCCACGCCGCCTTGACCTGGGACACGTCCTTGCCGGACAGCTTTTGGTAGAACTCGGCGCGTATCTGGGATTTTTCGCCCTGATCCAGCGGCACGAACATATTCGATTTACCCAGGAAGAATTGCGACGCCTGCTCCGAGAACATGCGGCTGGCAGGATTCTTGGGATTGACCACCACCACGATTTCCATCGCGGCCGCTATATTGCACAGGAACGCGGCGCCGATGAGTACCGCCGGCATGATAATTTTCCGCATAAAATCCCTCCGTATTAAAAGACGATTTGCCAGGAGGCCGACAGCAGATTGGCGTCGCCAGTGAACTGGAATTTCGATTTATCGTTGATTTTATCGAATTGCACCTTCAGCGCCTGCGAGGTGGTGTAATCCCAGCGATAACTCAGAGAGGTGGTGTCGTGTTTCTCAGTGCCGGTCGGCCAATAGGCGGCGCGTTCCTGGAATTGCGACCAGGAAATCATAAATGTATGTTTATCCATCTTATATCCGCCGGAGTACGACTGGGCGGTATAAGTGTTTTTGACTGACGGTCGGTTAATATAGTTAATCTCACTGCGCAGTAGCCAGTTCTTATAATCCATATTCAAGGACACGCCATAAAACGCCTGGCCGACGTCGTTGACGAAATCGCCGTTCTGGCCGGTCATAACCAGCGAGCGCACGCCGTTGACGACGGAATAGCGCTCGACGATGGTGTGCATGTAGACCCCGCGCAGGCTGAAGATGTCGTTGCTGGCGTCGATATAGCCGCCGACCATCTTCTTCCAGCTTTCGTCGATCTGCGTCGAATAGTAGAGATTGCCGAGCAGCTCGTTGTCGGTGGTCTTGCGGCGGCCTATCCAGACGTTGCCGGTGTAAGTCCAGTCGCCGACGTTATTGGTGTAGAGCAGGTTGGCGCCGTCGTAGGAGTAGATCTGCCATGCGTACAGGTCCTGCGACGGCCGTACCCACGGGTAGGCGTAGCCGACGTACATATAGTCGGAGTAGTAGTACAGCGGCAGGCGCTTGCGGCCGACCTGCAGGGTCAGGCTGTCCGAGATCTTGTAGCTGCCATAGGCCCAGTCTGCGTTGACCGAACTGTAGGCGCCGCGCGCGACCACCTGCACGGTGGCGGACAGCTCGGGCGTGAACTTGAAATTGCCCTGCACGCCGGCCAGCGATTCCGGTTTGAGATCGGTCTTGTGATATTCATAAACCCCGGCATATTCATAATTGCCGGTAAAGCAGGGACATTGATAGCTGTATCCCGGCTTGGCATTAAGTTGATAGGGAACGGGGCTGTCGGAGCTGCCGCTTAAAACCCGGCCGACAGTCAATTGTGCAAATCCGCTGAAACTGCTGTCTACCGCATGGGCGGAATATGAAAGGATGGTCAATGTTGCTAATGCAGAAATTTTAGCAATTTGCATCGTGCTTCCCCTTTTATTAGATATTCTATTTTTAATTTACTATCGAAAAAATAAAAGGGCAAGGCTATTTCACGGTTCGACTGAATGTGCGCGTTTCAAGCAACGCAGCACGAAGGTGGAACGGCTGTGGCGCAGGCCGGGCAGTTTGTACAGCTTGCGGCGCAGGAATTCCTCGTAGCCCGCGGTGCCGGCCACCGCCACCTTGATCAGGTAATCGTATTCGCCGGTCAGCAGGTAGGCTTCCATCACTTCCGGCAGGTCGGCCAGCGCCTGGCCGAATTTCTCGAAGATGTCGTCGTCATGGCGGTCCAGCGTGACCTCGATGATGACGGTGTCCGGGTAGCCCAGCGCCTGTTGGCTGAGCAGCGCCGTGTAGCCCTCGATCAGGCCGCCTTCCTCCAGCGCGCGCACGCGGTTCCAGCACGGCGTGGTGGACAGGCCGACCTTTTCGGCCAGTTTGGTGTTGCTCAAGCGGCCGTCGCGGCGCAGTTCGCGCAAAATGCGGCGGTCCAGTTCGTCGATTTCCATGTTGCGGAGTCCTAAAAGATGATTATCCCGCTGATTTTACATTGGTCGGGACGATCTTCTTCATTTGACTGAATATCGAGCAAAACAAGGAAGCCTATTTTGCCGGCTCCCGGATATTCTGGTTGCATGAATACCACACAAAAAAGCTACCGATTTTGCATCGAGCCGGACGATCCCATCGCCACGCTGGAAGCCGTGTTGGCGATCGTGCGCCGCTTGGGACTGGAGTTGCGCAGCCTGCGCACGACCACGCATCTGCAAGGGGTGGACGTGCAGATACGGCTGGCGGCCGAGGACGAAGACCCGCTGACTCTGTGCCGCATGCGGCTCAACAACGTGGTCGGCATCCTGGCGGTGCGGGAGATGCCGACGCTGGTGGCGTCTCCCGAGCGATTGGCGGCTCGAGGCTAGCCGCGCTTAGCCCGCAATGTAGGTGTACTTGAACAGGAACAGCGCGGCGATCACCCACACCACCGGCTTGACCTGGCGCGCCTGGCCGGTCAGCAGTTTCAGTCCGGCGTAGGTGATGAAGCCGAAGGCGATGCCGTGGGCGATGGAGTAGGTGAACGGGATCACCAGCGCGGTGATCGCGGCCGGCACGCTCTCGGTGGTGTCGCTCCAGTCGACATCGACCAGGTCGCGCAGCATCAGGCAGGCGACGAACAGCAACGCCGGTGCGGTGGCGTAGGCCGGCACCACGCCGGCGATCGGCGCGAAGAACAGCGCCGCCAGGAACATCAGCGCCACCACAAGCGCCGTCAGGCCGGTGCGGCCACCGGCCTGCACGCCGGCCGCGCTTTCCAGGTAGGCCGTGGTGCTGGAGGTGCCGAGCATCGAGCCGGCCACGATGGCGCAGCTGTCGGCCAGCAGCGCCTTGTTCAGGCGCTTCATCTTGCCGTCGACCAGCAGGCCGCCGCGGCTGGCCACGCCCATCAGCGTGCCGGTGGCGTCGAACAGTTCAACCAGGAAGAACACCAGCACCACGTTGAACAATCCCATCGAGGCGGCGCCTTTCAGGTCGAACTGGAACAGCGTCGGCGCCAGCGACGGCGGCAGCGACATGAAACCGTGGAAGGTGTTCCCGCCGAAGAAAAAGCTCATAATGGTCACCACCACAATGCCGATCAACAGCGCGCCCGGCACCCGCAGGCGGTCCAGCGTGACGATCAGCAGGAAGCCGAAAACGGCCATGATGGTCTGCGGCTTGTGCATGTCGCCCACGCGCACCAGCGTCTCGGGACTGGCGACCACCAGGCCGGCGCTCTTCATCGCGATCAGCGCCAGGAACAGGCCCAGGCCCACCGTAATGGCCACCCGCAGCGAATGCGGTATGCCGTTGACGATCAATTCCCGCACCTTGAACACGCTCACCAGGATGAACAGGCAGCCCGAGATGAACACCGCGCCCAGCGCCGATTGCCAGGGCACGCCCATGCCCAGCACCACGGCGTAGGCGAAGTAGGCGTTCAGGCCCATGCCCGGCGCCATGCCGATCGGATAGTTGGCGTACAGGCCCATGATGATGGTGCCCAGCGCGGCCGCCAGGCAGGTGGCGACGAACACGGCGTCCTTCGGCACGCCGGCATCGCCGAGGATGGCCGGGTTGACGAAGATGATGTAAGCCATCGTCAGGAAGGTGGTGATGCCCGCGACCACTTCGGTCCGAACGTTGCTGCCATGCTCAGTGAGCTTGAAAAATTTGTCGAGCGGCGACATGCGCGTTCTCCCGGGTTGCGTCGAGGCCGAAGAATATCATGTACAGGCGATTCTCCTCGGAATTGCTTCTTGCACAAAAAAATGTAAAAATGAACAATAACGCCATCTCCACCCGCACAGCGCACAGGTCATCAATATGGAACTTCAGCCGCAGCAAGCCGGCAGCACCGTGGTGCTCAGCCCCGCCGGTCGTATCGATCATACCCATGCAGACGGCTTCAAGCTAGCGCTCGACCCGCACCTGCGCGACTGTACCAAGGATGGCGCCGCGCTGGTGCTCGATTTCAGCGGCGTCAATTACATCAGCAGCATAGGCTTGCGCGCACTGATGTTGGCGATCAAGCAGGTCAAGGCGCAGGGTGGGCGCATGGTGCTGGCGGCCCTGCAGCCGCTGGTGCTGGAGGTGTTCACCATCAGCCGCTTCGACATGCTGTTCGAGATCTTCCCGGATCGCGCCGGCGCGCTGTCAGCCGTGGGCGGCGCTTCATGAAAGCCCGCATCTGGGGCGCGCGCGGCTCGCTGCCGGTGGCGCTGAACCACAAGCAGATCCGCTCCAAGCTGGTGACGGCGCTCGAAGGCGCGATCGGCCGCAACCTCGATACGCCGGAGAAGGTGGCGTCGTATATCGACAACGACCTGGGTTTCGATGTGCGCGGCACCTACGGCGGCAATTCCAGCTGCGTGGAAGTCGAGGTGTGGAACCCGGACACGGTGCACGAACACATCATCCTCGACCTGGGCTCCGGCGTGCGCGCACTGGCCGGCGCCAAGCTGGCGCGCTACGGCCCGGCCAAGCCGCAGACCTACCACGTGTTCATGTCCCATCTCCATTGGGACCATATCATGGGCTTCCCGTTCTTCACACCGGCCTACATACCGGGCAACCGCATCATCATCTACGGCTGCCACCAGGAGCTGGAGACGGCCTTCCGCCGCCAGCAGGAGCCGATCAGCTTCCCGGTCGGCTTCCACCAGCTGGGCGCGACCATCGAGTTCGTGCAGATGGAGCCTGGCGTTCCGCTGCATCTGCACGACCTGACCGTGACCGCCAAGCTGCAACTGCATGCGGGCGACTCCTACGGTTACCGCCTGGAGCAGGGCGGCAAGGTCATGATCTACAGCACCGACTCCGAACACAAGCTGGATAACGCCGCCGAACGCCTGGCCTTCGTCGAGTTCTTCCGCGATGCCGACCTGGTGATCTTCGACGCCATGTATTCGCTGGCCGATTCGATTTCGGTGAAGGCCGACTGGGGCCACTCCAGCAACGTGGTCGGCGTCGAACTATGCCAGCTGGCCGGCGTGCACCAGCTTTGCCTGTTCCACCATGAACCCATCTACGACGACGCGCAGATCGCCCGCGTGCTGACCGAAACGCGGCGCTACGCCGAGATCACCGGCGAAGCGCCGCTGGACATCGTCTCGGCCTACGACGGCATGGAAATCGAACTGTAAGCGCGGCCATGCTGCTCCGCTTGCAAACCCAGGCCCTGGGCGGCGTACGCGCAGGCCAGGGCAGGCCGCTGGCGCTGGTGCTGGCGTGCCTGCTGGCCGTGGCGTTGACGGTCGGCGGCGACGGCCTGCTGCCGCAACTCCGGCTTGCCTTGTTCAACGCCTACCAGGTTCACTTTCCGCGCCAGCGCGCATCGGGACCGGTGCAGATCATCGCCATCGACGAAGCCTCGCTGAAGGAGTTCGGCCAGTGGCCGTGGCCGCGCACCCGTTTGACCGAGCTGATAGAGCACATCAACGCCCAGCAGCCGCTGGCCATCGGCTTGGATATCCTGATGCCGGAGCCCGACACCACTTCGCCCGAGGCGCTGGCCGCCCGGCTGCCCGCCGGTCCTTTGCGCGACAGCCTGGCGGCGCTGCCCGCGTACGACGACGTGCTGGCGGCGGCCATGCGGCGTGCGCCGATTGTGCTGGGCGCCGCAGGTTTCGCCCATCCCGAAGCCGGCACCAGCGATGCGCTGCGCGTGTGGCCGGTGCATGTGAAATGGCCGGCGGCGTCGCTGCCGGTGATGCGCTTTCCGCAGGCGATGTCCAGTTTGCCCTTGCTGCAGGCGGCGTCCAAAGGACAGGGACTGCTGTCGGTGAACCTGGAAAAGGGCATCGTGCGGCGCGCGCCGCTGATCGGCGCGATCGGCGAGACGCTGGTGCCGGCGCTGTCGATGGAATTGCTGCGCGTGGCCACCGGCAGTACTGCGCTGGAGATCGAGGCCGATGCCGACGGCGTCCACAGCGTGTCGGTCGGCGACCTGCACGTGCCGACCGCGCCGGATGGCACGGTGTGGGTCAACTTCTCGGCGCCCGCGATGGACCGCTACGTCTCGGCGCTGGACGTGATGCGCGGCCGCCTGGCCGACGGCGCGCTGCAAAACAAGATCGTCATCGTCGCCATGACCGGCCTGGGCCTGACCGACTACAAGACCAACGCGCGCGGCGACTTCATGCCCGGCGTGGACACCCATGCGCAGATGATAGAAAGCTTCTTCGATGGCGCCTTCCTGCGTCGCCCCGGATGGATGCGCTGGGCCGAGGTGGCGACCTTCGCCGCATGCAGCCTGCTGCTGGTGTGGCTGCTGCCCAGGCTGCGCCTGCTGGTGGCCGTGCCGTTGGGCGGCGCGCTGGTGCTGGGCGTGTACTGCGGTGGCGCGCTGCTGTTTGCGCGGGCCGGTTTGCTGTTCGATGCGACCAGCGTGGTGTGCGCCGTCGTGCTGGTTGGACTCAGCCTGTTGACCAGCATGCTGGCGGCGGCGGTGCGCGACCGCAAGCACAGCGAGCGCGCCTTGCAGGTGGCCCGCGTCGCCGCCGCCAAGACCGCCGGTGAGCTGGGCGCGGCGCGCCGCATCCAGATGGCGACGCTGCCGCAGGCCGCGCTGTCCTTCCCCGGCGAGCGGCGTTTCTCGCTTGAGGCCTTGCTGGAGCCGGCGCGCGAAGTGGGCGGCGACCTGTATGACTTCTTCATGCTGGACCGCGACCGCGTGTTCTTCATGGTCGGCGATGTATCGGGCAAGGGCCTGCCGGCCAGCCTGTTCATGGTGGTGGCGAAGGCGCTCTCCAAGAGCATCGCGCTGCGCGGACCGTCGGAGATGGCGGCCATCATGAACGGCGCCAACCGCGAGCTGACCCGCGAGAATCCGGAGATGCTGTTCGTGACCAGCGTGGCGGGCATCTTGGACGCGTCGAACGGCCAGGTCGTCCTCTGCAACGCCGGCCATGACGCGCCGCGCCGCCTGACCGTGGACGGCCGCGTCGAGCACCTGCAATCGGCGGACGGCCCGCCGCTGTGCGTGTTGGACGATTTCGAATATCCGGTGCAGCGCTATCAGCTGCAAGCCGGCGAGTACCTGTGCCTGACCACCGATGGCATCAACGAAGCCATGAACGAGGCAGGGGACTTGTATGGCAACGAGCGGCTGGACCGCCTGCTGGCCGCGCTGCCTTCAACGGCGGCGGCCACGCCCGCCGCGGTGGTGCAGGCGGTGCGGGACGATGTGCGCCTGCACGTGGGCCAGGCCGAAGCTTCGGACGACCTGACCTTGCTGGTGCTGCGCTGGGATGGCGTGGCCTGAGCGATCAACGCACGCGGATTTCGACGCGGCGGTTGCGCGGCTCGTCGACGCCGTCGGCGGTGGGCACCAGCAGCTCGCGTTCACCGCGTCCCTGTACGGCGATGCGGTCGGCGTCGATGCCCACCTCCACCAGCAAGCGCTTGACGGTGGCCGCGCGCCGCAGCGACAGCTGGTCGTTGTAATCCTGCTTGGCGACGGTGTCGGTATGGCCGATGACGATGATCTCCGGAGCGGGGCGCGACGCCAGCTGCGCCTTGATGTCGGCCAGCCGCGCCGCCGATTCCGGCACCAGCGTGTCGGTGTCGGTGACGAAGTACAGCGTGAACACCGCGGCCCGTTGCGGCATGGCGGCCAGCGTGCTTGCATAACGGTTGCCGATGTCGGCGCCGTTGCCGGCGCTGACTAAGGCGCCCTTGCGGTCGATGGCGGCGGTCTGGTAGGGCTGGTCGAGCACCGTATCGACGCCGGCGGTGGTGATGATCACCGCGCTGGCCTTGCCGTCCTGGCTGGGCAGCAGCGTGATTTGCTCGGTCGGGCCGCGCTGTTGCTGCGAGACTGCGGCCAGCAGGCAGACGATCCAGATCAGCATGCCCATGCTTTACTCTCCATCTTTGACGTCGATGACGAATTCGGTGCCGCGCACTCCCAGGATGGAAGTCGGGGTGCGGAACTGCACCGCGCCCGGCGATTGTTTGGAGAGCTTGCCGGAGATGACGCCCAGCGTGCCGCGCTTGACGGTGGCATTCAGCACGCCTTCGTGCGAGGTCGGATCGAAAGCGTATTTTTCCAGCCACACATTGCTGTTCGGGCCCACGGCCAGCAGCGTCTCGTCGCGCAGCGTGATGCCGACGCTGCCATCGGCTCCGGTGACCACGCGGTCGCTGGCCATCAGCGCGGCGCCGGCGGTGGCCGGGCTCTGTTTGCCGGCGTGCTCTATGGAGGCCGCGCCCTTGGTGGTCTTGACCATGCCCGCCGGCTGTTCGGCGGCGCAGGCGACGCCGATGGCGAGTACGGCGGCCACTGTGGCAAGGGTGGCTTTTAAGTTGCGCATGATTCTTCTCCTGAGATGAGCATTCCGATAATATGCTCGAATGGACAGAAAAGAAACCGGTATTGCTCACCTGTTGCGGTTTCCGGCGCGGCTCGATGCGGTCTCCGGCGCGATGTCGTTTGCTGCGATGGCGCTGCAACAGGCTGGCCTTGGGCCAAGCGTGGTCGCGCGCGCCGAACTGATACTGGAGGAGCTGCTGCGCAACAGCATCCTGCACGGCCACGGCGGCGACAGCGCCCATTCGGTGTGGGTCGGCGTGGATGGCGCGCGCCTGGTGTACGAGGACGAAGCGCCGGCCTTCAATCCGCTCACGCAAGGTCCGCCGCCGCCCGATCCGGCGCGGCCCATCGAGGAGCTTGGGGTGGGCGGTGTCGGGCTGCTGCTGATACGCCAGTTGGGGAGCGCGGTGGCCTATCGCCATCATGAAGGACGCAACCGCATCGAGATCGCCTTACAATAGTGGCTATCACCAACCACCCAGGATTATGCATGAGCGAGTTTTCCAGCGATATCTATACCGAGCCGACCCAGATCGACATCAACACCCTGAACAACCTCGGACCGCTGGCGCCGATGGCGGGCATCTGGAAGGGCGAGCGTGGCCTCGATATCAAGCCGAAGGCGGATGGTCCGCGCAAGCAGGCCTACGTCGAGCGCATCGAGTTGCAGCCTATCGATCCGGTCACCAATGGTCCGCAGCTGTTCTACGGCTTGCGCTACCTGATCATCATCAACAAGCCTGGCCAGGCCAAGACCTACCACGAGCAGGTTGGCTACTGGCTGTGGGAGCCCGCCACCAGCACCGTGATCCAGACGCTGGGCATCCCGCGCGGGCAGATCGCCATGGCCTCGGCCGTGGTGGCGCCGGACGCGAAGGAATTTGAACTGGTGGCGCGGCTGGAGTCCGATACCTACGGCATCCGTTCCAATCCCTTCCTGGAATACGGCTTCAAGACCGTCGAGTACCGCATCAAGGTCACCATCAACGACGACGGCAGCTGGGGCTATGAGGAAGACACCGTGATGATGATACGCGGCCAGGAAGAACCATTCCACCACGTCGATCGCAACCTGCTGTTCAAGGTGTCCGAGCCGTTGCCGAATCCACAGGTGAGCGGCGTCCCGGGCTAGTCAAGCTTGATTGCCGCTCAGTCGGCGAGCGCGTAACCGTCGCGGCCATTGCGTTTGGCCGCGTACAGCGCGCAGTCGGCGCGGGCCACCAGTTCGGCCGAAGTTTCCGCATCGCGCTCGTGCAGTGCGATGCCGATGCTGGTGGTGATCCGCATCGGCTTGCCGGCGACGTCGAATGGCCGCCGTACCGATTCGATGATCTTGGCCGCCAGCCGCGCGCATTCGCCGGCGCCGTCCACCTGCTCGAACACGATCACGAATTCATCCCCCGCCAGCCGCGCCACCGTGTCCGAGGCACGCACATTGCCCACCAGCCGCGAGGCGAACTCCTTCAACACCGCATCGCCGGCGCCGTGGCCCAGCGTGTCGTTGATGCTCTTGAAGTGGTCGATGTCCAGGTAGGCCAGCGCCAGCGACCGGCGATTGCGCCTGGACCGCACCAGCGCCAGTTGCAGGATCTCTTCGAACATCAGGCGGTTGGCGATGCCGGTCAGGGAATCGATGCGGGCCAGCTGCGTCAGGCGTTCTTCGATTTCCTTCATGCGGGTGGTGTCGTGCGTCAGCGAGTAGATGCCGAGCACCGTGCCGTCGGCCGCGAGCTCCGGCACGAAGGTGGTTTCCAGCGTGTGCAGGCTGCCGTCGATCTGCGCCTTCAATTCGTAGGTGACGTTGTGGCCGCGATAGGCCTGTTCCAGGTGCGCCTCCGCGTGCTCGTAGTGGTCGCGGCCTATGCCGTCGACCAGATGGCGGCCTATCAGCTTGTCCGGCTGCACGCCGAACCACTGGAAGAAGGTGGCGTTGACGAACTGGAAGCGGCGCTTGTGGTCGAGATAGGAGATCAGCACCGGCAGGTTGTCGGTCAGCAGTTTCAGGCGCTTTTCGCTGGCGGCCTGGCGCAGCTCGGCGCTTTTGCGTTCGGTGATGTCGACCGCCATCAGGTAGACGCCGGCGACGCTGCCGTCGGCGGCGATGTCCGGTATCAGGTCGCCCATCACCTGCTGCGGCAGGCCGTCCTTGCGGCCTTCGCGCTCGTAGTGCACGCGGTCGCCGCGCATCGCCGCCTCGTGATAGGGCGCGATCGAGGCGACGAAATCCTTGCCCAGCACCTCGGACATGGTCCGGCCTATCATCGCCTGCGGATCGAGGCCCAGCATGGTGCGGAAGTATTCGTTGGTGAAGTGGTAGCGGTTGTCGCGGTCGATATACGCGACGATGGCGGGGATGCTGTCGGCGATCATGCGCAGGCGCTTTTCGCTGGCGGCGATCAGCGATTCGCTTTCGCGTATCGCTTCCTGAGCCAGTTCGCGCTCCGCCATCAGCTCGTGGAAGGCGCTGCTTAATTCGCCGATCTCGTCGCGGCGGCGCCGTTGCAGCACGCCGATACTGACGTCGCCGCTGCGGATGTCGCTGATGTTGCGGCGCAGCCGGCCCAGGGGTTTAAGCAAGGTCTGGATCGCCAGCCACGCCATCAGGCCGGCCAGCGCGGCGAAGGCGCCGGCCGCCAGCATCGCGTGACGGCGCATGTCGATCATCGGCGCGAACGCCTCGTCGATCGGGAAGCGGGCGCCGATGATCCAGTTGGTCGTGGACAGGTGTTTGTACGAGTAGATGCCTTCGCTGCCGTCCTTGTTGGCCGCTTCGGTCCATCCCTCGAAACCTCGCAGCGCCATTTCGGTGGCGCGGTTGTAGCCAGGCCGCGCATTGATGTGCTCCAGCAGCCGCTTGGGGTTGGGGTGGTGCACCAGGATGCCGCCGGTGGTCATGATGTACATGAAGCCGGTCTTGCCCGGCTTTTGCGCCGCGATCTGCGCCAGGAAGCCGGAATCGGCCAGGTCGATGCTACCGCCCAGCAGCATCACCGCCTTGCCTTGGGCGTTCAGCACCGGCTGGATGATCATGATGGCGGGCCGCCCGGACAGGATGCTCTTGAACGGCGGCGACACCACCGCACGGCCGCCGGCCAGCACCTTCTGCATGAAGGCGCGCGGGCGTTCGTCGAGCGCCAGTACGGCGGCGCCTGCACCTTCGGTGTGTATCAGTACGCCGTTCCGGTTGAAGATGTGCAGGTTGAGGAATTCCTTGCGCACGGCCGGATGGCGGGCGACGAAGGCGCTCATGCGCTCGGGGTCTTGTCCGGCGTCGGGCGGCATGGCGTCGGCCAGGCTGGCCAGCAGGGCCTTTTTTGCGGTGATCTGGGCGTCCACCTGCGCGGCGGCGGAGGACAGCAGGGCGTATTGCTGGTTGCCGATCACGCTTTTCATATCGCGTTCGGCCAGCACCAGCGCTACCCAGGTGACGACGACTGTGGCAACCAGCACCAGCATGACGACCACCGCCGTCATGCGGAATTTGAGGCTGCGTGGCAGCGGTGCTAAAACGGCCATGTTGCTCTGTTTTTAGTATGTTGAACGGAGTATTGCATACCCGGCCCGGCAAGGCCAGCGGGTACAATGCCCGCTGTGACGATTTACACGGGACAGTGACGATGCTGCGGGCGATTTTGTGGGATAACGATGGCGTGCTGGTGGACACCGAACGCCTGTTTTACGAGGCGAACCGGGAGCTGTTCCTGCCGCTTGGGCTGGAGCTGAGCGAGCAGCATTTCTTCGACTGGTACCTGGCCGACAACTGCGGCGCGTGGCACCTGCTCGATCCCCAGGTGGACCAAGCCGGGATGGACGCCTGGCGCAGCGAACGCAATCGCCGCTACGCCGCCACGCTCGCTTCCGAACACATACCGGCCATCGAAGGCGTCGGCGCGGTGCTGGCCAGCCTGTCGCCGCGCCTGCGCATGGGTGTGGTCACCAGTTCCAATCGCGAGCATTTCGAGATCATCCATCAGCGGCTGGATTTGCTGCCGCATTTCGAATTCGTGCTGACGCATGAATCCTATGCGACCAGCAAGCCGTCGCCGGAGCCTTACCTGCTGGGCCTTGAGCGGCTCGGCGTGCAGGCCGGCGACTGCCTGGTGGTGGAAGACTCGCCGCGCGGCCTGCAGGCGGCAACGGCGGCCGGCATCCGCTGCATCATCCTGCGCAATGCGCTCACGCGCGGCCATGACTTCCCCGGCGCCTGGCGCGTGGTCGACACCATGCCGCAGTTGCTGGCCGAGATCGAGCTGCTGATCGCCGCTTAACGGGCGGCCGACGAGCGGCGCGGCTGCGGCGCCTCCAGCTCGGCGAAATGTTCCGACGGATGGGCGCTGGCGCGGCGCGCCGCCTTGATCGGCTTAACGTTGGCGCTGCTGGCGCTCTTTCTTGCGCCGCCATCGCCACTGAGCTTGAACACGCCGACCGCGCCTTGCAGATGCGCGGCCTGCTCGCGCATGGTGGCAGCCGCCGCCGACGCCTGTTCCACCAGCGCGGCGTTCTGCTGCGTGGTCTGGTCCATTTCGACGATGGCGCCGTTGATGTGCTCAATGCCGGACAGCTGCTCCTGGCTGGCGGCGGCGATGTCGCTCATGATGTCGGTGACGCGGCGCACGCTGGCGACGATCTCGGTCATCGTCACGCCGGCCTGGTCGACCAGGCGCGCGCCGGCATCGACCTGGTCGACCGAAGCGCCGATCAAGCCCTTGATTTCGCGCGCCGCGGCGGCGGAGCGCTGCGCCAGGTTGCGCACTTCGTTGGCGACCACGGCGAAGCCGCGTCCCTGTTCGCCGGCGCGCGCCGCTTCGACGGCGGCGTTCAGCGCCAGGATGTTGGTCTGGAAGGCGATGCCGTCGATGACGGCGATGATGTCGACGATCTTGCGCGCCGAGACATCGATGGCGGCCATGGTGTCGACCACCTGCGCCACCACCGCGCCGCCCTGGCCGGCGACGGCGGAGGCCGACACCGCCAGCTGGTTGGCCTGCTGGGCGTTGGCGGCGTTCTGCTTGACGGTGGAGGTCAGTTGCTCCATCGACGAGGCGGTTTCCTCCAGCGAACCGGCCTGGCGCTCGGTGCGCTCCGACAAATCCATATTGCCGGCGGCGATCTCGGCCGACGCGATGCCGATGGCCTCGGTGCCGCCGCGCACTTCGGAGACGATGCCGATCAGGCTGGCGTTCATTTCCTTCAGCGCGGCCGACAACTGGCCGATCTCGTCGCGCGAGCGTACTTCGATGTTGGAACTGAGGTCGCCGCCGGCCACTGTGCGCGCCACCCGCACCGCATGGCGGATGGGGCCGACGATGCCGCGCGTGATGAACCACGCGGTGAACAGGCTCATCACGCCGCCGGCCAGGCCGAGCGCGATCATCAGCGTGCTGTAGAAGGAGGCGATCTGCTGCGCGTTGCCGGAGGCGTGCTCCAGGCTGGTGGCGCGCAGGCCCAGCGTGCCCACCGCGACCACCACGGCAAGCATCAACGTCGTTAATGAAAAGGCAATTGTCAGGCGGTGGCCTATCTTGATATCGGCTATCTTCATGTCTCGTGTTTTTTATGTTTGTAATGATATTTGTAAAACCCGGTATTTGCTCCGGGGAACGGAAAGTGTATCAGCGAACGGTCGTGCGAATCTATAACTTTTAGCAATATTTCGCTGCCGTGCGACGACAGTGTTGCGCTTTCGGTAGCATGGTCCGGGAAACCTGAGTGAAGGAGCAGATCATGCCGAAAGGAGCGAGTCCCAAGCGCGAGCGCGAGTACAAGGAACTGGAGCACAAGTTCGAGGAGGAAGGCCGCTATCCGGGCCGCGAGGAAGAGGTGGCGGCCCGCATCGTCAACAAGCAGCGGGCCGAGGCCGGGGAGACCAAGGACAGCAAGGACAGCAAGACCGCGGCTCCCCGCGGCGGCACCGGACACCGGCGCGCCAATACCACGCGGACCGCACGCCGCAACAAGCCGTCCTGACCATAACTTCTACCTTTTTACGGCAAAACGATGTAAAATAGTAAGCAGAGTTGTCGCTATTGAAATAAAACTAAGCCTCTGGTAGGGCGGATGTTTGGAAGGGCTGGAACCGTCGAGGTTCCGGCCCTTTTTGTTTTTAGGCCCAGGCCTGGCTGGCGCTGAGCACGGCGGTCAGTATCAGCAGTGCGCCCATGATGCGGGCGGCGACCGTGGCGGCGGCCGGGTGGCTGGCGAACCAGCCGCTGGCGCCGCTGGCGGCATAGGCCAGCGCGCCGTAGACGCCCAACTGGGTCAGCGCGGTGATGCCGCCCAGCACGCCCGATTGCACCCACAGCGGCCCCTGGCCCGGCTTGAGGAATTGCGGGAAGATCGCCAGCATGAAGATGTAGGCCTTGGGGTTGAGCAGGCTGGTGGTCAGCGCGCGGCGGAAGATGACGGCGTCGGCCATCGCCTCGGCGCCCGGCGTCGGATGGAAGATGCTGTCGCTGCGCAGCAGGCTGTAGCCCATCCAGGCAATGTAGACCGCGCCCGCCAGCAGCATGATCTTGAACAGCGGCGGCCAGCATTGCAGCACCACCGCCACGCCGAGCGCGCCCATGCACAGGTGGCAGAAGCCGCCGGCGATGATGCCGCCTACCGCCGCCATCCCCGAGCGGCGCCCGCCCAGCATCGAACTGCCCATGACGAAGGCCATGTCCAGGCCGGGCAGGGCGACCACGCCGAATACCACGACAAAATACAGGCCCAGGTTGGCGGTTTGACTCATGTTTTGCTCCTTTGTTGGTGTGTTTGCGCCAGTCTAGCGATTAAATAGGGCGGATTTGGTCCTGTAAATCTGCTATCTTTACGGCATGTACCATCCAACCACCCGCGTGCTGGCAGTGCTGGAGCTGCTGCAAACCCACGGCCGCCTGAGCGGCGCCGAGCTGGCCAGCCGGCTGGGTGTCGACGGCCGCACCTTGCGCCGCTACATCGTCATGCTGGAGGATATTGGCATACCGATCACCGCCGAACGTGGCCGCCACGGCGGTTACGCGCTGATGCCGGGCTTTAAAATGCCGCCGATGATGTTCACCGACGACGAGGCGCTGGCCTTGTCGCTGGGCTTGCTGGCGGCGCGCGGCCTTGGGCTTGCCGAGGCGGCGCCGGCGGTGGCCAGCGCGCAGGCCAAGCTGGGCCGGATCATGCCGGACGGCTTGCGGCAGCGTGTGGATGCCATCGATGAAACGGTGCGGCTGGATTTGCGCTCCATCGCCCAGTCGCCCGCAGTGCCGCAGGATAACGCGGCGCTGACGGCGCTCAGCCTGGCCGCCAAGTCGCGCCGGCGCGTGCATCTGCACTACCGCGCCGGCGGGGTCGACAGCGAGCGCGATGTCGACACGTACGGCCTGGCGTATTACGGCGGCTTTTGGTACGCCGTCGGCCACTGCTATTTGCGCGCCGGCATCCGCACCTTCCGGCTCGACCGTGTGGTGCGGGTGGCGCCCGCGCGCGGCACGTTCCAGCTGCCGCCCGGTTTCGACGCGCTGGAGCATCTGCGGCAGTCGGTGGCGTCGCTGCCGCGCAAGTTTGCCGCCACGGTCTTGCTGGAGACCGACCTGGCCACCGCGCGCAGCGCCTTCATCGACACCATCGGCCTGTTCGAGCAGACGGCGGACGGCGTCGTGCTGCATAACCAGTCCGACGAGCTGGGCTGGCTGGCGCGGCAGCTGGCGGCTGCGCCGTTCGCATTCACGGTGATCGCGCCGGCGGCCCTGCGCGACGAGCTGCGCACGGTTGCCGCGCGCTTGTTGCTGGCGGCAGAGCTCCGCTAGAATGCCGCCACGACAAATTATCCGAAGGAACTATGTACCTGATTCAACGATCCGTCGCTGCGGCGGCGCTCGCTTGCGCGCTGTTGGGCGCCAGCCTGGCCTGGGCCGGCAACTGTCCCGCGCATTATGTCGATGGTCGCCTGCCGGAAATCCGCAACGCCAAGATGACAGCCGCCACCACCGAGCTGTGCTACGGCGTGTTCGGCGTCATGCATTCGGGGATCACCCGCACGCCGCTGTGGTCGGCCGAACACCTGACCGCCGACAACATCGACGCCGCCAAGAACCTGTCGCGCGAGAATTCCTTCCATTCCGAGCAGCAGTTGCCGGCCAGCCTGCGCGCCGAGCTGTCCGACTACGCCCGCAGCGGTTACGACCGCGGCCACATGGCGCCGAACGGCGACATGCCGGACCGCGAGACCCAGCACGAAAGCTTCACGCTGGCGAACATGGTGCCGCAGGACGCGGATAATAACCGTCATGTATGGGCCGGCATCGAAGGCGCGGTGCGCAAGCTGGCGCGGAAGGAGGGCGATTTGTACGTGATCACCGGTCCGGCCTTCATCGGCGGCAATTTGCAGAAGGCCGGCAATGTGCTGGTGCCCAGCCATTTGTACAAGCTGGTGTACAGCCCGCGCCAGCGCGCGGGGGCGGCGTTCTTTATCGAAAACCGCGCCGACGCCGAATATGAAACACTGAGCGTGGCGCAGCTGGAGGCGCGAATAGGCATCAATCTGCTGCCGTCGTTGCCGGCGAATCAAAAAGAAACGATGCTGCGTCTGCCGAAGATCAAACCACGTAAATCCCGGAGCCTGTCATGAGCAAATTTGTACCCTACGCCAATGAGGCGGATGTGCTGAACATCGGCCAGTTGTCGATCGAGAACCGGCTGGACCGCATCACCCTGAGCGGCGATGTCGACCTCACCGCCGACCAGGCCGGACTGGCCGACGCCCGTGCGTTGTATGCCTTGCTGGGCGATGTGGTGGCGCGGCTGGAGGCGCAGAAACTGCCCGCGAAGTTGCCGCCGCCCCCCAGTGTAACGGTGCCGAATCCTTTTGATTAGACAGGTGCTGGTGTTACTATGATGCAATCGTACTTCGCCTTGGCTAGATCATGACTTTCTTCACGACCGGTAATAATTCGATTGATGCGCTGGTCTACAGCAGCTGGGCCAGTAGTCCCGGAAAGGCCGTTTCGTTAAGCTATAGCTTCATGACTGCGGCGCCGAGTGACGGCAGCGCCGACGACGTCAACGGGTTCGCAGCGATGTCGTTTGCGCAGCAACAGGCCGTGCGCACGGCGCTGGCGAGCTGGGCGGCTGTTGCCAATGTCAAATTCACCGAAGTGTTTTCGGGCGGCGACATCCAGCTGGGCACCAACAACCAGGGTAACCAGAGCAGCGGCTATGCGTATCTGCCCAACGGCAGCGACCCGACTTATCTGTTCACCAACAATGCCGACAGCAACAATAACGTCCTGACGCCAGGCAGCTTTGGTCCGTCGGTGCTGATCCACGAACTGGGTCATACGCTGGGCCTGAAACATCCGGGCAATTACAATTCCACCGGTGGCGATATCGACGGTCCCTTCCTGCCGTCGGCGACGGACAACCTGGATTACAGCCAGATGTCCTACAACACCGGCTCCGGCTACCAGTTGAGTCACAAGTACGGCATTACCCCTGCGCTGTACGACATCCAGGCGATGCAGTATCTGTACGGCGCCAACATGAGCTACCAGACCGGCAACGACAGCTACAACTTCGTGCAGAGTTCGCCGGTGCAGTGCATCTGGGATGCGGCTGGCACCGATACGTTCAACTTCGCCGGCTGCACCGGCGCCGTGACGATCAACCTCAACGCCGGCAGCTTCAGTTCGACCGCGCCGGGGTATAACAATATTTCGATCGCCTATAACGTGACGATCGAAGGCGCCGTTGCCGGCTCGGGCGGCTCGACGATTTACGCCAACAGCAGCGGCAACGTGATCACCGGCGGCGCCGGCGCGGACCTCGTCTACGAAGGCGCCGGCAGCGATACGATCGCCGGCAACGGCGGCAGGGACACGGTGGTGTTTTCCGGCGCGTACTCGCATTACGCCTTGTCCGGGAATGCCGCGGCCCTGGTGGTGAGTGGCGACGGCACGGACCAGCTGAGCGGCGTGGAAGTGTTGCAGTTCAGCGATAGAACCATTGATTTGTCCAACGGCGGCCAGTTTTTAAACGGCAGCGCCGCAAACGACAAGCTGGTTGCCGGCGCCGGCAACGACTTTATCAACGGCGGTGCGGGCACCGATAGCGTCAACTATACCGGCACTCACAGCAACTACACGGTCGTGGCCAGTGGCAACGATTTTATCGTGACCGATAACACCGGTGCGGGCGGACAGGATACCTTGACCGGCGTCGAGCGACTGTACTTTGACAGCGGCAACGCGATCGGACTGGATGTCGGCCGCTACCAGGTTGGCGGCGAAGCATATCGCTTATACCAGGCGGCCTTTCATCGGACGCCGGATGCCGGCGGCCTGGGCTTCTGGATCAAGGCGCTCGATGTCGGTTACACGCTGACCCAGGTGGCGGGCTATTTCATGGCCAGTGAGGAGTTCATCCGCACTTACGGCGCCAGCCTGACCGATACGGAATTCGTCAACCAGGTGTATCGCAACGTGCTGGACCGCGAGCCGGACGCCGGCGGTACGCAGTTCTACGTGCATAACATCGCCATCGGCGCGGCGTCGCGGGAGGCGGTGCTGGCCGACATTTCCGAATCACCGGAGAATGTCGCGCATGTGGTCGGATCCATCGTCAACGGCTTCGAATACCTGGTTAATCCCTAAGGCTGTTCCGGCAGGCTGATGCGGTTGCGGCCCATGTGCTTGGCGCGGTACAGCGCCGAGTCGGCCGTGGCCACCAGCTGGCTGGGGTCGCTGCCCGGCGCCGCCAGCGCGGTGGCCGCGCCTATGCTCACCGTCACCACATGTTGCGCGCTGCCCAGGTTGGGCAGGTGTAGCTGCTCGACCCGGCAACGGATGCGCTCGGCCACGATGGCCGCGCCTTTCAGCGACTGGTTGGGCAGGATCACGGCGAACTCTTCGCCGCCGTAACGCGCCACCAGGTCGTTGGCGCGCATTTCGCTCGATACCGCGCAGGCGATTCTTTGCAGGCATTCGTCGCCGCCCAGGTGGCCGTAGGCGTCGTTGTACTGCTTGAAGTTGTCGACGTCCACCATCAGCAGCGACAAGGGCTGCTGCTGGCGCAGCGCGCGCTGCCACTCGGCTTGCAGGGTGTCGTCGAAGCAGCGGCGATTGGCCAGGCCGGTCAGGCCGTCGCGCGTGGCCAGCTGCTCCAGCGCCACTTGCGCGCGCTTCTCGTCGGTGACGTCGCGCAGCGTTTCCGCCACCGCCACCAGCTTGCCGTCGGCATCGAGGATGGGGCTGGCGTCGGCCGCCAGGTAGCGCCGCCGCCCCACGCGCGGCATGTCGCACCAGTTTTCCGCGCGCAGGCCGCTGTCGTTGTCGTTGCGCCGGGCGTGCTGGTGGTACAGGGCCTGGACGTCGCCGTCGCGGCCCTGGATCACCAGGTCGGCCAGCGTCGGGCGCTGCTCGTGATAGAAGCTTTTCCAATGGTCGGCGGTGCCCAGCACCTCCCAGGCGTCGACGCCGGTCAGGCGCTCGCAGGCGCGGTTCCAGATGATGACCTTGCCGTGGATGTCGATCACGAAGGTGGGGATGACCAGCAATTCCATCAGTTTCAGCGCAAAGCCATGTTGCATGTCGGCTTGCGAGAATTCCATCAGGTGCTGGATTTTTTGAGTGGGCATGGGTGGTCCCCGTTATCGGTTTGTTTATTGCAGCGGGAAAGACATGGTCAGCGCCGTGCCGTGGCCGGGCTGGCTCGAGATATCGAAACGGCCGCCGGCCTCGGCCACGCGCTGGGCGATGCCGCGCAGGCCGCAGCCGCGCCGCGCCGGCGGGTCGGGCAGGCCGACGCCGTTGTCGCGCACGGTCAGGCTCAGGCCGTCGGCCACGCGGCACAGGCCGATGCACACTTCGGACGCCTGGGCGTGGCGCGCGATATTGCTCAGCGATTCCTGCAGGATGCGGAACACCACGGCGTCCATGCGTTCGTCGGCGGGGATGCTGAAGGCTGCCGGCTCGGCTTCCAGCCGGCAGGGAATGCCGCTGAGCCGTGAAAATTGCTCAACCTGTTGCTGGACCGCGCCTTGCAGGCCGCTTTCCAGCTGTTCCGGCTGCAAATCGCGCACAATATTGCGCAGGGCGCGGGTGGCCGCTTGCAGCCGGGCCTCGACCTGGGCCAGCGGCTCGGCCAGCGCGTCGTGGCGCTGCGCCAGCGCGGCGATGTCGAAGGACATGGCCAGCAGGTGCTGGCCCATGTCGTCGTGAAGGTCGCGGGCGATGCGGCGGCGTTCGGCGTCCCGCAGCGACTGCTGGCTGGCGCTGAGGCGCGATACTTGCATACGGGTATCGCCCAATGCCTGTTCGGCCAGCTCGCGGCGGCCGCGCTCCTCCGCCAGCTTGCTTTGCTGGTGGATCAGGGCACTGTGCAGGCGCCGCTGCCGCCACAGCAGCAGCAGGGCTATGCAGGCGAGCATGACGGCGCCGGCAATGATGATATCGATTTCCAGCAGCGGTTGAGCGTAGCGCATGATAGTTCTTCCCCAGTTAGCGTCCACCAGACCAACATATCGTGGTTGCTGCGCGGTAGCATTGTGAAATGTCAACTTCTACCGGCATAGACCGGAAAGTGTAGCGTAAGATATAATTGAGGGTTGTCCTATTGGGAACTGCCGTGACGTACAGCATCAAAGAGATTTTTTACACGCTGCAAGGTGAGGGCGCCCACGCCGGGCGTCCCGCCGTATTCTGCCGTTTTTCCGGCTGCAATCTGTGGACCGGGCGCGAGAGCGACCGCGCCAGCGCCGTCTGCCAGTTCTGCGATACCGATTTTGTCGGCACCGACGGCGAGGGCGGCGGCAAGTTCAGCACGCCGGAAGCGCTGGCCGCCACCATCAACGCGCTGTGGCCGGAAACTTACACCGCCAGCAAGTACGTGGTGTTCACCGGCGGCGAGCCGCTGTTGCAGCTCGATACCGCGCTGATCGCCGCCATGCATGCGGTCGGCTTTATGATCGCGATTGAAACCAACGGCACGCTGCCGGTGCCCGAGGGCGTGGACTGGATCTGCGTCAGCCCGAAAATGGGCTCCAGGCTGGTGGTGACCAAGGGCAGCGAAATCAAGGTGGTGATCCCGCAAACCGGCCAGGACCTGAGCGCCTACGAGCATTTGGACTTCGAGAATTTCTTCGTCCAGGCCATGGATGGCCCGCTGGCCGAGTTCAATACCAAACTGGCGATCGAAACCTGCAAGCGCAATCCGAAATGGAAGCTGAGCTTGCAAACCCATAAACTTTTACAGATACCCTAATCATGCTGACCATTACCCGCAAGCTGGAGTTCGACGCCGGCCACCGCATCCCCGATCACAAGAGCCAGTGCCGCAACCTGCATGGTCACCGCTACACGCTGGAAATCACGCTGACCGGCAACATCATCACGGCCGAAGGCAATTCCGACAACGGCATGATCATGGACTTTTCCGACATCAAGGCGCTGGCCAAGGAACACCTGGTCGACGTCTGGGACCATTCCTTCATCGTCTACGAGAAGGATGCGGCGGTGCGCGACTTCCTGGCGACGCTGCCGGGCCACAAGACCGTGGTGATCGACCGGATTCCGACCGTGGAAAACCTGGCCCACGTGGCGTTCGGCATCCTGAAGGCGGCCTACAAGGACCGCTACGGCACCGGCCTGCACCTGCACAAGCTGGTGCTGCACGAAACCCCTAACTGCTGGGCAGAAATCACCGATGCCTGACGAGGATTTTATGCGGCAGGCGCTCGAACAGGCCCAGCACGCATGGGACCTGGGCGAGGTGCCGGTCGGCGCGGTCGTCGTCAAAGATGGCGTGGTGATCGCGCGCGGCTACAACCAGCCGATCGGCCGACATGATCCGACCGCGCACGCGGAAATCGTCGCGCTGCGGGCCGCGGCCGAGGCGCTGGGCAACTACCGCCTGCCGGGTTGCGAGCTGTATGTGACGCTGGAGCCGTGCGTGATGTGCTCCGGCGCGATGATGCATGCGCGCCTGGCCAAGGTGGTGTATGGCGCCAGCGACCCCAAGACCGGGGCTTGCGTCTCGGTGCTCAATCTGTTCGAGCAGGAGCAGCTCAATCATCATACCGCGATCGCCGGCGGCGTCATGGCCGACGAGTGCGGCGCCATGCTGAAATCCTTCTTTGCCGCGCGCCGCGCCGCGGCCGCCGCGGCAAAGCGCAACACCCCAGAATAGCGGCGGTTTTCCCCTGTCCGGTAAAAATGGTATGCTCAAGCTACTGTTATCGGCACTGATACTTGCTGACACTTGCCCCATCAATGGAGGTCGTTTTGGCTACCGCACAAGCTAACGGAATCACGATTGCTTACGAGGCCAGCGGCAATCCGCTGGACCCGCCGGTGCTGCTGATCATGGGCCTGGGCATGCAACTGGTCGCCTGGCCGCAAGACCTGGTCGACGGCCTGGTCGAGCAGGGCTATTACGTGATCCGCTACGACAACCGCGATATCGGCCTGTCCAGCAAGTTCGAACATCTCAAGCAACCCAATCTGATGCTGGCCTACCTGAAATCGCTGGTCGGGTGGAAGCAGGCGCCGGCCTACACGCTGAACGACATGGCCGACGACGCGCTCGGCCTGCTCGATGCGCTCGGCATCGCCGGCGCCCACGTGGTGGGCGTCTCGATGGGCGGCATGATCGCGCAGATCTTCGCCGCGCGCTTCGGCAAGCGCACCCTGAGCCTGAGCTCCATCATGTCCAGCAGCGGACGGCGCGGCCTGCCGGGCCCGACCCCGGCCGCGCGCAACGCCTTAATGCGCGCGCCCGCCGCTCCGCACAACCGGCGCGACGTGATCGACCGCATGGTGCAGGTGTACCGCATCATCGGCAGCCCGTCGTTCCCGACGCCGGAGCGGCAACTACGCGACAGCATCGAGCGGGCGCTGGATCGCAGCGTGTATCCGGCCGGCATGGCGCGGCAGATGGTGGCCATCGTCGCCTCCGGCGACCGCACGCCGCTGCTGCGCAAGATCAGTTGTCCGGCCATGGTGATCCATGGCGCCGCCGATCCGCTGGTGCCGCTGGCCTGCGGCGCCGACACGGCGGCCGCGATTCCCAACGCCCGGCTGCACGTGATCGAAGGCATGGGCCACGACCTGCCGCCGCAATTGATCGAGCGGCTGCTTGCCTTGCTTGAGCAACACCTGCGCGGTAATATGTCGCCGGACATTCCTCCGTTGACGTCCCGCCGGGCGGGCAGCGGCACCCATCACTGACAGAGACACTTTGAGCACATCCACTATCGGCATCGCGATCGCGGCCACGGGCGGCTACGCGCCGGATCACGCAGCACTGCAAAACGGCATCGAACGCTTGCGCCAGCAGGGGCATCTGGTCCACAACTACTACGACGACGATAAGAAATTCCAGCGCTTCGCCGGCACCGACGCCGGCCGCCTGGCGCAGCTGAACGCGGCCGCCGCCGATCCCGAAGTGCAGGTGGTGATCGCGCTACGCGGCTCCTACGGCATGAGCCGCTTGCTGCCGTCGATTGATTTCCGGGCGCTGGCCGATAGCGGAAAACTGTTCGTCGGCTACAGCGACTTCACGGCGTTCCAGATGGCGCTGATGAAGCAAACCGGCCGCATCAGTTTTGGCGGCCCGATGATGTGCGACGATTTCATCCGCGAGACCCCGGTCGACTACACCATGCAGCAGTTCTGGGATTGCCTGCGCGGGCCGGTGCACACGGTGCGCGGCGCGGTGGCGGAGGGCGGCTCGGACAATCCGCGGGTCGATGTCAGCGGCAAACTGTGGGGCGGCAACCTGGCGATGATGGTGAGTTTGCTGGGCACACCGTATTTCGCGGCCCAGCCGGACGGCATCTTGTTCCTGGAGGATATCAGCGAGCATCCATACCGGGTCGAGCGCATGGTGCTGCAACTGCTGTACGCCGGCGCGCTGGAGGGCCAGCGGGCGCTGGTGCTGGGCGACTTCTCCGGCTACAAGCTCAGCGCCTTCGACAATGGCTATGATTTTGAAACCATGCTGGCCTACCTGCGCGAGCGGCTGCCCATCCCCGTGCTGACTGGCCTGCCATTTGGCCACATAAAAGAACGCGCCACGCTGCCTTACGGCGGCATGGCGCATCTGGTGTCGACCGAACGCGGCTTCGATCTGACGATCAGCGATTATCCGACGTTGGGGCGTTGACGGCGGCGGGCGGCGCAGCCCACCAAGCCCAGGCCCGCCATCAGCATGGCGTAGGTTTCCGGTTCGGGCACGGCCGACACGGTCACGCTGATGTTGTCCAGGCGAGTGAAGCTTGGATCGTTGCGCGCGCCGAATTTGAGCTCGGTCGTGGCGCCGCTGGCCACCAGGCCGGTCAGCGTGACGTGACTCCAGTTGTGCACTTCATTCGTGAAGCCGTAGACGCTGACGCCGTTGAAATCCGCTTCAAAGGTGCTGTTGCTGGTGGCGTTGTTGAACACATCAAAGCTCAGTGTGTAGGTCGAGCCCGCCGACGTCGCCAGGCTCTGGCTGATATAAGCAGGCGAACCGGTCGCACCGCTGCGCCATACATAGGTGTGGTTGGAGGTGACGGTGTTGGAAATGACGTCCGACAGCGAAGGATTTCCCGATTTGGTCCAGCCGGCGAAGGTGCCGGTTTCGAAGTTCCCATTGATAACCAGTTCGGTGGCGGCCTGTGCCGACAAGGCGCTTGCGGCCAGGATTGCGGCGATTGCTAATTTCTTCATCTTTAACATCCCACTTGAGTATTATTATTGCAACAGAGTTGCCATAATAATCTCTGCAGTGGCGAGCTGTCCAACGGGATATTTTATTGTGGCAAATCCCCCACGCCCGCCAGCCTGGCGTGGGGGAGGGGCGCCGCGCTTAGCTGTTGCGGCTGCGGCGGCGTGAGACGACGCCCATGATGCCGAGGCCGGCCAGCAGCATGGCGTAAGTGTCGGCCTCGGGCACGGCCGACTGGATCGCGATGTTTTCATGCATGGACAGGTTCAGCGTGTAGACGCCGGCCGCCAGTGCGTTGGTGCTGGCGCTGAAGCAACCCACGCCGCCGACAATGCAACTGGTCGGCGCGAAAGTCAATGGGCCGCCGTTGCCTTTCAACGCGGTCAGCGAGGTGTTGAGGGTGTAGGCGTCCGCAGTTTCGGTGCCGCCCTGGATGCCGCCGGCGATACCGTCGGGCGCCCAGTTGAACACGATGTTGCCGGCATTGTCGATCAGATTGAAGTTCAGTCCGATCGATCCCTGTGCTTGCGATGGCGCCACCTCGCTGTTGGTCAGGTAGGCCTGGATGTAGGGCAGGGCGTCGAAGTGGAAGCTCAGCTTGTCGCCCGCGCCGGCGACGACGGTGGTGGTCAGCAGGGTGGCGGACGAGTTGCCGGCGACCGCGTTGGCCGTGCCGTTGCCGACCAGCTTGCCTTCAGCGAAGTTGCGGGCGCGGGTGAACGGGGCGCCATTCAATTGCAGCTGGTCGATGGAGGCATCGGCCACCGCAAACGATGTGGCGGACGCCGCATTGCTGGCGTAGCTGTTGTTGACGTAGCCGGCCCAGCCCAGTTGGGCGGGCGCGCTGTCGGTCACGCCGGCGCCGCCGTTCGATACGCAATTGCCGTTGGGCAGGCACGCGGTGGCGAAGGAGCTGTTGACCGACGCACCGACGGCGGCGCCGTTGCTGGACGTGACAACCAGGTTGGTGATTTCATTGTAAGCGCGGGCGTAGGTATCGGCGTGTGCGGCGGTGCTGGCGAGACAGGCGGTTGCGGCCGCCATGGCGATGACTGCTTTTTTCATTCAATTCCCCTTACGATTATTGATGTGGAACACGCCTGCGGATGTGATGAACATTCGCAAGTATGCGTGGAGACATGATGCTAAAACGCCATCCTGCGCCCGTCTTGATTCGCGTCAAATGTGTCGGATATTATGTTAAATGCAACAATTTCATGGATTGCGCTGTTTGATGGTTTAGGGACACACTTTTATTGCGTCACGGATGGATTGATTGACTGGTGTCTACGTCGGTAGTAAAACGGTACTTGCATCGGTGAATTTCTCGGTCCATCCGGCCCCACCGGCGCATTGTTGATCGTTTCTTCTTGACCAAGGAGATGCGCCATGAAGCAATTGCTGTGGGCCTTGTCCGTGCTGGTCTTGGCGGCGCAGGCGGCGCGGGCGCAAAGTAGTGTGACCGTGTACGGCGTCATCGATGCCGGCCTGGTGGCGGACCGCGACTCGGGCAAATCGACCACCAGGGTCGAGAGCGGGCAGCAGGCCGCCAGCCGGCTCGGTTTCCGCGGCAGCGAAGAGCTGGGCGGCGGCATGAGCGCCATCTTCAATTTTGCCTCGTTCATCAGCGCGGACACCGGCCAGCTGGTGTTCGCCAACCGGATCTTCGGTTTCCAATCGTGGGTCGGACTGGCCAGCCGCTATGGAACGATACGGGCGGGGCGCATGTTCACGCCGTATTTCGCGGCCATCGACAACAATGACCCGTTCGATGCCTGCGGCCCCGGCGAATCGACGCGCGTGTTTGCCGACTCCGGCGTGCGGATGGATAACACCGTCAAATACACGCTGCCGGGCGGCCTGCATGGTTTCTATGGCGAGTTCGCCTATGGCGCGGGCGAGGTGGCGGGCAACAGCGCCGGCAACCGCCAGCTCAGCATGAACGCCGGCTACGCTGCCGGTCCCGTCAACCTGCAGACGGCCTACCACGCCACCAACGATGCGCTCGGCAACAAGGCTGCGCGCAACCACATGGTGGGCGGCAGCTACGACTTCCATTTGTTCAAACTGTGGATGGCGCTGGCGCGCAGCCGCAACGATACGGTGCTCGATACGCGCGACGCGCTGATCGGCGTCAGCGTTTCGTTCGGCGCCAGCGTTCTTGCGGCGGACTACGTGCACAAGCACGACCGCTTCCACGACCATGCCGACGCCACCCAGATCGCGTTCGGCTACTATTACTACCTGTCCAAACGGAGCAATCTCTACCTGGTGCACTCCGGACTCGTCAACGGTAGCGCAGCCAGCTATCAGGCCAGCGTTGCCGGCGGTGCGCGCAGGTTGACGTCACTGGGCATGCGGCATGAATTCTGACCGCCGAAGCCAAGGGGGGGGATGATGAACCCGCGCTCATTTCTGCGTCACGTCATGGCATGCGTCATGCTGCTTGGCGTCTTGCTGTGTCACGCCCGGGCCGATGCGGCGGCCAGGGAGATTGTCTACATCACTGCCAAGCTGGACTTGCCGTTCTGGAGCACGCTGGGCAAGGGAATCGAGTCGGTCGCGCTGGCCAATGGCTATACCTACCGCGCGCTGGACAGCCGCCTGGATCGCGCGACCCAGCTGCGGCACGCCACGGAGGCGATAGCGCACGGCGCGGCCGGCATCGTGATCTCGCCCATCGACAGCCAGAGCGCGCCGGACGTGCTGGAGCTGGCGCGCAAGGCGGGGATTCCAGTGGTGATCGCCGACATCGGCACCAACGGCGGCCAATATGTCTCCTACGTCAAGTCGGACAACTATCGCGGCGCCTACGATGTGGGCGCCGCGTTGGCGGCCGCGCTCAAGGAGAAGGGTTGGCAGGGCGATCCGTTCGCGCTGGTGACGATTTCGCTGGCGCGCAAAAACGGCCAGGACCGCACCAACGGTTTTCGCGACGCCATGAAGGACGCAGGCATCACGCGCGAAGGCGGGCTGCGCCAAATGCAAACCTATTCGGCAGAGGAAACGAGCGGCTTTGTCAAGGAGCTGCTGGCCGCCGCGCCCGGCGTACGCAGCATCTTCGTCGAAACCGACCAGCCGACCATGGGCGCGCTGCAGGCCATCAAGGCGGCCAGGAAGCAAAGCGAGCTGTTAATCGGCTCCTTCGACGCGATGCCCGAGGTGGCCGAGTTGCTGAAGACGGGCCCGCTGGTGGCGGTCGGCATGCAGCAGCCCTACCTGATGGGCGTGAAGGCGGCCGAGGCCCTGGTGGCCAGCCTGCAGGGCAAGGCGCCGGCCAAGCAAATCCTGGTGCCGATTCTCGTCGCGACCGCCAGGAACATCGGCCAGCTGATGCCGATCGCGAACAAGACGGTGTTTGGCATCGATGGCAAATAGGCGCCGCAGCAGCCGGCAAGGGCGGATATCGCCATGCGCTACCCGCACCTGAGGATAGGCCAGCGCCTGGCTCTCGGCTACGGCTTCGTCATCCTGCTGCTGATCGCGATGACGCTGGTCGGCGTCGCCAGGCTGGGCGCCTTGAGCCGGACCACCGACGAGGCGCTGCGAGAAAAATATCCGAATACCCTGAGGGTCAATGAAGTCATCGGCGAGCTGGGCGCAATCGCGCGCGCCATGCGCAACACGCTGATCATGAGCGAGCCCGGCCAGGTCAAGGCCCAGCTGGACGACATCGTCGGCGCCAAGCGTAAGATGGCCGGGCTGCTGGATCAGCTCAACCGGAGCGTGCAGGACCCGCGCGGCAGGGAAATCCTGCAACAAATCGACATCATCCGCTCGGCCTACATCGTCAACCAGGAAGAGTTCATTGTCCTGCTGTCCGACGGCCGGCGCGGCGAGGCCAAGAACCTGCTGCTGGTCGACCTGGATCCCTACCAGAGCGACTATTTCCAGGCCCTGGGCCAGCTGCTGCAAAACGAGAGCGCGCTGATGGAGCAGGCCAGCGGCAATATCCGCGCTTCCTACTACCGCGCGCGGACGGTGATGCTGTGGTTGACGGCATTCGCGGCGGTGCTCAGCGTGGGCATCACGTTCTACATCACGCGCACCCTGCTGCGCCAGCTGGGCGGCGAGCCCGACTATGCGACCTCGATCGCGCGCCAGATCGCGGCCGGCCGACTGGAACTGGACATCGCCATCGCGCCGCGTGACCGCAGCAGCCTACTGTTCGCGATGAAGGTCATGCGCGATTGCCTGGAAGAGCGCAGCAACGCGCTGCAGGACGCCAATGTCGAACTGGAGCAATCGATCGAATCGCTGCAGCAGACCCAGGAGGACCTGGTGCGCAGCGAAAAGCTGGCCGCGCTCGGCGCACTGGTGGCCGGCGTGGCGCACGAACTGAATACGCCGATCGGCAACGGCGTGCTGGCCGCCAGTTCGCTGCTCGACCACGCCAGCACATTCGAGCTGGCTTGCGCCCAAGGCTTGCGCAAGTCCGCGCTGGACGCGCACTTGGCCGAGGTCAAGCAGGCCGGCGAAATCCTGCTGCGCAACCTGACCCGGGCCGACGACCTGGTGGCCAGCTTCAAGCAGGTGGCGGTGGACCGCGAAAGCACCCAGGGGCGCCGCTTCGTGCTGGACGAGGTGATCGCCGAAATCATATTGACGCTGTGGCCGACACTGAAGAAAAGTGGCGTAACGATCACGCACGACATCCCGTCCGGCATCGTGATGCACAGCTACCCCGGTCCGCTGGGCCAGGTGGTCACCAACCTGGTCAACAACGCGGTGATCCACGGTTTTGACGGCGTCCAGGGCGGCAACATCGACGTCACCGCGCGCCTGCTCGATGCCGACTGGATCGAACTGGAGATCCGCGACAACGGCCAGGGCATCGCCCCGGACCGGCTTGGGCGCATCTACGATCCGTTTTACACCACCAAGCTGGGCAAGGGCGGTTCCGGCCTGGGCCTGAATATCGTCTACAACACCGTGCACGGCGTGCTGGGCGGACGGATCGCCGTGCAAAGCGAGCTGGGCAAGGGTACCCGCTTCACGGTCAGCTTGCCGCTGGTCGCCTTCCGCGCCGCCTGAGGCCTGCGGCGAGGATGATTTTGCCGCCGCCATTCCGGCAAGCGCCCAACAATGGTAAAATGCCCGGTTATCCAGCTTCATTGCTAAATTCAACGCTTTAAGGGCTTTATTCGTGCTATCGACCGCTAACATCACCATGCAATTCGGCGCCAAGCCGCTGTTCGAAAACATTTCCGTCAAATTCGGCGATGGCAACCGCTATGGCCTGATCGGCGCCAACGGTTGCGGCAAGTCCACCTTCATGAAAATCCTGGGCGGCGATCTGGAGCCGTCGGGCGGCAACGTGATGCTGGATACGAACGAGCGCCTGGGCAAGCTGCGCCAGGACCAGTTCGCGTACGAAGAAATGCGCGTGCTGGACGTGGTGATGATGGGCCACACCGAAATGTGGGCGGCGATGCAGGAGCGCGACGCCATCTACGCCAACCCGGAAGCCACCGACGACGACTACATGAAGGCCGCCGAGCTGGAAGGCAAAGTCTCCGAGTACGACGGCTACACCGCCGAATCGCGCGCCGGCGAGCTGCTGCTGGGCGCCGGCGTGGCCATCGACCTGCACAAGGGGCCGATGAGCAATGTGTCGCCGGGCTGGAAGCTGCGCGTGCTGCTGGCGCAGGCGCTGTTCTCGAATCCGGACATTCTGCTGCTGGACGAACCGACCAACAACCTGGACATCAATACCATCCGCTGGCTGGAAGACGTGCTGAACGACCGCAACTCCACCATGATCATCATTTCCCACGATCGCCACTTCCTGAACCAGGTCTGCACCCACGTGGCCGACATGGACTACGGCACGCTGAAGATCTATCCGGGCAACTACGACGAGTACATGTTTGCCTCGACCCAGGCGCGCAACCAGCAACTGGCCAACAACGCCAAGGCCAAGGACAAGGTCGCCGAACTGCAGGACTTCGTGCGCCGCTTCGCCGCCAACAAGTCCAAGGCCCGCCAGGCCACCTCGCGCGCCAAGCAGATCGAGAAGATCAAGGTCGACGACATCAAGCCATCGTCGCGCGCCTATCCGTTCGTGCGTTTCGACGGCGAGAAGAAGCTGCACCGCCTGGCAGTCGAGGTCGATTCGATCGCGAAGAAATACGACCGCCAGCTGTTCAACAACTTCAGCATCATGGTGGAAGCGGGCGAGCGCATCGCCATCATCGGCGCCAACGGCGCCGGCAAGACCACGCTGCTGCGCTGCATTGGCGGCGACGACATCGCCGGCCTGCACGCCGACCACGGCATGGTCAAGTGGGCCGAGAACGCCAACGTCGGCTACATGCCGCAGGATCCGACCGAAGAGTTCTCCAAGGACACCACGCTGACCGACTGGATGGGCGACTGGACCCAGGAAGGCGACGACGACCAGGCCGTGCGCTCGATCCTGGGCCGCCTGCTGTTCGGCGGCGACGAGGTGAAGAAATCGGTCAAGGTGCTGTCCGGCGGCGAGAAGGGCCGCATGATGTACGGCAAGCTGATGCTGGGCCGCCACAATGTGCTGCTGCTCGATGAGCCGACCAACCACATGGACATGGAATCGATCGAGTCGCTCAACATCGCGCTGGAAAAATACGCCGGTACGCTGATCTTCGTCTCGCACGACCGCGAATTCGTCTCCTCGCTGGCCAACCGCATCATCGAGATCAAGGAAAACGAGATCGTCGATTTCCGCGGCAACTACGAAGACTACCTGACCAGTCAGGGTATCGACTAATCACTCTAAAAGAATCCCGCCGCCAGCGGGATTCTTTGCAATGTGCGATAGTTATTGCTTCCCGTTTCACGTTCACCGAACACCATGCAAACCATAGACATCAAATCCGTCGAGTACGAGCATCCACAAGACGGCGCCAGCTGCACCGCCCACGCCTGGGCGCGCACGCCAGCGACGCCATCGCCCGAGCAACGGGTTGAACTCAAGGAGCGCATCAAGCGCCTGCTGAAAGAAAAGCAGGCCGTGCTCGTTTCCCACTATTACGTCGACGCCGACCTGCAAGACCTGGCCGAGGAAACCGGCGGCTGCGTCTCCGATTCGCTGGAGATGGCGCGCTTCGGGCGCGACCATCCGGCCAAGACGCTGGTGGTGGCCGGCGTGCGCTTCATGGGCGAGACCGCCAAGATCCTCAGCCCGGAAAAGCGCATCCTGATGCCGGACCTGGACGCGACCTGTTCGCTGGACCTGGGTTGCCCGGTCGATGAATTCACCGCCTTCTGCGACGCCCATCCTGACCGCACGGTGGTGGTGTACGCCAACACCAGCGCCGCCGTCAAGGCGCGCGCCGACTGGATGGTGACCTCGTCGATCGGCCTGGACATCGTCAAGCACCTGCACGAGCAGGGCAAGAAAATCCTGTGGGCGCCGGACAAGCACCTGGGCTCCTACATCCAGAAGCAGACCGGCGCCGACATGCTGCTGTGGCAGGGCTCCTGCCTGGTGCACGACGAGTTCAAGGGCATCGAACTCGACCTGCTGAAGGCCGAATATCCGAACGCCAAGGTGCTGGTGCACCCTGAATCGCCGGCCAACGTGGTGGCGCTGGCGGACGTGGTCGGCTCGACCACGCAGATCATCAACGCCGCAGTCGAGTTGGACGCCGATACCTTCATCGTCGCCACCGACAACGGCATCCTGCACAAGATGCGCGCCGCCGCGCCGGGCAAGCGCTTCATCGAAGCGCCGACCGCCGGCAACAGCGCCAGCTGCAAGAGCTGCGCGCATTGCCCGTGGATGGCGATGAACGGCCTGCAAAACCTGGCCGACGTGCTGGAGAACATGGACAACAACACCGACCATGAAATCCACGTCGATCCTGAGATCGGCAGGCAGGCGGTCACCTCCATCAACCGCATGCTCGATTTCGCGGCGGCCAAGAAGGCCAGGGTGCAGCCGGGCGCTGACTTGGCAAAAGAAGCTAAACTGTTTTCGGGAATCGGTCCGGCATGAGTACCTTAATCAACACCTTTGCACCTTTCGACGACGCGTTGAAGACCGCCTTTGAAGGCAATTTGCTGGCGGCCCTGCTGGAAGACGTCGGCAGCGGCGACCTGACCGGCCTGCTGGTGCCGGACGGCGGCCGCGCCACCGCGCGCGTGATCGTGCGCGAGGACGCGGTGCTGTGCGGCGCGCCCTGGTTCGAAGGCATCATGAACTGCATGCAGGCCGGCATCGAGATCGACTGGCAATATGCCGAAGGCGATCTGATGAAGGCCGACAGCCTGGTCTGCACCATCCAGGGGCCGGCGCGCGCGCTGCTGACGGCGGAACGCGCCGCGCTCAATTTCCTGCAATTGCTGTCGGGCGTGGCGAGCGCCACCCGCAAGTATGTCGACGTCATCGCCGGCACCCGCGCGGCCATTCTCGATACCCGCAAGACCATGCCGGGCTTGCGCCTGGCGCAGAAGTACGCGGTGCGCGTGGGTGGCGGACAGAACCAGCGCATGGCGCTGTACGACGGCATCCTGATCAAGGAAAACCATATCGCGGCGGCCGGCGGCATCACCGCTGCGGTGCTGGCGGCCAAGCGGCTGGAGAAGGGAGTGTCGATCCAGGTGGAAGTGGAGAGCATCGCCGAACTGGAAGAGGCGCTGGCGGCCGACGCCGGCTCCATCCTGCTCGACAACTTCAGCCTCGACATGATGCGCGACGCGGTGCGGCTCAACGCCGGCCGCGCCTTGCTGGAGGCTTCCGGCGGCATCAACTTCGATACCGTGCGCGCCATCGCCGAGACCGGCGTGGACCGTATTTCGATCGGCAGCCTGACCAAGGATGTGCGCGCAACGGATTACTCCTTGCGCATCGTCGGTTAAGGTTTCAGCCGTCTGGCGGACACGTGAAAACAATTCATGTGTTCGATTAAGAATTATTAATTAGGAATGACTTAAATACAATATAATCTCGCTTGTTTTTTTAACACTGTTAACTAAAGGAGCGAGTTTAATGAAATTGCAATTATTGGCGGGTGTGGCGGCAATGGTGGGTCTGACGGGCATGGCGCACGCGGATGGTTTCTACAATGGCGGTTTCGAGGCCGGCACCACCGGTGGCTGGAGCAGCGGCGGCGGCTATCGCGGCGGCGTCGACAACGTCGGCATGCTGCCTTCGCAATTCCTGCCTGGTGGCAGCCTGAATAATGACAACGGCAACCGCGGCGCCGTGGTCGACAGCAGCTATGTCGATCCCAACCTCGGCGCGCTGCTGGGCTCGACCGTGTACAGCGGCAAATATTCCTACCGCGCGGAAGACACGACCAACGGCGGCTATGCCACCGTGATCAGCCAGAAAGTCAGCAACTACACCGATGCGAACATCTACTTCGCCTGGAAAGCGGTGCTGGAGAACGGCGGCCATGAGGAAAACGAATCGGCGCTGATGAAGCTGACCCTGACCGACGACACCACCGGCCAGTTGCTGATCAGCCGCAGCTACAACGCCGGCTTCACCGGTTCGGGCGTGGACAGCCGTTTCGCTTCCGAAGGCAGCCTGTTCTACACCCCCAGCTGGCAAGTCGAACAACTGAGCATCGACCAGTCGCTGTCCGGCCACAGTTTCACGCTGTCGCTGCTGGCTTCCGACTGCCAGCCGACCGGACACACCGGCTATGCCTATCTGGACGGTTTCGGCGCCGTGACGCCGCCAGTACCTGAACCTACCACCTACGGCATGATGCTGGCCGGCCTGGGCCTGCTGGGCTACATGGCGCGCCGCAAGAAATCGGCTTAAGCTGTTGCCGGCGCCGGCGGCTGATGCCGGCCGGCGCTAGGCGTCGATACGCTTGCGCATTTTTGCCAGCGGCACCTTGATGTCGCCCGGCAGCGTAATGTCAAACCGTTCCACCATCGTGAAGCCGCAAGCCAGGTACAGCGGCACGCCCGGCATGGTGGCGGCCAGTTCCAGCGTGCGGAAGCCGGCGGCGGCCGCCGCATCGGTGCAATGGCTCAGCAGCAAGCGGCCCAGTCCCTGGCGGGCCGCCGACGGCTCGACGAAGAAGGCGCGGATGCGCGCCGCTTGCGTGGCCGGATCGAGCAGCGGGTCGGCGCCTTGCTTGGTACGGTCGGCGCCGAACAGCGTGGCGCGCTTGCTCCAGCCGCCGCAGGCCACCAGTTCGCCGTGTTTTTCAATCAAAAAATAGGTTTGATCGGCGACCAGCTGGGTGTCGACGCCGAACACGTGGCGGGTGATCGCCGCGGCCTGCTGCGGCGTGTAGAAACCGTCGCTCAACTCGATGCCCGAGCGGGCGATCAGCGCTTCCATCGCGGGGATATCGCCCGGCAGGGCTGCGCGCACGGTGATCACGCCCGCTCCCTATTTGCGGCGGGCCGGCGTCAGGATGCTCGGCAGCGCTTTCGGCAGCGTCTCCGGGTAGTCGCGGCTGAAGTGCAGGCCGCGGCTTTCGTGCCGCTGCAAGGCGCTGTTGACGATCAGGTTGGCGACGTCGACCAGGTTGCGCAGCTCCAGCAAGTCGTGCGTGATGCGGAAGTTGCGGTAGTACTCGTCGATTTCCTCCTTCAACAGCGCGATGCGGTGCTGGGCCCGCTCCAGGCGCTTGGTGGTGCGCACGATGCCGACATAATTCCACATGAAGCGGCGCAGCTCGTCCCAGTTGTGGGAGATGACCACTTCCTCGTCGGCGTCGGTGACGCGGCTTTCGTCCCAGTCAGGCAGGTAGGGCACTTCGCCTTTTTCCTTGGCCGCGATGTCGGTGGCGCAGGCGCGGCCGATGACCACGCATTCCAGCAGGGAATTGCTGGCCAGGCGGTTGGCGCCGTGCAGGCCGGTGCAGGCGGTTTCGCCCACCGCGTACAGGCCGGGCAGGTCGGTGCGGCCGTGCAGGTCGGTCACCACGCCGCCGCAGGTGTAGTGCGCGGCCGGCACGATAGGGATCGGCTGTTTGGTGATGTCGATGCCCAGTTCCAGGCAGCGCGCGTAGATGGTCGGGAAGTGTTCGATCAGGAACTCGGCCGGCTTGTGGCTGATGTCCAGGTGCACGTAGTCGAGGCCGCGTTTCTTGATCTCGAAGTCGATGGCGCGCGCCACCACGTCGCGCGGCGCCAGTTCGGCGCGCTCGTCGTGGGCCAGCATGAAGCGGGCGCCGGCGGCGGCGCCGGCTTCCGGCGGCAGCTTGAGCAGGCCGCCTTCGCCGCGGATCGCCTCGGTGATCAGGAAGGATTTGGCGTAGGGGTGGTACAGGCAGGTCGGATGGAACTGGATGAATTCCATGTTCGACACGCGGCAGCCGGCGCGCCAGGCCATGGCGATGCCGTCGCCGCTGGCGGTGTCGGGATTGGTGGTGTACAGATAGACCTTGCCGGCGCCGCCGGTGGCCATGACCGTGTGTTCGGCCGCGAAGGTCAGCACCTGGCCGGTCTTCTCGTCCTGCACGTACAGGCCGTAGCACTTGGGCTGGGCGTTGGCTTTCTTCAGCGGGTGCAGCTTGTCGGAGGTGATCAGGTCGATCGCGCAGTGGTGCTCGAACAGCGTGATGTTCGGATGGGCGCGGACCTTTTCCTCCAGCGTGACCTGCACCGCGTGGCCGGTGGCGTCGGCCGCGTGGATGATGCGGCGCTGGCTGTGGCCGCCCTCGCGGGTCAGGTGGAAGCCCAGTTCGGCCGAATCGTCCTTGGTGAAGGGCACGCCCTGGTCGATCAGCCATTCGATCGCCTCGCGGCCGTGCTCGACGATGTAGCGCGTGGCGCTTTCGTCGCACAGGCCGCCGCCGGCGATCAGCGTGTCGTCGATGTGCTGGGTGTGGCTGTCGCCAGAATCGAGCACGGCGGCAATGCCGCCCTGGGCCCAGTTGCTGGCGCCATCCTTCAGCGCGCGTTTGGAAATGATCGCGACTGTGCGCGTTTCGGCCAGGTGGAGGGCGACCGACAGGCCGGCCAATCCGCTGCCGACAATTGCAACATCAAATTTCATGATTACGTTTGGATGCGGTAGAGAACCATGACTATAGACCATTTGTCATGAACGCGTCATATCCGGCTGATTTTCAGACTTTTTAGTGCTGAACCGACCAGCCAATTGTGGCGGCTCAAGGTGCAAGCGGCGCGGGTTGGCGATGATCTGAGTTACACCGCTGTGTGGTGTCGGGGAGCGGATCGTGATCAGGATATTTCACCACTATGTGTCTAAAATAGCCTTCATGCTGTTGTTGCTGGAGTTGCTGGTGCTGTTGACGGCGGCCGTGGCCAGTGCGCCGCTGTGGCTCAAGGGGCGCCACGGCGGCGACCAGCTGTACCTGCCGGCGCTGGCATTCGCGCTGGTCATGGTGCTGAGCATGGGCACGCTGGGCATGTACCAGCACAACCAATCGAGGGAAGACATCAAGAGCAGCTTGCTGCGCATCCTGCCGTCGTTCGTGCTGGGCTTTGGCCTGATGACTTTGCTGTCGAGCATGATACCGGGCGCGCAGTTCGGCCGCGTCGGCAGCGTGGTGTTCGTGCTGGGCGGGGCGGCGGTGCTGCTGGCGCGGCTGGTGGTGTTCACGTCGGCGCAGTCGAGCATGATGGAGCAGCGCCTGATCGTCATCGGCGACGGCGCCACCGCGCGCGAATGCCTGGAGCTGGGCGCCAGCAGCGTCGGCTTCCATGCGTTCAAGGTGGTGGGCTTCGTGCCGGTGTCCGGGGAGGTGTCCTGCGTGCCGGCCACGATGCTGCTGCCGGCCGACCTGTCGCTGCTGGCGCTGGCGCGGCGCTACGCGGCCGACGAGATCGTGGTGTCGGTGGGCGACCGCCGCAACGGGGCGTTTCCGGTTCGGCAACTGCTGGAATGCGCGCTGGGCGGCGTGCCGGTGACCGACGCCGCCACCTTCTTCGAGCGCGAGGCGTGCCAGATCCGGGTCGATTCCTTGCAGCCGAGTTACCTGATCTTCGGCGGCGGCTTCGACCAGAGCTTGCTGCGGGCGGCGGTCAAGCGCGCGTTCGACCTGCTGGCCAGCGGCGCGATCTGCCTGGCGGCGATGCCGGTGATGCTGCTGACCGCGCTGGCGATCCGGCTCGAGGACGGCGGGCCGGTGTTTTACCAGCAGGAACGGGTCGGGCGCGACAACCGCTTGTTCAAGGTGCTGAAGTTCCGCAGCATGCGGCTCGATGCCGAGCAGGACGGCAAGCCCAAGTGGGCGGTGCTGAACGATCCGCGCGTGACCATGGTCGGCCACTGGATACGCAAGCTGCGCATCGATGAGTTGCCGCAGATGCTGAACGTGTTCAAGGGCGAGATGAGTTTTGTCGGACCGCGCCCGGAGCGGGCCTATTTCGTCGACCAGTTGTGCGGCGAGATCGCCTACTACAACGTGCGCCACAGCATCAAGCCGGGCATCACCGGGCTGGCGCAGGTGCGCTACAGCTACGGCGCCTCGGTCGAGGACGCGCTGCGCAAGCTGCAGTACGACTTGTATTATGTGAAGAACAACAGCCTGTTCCTGGATCTGCTGATCCTGATCGACACGGTGCAGGTGGTGTTGTTCGGCAAGGGCGGGCGTTGATGTCCTGGACGCTGGTTGGCGGCTTCAGCTACGGCCTGGCGGCGCTGGCGTTTGCCTTGCTGGCGGCCCTGCTGCTGCGCGGTGGCTGGCGCCAGCGCGGCCATGCCGGCGCATTCGGGGCGGCATGTGTGGCGACGGCCGCGTGGGCGGCGCTGGCGGCCGCAGGATCGGCCTGGCGCGCCGGGCTGCTGGCGGCGCTGGACGGGCTGGAAGCGCTGCGCACCGCCGCCTGGCTGGCGCTGCTGCTGATATTGTCCAGCGGCGGCGCGCGGCGGCGCGGCTGGCTGGCTGCGGTCGTCGTGCTGGCGGTGCTGGGCTGGCTGGCGGCGGCCGACGGCCGGGCGCTGGCGGGTATCGTCATCCGCCTGGGACTGGCTGTGTTGGGGATGCTGCTGGTCGAGCATCTGTACCGGGGCACGCCGCCTTCCTCGCGTTGGGGCATCAAGTTTGCCTGTCTGGGCGTGGGCGCCTTGTTCGCCTACGACTTCTATCTGTACAGCGAAGCGCTGCTGTTCCACCGCGTCAACCAGGACATCTGGGCCGCGCGCGGCGCCGTCAACGCGCTCAGCGTTCCCTTGCTGGCCCTGGCGGTGGCGCGCAACCCGGTGTGGACCGCGGGCTTGGCGCTGTCGCGCCAGATCATGTTCGGCTCGGCCGCGCTGCTGGGCTCCGCGCTGTATCTGATGGCGATGGCGGCCAGCGCGTGGTATCTGCGCTACATCGGCGGCGTCTGGGGCACCTTGATGCAGCTGGCTTGCCTGTTCGGCGCGGCGTTGTTGCTGTCGGGCGTGCTGTTTTCCGGCACGGTGCGTTCGCGCCTGAAGGTATTTATCAGCAAGCACTTCTATCAGGGACGCTACGACTACCGGCGGGAATGGCAGCGCCTGACCCACGCGCTGGCCGAGGACAGCGCGGCGCTGTCGCAGCGGGCGATACAGGCGGTGGCGGAACTGGTCGAGAGCCCCGGCGGCTTGCTGTGGCTGCGCCGCGACGGCGCCGACTTCCAGGCGGTGGCGCGCTGGAATATGCCGCAGCCGGTGGCGGCGGAACCGGCCGACGGCGAGCTGTGCACATTTCTGGCGGCGCGCGGCTGGGTGATCGACATCGCCGAGTGGCGCGACCATCCGCAGCGCTACGGTTCGCCGGCGTTGCCGTCCTGGCTGCTCGAGGCGGACGCGGTGCGGCTGGTGGTGCCGCTGATGCTGGAACGCAGCCTGTACGGCTACATCTGCCTGGCGCCGCCGCGCGCCAAGCTGTTGTTGAACTGGGAAGTCTGCGACGTGCTCAAGATCGCCGGCCGGCAGGCCGCCAGCTACCTGGCCCATCAGGAATCGGCCAACAGCCTGGCGGTGGCGCGCCAGTTCGAATCGTTCAACCGCATGTCGACCTTTGTCGTGCACGACCTGAAGAACCTGGTGTCGCAGCTGTCGCTGTTGCTGGTCAATGCGGAGCGGCACAAGGCCAATCCGGCGTTCCAGGAGGACATGCTGGAGACGCTGGCCCACTCCCTGAACAAGATGAAGTCGCTGTTGCTCAAGCTGCGCCGCGACGAGGTGGCCGAGCAAGCCGCGCCCCTGCAGCTGGAGGCCGTGCTGGAGCAGCTGATGCGCGGTTACGCGCAGCTCGAGCCACGGCCGGCGCTGGAGCTGTGCGCCGACGGGCTGGTGGTGCTGGCCAACCGCCAGCGGCTGGAACGGGTGATCGGCCACCTGGTCCTGAACGCGGTGGAGGCGACGCCGCGCAACGGCCGCGTCGCCCTGCGCCTGCTGCGCAATGATGCCGCCGCCGTGATCGAGTTGATCGACACCGGCCACGGCATGAGCGAACAATTCATCCGCGAGCGGTTGTTCCAGCCGTTCGAATCCACCAAGCGCGCCGGCATGGGCATCGGCGTGTTCGAGAGCCGCGAGTATGCGCGCGAGATCGGTGGCCGCCTGGAGGTGAGCAGCGCGCCATCGCGCGGCACCACCTTCCGTCTGATCTTGCCGCTGCTGCTGGACGCGGCGGCGGCCTGATCCTCAGAGGATAGTCATGGGAAAAAGTAAATTATTGGTGGTGGAAGACGATGCCGGCTTGCAGAAGCAGCTGCGCTGGAGCCTGGACGCCTACGAGGTGGTGCTGGCGGACGACCGCGAGTCGGCGATGGCGCAGCTGCGCCGGCACCAGCCGGCGGTGGTGACCATGGACCTGGGCTTGCCGCCCGACCCGGACGGCGCGCGCGAGGGCCTGGCCTTGCTGCAACAGATGCTGGCGGCGGCGCCGGACACCAAGGTCATCATCTTGTCGGGCAACCAGGCGCGCGAGCATGCGCTGAAGGCCATCGCCATGGGCGCGTATGATTTCCACCAGAAGCCGCTCGACGCGGACACGCTGTCGCTGGTGGTGGCGCGGGCCTTTTATCTGCACGCGATGCAGCAGGAAAACCGGCGCATGCTGCAAATCCAGACGGACTCGCCGCTGGCCGGCATCATCAGCCGCGATCCCGGCATGCTGAAGGTGTGCCGCAGCGTGGAGCGGGTGGCGCCGACGTCGGCGACGGTGATGCTGCTGGGCGATTCGGGCAGCGGCAAGGAGTTGATCGCGCGCGGCCTGCATCGGCTCAGCGCGCGGCACGACAAGCGTTTTGTCGCCATCAATTGCGCCGCCATACCCGAGCAGTTGCTGGAAAGCGAATTGTTCGGCTACGAAAAAGGCGCGTTCACCGGCGCCCAGCGGCAGACGCTGGGCAAGCTGGAACTGGCGCACGGCGGCACTTTCTTCCTCGACGAGATCGGCGACATGGCGATCCCCTTGCAGGCCAAGCTGCTGCGCTTCCTGCAGGAGCGCGTGATCGAGCGGGTGGGCGGGCGCAGCGAGATCAGCATCGATGTGCGCATCGTCTGCGCCACCCACCAGAACTTGAAGGCGCTGGCCGAAAGCGGCCGGTTTCGAGAAGACCTGTTCTACCGGCTGAGCGAGATCGTGCTGTCGATACCGCCGCTGCGCGAGCGCGTCGGCGACAGCGCCTTGCTGGCCCACCATTTCAAGAACAAGTTCTGCGCCAGCGAGTCGCGCTCGGCCCTGCATTTCAGTCCCGAAGCCCTGGCGGCGATAGAAGCCTATCCGTGGCCGGGCAATGTGCGCGAGATGGAGAACTGCATACGGCGGGCCGTGATCATGGCCGACGGTCCGCAGATCACGCCGCTGGACCTGGGCTTGCCCGACAGCGCGGCCGCCGAAGCCAGCGTCAACCTGCGGCAGGCGCGCGACGCGGCCGAGTACAAGGTGATGGTGCAGGCGCTGGCGCGGGTCGACGGCAACATCGTCAAGGCCGCCGAGTTGCTGGGCGTCAGCCGGCCGACCTTGTACGACTTGATGAACCACCACGGCCTGAAGTAAGGGCTACTCGGCTTCGCGCCACTGGCCGGCGGCGGTCAACTGGTTCTTCAGCCCGGGCAGCGGGAAGCCCAGGCCGTACGCCTGGTGGGCGCTGGCGCGGGCTTGCACGTAATCCTTGCGCTTGAGGTAGAGCAGGCCGAGGTTGTAGTGCGTGGTGGCGTTGCCCGGCTCCAGCCGGACCGCTTCCTGCAGTTGCTCCAGCGCGGCGTCGGACTGCCCCAGCCCCAGCAGGTAGCCGCCGAACAGGGCGTGGACCCGGGCGTCGTCCGGACGGAAACGCAGGGCGCGGTCGAAATAGCAGCCGATCGAATAGTGGGCGCCGTAGGGTTTGGGGGTCTTGTCGCGCAGCGCCAGTTTGCTCATCGCCGCCAGCGCCCGGTGGTGGTTGGGGAAATGATCGAGGGTGTAGCCGATGTCGCTGCCCAGCGAGCCGGAAGAGCCGCGCACCAGCCGTTCAACCTCGGGCGTGAAATGGTAGGTCTCGACCACGGTCAAGCCTTCGCGGTCGGCGGGGTTGGTGTAGTCGCCGCCAGGATCGTGGCGTACGTAGGTGCCGCAGTCTTCGCCGACGGCGGCGCGCGGCGCGGCGCCGCTGCCGGTTGCGATGGCGAGCAGCAGCGGAAGGATCAGGTGTGCTTGTGGTTTCATAGCGGTTCCTTGTGGGCGGCGTGGTCCAGCAGCGTGGCCAGCTGGCGGCTGCGGGCGGCGCGGGAGTGGCCTTCGATGACGGCGCGCGCGGCCAGCGGCGCCTGCTGTGTTCGGCACAGATGCAGGAAACGCATCAGCACGGCGGCGATGTCGGCCGCGTTGTCGAGCTGGCCGATGGTGTCGATGCCGGCGGCGCGCAGCGTGGCCGCGGTGTCGCCGGCGGCGTCGGTCAAGGCCAGCACGGGGCGGCTGGCGCGCAGGTATTCGTACAACTTGGCCGGGATCTGGCTGTTGCAGTTGGCGGCCTGCAGCAGCAGCAAGCCGTCGGCGTCGAGCATTTCCGCCAGCGCGGCGCGGTAGGGCAGTGGCGGCGCCAGTTCGACCAGCCCGGCCACGCCGGGATGCTGCCGCATCAGCGCGCGCAGGTGATCGTCGTGCGCGCTGGCGCGCAGCCGCAGGCGGAAGTTTTCCGGCCCGATGCGGCGCTCGGCCGACAGCCCGGCCAGCGCCGCAAACAAGGAGGCCGGATCGCGCTCGGACGGATAGATGACGCCGCTGTGCAGCAGGGTGAACGGGCCGCGCGGCTTGGGCGGCGCGGCGGCGGCTTCGGCAACGCGGAAGCTGTCGTCGTCGTAGCCGTTTTCGATCAAGGCCAGGCGCCGCCCGTCGGCTTGCGGATGACGCTGGTGTAGCCCGCCGAGGGCGCCGGGCGTGGTGCAGACCACGGCGGCCGCCTGGCGCATGGACTGGCGTTCGATCCAGGCGTGGATGCGGCGGCGCCGCGGGTCGGGCGGGTAGTCGTGATCCACCATCGGGTCGCGCTGGTCGGCGATCCAGGGGATGCCGGTGAGGCGGTGCAGGCTCAGCGCGATCAGGTGGGCCGTGGCGATCGGATAGCTGGACCAGATGACGTCCGGGCGGTGCTTGCGGATCAGGCGCAGTCCGGCCGGCACCGCGCCCAGCCACCAGGTGATCCAGCGGTCCGGCTGGGCCAGAAAATCCGGGTAGCGGCCGCGCAGCGCGAGATGGCGCGAACTGTCCAGCGCAAAGCTGCGATGCACCGGCACATGGTGGCTGGTCTGGTCGGCGCCGATGTCTTCGTAGGCGCGCGGATGCACCGTCAGCACCGTCGGTTGCCAGCCGAATTCCGGCAAATGGCGGGTGAACGCCAGCGTGCGGTGGATGCCGCTGCCTCCGCACAGCGGCGGGTAGTGATAGGCGATCATCAGGACGCGCTTCACCATGACGCCAGCCAGTCGGCGCAGGCGGTGGCCACGCTGGCGCGCCAGGCCCTGCTGGAGAAAGTGTGGTTGGCCTGCGGAACGTGGACCAGGCGCACGCGCGGGCCGTCGAGCAGCTGGCGCCAGTGCGTTTGATGGTCGTACAGCGCCGAGAATTCGCGCGCGCCCAGGTCGGCGCCGCTGAGCACGATCAGGGTGCGGCCGTGGAATTGGCGCAGCGCGCGGTACAGCCGCTGCGGCAGCGCGCCCTCCGTGGTGGGCGCCTGTCTTGCGGCGGAAGCCAGCGCAATGAAGGAGCCCAGGCTGCGCCCGAGATGCACGGCGCCGCCCTTGAGCTTGAGCCAGAAGTCGCGCTCCAGCAGCCGCTGCACGTAGTAATGCCGGAGCGTGGCGCGCGCGTTGCCTTGCTCGGTACGCACCCAGGGATTGAGCATCACCAGCCCGCTCACGCGGGGATCGCGCGCGGCGTGGCGGGCGGCCGCGGTGGCGCCGTCGCACAGCCCCCACAACACCAGCTCCTGCATGGCCGGCAGCCTGCCGAAGAATTCGGCGATCGCGGCGTCCAGGTCGTCGTCCAGCTGTTCGAAGTGACGCGGTTCGCCTTCGCTGTCGCCCATGCCACGGTAGTCGAAGCGCATCACCGGGATGCCGGACGCTGCCAGCTGCTGCGCCAGCAACACGAAGTGCCGGTGGCTGCCGACGCGGTATTGCGGCCCGCCGGTGACGATCAGCACGCCGCGTGGCCGCGGCCGCTCCGGCAAGTGCAGGACGCCGACCAGCCAGCAGTCCTGGCAGGGGAAATGCAGGGCCAGGCGTTGCCAGTTCATGCCGGGCCCACCGGCATGGCGGCCAGTGTCGAGGTGATCAGGGCGGGCACTTCGGCGATCTCCGGGGTGGTCCAGAAGGGCGCTCCCGCCAGCGGATAGGCGTCGACGTGGGCGCCGGCGCGTTCCCAGCGCTCCAGCAGCAGGGCCGTTGCCGGCTGCAAGCCGGCCGGCTGAGGGGGCGCGGCCAGCTCCAGCCATTGCACCGGACACGCCGGGCGGTCGCCGGCCTCGGCGTTCCTGATGGCGTCGCACAGTTCGGCGTCCAGCGTGTAGCCGGCTACTTCATCGGTGGCGTCCTGCTGGCCGGCGCCGAACAGCCTGGCCGCGTTTTGCAGCCGCATGAACTGGTGCAGGTGCGGCCGGCCGCTGATCACGGCCTGCCACAGCACCAGGCCCGCCGGAGCCGGACGGGCTTGCCCTGCGAACTGCAAGGCCAGCAAGGCGCCGAGGCGCAGGCCCCACAGATAGGCTGGGCCGGGCGAATGTTCGGCCAGCCATTGCCAGCCCAGCGCGAGGTCTTCCAGCCAGATTTCCCAACGGGCATCGGAGAAGTCGCCGCTGCTGTCGCCGCAGCCGTACAGGTCCAGTTGCAGCACGCCGTAGCCGGCGCGGGCGTAGGCGCGCGCCTGGAGCGCCGCCATGCGCCGGCTCTTGTTGAGCTCCTCGGCGAAGGGATGGACGTACAGCAGCGAGCCGCGCACTTGCGCTTCCGGGTGCGGCGGATAGTACAGGCAGAAGCGGTCGCCCGCCGCCGCCTTGAGAAAGAAGGGCAGCGCGTGGCTGCGCTGTGCGTAGCCGTTCACGCCAGCTTGCCCTGCACGAAGGCGGCGAGCGTGCCGACCGTGGAGAAATGGCGGGCGTTGATTTCATCGTCGTCGACGGTGATGCCGAATTGCTGCTCCAGCGCGACGATGAGGTTGACGACCGCCATCGAATCGAGCTCGGGCACGCTGCCCAGCAAGCGGGTATCTTGATTGAGCGGCATTTTCGCCAGGCCCAGCGTGGCGCGCAGGGTCTGGCAGACTTGATCTATTAGCGGCATGGCGGCTCCTCGGGGACGATCTCGGGTAGGGTGCTGGTGTCGAACAGCAGTTGCGGGCAATTTTCCGCATGGCGCGACAGGTGGACAAATGGCGCCTGGCTGGCCCACATCCACTGCCAGCGGCCGCAGCGCAGGAAAATGGCGCTGCCCATGCGCACCACGCCGATGCGGGCATGGGCGCGCAGCGAGGCCGGATTGAAGGCGGAGATGCGGCTGCAGGTCCAGCGTATGCCGTGCTGGCGCAGGTGGCGGCGCGCCGCCTCCCACAGGCGGGGAAAGACCCAGCCCAGGCGCTCCTCCGGCCGGATCCAGACGTCGAAATCCCAGGATGCGCGCGAGCTGGCCAGGCGGTAGCGCACGCGCACCTCGTCTTCCAGGTAGGTATCGGATATCAGCCAGAGAAAGCCGGCCAGCTGGCCCTTGCGCCACGCGGTCAGGCTGAGCGCACCTTGCGCATAACGCTGCCTGACCACGTTTTCGGGACGCGGATAGCCGCACGGCGTGGGGCCCGCGGCGGCATGTTGGCGGATGTCGATGTCCTGTCCGCGCGCGCCGCACAGCGGGCTGTCGCCAACGTACTGGGCCACAAAATGGTAGCGGTGCAGCGCCCACGAGCCGGCGCTGGCCGCCTCCAGCAATTGGGCGAGCCAGTAAAGCATGGCATTGAGCCAGCCCAGTTGCATATAGGTGTGACGCAAGCCAGTAGTCATCGCGGCGGGCCAAGAGGGAAGCGGAATACAGATTAGACCCCGCACACCACGCAGCGGGTTTGAGCCAGCACAAGCGGACTGCATGCTTGCGCAACATCAAAGAGTCGATGGCGATTTATCTCAATCATAGAGGGCAGTCTATCTATGGGATATCGCTATGACGCAGTTAGTTCACGAATTCATCTTTCAGTCGGCGCAGCGCGAGCCGCGGCGCCAGGCGTTGTCGTACCAGGGTGTCGGGCTGAATTACGTGGCGCTGGCGCAGATGGTGCAGCTGGCCGCCGCCGCCTGGGTGCATCACGGGCTGGGGCGCAGCGAGCGGCTGGCGGTGTTCATGGAAAAGCGCGAGGAAGCCGTGGTGGCCATGTTCGGCGCGGCCGCCGCCGGCGCCGTGTTCGTGCCGGTCAATCCGGTGCTCAAGCCGGAGCAGGTGGCGCACATCCTGGGCGACTGCGATGTGCGCATCCTGGTCACCACGCGCGAGCGCTACAATCTGCTGGCGACGGCGCTGGCGGCTTGCCCGGGCTTGCGCAAAGTGGTGGTGATCGGGTCGATGGAGTCGTTGACGCCGCCGGATGGCGTGCAGCTGCTGTCCTGGCGCGAGTGCATGCGCGATGCGCCGCAGACCGCGCTGCATGCCTGCATAGACAGCGACGTCGCCGCCATCCTGTACACCTCGGGCAGCACCGGCAGGCCCAAGGGCGTGGTGCTGTCGCACCGCAACCTGGTGGCCGGCGCGCTGAGCGTGTCCTCCTATCTGGTCAACACGGCGGAGGACCGCATCCTGTGCGTGCTGCCGCTGAGCTTTGACTACGGCCTGAGCCAGCTGACCACGGCGTTCGCCGTCGGCGCCTGCGCGGTGCTGCTGAACCACCTGTTGCAGCGGGACATACTCGACGCCGTGCAACGCGAGCGCATCACCGGCCTGGCCGCCGTGCCGCCGCTGTGGATGCAGCTGGCGGACCTGGATTGGCGCCATGCGCAGCGGCTGCGCTACATCACCAATTCCGGCGGCGCCATGCAGCGGCACACGCTGGCAGCCCTGCGCAAGGCCTTGCCGTACACGCAGATCTTTCTGATGTACGGCCTGACCGAGGCGTTCCGCTCGACCTTCCTGGCGCCCGAGCAGCTCGACCGCAGGCCGGATTCGATCGGCAAGGCGATACCGAATGCGGAAATCATGGTGTTGCGCGGCGACGGTTCCACTTGCGCGCCCAACGAACCGGGCGAGCTGGTGCATCGCGGCGCGCTGGTGGCGATGGGCTACTGGAACGATGCGCAGCGCACCGCCGAGCGATTCCGGCCGCTGCCCGACCGCCTGGGCGGGCTGCCGGTGCCCGAGCTGGCGGTGTGGTCCGGCGACACGGTGCGCTGCGACGACGAGGGCTATCTGTATTTCATCGGCCGCAGCGACGACATGATCAAGACCTCGGGCTACCGCGTCAGTCCGACCGAGGTGGAGGAGGTGGTGTATGCCACCGGCATGGTGGCCGAAGCGGCCGCCATCGGCGTGCCGCATGCAAGCCTGGGGCAATCGATCACCCTGGTGGCGGCCGCCATGCCGCAGGGCACGGTCGATGGCGCGGCCCTGCTCGCGGCCTGCCGCCTGGCCTTGCCGGCCTACATGGTGCCGGCCGCGATCGACATACGCGGCGTGCCGTTGCCGCGCAATCCGAACGGCAAGATCGACCGCAAGCTGCTGGCCGACCAGCTGGCCGGGACGCGGGGCGAGTCGTGACGGCGGTCGACGTGTCGCCACGTCACGCCGAGCTCAACCAGTTCCCGACGCTGGATGACGTGCTCCAGCTCGGCGGCATCCAGCTGACGCGGCTGGCTGAGCGGGTGGGTCGCACGCCGTTCTACGCTTACGAGCGCACGCACATCGCCACCCGCGTCGGCCTGCTGCGGCACGCGTTGCCGCAGGGCGTGCATCTGCACTATGCCGTGAAGGCCAATCCGATGCCGGCGCTGGTGCAGATGATGGCGCCGTTGGTGGACGGTTTCGACGTGGCCTCCGGCAGCGAGATGAAGGTGGCGCTGGACGCCGGCATGGTCGCCGACCGCATCAGCTTTGCCGGGCCCGGCAAGCGCGACACGGAATTGCGCTGCGCGGTGGCGGCCGGCGTGCTGCTGCATCTCGAGTCCGAAGGCGAAATGGAACGGCTGGCCCGCATAGGTGGCGAGCTGGGCATGAGGCCGCGCGTGGCGGTGCGGGTCAATCCGGATTTCGAATTGAAGCTGGCCGGCATGAAGATGGGCGGCGGCCCGCGCCCGTTCGGCGTCGACGCGGCGCGGGTGCCGGCGATGCTGCGCAGGCTGGAGCAGCTGGAACTGGATTTCCACGGTTTCCACCTGTTTTGCGGCGCCCAGAATCTGTCGGCGGCGGCGATCTGCGAGGCGCAGCGGCTCAGCGTGGAGCTCGGCCTGCGGCTGGCGGGCCACGCGCGCGCGCCGATGCGCATGCTCAATATCGGCGGCGGCTTCGGCGTGCCATATTTCCCCGGCGACAGGGCGCTGGACCTGGCCGCCGTTGCCGATGGCCTGGAGCAGTCGCTGGGCTTGCTGCGCCAGGGTTCGCCCGGTACCGACCTGATCCTGGAGCTGGGACGTTATCTGGTGGCCGAGGGCGGGATCTACGTCTGCCGCGTGCTGGAGCGTAAGCGTTCGCATGGACAGACTTTTCTGATCACCGACGGCGGCCTGCACCAGCATCTGGCGGCATCGGGCAATTTTGGCCAGGTGATCCGCAAGAACTATCCGGTGGCGATCGGCAACCGCATGCATGGCGGGCCGCTGGAGACGGTGTCGGTGGTGGGACCCTTGTGCACCCCGCTCGATGTGCTGGCGGACCGCATGGAATTGCCGCGCGCCGAGGTGGGCGACCTGGTGGTGGTGTTCCAGTCCGGCGCCTACGGGCTGACCGCCAGCCCGACCGCCTTCCTCAGTCATCCCCTGCCGCTGGAGGTGCTGGTATGAGCGGCTTGTGCGGCTATCTGGCCGCCGCCGACGCCGGCGGCGTGCAACAAACGCTGGCCGGCATGGCGTCGCCGCTGGCGCGCTTTGACGACAGCCCGATCCGCATGGTGGCGGCGGCGCGCGGCGGCGTGGCCGTTGCGGCCGCCGCGGACAGCGTCAGCTTGCACGGCGCCGGCGGCGTACTGGTCGCGGTCTGGGGCCGGCCCTTGCTCAACGGCTGCGGCGAGAATCTGGCGGAACGCTTCGCCGCACTGTGGCTGATCAACGGCGCCAAGGCTTGCGCGGCGTTGTCCGGTCCGTTCGCGCTGTGCGCGATGGCGGACGGCGGCGGCCAGTTGCTGCTGGCGATCGACCGCAGCGGCGTGCACGCCATGCATTACCAGCAGGTGCGGCAAGGCGTGCTGTTCGCTTCCTCGGCGGCCGCGTTGCAGGCCCATCCGCACGCGGTGGGCACGCTGGATCCGCAGGCGCTCTACAATTATCTGTATTTCCATACGGTGCCGGCGCCGCGCACGGTGTATCGCGGCCAGCGCCGCCTGCAACCCGGCGAATACGTGCAGTACCGGCACGGCCATCTGGAAACCGGCGACTATTGGAAGATCGAATATCAGGAACAGTCGGCAACGCCGTTCGGCGAACTCAAACAGCAGTTCCTGGCGACCTTGGAGAGCTCGGTGCGGCGCTGCGCCGGCGGCGCCAGGACCGGCGCCTTCCTCAGCGGCGGCACCGACAGCTCGACGCTGGCCGGCATGCTGGCCAGCGTCAGCGGCAGCGCGCCGCCGACCTATTCGATCGGTTTCGACGTCGCAGGCTACGATGAAATGCATTACGCGCGCATCGCCGCCCGCCACTTCGGCGCCGATCATCACGAACTGTATGTGACGGCGGGCGATGTGGCCAAGGCCATACCGCGCATTGCCGCCGCGTCGGACCAGCCTTTCGGCAATTCCTCGGCGGTGCCGGCCTACTACTGCGCCAACCTGGCGCGCACCGACGGCGTGACCCGCCTGCTGGGCGGCGATGGCGGCGACGAGCTGTTCGGCGGCAACGAGCGCTATGCCGACCAGGCGGTGCTGTCGCGCTATGAGCAGTTGCCGTCGGCCTTGCGGCAGGTCGCGCTGGAGCCCTTGCTGTTCGGCCTGACAGGCAAGCTGAACCTGGGCCTGCTGCGCAAGGCGCGCAGCTATGTCACGCAGGCGGTGGTGCCGATGCCGGCCCGGATGGAAACCTATAATCTGTTGCACCGCTACGGACCGGCGGCGGTGTTGCACGCTGACTTTCTGGCCAGCATCGACGAGCGGGCGCCTGGCGACCAGATGAGCGATTGCTATTGGCAGGACAAGGGCCTGAGCCAGATCAGCCGCATGCAGACGCTCGATCTGCGCTACACGCTGGCCGACAACGATTTGCGCAAGGTGAGCCTGGCTTGCGAGCTGGGCGGCGTGGACGTGGCGTTTCCATTCCTGAGCGACGAGATGCTGGCGTTCTCCGCGCGGCTGTCGCCCAGGGACAAGCTCAACGGCACGCAGCTGCGCTATTTCTTCAAGCGGGCGTTGCGGGGTTATCTGCCGGCCGCCATCCTGCGCAAGAAAAAGCACGGTTTCGGCTTGCCCTTCGGCCATTGGCTGCAGCAGGATGCGGGCTTGCAGAGCCTGGTGCTGGACAGTTTGAGCGACCTGAAGAAGCGGAAAATCATCCGCGAGGACTTCATCGAGCGCCTGATGCATACCCTGCTTGCGGAACACCCAGGCTATCACGGCACGATGGTATGGGTGCTGATGATGCTGGAGCAATGGCTGGCCAAATCAGCCGCGCCGGCTGGCAAGTAGCCGGTACAGAAAGCGCAGGCGGTCCTGTTCCCACGGCGTGTAGCGCGGCAGCTGCAGCGGATCGCTGCCGGCGTGCGCGGCGCCGGGCTCGGTGCTGACCGCCGCCGCGAAACCCAGCCTGCGCGCCATGTCGACATGGCGCTGGTCGTAGTCCACCCCGGGTTTTCCGTTGGGATAAGCAAACAAGGCGACCGGGGCCTGGATCAGGTCTTCGAGCGCCGCTTTGCCGCGGGCCATGTCGGCCTCGGCGTCGGCATCCGCCTGGCGCGCCAGGATGGGATGCGAGGCCGTGTGCGCGCCGATTTCCATGCCGGCGGCGTGCAGCGCCCGCATTTGCTGCGAGCTCATCATCAGTTCCTCCTGGCGGGAGGGGGCCAAACGCTCCGCCAGCGTCTGGCGCTGCGGGCCCGGCAGGTACTTGAGCGCCTCCAGCAGCTGGTCGATGGCTTGCCGTTTGTGGCGCAAGCTGTGCAGCGGCAAGGCGTCGCAGCCCGGCGCGCCCGCGTGCAGCACGTTCTGCCGGGCCTGGCGCACGCAGGCGATCACGTCGTCGTTCCACATCTGGCCGCCGTCCAGGTAATCGCTGGCGACGAAGAAGGTCGCGCTCAAGCCGTGGCGGCGCAGGATCGGCAAGGCATGGATGGCGTTGTCCGCATAGCCGTCGTCGAAGGTGATGCAGGCGGCGCGCGCGGGCAGGGTGCCCAGGCGCAGTTGCTCGCTGGCGCGGCTCAGCGGCAGCACCCGGAAACAACGTTTCAGCAAGGCCATGTGGCGGTCGAACAAGCGCACGTCCGGCAACTCCGGCAGCAAGGGATCGGCCTGCGCCAGCACGCGATGGTAGACCAGGATGGACAGCCGGCGGCTCATGATTGTCCGATCGCCGGCTGCCGGTTGTCCAGGCCGCTTTGCGCGGTTTGGCCGACGGCGTGCTGCCGTTCCGCCACCAGCGCGCGGGTGGCGACGATGATGCCCATCAAATAATAGGGGACGTCGAAATAGAGCAGGCTGAGGAAGGCGCCGCCGACCGCAAAGCCGACCAAGCTGGCCTGGACCATGGTGGCCAGCTGCAGCGCCCATTCCAGATCCGGCTGGCCGCGGCTGTTGCGCACGATCCAGGCCGCCGAGCGCCAGGTCAGGCCGAGCAGCAGCAGGTACAGCGCCAGGCCGACAAAGCCGTGCTCGCCCAGCGCCTGGAAATAGATGCTGTGGGCGGCGTGGACGTCGCGCGGATTGGGCGCGTAGAGGAAGAAGGTGGTCGGGTCGGCGATCTCGAAGCCGCCGCCGAAGAAGCGGTCCTTGGCCAGGTTCCAGGCCATGTGCCAGGCGTTGATGCGGCCCATCGCGGACTCGTCTTGCTCATAGTCGCCGATGCTGTCCATGCGTTCGCCCCAACGCTCGGGCATGAACAGCAGGGCCAGCGGCGTCAGCAGCGCAATCAGGATGCCGGCGGCGAATTTGTGGCGGCTCTTGAGCCACATCACGAGTATCATCGCGGCGATCGCCAGCAGCGCGCCGCGCGAATACGAACCCAGCGCCGCCAGCGCGCTGAGCAGCATCATCGCGTTCAAGCCATGCCGCAGCCAGCGCTGCTCGCTGCGCAGTTGCAGGTAGCGCATCAGCGGGATGGTCATGATCAGGGCCAGCGCGATTTCGTTGTTGTCGCCGATGAAGGTGCCTTCCGGTCCCCACACCCGCTCGCCGCCGCCGGTGCGCAGCGTGAAGATGCCGCCCTTGACGCCGTAGAAGCCCAGCGACATCACCAGCACCCACAGCAGGCGCTGGATGTCGTCGCGGTTGCGTATCACCATCATGGTGACCAGGCTCATCAGCATGATCTTCATGACTTTGCTCCATTGCTGATAGGCGACCGACGGAAACATGGCGAACAGGGTGGTGACGTTCATCCACAGTATCAGCGCGATCAGAGTGAAGGTGATGGCCGAGACCGGCAGCGTCTTGGCCATGCGCGAGATGGCGACGCTGAACAAGGTCGCCACGGCGATGATGAAGGCGAACGGAAACGTGGTGGCGAAGCCCCAGCTCTGCGTGTGCGGATTCATCACGCTGATCCATACCCACATCAGCACGCCGTTGACGGGATTACGCAGGATCAGCGGCAGGCTGCCGAAGACGATGAGGGTGATCAGGATGTCGCGCATGGGTAGGGAACTCGTTGATGCGGCTCAACGATATATTTGAGCCTGTCATTACACTGGATTATCACGTTCTGCAATCTTAGGATATGGGAGAAGCGCCCTTGTTGACCGTTCTCATGGCGACCTGCAATGGCGCGCAGACGCTGCCCAAAGTGCTCGATGGTTATTGCCGTCTGCAAACGCCAAGCCAGGCGTGGCAGTTGATCGTCGTCGAGAATGGCAGCAGCGACGGCACCGGCGCCCTGATCGCGCAATATCAAGATCGCCTGCCGCTGCACTTGATCAGCACGCCGGACAAGGGCAAGAACGCGGCCCTGAACCTGGCCGTAGAGTGGGCGTTGGATCATAGCGGCGAAGACGCCCTGTTCATTTTCAGCGACGACGACGCCACACCGGCGCCGGACTGGCTGCTGCAATGGGAGCGCTGCGTCGCGGCGCACGCCGGCTATGCGGTGTTCGGCGGCGCGATAGAGGCGGACTGGGCGCTCCCGCCACCCGAATGGCTGCCGCGCCTGGCGCCGGTCGGCCTGACGTTCGGCCTGACCGCCGCCGACCTGCCCGAGGGACCGGTGTTCCCCGGCCTGGTGTGGGGCGCCAACATGGCGGTGCGGAGGGCGGTGTTCGATGCCGGTTACCGCTACGACACCACGATCGGCCCGAATGGCGGCGCCTATGCGATGGGCAGCGAGACCGAGCTGACGCGCAGGCTGGCACTGGCTGGTTACCCGGCCTGGTTCTGTCGCCATGCGAAGGTGGCGCACCACATCCGCGCATATCAGCTGACGCAGGCGTATGTGCTGGACAAGGCCTGGCGTTTCGGGCGCGGCAAGTATCGGCAAGACCGGCCGGGCACCTTCCCCGAATGGGCGGGCGTGCCGCGCTGGATGCTGGCGCGCTTTGCGCAGGAGTGCCTGGGCTATCTGCGCGCGCGCCTGCTGGGGGACGCCGACGCGCTGTTCCGGCGACGCTGGGAACTGGCTTTTCTGCGCGGTTACTTTTTCGAAGCGCGGCAGGGGCGCAGCGAGGCCGGCAAGCGGGTGCTGATCACCAGCTATTCCGGCGAACTGGGCGGGATGGAAATGCGCATGGCGCAGGAGCTGCGCTACCTGCGCCAGGCCGGCGCCGACGGCAGCCTGGCGCTACGCCGCTTTGCCGGCATCGACGCCTGGGCCGGGCGGCTGGCGCACGAGCAGATCGTGGTGGCGGAATTCGATCCGCCGCCGTTCTTCGAGCAGTGGGCGTGGCGCCGCTGGAACTTGCTGCGGGCCCGGCTGGGGGCCGCGCGCCGGCTGCGCGCCTTTCGCGCCGACCTGGTGCATATCGCCTGGTGCTGGACCAACTACGGCGCCTCGGCGCTGTGGCTGGCGCGCCATTGCCGGCTGCCGGCCGTCATCAGCGTGCACAACGCGTTTCCGGCCGAGCAGATCAGCGACTGGCACCAGCCGCTGCTGCAGCATGCGTTCGGCGGGGTGCGCGGGGTGTACGCGGTATCGCGCTCGGCCATGGCGCATTTCATGGCCATCTATCAACCCTATTTGCCGGCCACCGCACGGGTGGCCGTGATCCCCAATTGCGTCGACACCGATACCTTCAAGCCGGGCGCGGACTTGCGCCGCGCCGCGCGGCTGGCGCTGCAACTGCCGCCATCGGCGCTGGTGATCGGCGTTGCGGCCCGCCTGTCCGCGCAAAAGCGGCCCGGGCACTTGCTGGAGCTGTTCGTGCTGCTGCGGCAGCGATTTCCGCAGTTGTATCTGGTCATGATGGGCAGCGGTCCGCTCGAAGCGGGCCTGCGGCGGCAAGTGGAGCAGGCCGGACTGGCGCCGTATGTGGTGTTCACCGGTTTCGTGCCGGCGCTGGAAACGCTGCTGCCGGCGCTGGACCTGCACGTCTTGATGAGCAGGAATGAAGGGTTCGGCATCGCGACCATCGAGGCGATGGCCTGCGGCGTCCCGGCCGTGGCGACCGACGTGCCTGGCAGCGCCGATATTCTGCGCGGCTGCGGCGGCGGCCTGCTGGTGCCGGCCGACGACATCCAGACGGCGGCGGCCATGGTCGCGGAGCTGCTGGACCAGCCCGCCCGGCGCGAGGCGATGGGGCGGCTGGCGCGCCAGGAAGCCGTCGAGCGCTACAGCCGCGTGGTGGTGGGCAAGCAGGTGCTGGCCTTTTACGACCAGCTGATCTGAGGCGCGCCATGCAGCCGCGTATGTCATTCCTGGTGTCCTTCGCTGAAAAGTACACGCTGCTGTTGGTGAACACCGCCGGCACCATGATACTGGCGCGGCTGCTGACGCCGGCCGAGATCGGCGTCTACGCGGTCGGCGCCGTGCTGGTCGGCGTGGTGCAGGCGGTGCGGGACTTTGGCGTCGGGCCGTATGTGATCCAGGAGAAACAGCTGACCGAGCAGAAGCTGCGGGCGGCGTTGGGCACCAGCATCCTGGTGGCGTGGTCGCTGGCGCTGCTGGTGCTGCTGAGCAGCGGCGTGGCGGCCAGCTTCTACCGCGATCCGCGACTGAGTTCGGTGTTGCAACTGCTGTCGATCAACTTCCTGCTGATCCCGTTCAGCTCGCTGGCCTTGCCGTGCCTGCGGCGCCAGATGCGCTTCTCGGCCATCTTCGCGATCAACACCACCAGCAGCTGCGCGCAGCTGCTGGTGTCGGTGGGCCTGGCGTGGCTGGGACATGGCTATCTGAGCCTGGTCTGGGGCGCGGTGGCCGGCACGGCGGCGGGGCTGCTGGCGAGCATCTGCTGCTGGCCCAGCGGCTTGCCCTGGCTGCCGGCGCGGCGCGGCATGGCGGCGATCCTGTCGTTTGGCACGATCTCCACCGCCGGCAGCGTGATCGACGAACTGGGCGTGGCCGCGCCGGACCTGATCGTCGGCAAGTTGATCGGCGTCGCCGAGGTCGGCATCTTCGGCAAGGCGCAGGGCGTGCTGAACGTGTTCAACCAGCTGGTGACCAGCGCCATTTCGCCGGTCATCTTCCCGCTGTTTTCGGCCCAGGCGCGGGCCGGCGGCGATCTGCGGCAAGCCTACCTGACCACCGCCAGCTACGTGACCGTGCTGGCCTGGCCCTTCTTCGGCTACGTGGCGATCTCGGCGCCGGCGCTGGTGCGCCTGCTGTACGGCCCGCAGTGGGACGCATGCGTGCCGTTGATACGCATCATGTGCCTGTCGAGCGCCTTGTATAGCATGTTCAGCATGGCGCGCTATCTGTTCGTGGCGATGGGGGCGGTCCGCACACAGGTCAAGCTGGATGCCTTGTCGGCGCCGGTGCGGGTGGTGGCCGTGCTGCTGGCGGCGCCGTTCGGGCTGGAGTGGGTGGCGTGGGCCGTGGTGGCCGGCGGCGTGGTGCGAAGTCTCTGGACTCTTCGCTACCTGCGGCAGCTGGCGCAGCTGCAAGCGCGCGCGCTGTTCGGCGCGCTCAAGCGCAGCGCACTGGTCGCGCTCAGCAGCCTGAGCGGCCCGGCGCTGCTGTTCGCCTGGCATCCGCTGGCGCCGGGGCACGCGCTGTACCAGCTGGCGATGGCCGCCTTGCTGGCTCTGCCGCTGTGGCTGGCGGCCATCCTGCTTTTCCAGCACGAGCTGGCCGCCGAATGCACGCTGGCCGGGCGCAAGGTGTGGGCGAGGCTAGTCAAATAAAGGGCATCTTATGCGCGTAGGAATTCTGTCGTATCCCATGTTGTTCCAGCGCGAGGGCGGGCTGCAGGTGCAGGTGCGCGCCACCATGCGCGCCCTGCAGGAGCAGTCGGCGCTTGACCTCGACGTGTCGCTGGTGGACGCCAACCGCGAGCGCCTGGACCAGTTCGACCTGATCCATGTGTTCTCCGCGATCAACGGCAATCACCGCCTGGTCGAACTGGCGACGGATCTCGGGGTGCCGGTGGTGCTGTCGTCGGTGCTGTCGCCGGGCTGGGGGCGGCTCGACGGCATGCGCGCCCGGCTGGCCGACCGCCTGACCGGCCGCCTGACCGGCTGGAACGTGCAAACCAGCTATGCGCAAACCAAACGCGCCTTGCAACTGGCGCAGATGGTGATCGCGCTGGGGACCGCCGAACGGGACGCGATCGTCAGCGCGTTCCAGATTGCCGAGACCAAGATCCGTGTGCTCCCCAACGGCATCAGCCCGCATTTCTTCGGCGCGCGGCAGGAGGAGTTCCGGCGTTGCACCGGACTGAACGGGCCGTTCGTGCTGATGGTGGGGGCGATTTCGCCGTACAAGAACCAGCTGGGACTGGTCCGGGCATTGGCGCCGACGGGATTGCCGGTGGTGCTGATCGGCCGGGCGCAACGCCAGCACCAGAGCTATTTGCAGCAATTGCTGGCGCAGCCGCGGGTGCGCTGGCTGGGCCAGCTGGAGCATGACGATCCCTTGCTGGCCAGCGCCTACGCCAGCGCGTCCGTGTTGGCCCTGCCCAGCCAGGGCGAGGTGTTTCCCTTGTCGGTGCTGGAGGCGTTGGCGGCCGGCACGCCGGTGGTGATGACCGACGAGAGCGCGCTCAGCCTGCCCGACAGCGCCTTCGCCCTGAAACAGCTGCCGTGGGACGATACGGCCGGCTTGCGGCTTGCAGTGGAAGGCCTGCTGGCCAGCCCGCCGGAGCGGGCGCAGGTGCGCGCCCTGGTCGAGCGCTTCAGCTGGCAGCGCGTCGCCGAGCAGATGGTGGCCTGCTATACCGAGCTGTATCACCGGACCCGCCGGGAGCAAGAGGTGCGCCGTGCTGTTTAATTCCTACAGTTTCCTGTTTCTGTATCTGCCGACGGTATTGGCCGGCTACTATCTGCTGGCCCGCCTGCGTCCACAATGGGCGATCGGCTGGCTGGCGCTGGCGTCGCTGTTCTTCTACGGCTATTGGGACTTGCGGTATCTGCCCTTGCTGATGATGTCCATCGTGTTCAACTACTGGAGCGCCGGCCGCATGCAGGTGGCGCAGCGGCGCCGGCGCTGGCTGGTGTTTGCGCTGACGGCGAACCTGGCCTTGCTGGCCTACTTCAAATATGCAAACTTCTTCATGGATAACGTCTACGCGCTGGCCGGCGCGCACGCGCGTGGGTGGAACGTGGTGCTGCCGATAGGAATTTCGTTCTTTACCTTTACGCAGATCGCCTTCCTGCTCGATTGCTACCGGGGCAAGGCCGGCGAGTACCGCTTCGTGCACTACACCTTGTTCGTCAGCTATTTCCCGCATCTGATCGCCGGGCCGGTGCTGCATCACAAGGAAATGATGCCGCAGTTCGAGCGCCCGCCAGGGCTGAACGCGGCCGATGTCGCCGTCGGCCTGTCGATCTTCGTGCTGGGCCTGGCCAAGAAGGTGCTGCTGGCCGATCCGCTGTCGACGCTGGTCGGGCCGGTATTTGCCGCCGGCGCCCATCCGCAACTGGTGGAGGCCTGGATCGGCACGCTGGGCTACACCTTTCAACTGTATTTCGATTTTTCCGGATATTCCGACATGGCGATAGGATTGTCGCGGCTGTTCGGCGTGAAACTGCCGCTGAATTTCAATTCCCCCTATCAGGCCGGCAACATCGGCGAGTTCTGGCGGCGCTGGCATATGACCTTGTCGCGTTTCCTGCGGGACTACCTGTATGTGCCGCTGGGCGGCAATCGCCATCATCGCTATCGCAACCTGATGCTGACGATGCTGCTCGGTGGACTTTGGCACGGCGCCGGCTGGACCTTCGTGGTGTGGGGCGGCTTGCACGGCTTGTATCTGGTGGTGTATCGCGTGTGGCTGTCGCTGGCCGGGGAAAGGCCGGCGCGCTGGTGGGGCAGGTGGTTGACATTTTTTGCCGTGGTGGCGGCGTGGGCGGTGTTCCGGGCGCCGGACCTGGCGAGCGCCGCTGATGTGCTGGGGGCGATGGCGGGGGCGAACGGCGTGGCTTTGCCGCACGGAATGGCCGCCTATGCTTCCTACCTGCCTGCCGGCTTCAGTGCCACCGGCATCCGCTGGATAGACTTCAGCGGCATCGGCATCCCGGCACTGATGCTGGCGATGGTGCTCGCGTTCATGGCGCCGAATACGCAGGAAATCTTCCGCCACTACGCGCCGTGCATCGAACAGTTTTTTGCGGCGCCGCGCCGCTGGCACTGGACCTGGCGCCCGCACAAGGCCTGGAGCCTGGCGTTTTCCCTGTTGTTTCTTGGCTGTCTGTTCAGTATGAACCACGTCAGCGAATTCCTCTATTTCCAATTCTGATCATGAGCCAGCAATCCGGCGCCGAATGGCGCAACTATGTGACCGTATTTTGCGCCAGCAGCACATTCGTGGTTGCTGGAGTGATGGGGCTGAACTACCAGGTCGATCCGTATCTGACCCATCAATGGCAAACGCCGCGGATGCAGCAGTTGGGGCCCAGCTGGGAAAAGCTTAGCGCCTGGGGCAAAACCTATGCGCTGGCGAAATTCAAGCCGGCGGTGCTGTACGTCGGGAATTCCCGGACGGAATTGGGCTTGCCGACCAGGGCCGAGCCGTTTCCCGATCTCGATGTGTTCAACGGCGCGCTGTCCGGTGCTTCGCTGGGCGACGCGATGGCGATGGTCGACCATGCGGCGAAGCTGGGACAGCTGAAAACGCTGGTCTGGGGCATCGACGCGCCGTCGTTCACGATGGAGATCGGCAACAGGGACTTCGACCGCGAGCTGGTGGCCAATGGCCCACTGTACCTGTGGCGGCGCGCCTTGATCAATGCCAAGCGGGCCTTCGCGTTCGACATGACGGAGGACTCCATCCGTGTGCTGCGCGGGACCTTCGGTGGCGTTTGCCATTCCAGCCTGGCGTCCTATGGGCAACGGAACGATGCCTGTGCATACGGGCGCATCGAGGAGCTGGGCGGGACCGGGGCGGTCATCGTCCCGCGGGTGCGGGATTACCTGCGCGGCACCGGGCCGACGGACGAGGCGATGCGGGCGCTGGATCGCAGCATGGCCGATGTGTGCGGCGCCGGCACCCGCGTCCGCTTGTACCTCAATCCGACCCACGCCATGACCACCGACGCCCTGTATTGGGCCGGCAAATGGCCGGCCATGGAAGCCTGGCAGCGCTCGCTGGCGAGCATGGGGCAACGCTATCGCGCCGCCGGCTGCGATTTGCGTATCTTCGACTTTTCCGGCTTCAACAGCGTGACCACCGAGGCCATCCCGCAAGTGAGCCGGCGGCCCGACATGCAGTACTACTGGGAGACTTCGCACTATCGCAGCAATGTGGGGGCCATGGTGCTGGCGCGGATGTTCGGCGGCGACGACGCGCCGGCCGATTTTGGCGTCGAGCTGAGTCCGGAAAAGCTGGCGGCGCATCAGGCGGCGATGCGCCTGGCGCGCGATCGCTATCACCTGGCCCATCCCGTCGAAACCAGCATGGCGCGTGAGATCGCCGCCGAACGCTAGGGCTTGCGCAGCAGCGCGCAGCCTTTCTCGCAAGCCTGGGTGGTGTATGCCAGCGCCGGAAATGCCTGACGCCAGCGCTGCAGTATCGCTTGCTCGTCGGCGCGAGCGGCGTCATCGAGGAAGACGGCGGCGCCGGCGTTCAAGCGGGGAAAAAGCAGCGGCCCTGCCGGGAAACGCGCCTGGGGACGGGTTGCCTGCGGCGGCCCGTCGATCACCAGCAGGTCGATGACCGGCAACTCGGGAAGCTGCGCCAGATCGTACCAGGGCCAGGATAGTCCGTCGATGTCGTACGGTGTCAACGGCGCGTCGACGACGGTGGCCCAATCTTGTAGCCCGTGGCGGTGCAACTGGGCACGCGTCTGCGCGGCGAACTGACGGTCGTGCTCCAGGCTATAGACTTTGCCGCCGCCGTTCAGCTGCATGCAGCGCGCCAGCACCAGCGTGGATATGCCGCTGCTGCATTCCACCACAGTCGCCTGGTGCAGCGTGCGGGCGTGGCGCGCCACCTCCAATAGAAAGTCGGGCGAGGCGGCCCAGCCGCGCGTCGGCGGCAGGCTGTGTTTGAGGTCGAGCTCGACGTACAGGCCTTGCAGGGCTTCCAGCTGGCGGAACAGGCCGGCCTGGCCGTGGTGGTACTGGTCGCGCACATCGTACAGCAGGATGTGCACGTTGCGCAGCTTGTGCAATGCGTAGAGCGAAACGGCCAGCAGCAAAGTCAGCGCGGTGAAGGCGAGTATGGGCATGTCGGTTCCTGTTCAGTTGGCGACCACTTTGCTGATCACGTAGCGGTGTTTGCCGGACGCTTCCGCCGGTATCTCGGCCACCTCTTCAATCAGTATTTCCACCGACGCGCCGAGACGCGCGCGGAACTGGCGGATGATGTCTATCCTGATCACCGCCGGCAAGCCGCTGACGCTGACCAGCAGCACGCGGGTGATGTCCAGGCTTTCCTGGATGATCTTGAAGGCGCGTATCTGCGGCAGGTCGCGCAGCACGTAGATCAGCGCCAGGCCGTGCATGACGGTGCCGTCGCGCGCCACGACGAAATCGGTGACCCGTCCCTCGACCCGCTTCAGCAGCGGCAAGCCGCGTCCGCAAGGACAGGGGCGGGTGTCGAGCGCGCCGACGTCGCCTGTGGCGTAGCGGATGAAGGGGAAGTCGCGGCTGGCGAGGTGGGTGACCACGATGGCGCCGCTGTCGCCGGGCGCGACGGGCGCGCCTTGCGGATCGACGATTTCAAGGATGACGTCCTCGGCGGTGATGTGCAGGCCGCCCTCGGGACACTCATGGGCCAGGAAGCCGGCGTCGCGGCCGCCGTAGCCGTTGGCGACCGGCGCGGCGAACGCCTGCTCGAGCAAGGCGCGCTGCTCGTCGTACAGCCGTTCGGCGGTGACGAACACCACTTTGACGCCCAGGCCGTCCAGCGCCACCCGCCGCGCCTGCGCGTGCCTGACCAGCAGGCAGATGGCCGACGGGTAGCCGAACAGCATGGCCGGGCGCTGGCGTTGCAGGCGGCCCAGGTAGTCGTCGAGGCGGGCGGCCGACAGCTCGAAGGCCGGCAGCAGCAGGCTGCGCAGCATCCGGTCGCGCCGCATGCGCCAGCGGTCCTGCGTCTTGAGTTCGATCGGCGAGCCCCACATCACCGCCTCGGGATCGCCGATGTCGACGCCCCACCAGCGCGTGGCGCGCCATTTGGCGGCGACGTCGTGGCTGACGCGGCCCTTGCCCTGGTAGAAGATCAGCGGCTCGCCGCTGGAGCCGCCCGTGTTGAAGCGCTGCAGCGGCCCGGCATCGTCGGCGACGAATTCGTCGCGGTGGTGATTGATGTCCGCCTTGTGGATGATGGGCAGCCCGCGCAGGTCGCGCAGCTCGCGCACGCGGGTGGCGTCGAAGTTGAGGCTGGCGTACAGCTGGCGGAAATACGGCACATGTTCGGACGCGTGCAGCAGCAGGGCGCGCAGGCGCTGCACGCGCAACGCTTCCAGCCGCTCGGGCGGCCACCACTGGGTTTGCTCCAGGTGGCGCCGCAGCGCCACGCTGCCGTGCTGCTTGAGCATTTCATGCAGCGGAAACAGCAGCCGCGACACCAGCGCCGTGTAGCCGCTGGCCGGCGGCCGCTTGAGCACGCGCCGGTATTGCGCCATCAGCAAGGGCGCGACCTGCGGCCAGGCGTAGCGCCGGGCCTCGGCTTTGCCGGCCTCGGCCAGCGTGCGCGCCAGCGGCGGCGCCCGCAGGATGTCCAGCATGGCCTCGGCCATGGCCTGCGCGTCCTGCGGCGGCACCAGCAGGCCGTTGACGCCGTCGCGCACCAGATACGGTATGCCGCCGACCGCCGTGCTGACCACCGGCACGCCGCTGGCCCAGGCCTCCAGTATCGAGATCGGCATGTTGTCGGCCAGGCTGGCGTTGAGCGCCAGGTCGCTCCGGCGGTACAGGGCCGCCATGGCGGCGTTGTCCAGCTTGCCGGTGAAGCGCACCGCGTCGTCCAGCTCCAGCGTGCGGGCCAGCTGCTGCAAGCGCTGCAATTCGGGGCCGTCGCCGCAGATGGTCAGGCTGGCCAGCGGCAGGCTGCGGCGCACGATGGCGAAGGCGCGGATCGCCGTCGCCTGGTCGTAGAGCGGCTCCAGATGGCGGGCCACCAGGATGGCGGCGTGCGGCGGCGGCAGGCCGGCCGGGTGGAAGCGCGCCAGGTCGACGATGTTGGGCACGATCTGCGCGCTCATGCCGTGCAGGGCGAAGACGTCGGCGAGGAAGGCCGACGGCACGATCAGCGCGTGCGCCCGGCGCATGGTGTAGCGCACCAGGGCGGCGCGCCGCTTGAGAAAATCCATGGCCTCGCCGCCGCGATAGTTGACCAGCACGCCTTTGCCGCGCAGGCGGGCGATCCAGATGGCCGGCGCCGCGTGCAAGTGCCACGACCAGCCGGAGTTGGCCATGACGTGCACCAGCTGCGCCTGGCCGGCGGCGCGCCACAAGCGCCACAGATAGGGCGCCAGCCGCAGCGCCGCGCGCAGCCCGCGCACCGAGCGCAGCCACGACGGCTGCACCGGCAGGTTGACCGGCACCAGGTCGACCTCGGCGCCGGCCTCGCGCAGCAGCCCGGCGAGCTGTTCGGTTTGGTTGGCCATGCCGCCTGCCGGCGGCGGCAGCGGCCCCACCAGCGCGATGCGGCGGCCGGCGATGGGCGCGGCGCGCAGGCCGGCGGACGACGGATGCGGGCCGTTCATACGCTGCGCGCGCGCAGGCGCTGATAAATGGGGGCGTAGCGGGCCACGCTGGCCGGCCAGTTGCGTTCGCTCTCGACGTAGGCGCGCGCGCGCTGGCGCAGCGCCGGCCAGCTGTCGGCCTGGCGCAGCAGCTGCAGCACCTGGGCGGCCAGCGCCTCGGCGTCGCCGGCTTTGAACAGCATGCCGGTCCGGCCATGTTCGATCAGCTCGCGGTGGCCGCCGACGTCCGAGGCCAGCACCAGCCGGCCCTGGGCCATCGCCTCCAGCGGCTTGAGCGGCGTCACCAGCTCCGTCAGCCGCATCGGCAGGCGCGGATAGACCAGCATGTCGGCCAGCTGATAATAGTCGGCGATGCGTTCGTGCGGCACCCGGCCGGTGAATTTGACGTGGCCGCGCAAACCCAGGCGCTCGACCAGCGCGCGCAGTTCGGCCTCCTGCGGGCCGCCGCCGACCAGCAGCAGCCGCACCGAGGGCGCGCCGGACAGCACGCGCGGCATGGCCTCGATCAGCAGCGCCAGGCCTTCGTAGGCGTAGAACGAGCCGATGAACGCCAGCACCGGATGGTTGTCCAGTCCCAGGCTGAGGGACAGTTTTTCCGGCGCGCGGGTGGCGGCGGCAAACTGCTCGCCATCGACCGAGTTCGGAATCACCGTGACCTTGGCGGCCGGGATGCCGCGCGCGACGATATCGTTGCGCAAGCCTTCGCAGATGGTGGTGATGGCGTCGGCCCGGCGCAGGACGTGGCTTTCCAGCGCGCGCGTCAGGCGGTAGCGCAGGCCGCCGGCGCGGCTGGTGCCATGGTCGGCGGCGGCGTCCTCCCAGAAGGCGCGGATTTCGTAGACCACCGGTATGCCCAGCGCGCGCCCCACGCGCAGCGCGGCGACGCCGTTGAGCGCGGGCGAGTGCGCGTGCAGCACGTGCGGGCGCGCCTTGGCGGCGATCGTCATCAGGCGCTGCTGCAAGCCCAGCACCACGCTCCAGTGGCGCAGCAGCGGCAGCCGCGCCCACCAGCGGACCAGCGGCGGGGTGCGGAAGAAATGCCAGCCGTCGACTTCCTGTTCGCGCTGGCCGCCGCCTTGCTTGGCGCTGGTCAGGTGGATGGTGTGCCAGCCCAGCTTGCGCTGCTGGCGCAAGATCGCCAGCGTGCGGAAGGTGTATCCGCTGTGCAGCGGCAGCGAATGATCGAGGATGTGCAGTACGCGCATCGTCATGCCGCTTGCCGGATCAGGTTGCGCGGCGCGGCCGCGGGCAGCTGGCGCAGGAAGGATTCGAACATCAGCAAGGACCACAGCGGGGCGCTGTGGTCGCGCCGGCCGGACAGGTGCTGCGCCAGCAGCGTCTGCACATGGTCGAGATTGAACAGGCCGCAATCGGCCAGCACCGGACTGCCCAGGCTGCGTTCAAGATGGGCGCGCAACGGGCCGCGGAACCAGGCGGCCAGCGGCACCGAGAAGCCCATCTTGTTGCGGTACAGCAGTTCCTTGGGCAGATGCTGCTCGAGCCCGCGTTTGAACAGGTATTTGCCGACGCCGCCGCGCAGCTTCAGGTCCGGCGGCAGGCTGGACATCCACTCGACCAGGCTGTGGTCCAGCAGCGGCACCCGCACCTCCAGCCCGTGCGCCATGCTGGCGCGGTCGACCTTGGTGAGGATGTCGCCGGGCAGGTAGGTTTTCAGGTCCAGGTACTGGATGCGCGACAGGGCGTCCGCGGCAGGGCAGTCGCGGGCGTGGCGGTACAGCACTTGCTGCGCATGGTAGCCGCCCAGCTCGCGCCTGAGCGCGGGGCTGAACAGCGCCCGGCGCATATTGTCGTCCATGATGCTGACGCTGTGAAAATAGGCCGACACGCTGTCCCTGGCCAGCGCCTCGAAGGTGGTCTTGGCGCGCAGCGGGCGCGGCGCCCAGTCGGCCTTGGGATAGAGGCGGCCGAGGGCGCCGAACAGCGGCCGGCGCAAGCCCAGCGGCAGCAGCGTGCGCCAGCGTTCCTCGTGCAGATGCCAGCGGTAGCGCCGGTAGCCGGCCAGGTTCTCGTCGCCGCCGTCGCCCGACAGGGCCACCGTCACGCGCTGGCGGGCCAGCTCGCAGACGCGGTAGGTCGGCAGCGCGGAGCTGTCGGCATAGGGTTCGTCGTACAGGCCGGCCAGGCGGTCGACCAGGCTGATATCGTGTTGTTCGACGCGCTGCAGGTGGTGGCGGGTGCCGTAGCGTTCGGCGATCATTTGGGCGTAGGACGTTTCGTCGAACTGCGGATCGCCGAAGGATATCGAGCAGGTGTTGACCGGCGCCGCCGACTCCTGCGCCATCATCGCCACCACCGCGCTGGAATCGACGCCGCCGGACAGGAAGGCGCCCAACGGCACCTCGGCCACCAGCCGGATGCGCACCGCTTCGCGCAGGCGCGCCAGCAGTTCGTCGGCCGCCTGCGCCACGCTCGGCGCCGGCCGGACCTCGAACGGGATGTCCCAGTAGCGCCGCGGCGCCGGCAGCGGCTGCCCCTTGCGCAGCAACAATGTGTGGCCGGGCGCCAGCTTGCGCACCTGGCGGAAAATGGCGCGCGGTTCGGGAATGTAGCCGTAGGCGAAGTACTCCTCGACCGCCAGCGGGTCGAGCTCGCGCCGCAGTCCCGGGTGCAGCAGCAGCGCCTTGATCTCCGAGGCGAACAGCAGCTGGCCGTCGTCGAGCAAGGCGTAGTGCAGCGGCTTGACGCCCAGCCGGTCGCGCGCCAGGAACAGCGTCTGCTGGCGCCGGTCCCACAGCGCGAAGGCGAACATGCCGCGAAAACGGTCGACGCAGCGCTCGCCCCATTGCTCCCACGCGTGCACGATGACTTCGGTATCGCAATGGGTGCGGAAGGTATGGCCGAATTGCTGCAGTTCGCGCATCAGGGCCTGGAAATTATAGATCTCGCCGTTGTAGACCACGGCCACGCTGTGGTCTTCGTTGAACAGCGGCTGCTGGCCGCCGCCCAGGTCGATGATGGACAGGCGCCGGTGGCCCAGCCCGACGCCCGGCTCCAGATGGGTGCCGCCCTGGTCGGGGCCGCGGTGGCGCTGGCGCTCGGTCATGGCGTGCAGCATGCCGGCGTCGATGTCGGCATGGCGGTAAAGGTCGTAGATCCCTGCGATGGCGCACATGGCGGTCCTTTCATCGGTCGCGTTGCGGTGGGGCGGCGAGGGCGTCGTAGACGGCCAGGTAGGCGTCGGCCATGGCGTTCATGCTGTATTCGGCCAGCACCCGCCGGCGGCCGCGCTGGCCGTGGCTGCCGGCCAGCGCGGGCAGGCGGTAGTAGTCGTTGATGGCGTCGGCCAGCATGGCCGGCGCGCTCACCGGCACCAGCGTGCCGGTCCAGCCGCTGTAGACCAGGTCGGGGTTGCCGCCGACGGCGGTGGCCACCACCGGCAAGCCGGTCGCCATCGCCTCCAGGATGGAGTTGGACATGCCTTCGGCCAGCGACGGTTGAACGAACACGTCCATCGCCCGCAGCAGTTGCGGGATGTCGTCGCGCTGGCCCGGCAGCCAGGCCAGCTCTTCCATGCCGGCCTGGCGCAGCAAGTCCTGGCAGGCCTGGCGGCAAGGGCCGTCGCCGACGATGAGCAGGCGCAGGCGCTCGCGCGGCAGCGCATGCTCGGCGATCAGCAGGATGAAGGCTTGCACCAGCGACAGGTGGTCCTTGACCTCGACCATGCGGCCGACGCTGCCGATGACGAAGGCGTCCTCGCACAGAAAGCCCGGCGGGCCGACGGCGGCGGGCGGCCCCAGGCGGGGGTGGAATTCCAGGCTGTCGACGCCGTTGCGGATGTGGGTGACGTGTTGCGGCGGGGCGCCTATCGTGCCGATCAGCCAGGTCTCCAGGTCCTTGCTGACGGCGATGAAATGCCCGATCAGCGGCCGCAGCAGCTTGCGCAGCCAGCGGTATTTCGGGCTCAGGCCGTACAAGTCGTCCATGTCGCGGCCGTGCTCGCCGTGCACACGCAGACGCACGCCCGCCACGGCGGCCAGCAACTGGCCTTCGATGCCGGCCAGGTTGCGGGTGTGGATCATCAGCGGGCGCAGCCGCTTGAGCGTGTGGAACAGCCGCAGATAATGGCCCCAGTCCTTGCCTTCGCGCTTGTGAATGCTGATGATTTCGACGCCGGGGCGCTGGATGCGCAGATGGTAGTCGGTGTAGTCGCGCAGGCAGACGATGGCGTGGCGGTAGCGGTCCGGCGGCAGATGGTTGATCAGGTTGATCAGGCCGTTCTCCAGCCCGCCCACGTCGAGGCGATGGATCAGGTGCACGATCAGCGGTGCGGCGACCAGTTCAGCGTCCGGCGACATGGGCTAGTCCTTGTTCGATGGCGGGTTGCATGGCGGAGAGCAGTGCCTGCATGGCCTGGGCGGCCTGCTCGGTTTGTTCGTCATAGCGCGCGGCGACGGCGATCTCGGCGCCGTCGTCGCCGTCGCCGAGCAGTTTGCTGCGCGCCAGCAGCAGCTTGAGCAGCAAGGGGCTGCCGGTGTCGCGCCGCGCCTGGCGGTACCAGCGCCACACGAGCACCCTGGTCTCGCCGGACTGGACAATGGTTTGGCGCACCCGCAGGCTCTGCTGGCCCAGGTGGATCTGCCTGCTGGTTTCGGCCATTTCCTTCCATGCCGGCCCGGCGGCCGGCGGATTCCATACCTGGGTCAGCAGTTCCTCGCCTTTCGATTGGTGGCGATACCAGGTCAGTTGCAGCGAGACCTGTTGCGCGCCGTCGCTGTAGTTGGCGGACCAGCGTTGCGGCTGTCCCGCATGCCGGACCCGCCAGTCGCCGGCCTGCATGGCGCTGGCCTGCCACGGCGCCGGCGGCGGCGCCAGCGTCAGCGGCGACGCGGCGTGGCGGTCGGCCGCCGGCGGCCGCAGGGCGATCCGGGCCAGCTGCGGCCACAGGGCGACGCACAGCACGCCCGCCAGCGCGGCCGCCAGGCAGGCCGACGGCCGCGGCCCCGGTGCGCGGTCCGGCGCGCCGGCGGCCGCCGCACGCGGCGGCGGCGGCCCGGCATCGCGCCAGCGCCCGCCCACCCAGAACATCAAGCTGGCGACCAGGCCGAAAAACAGCCAGCCGTAGATCAGGTGGTCGATGCCGACGGCCAGCGTCATGTTGCTGTAGTGGCCGATCAGCACGATCATAAAGGCGCGCAGGCCGTTGGCGACGATGGGCAACAGCAGCGCGACCACGATGAAGGCGGCCCGCCGCAAACGGCTGCGGTAGGTCAGGTAGGCATACAGCGTGCCGAGCGCGACCGACGCGATCAGATAGCGCAGGCCGCTGCACGCTTCCTCCACCGACCAGTTTCCGCTGGGCAGCGACAGGTAGCTGTTGTCGCGGAACACCGGGATGCCGGCCAGCTGCAAGGCGCCCACCGTGAAGCCGGCGGTGAATTCAATCAGCGGCGCGATGAACACTTCGCCGAAAGGCACGGCAAGCAGCAGATAGGCCAGCGGGAAGGAGACCGCGCCGGCGTAGCGCCAACCCAGCACCAGCGCGACCAGCGCGGCGGCCATCAGCACCAGGCTGTACTGCTGCAGCACCGGCACGTTGGCGATCGCGGCCAGGAACCAGAGCAGGCCCAACAGCGCCAGCGGCAGCAGCACCACCGGCGCCGGGCGCAGCGGCAGGCCGGCCAGTTCGGCGCGCTGGCGCCAGATCAGCCAGATGCAGACCGGCGGCACCAGCAAGCCGTGGGCGAAGGTTTGCGAATGCCACCACTGGTTGATCATCGCGCCGGCCGTCGGCCAGTATGCGGCCAGCAGCCCGGCCAGCGCCAACAGCAGGCAGGCGTGCGGCCAGGGGCGGGCCGGGCTGGCCGACGGCTCGAACCGCGGCGCGCGGACGGGGGACAGGGCGGCGGTCATGGCATCGGCTCCGCCGGATGGCGCTCGGGCGCGCCGACGTTGAGCACCACGCCCAGCCGCTCGAGATTGCTGCTCCACTGATAGTCGCGCAGCACGTGCTGGCGCGCCGCCGCGCCCAGATCGCCCGCGGTCCGCAACTGCCGGCCGATGTGGTCGATGAACTCGACGGCCCCGGTGGCGCTGACGACGTCCCGTCCCGGCACGGCGGACAAGCCCTCCAGCGCCTGCGGGGTCGCCACCACGGTCTTGCCCATGGCCATCGCTTCGAGCACCTTGTTCTGGATGCCGCGCGCAATTTGCAGCGGCGCCACCGCCAGCGCCGCGTGCTGCAGATAGGGGCGGACATCGGGCACGGTGCCGCTGACATGGATGCCCGGCAGGCGTGCCAGCGCCATCACCGCGGGGCTGGGGCGGGCGCCGACGATGTGGAACTGCAGCGCTGGAAACTCCTGGCGCAGCGCGGGCATGACGCGCTGCGCCAGCCAGCTGACGGCCTCGATATTCGGCCGGTAATCCATGGCGCCGGTGAACACCAGCGCGCGCGCGCCGCGGTAGGGATCCGGCGCGTCGGGCTGCGGTGAAAAATACTGGCTGTCGACGCCGTTGCTGAAGTGACCGGTCTTGTGCCCGGATTCCGGCGCCCGCCGGCGAAACAGCTCGGCTTCGGCGCGCGAGACCAGCAGTGTCTGGTCGAAGCTGCGGGCGGCGGCGCGTTCGAACTCCAGCAGGCTGCGGCCCTCGCGCCGGTACAGCGACGACAGCGGCCAAGTGCGGTCGTCGGCGTAGTGTTGCCATTTCTCGGAATCGACATCGACCAGGTCCAGCACCCGGTGCAGCGGGCCGCGCGCGGTGCGGGCCGGCAGGTATTGCGCCATGGGACCGGAGAAGGCCAGCGCGCTGTCGATGCGATGGCGCTTCAGCGCGTCGGCCACCCACGCGCGCAGCGCCGGGTGGCGATAGTAGGCGACGCTGAGGGCTTCGCCGCGCCACAAGGCCGGCACGCTGGCGAGCCGCGCCAGGTGCGGATGCAGGCGGACGAAGCAGCTGCTGGCGCAATCGGCCGCCAGGTGCTCCGCGTGGCCCAGATCGGCGGCATCGTCGATGAAGCTACCCAGGTGCACGCGGAAATGCCGTTGCAGGTAGCGCAGCACGTGGTAGGCGCGGATCTTGTCCCCCTTGTTGGGAGGGTAGGGGATGCGATGCGTCAAGTACAGCAGGTCGCGCATGGCGTCAGCCCAGTTGCCGCACGATGTGGGGCCCGATCGCATTGGCCAGCGACAGGGGCAACAGGCGCCACGCGCGTATCAGCAGTTGCAGGCGCGGATTCAAGGGCTGGACATCCTTCAGCTGTTTGCCTCGATGTAGTTGATAGTCGTAGCGCAGCGGCTGCGGCTCGAAGCCCCAGTTCTTCTTGAACGCGAACGCGCCGGTGCCGTACTTGCTGCGGCCGAAGTCGAACAGCCGGCGGCCGCGCTCGGTGGCGCGCCGCATCACTTCCCAGTACATGAAGTCGTTGCCGGCGTGGACCCGGGCGGCGTCGCCGCCGCCGCCGTAGTAGGGCAGGATTTCGTCGCGGAAATGGAAACTCAGCACCGAGCAGATCGCCTGGCCGCCGCGCTGCACGCTGAGGATTTCGCAGTCGTCGCCAAAGGTCTGCTGCAACATGCGGAAATAGCGGCGGCTGAACACCGGCGTGCCCAGCCGATGCACGCTGGTGGCGTAGTTGTCGTAGAAGCGGTCGCTGTCGGCGTCGATCACGCTGCTCAGGCCGGCCGCCATGCCTTTGCGCACCATGGCGCGCTGCTTGCGGGGGATGGCCAGCAGGTTTTGCTCGGGGTCGGCGGCCAGCGGCTTGCGGAAGGTGGCGTACAGGTCTTTGTGCAGCCAGTCCGCATGGATCGATTGCAGCTGCCGGTATTCCAGATGGTCGACCCGCAGCCGGCGGGCCAGTTGCTGGGCCGCCTGGTCGACCGCGGCGGCCGCGCCTTCCTCCAGCGCGGCCACGCCGCCGTAGACGCAGAACGGCAGCGAGCACAAGGTGTTGCCGAACAGCCGGCTGTTGACCTGGGCCAGCGGCAGCACCGCCTGGATCTGTCCGGCCGCTTCGGCATACAGATACCAGGTGGGGTGGCCGAAGGCGTTTTCTATCACCTGCTGCCAGCCGGCGCGGTGAAAAAAGGTGGCGTCGGGGCAGCGTTGCACGAAGGCGTCCCAGCGCGCGCGGTCATGCGTCCCCATCTGTCCTACGCTCCACTGCATCATGCGTTCCCCAGAAAGAGGTGGTCGATCCGGCCCCATTGAAAATCGCGCAGCAGATGAACGATGCGTCGCTCCATCCGGTGCAGGTTCAGGTAGTGGCGGAAGCGGGTCTTGAAGCCGATGCCGCGCTGGCGCGGCTGGCCGGGATCGAGTTCCCACGGATGAAAATAGAATATGCCAGCTTGGCCATCGACCGAATTGATGCGCCGCAAGGCCCAGCGGGACGCGGCGTAGGGCAGCAGGCGGAAGTAGCCGCCGCCGCCGGCCGGCCAGTTGCGTCCGAACAGGCGAACGGTGCTGATCGGCAGTTCCAGCACGCCATGCTCGCCGCGTGGGCGCCAGGCGAAACGCGCGCCGTCCGGCATGCCGTAGTGGTCGTGGCGGATCGGATAGATGCTGGAGCTGTAGCGGTAGCCGGCGGCGTACAGGCTGTCGAGCGCCGCCAGGTTGGCGGCGCCGATGGAGAAACTGGGCGCCCGATAGCCGAGCACGGCTGTGCCGCTCAGCTGTTCCAGCAGTTGCTTGCTGCGCCGTATGTCGTCGAGAAACTGCGCCGGCGTCTGTTCGTTGGCGCGCAGGTGGGCGTAGCCGTGGCTGGCCAGCTCGTGGCCGCCGGCCACGATGCGCCGCACCAGCGCCGGATAGCGTTCGGCGATCCAGCCCAGGGTGAAAAAGGTGGCTTGGGTGTGCTGTTGCGCCAGCAGGCCGAGGATCAGGTCGACGTTGCGTTCGACCCGGCATGGCAGCGTGGCCCAGTCCGCGCGGCGGATGTGGCCGGCGAAGGCCGACACCTGGAAATAGTCTTCGACGTCGATCGACAGGGCGTTGCGCATCAGCTGGCCTCCCTGGCGGCGGCCAGCCAGTGGCCGATGTGGCCGGCGATGCGTTCGGCCGCGTGGCCGTCCCAGCAGGCCGGGATGCGGCCGGCCTTGCCGCCATAGCGCAGGATGTCGCGGCTGAGCGCCAGGATGACGGATGGATCGCGGCCGGCGATGGCGTTGCTGCCCTCGGTGACCGTGACCGGGCGCTCGGTGTTGTCGCGCAGCGTGAGGCAGGGCACGCCGAGCGCCGTGGTTTCCTCCTGCACGCCGCCCGAATCGGTCAGCACCAAGCTGGCGTCGCGCATCAGGCCCAGCATGGCGCGGTAGGATTGCGGCGGCAGGCAGGCGACGCCCGGCACATCCAGCATCTGGCCGAGTTCATATCGCTGCAGCATGGCGCGGGTGCGCGGGTGCAGCGGGAACAGCACCGGCACCTCGTCGCTGAGCTTGACGATGGTTTCCATCAGCAGGCGCAGGCGGCGCGGATCGTCGACGTTGGATGGCCGGTGCAGCGTCAGCAGCGCGTAGCGGCTGCCGTGCTGGAGGAAGCCGGCCAGGTGCACTTGCCGCAGCACCTCCAGCACCGGCGTGGCCCGCTGCAATTCGCGCTGCAGGGTGTCGATCATGACGTTGCCGACAAAGTGGATGCGCGAGGCCGGGATGCCCTCGCGCAGCAGGTTGCTCATGCCGCTCGCTTCGCTGGTGAACAGCAGCGTCGACAGCTGGTCGGTGAGGACGCGGTTGATTTCCTCCGGCATGGCGCGGTCGTAGCTGCGCAGGCCGGCCTCGACGTGCAGCACCGGAATGTTTTTCTTGGCGGCCGTGAGCGCGCACGCCAGCGTGGAGTTGACGTCGCCGACCACCAGCACGGCCGCCGGCGCGCTGGTGTCCAGCACCGGCTCGAAACGCTGCATGACCAGCGCGGTCTGCAGCGCGTGGCTGGCCGAGCCGACCTGCAGCTGCACATCCGGCGCGCGCATCTCCAGCGCGGTGAAGAATTCGCCGTCCATGTCGGCGTCGTAGTGCTGGCCGGTGTGGACCAGCACGGACTCGAGCGGATACTCGGCGGCGGCCAGCGCGCGCAGGATGGGCGCCATCTTCATCAGATTGGGGCGGGCGGCGACGACGCAGACGATGCGGGCGGGCGAGGGCATGGCTGGCTCCGTTTAAAACGCCACCATCAAGGCCGCGCCGATGCCGTTTTCACGGTAGTTGCCGCCGGCATTGCTGCTGTGGCGGACATGGCGCAGATCGACGCTGGCGCTGACCTTGGGCTGCAATTGGTGGTTCAGGGACATGGTCAACGCGACGTTGCGGTCGGTGCGGCCGGTGCTCAGCGATTCCGCCCTGCTGAGGCTGGCGCCGATGGTGAGGTTGCTGCGCGGCGACATGCGGTAGTCCCAGCCGGCCTGGGCGGTGTTCTGGCGGGTGCGGTCTTCCAGCGCCAGTTGGTCCGGGCCCAGCAACGGGCTGTCGATGGCGTTGCTGGTCTGGGCGGTGCGGCGGTTGCTGCTCAGGCTGAACGCCAGCGCGCTGCGCGGGCCGCTGTACACCGTCGCCAGCCTCAGGTCTTTTTGCAGATAGTAGCGATGGCTGAAGAAGTTGACGTTGCCGTTGGGGCCCAGTATCTGCGACACCAGCAGGAACAGCTTGACGGTCTGCGAGCGGGTCTGCGGATCGGGGATGCGGGTGGCCCACAGCTGGTACAGGAAATCGCCCAGGCCGGTGGGCGGAATGCTGAGGAACTCGCCGTGGGTGGTGGTGATGTCTTCGTTGTAGTTGAGCGTCCAGAACATGCTGCGCAAGCGGTATTCGGCGTCCAGGCTGTAGGTGTTGCCGAAATAGCGGCGTCCCACGCTGGCGGCGAGCCGGGTGCGCGGCGACGGCGTCCAGTTGCCGCCCAGCGACCAGTGGCGGCCGTGCGGCTGGGCGCCGGTCGAGTGGTAATCGTTCTTTTCGTAGCCGCCGGTGGCCAGCAGCGACAGGCGGCTGTTGAGCGGGTAGCTCAGCGTCAGCGCGACGTCGCTCATGGTGACGGTCGGCAGCGCGGCGTCGGCGGTATTCCTGCGGTTGGCGCGCAAGTCCCAGTTCCAACCCTGGCCGCCGTTGTCGCCGGTTAATTGCAGGCTGGTGTCGTCGCTGTGTACGCTGATCAGGCGGCCGCTGCTGACGCGCTGGTAGTCGTAGCGCAGCTGGGCGGTGGCCAGGCCGTGGAAGTAGTGCTTCAGGTAAGGACTGACGCTGGTCGCGCGCACGGTGCTGTTGTTGCCGGTGACCTGGGCCGGATCCACCAGCTGCGGGCCGAACGCCGAAACGTTCTGCTGGCTGATGCTGGAGCGGGCATCCAGGTACAGCCAGTCGCGCAGCACATCGGCGTGGCCGCTGGCGTCCAGTTGCTGGGTGCTGCGGTCGGCCTGGCGGGTGTAGGCGATCCGTTGCAGCGAGTAGTCGAGCGTCAGCTGGAGCCGGGGACCGCTGGTGCTGACGGCGATGCCGGGCGAGACCTCGGTGGTGAACTCGCCGCGGGCCTGGCCCGGTGGCGCCAGGTTCATATTGTCGCTGTAGGATTCGCGCAGGCGCACCGACGGCGTCACGGTCCACTCGGCCGGAATGGCGCAGGCCGGCAGCGACAGCAATACCAGCATGCCGAGCTGATACGGAGCGCCGCGCGGAGCCAGGCTAATCATAATAACCATAGTATTCGCCGCCCGGAAAGGCTTTGCTCTTGTTGTAGATCAGGCTGACATGCGGACACTGCTCGATGTGGCGCAACGCTTCCTTGACCGCATGCTGGCTGGTCGTCTCGGACTCGACCACCATGACGATCTGGCCCATCTGTGACGCCAGCACGCTCGCTTCGGTGGTCATCAGCAGCGGCGGCGAGTCGAAGATGACGATGCGATCGGCGTAGCGCTCGGCGATCTCGGTCAACAGCCGGCTCATGCTGCGGCTGGCCAGCAATTCCGTGGCGTGCTTGTTGGCGCGTCCGGCCGGCAAGATGCTGAGCGTGGCGACGTTGGTCCGCAGGATCACGTCCGACAGTTCGGTGCGCTCGCGCAGCAGGATGTCCATCAAGCCCGGCTCGGCGGGCAGGCCCAGCACCTTGAGCACCGAGGGCCGCGCCACGTCCGCGTCGACCAGCAACACCGTGATGTCCATTTCCATGGCGATGCTCATCGCCAGGTTGACCGCGCAGAAGGTCTTGCCTTCGCCGGGCAGGGCGCTGGTGACGACGATCAGGTTGCCGTGCCGCAGCGCGGGGATGTCGCGGTCGCCGCGGGCGTTGCGCAGCAGGGGCCGCTTGATGATGCGGAAGTCCTCGGCCACGGCGGTGCGGCCGCCATCGTGGGTCACCATGCCCAGTTGGCTGAGCCGCTCGAGATTGATCTCGACGTGGCGCGGCGCGCCGGTGCTGGACAGTGTATGTTCGGTGAATTGCTCCATGTGCTACTCCTAATATCGGAACGCCGCCATCGCCAGCACGGCGCCGTAGGCTACAAACAGGCAGGACAGCGCGGTGCCGAAGGCGTAGCGACCCTGCTTGCGTTTGATTTTCTGGATGTCGGTCCAGTTCATCGACACTGTGCCCAGCACCGGCAGGCCGGTGCGTTCGCGCAGCTCGCTGGGGCTGAGGAAGGTGGGGCGCACCTGGCTGATCAGCAAGGCCGCCGCCAGCCCGGTCAGCAGCGCGCCGCCCAGCACCAGGCTGGACAGCAGGATGCGGTTCGGGCCCACCGGCGTCAGCGGCACCGTCGGCGGGTCGATGATCTTGAAGGTCATCATCTCGGTGGTGGAGCTGAGCTCGCCAGACAGCTTGGCCGCCTCGCGCCGCCCGATCAGTTTTTCGTAGTTGTCCTTGTTGATCAGGTAGTCGCGGTTCAACTGGGCCAGTTCGGATTCGACTTCCGGCACCGCGTTCGCCTGCGCCAGCAGGCGCTGATGGCGGGCGGCGTACTCCTGCACGCGGGCGCTGACGGCCGCCACCTTGGCATCGGCCTCGGTTTGCGCGACCTTGAGCTGCTGCAGCATCGGGCTGTAGTTCTTGCCGGGATCGCCCGCCGGCTTGAGCTTGCTTTCCTCGACCTTGCGCGCCTCCAGCTGCGCCACCAGGCGCTTGGCGGCAATGATGTCCGGATGCAGCTCGGTGTACTGCATGCGCAAGGCGTCGAGGTTTTTGTTCAGGGCCGCGATGCGCCCGTCGATCTCGGGGCTGTCGATGCTGGCCGGGTTGATGTCGGCCCCCAGCACCGGCTCGTCGCCGCTGATCTGGCTGCGGATGGCGTTGCGCGACTGCTCGGCTTCGAGCAATTCCAGCCGGGCGGCGTTCAGCGCGTCCGCCGATTGCATGATCTGGCTGCTGTAGTCGACGCCCTGGCGTGGCAACAGGCCGTTATTCTTTAATTTGAATTCCTTGACTGAATTCTCGGCCGCAATCAGTTTGTCTTCATAGGATTTAATCTGCTCGTCGATGAATTGCACGGCTTTCCTGGTTTCGCCATTCTTCCCTTTGAAACTGCCTTCGACGAATATCGTCAACAGCGATTGCACGACATCGCGCACCAGTTTCGGATTGCGGTTGTTATAAGTGATGGTGTAGATGTCGTAAGTATTGGTGCCGCCGATTTTAATCTTGCTCATTAATTCGTCCAATTGCTGTTCGTGATCGCGCGCGGTCTTGGCGTTCAGGTCCAGGTCCACCATGCGCATCACGCGTTCGACGTTCGGGCGGCTGAGCAAAGTGCGGCTCATGATCGACACCTGCTGCTCGACGTTGGGCACGCTGGTCATGCCGGACAACAGCGGCTTCAATATGCTCTGGGTATCGACAAACACCCGCGCCGTGGTCTGGTAATCGTCGGGCAGCAGCGCCACCTTGGTCCAGCCGGCCAATGCCACCAGCCACATGACGGCGATCGCGTACCAGCGATATTTCCATATCCCCTGCAAGCTGATTAACAACTGGCTAATCATCTGCTCCATGATGTGTTTTCTCCGGTAGCTTGGACAAGGTGAATCCAAATTATATGGCTCGGAATATGGGGTTTTTTTCTTAACTGGGCAGTGATTGAGCCAGATCAAGCAGCGGGGGACGGCTTTTCTCAATCATGGAATCCGGACTATTCAAACGGGATTCGTCATGCATACTATTTCGCGTATTGTCTTTTCTGCCGTGCCTGCTTTGCTGTTGGCGGGCTGCGCGCACCGCGTCGCACTGGCGCCGGAAGCACCGGTGGCGCCCCAGGGCGATTATCTGATCGGCGCCGGCGACACGGTCAACATCAATGTCTGGCGCAATCCGGAGGTGTCGGTGAGCGTGCCGGTCCGGCCCGACGGGAAAATCACGACGCCGCTGGTGGAGGACTTGCAGGCGGCCGGCAAGACCTCGACCCAGCTAGCGCGCGACGTCGAAAAGGCGCTGGAAAAATACATACAGCAGCCGGTGGCGACCGTCATCGTCACCAGTTTCGTCGGCCCGTACGACCAGCAGATCCGGGTCATCGGCCAGGCGGCCAAGCCGCAGGCGCTGGCCTACCGGCAGGGCATGTCGCTGATGGACGTGCTGATCGCCGTGGGCGGCGTCACGGATTTCGCCGCCGGCAACAAGGCCAACATCATCCGCACGGTGAACGGCACACGGCAGAGCTTGCCTGTCCGCCTGCAGGACCTGTTGCGCGACGGCGATATTTCTGCCAACGTAGCGGTGTTGCCCGGCGATGTATTGGTGATCCCCGAAAGCTGGTTCTGAGGAACAAAAATATTTCAAATTTCGGGGAACTTTTCATCCACAAGGCAGGTCTGAAGAGCATGAGCCCAGTTTGTCCTTTGCCGACAGCTGGCCGACAGACCTGACAGGATGCCAACCGTGCAATATGACGACGCAATAGTTTCTTTTGAGGCCGGTCCAGGCCTGCGCGACCTCGTGGTCGGCGAAGGCGACATGAACAAGGAATTGGACCACACCATCGACCAGCAGATATTCCACATTCGCATGGCCAACTCGCAGGGGAGGCGGGAGGCGGCCAGTTTGTTGCTCAAGAAGATGTACGGGTGGCGCGGCTATGCGGTCGACCCCAACGCCAGCCACGCGCTGAACAAGATCACGCTGTTTGCGGAAACCGGCGGACAGACCGTGGGCACCATGTCCCTGTGCCTGGACAGCGAGGAGGTCGGCCTGCCCGCCGATGAAAACTTCCGGGACAAGCTGGACGACCTGCGCGCCCAGCACCGGCGCCTGTGCGAGCCTTCGCGGCTGGCGATCGACAAGGGGGTGTCCAAGCGCGTGTTCGCGGCGCTGATCCACATCTCCTATATCTATGCGCACAACATCCACGGCTATACCGACTACGTGATCGAAGTCAACCCGCGCCATGTCATGTTCTACAAGCGCATGCTGGGCTTTCGCGATTTCGGCGGCGAACGGCCGTGCACGCGGGTCGGCGCGCCGGCCGTGCTGCTGCGCCTGGAGCTGGACTATATGGGCGAACAGATCCGGAAGTTCGGCGGCATGATGGAGCAGCAAACCACCGAACGTTCGTTCTACCCGTATTTCTTCCCGACCTGGGACGAACCGGGTATCACCGGGCGTCTGATCGGCGGCAAGACCTGACTATTTCGGCGGTGGCGTTTCGAGCAGGCTGGTGGGGATGGCGTAGGCGATGCCGCTGGGCGCCGAAATTGCCGCCTCCTTGACGCCCTTGACGAACACCATGTTGACCACGCCGATAACCTCGCCGGTGTCGGGGTCGAACAGCGGGCTGCCGCTGTTGCCCGGATAAGCCGTGCCATCCAGCTGGAACACGGCGTAGGTGGTTTTTTGCAGCTGGTTCAGCAGCTTTCCGTCGAGCTTGCTTGAACTGATCGAGGGCATGGCCACGGGCGTAATCGCCGACACGGTGCAGCGATGGGTAACGTGGCGCAAGCCAAGCACCATGCCGAGTGGGAAGCCCATGAAGGCCAGCGATTTCCCCTCGCGCACCTTGGCCGAGTCGCCCATCCGGAGGGCGGGAATCGGCGCGCCCTGCACCCGCAGGCGGGCAAGGTCGTGTTCCTTGTCGATCATCGTCACGGCGGCGGCACGGAATTGGGCGTTGTCGCCCTGACGCACCAGTATGCCCAAGTTGTCGCCCTGGTCGGTGCGCAACAGCTCGTTGACCACGTGGGCGGCGGTGATCACGGTCAAGCCATCTTCGACCACGAAGCCCGAACCGACAAACGCCAGCGCCGGGCTGCGGGTCTTTTGAAAACTGCCGATGCCAACCACGGAAGGCTTGACCAGCTCGATAGTACGGCTGAGTTCGTCCGCGGAGACGGGCAGGAGCAGGTTCAGCGCCAGCAAGGCCGGCAAATAGAGGGGTTTCAACATGGGGTGCTCACGGCAGGGGGGATGGAGGGGACGGGCCGCAGCGCGGCGGCGCACAGCAGCAGCATAAACAACACGGTGATGCGGGGGACGTCGAACAGGCTGTCGAACAGGCCGACGACCTGAAACGCGCCCAGTGCGGCCAGCAAGGCCAGCGCCTGGGCCGCGTCAGTGTCCTCGCGCGCGCGGCGCAGCAGCTCGGCGGCGGCGCTGGACAGCAGGCCGACATAGGCCAGCAGCCCCGGCCAGCCCATTTCAAAATACAGGTTCAGTCCCAGGTTCTTGAGATGCCAGGGCAGGTGGTGACGATCGCTGCTGAAGAACCAGTAGTTGTTGGCGTCGGAAAACGTACCGTTGCGCACCAGGTCATGCTGGTTGTCGAGATTGCGCAAGCTCACATTGTCGATATCCAGCGCGGCGTGTTCGCCTTCCACGGCGATTTCCAGCTGCACCCGCCGGCCCGCCTGTCCCAGGGCGCCGGACGAGAGCGGGAATTGATACCTCTGCCAATGCGGCGCATGCGGCAGCCGCCGCATAGGCAGGGGAATGCATCCCTGTGGGTAGAGCAGCTGGCGTTCGCACACATTCACTTGCAGGAAGGCGGGCGGTCCGCCGTTCCATACGTCCAGCGCCAACAGGTAGGACGTCGCGCTTTCGATCGGCACGATTTGCAGCAGGCGCAGGAGTTCACCATAACCTGCCGAATACTCTCCGGCGGACAGGCGCAGAAAGCGATTGCCATCCCGATCCAGGTAACGGTAGCCGGCCGGGACCTCGTGCTGCTGGTTGCGCCAAAAGTACAGCGAGGGGAATTTACCCAGGCCCGCGCCCAGCATCGCGGTGCCCAGGTCGTCGTCCATCAGGCTTATCGCGTTGTTCCAGTGCCGCAAGCGCGCGGACAGATCGCTGCCGGTGCTGGCGAACCGCTCGGCGACGAAGTAGCCGTTGTAGACGGGGACGGCGGTTGCCAGCACCATTGTGCAGGTCAACAGCGCGGTCAGGCTGCCGCGCCGCAGGCGCCACAGCGGGCGCTGGCGCACGACGTTGAACGCGAGCGGCGACATGGCCGTCAACAGCAAGCCTGCGCTCGGCGCCAGCGTGGCCGCGCCGGCATGGTGATAGGCGATCCATACCGCGTTGACCGACAGCCCCGCCAAGGCCAGCATGGCTAACGGCAACAGCGGGCGCTGGCGGCAGGCTGCCAGCGCGAACGCGGCCAGCGACACCAGAAACAGCAGATAGGGGCTCTTCAGGATGGCCACCGGCGGTTCGCCGACCGGCAGCAACCACGCCAAGCCGCCGGCCACCACGGCGCCGCAGATCAGGCTGCTCGCCAGCACGAGCGGCCGCAAGGGCAGGGCGGAGAGGATCAGGGCCGCCGTCAACAACGCCAGCGCCGCGCCAAGGCCGCGATAGCCGCTGCTTTCAAATACCACGCCCAGCACGCAGGTGGCCAGCGCGGCGGCGGCCACGACGATGAGCGGTGCGCGCCAGCGGCGCCTGAGCGGCGCGGTGCGCAACGCCCCCATCAACGGGATGCCGGCCACGATGGACGCGGCCAGCGCATAGGCGCCATACAGCCCGCGCGAAAAGGTCGCCAGGCCGGCGTACAGCGCCAGCGGCAACATCAGCAGCGCCGCCGCCTGCCGCGCCGGCCGTTGTTTGCAGAACAGCCATGCCGCCAGCAAGGGGAAGCTCATCGCCAGGTAGCCGTCCAACGCCGCGCCGCCGGTGTGCATGGCGGAGAACGGCGCCGTGATGCGATAGTCGCTGGAGAAGTTGAGCAAGCCCGGAAATTGCCAGCGCTCCCAGATCGCCGCGGCGCTGACCAATAGCAGGCCGGTCAACATGCCGGGTATCAGCCAACGGCGCAGGCCGGCCAGATCGGGACCAAGCGCCTGCTTCAACGGCGCCAGCAGCACGTAGCTCCAGAACCACGCCTTGCCGACGCGCAGCGCGTTGTAGGGGCTCAGGTAGTTGTTGAAGGAGTTGGCGTCGATGGGCGGCAGCGGCTGCAATCCGCGCCACAGCGCGATGCCGCAGGCGCCGGCCAGCAGCCACAGGCTGAAGCGGAACAACGGCGGAAACACCGGGCGCATGCCGCTGGTGTCGAAGTGCCAGTAGCAGACGCCGGCCGTCAGCAGCAGCAACAGGTCGATTTCCTCCAGAAAAAACCAGCCGGTATGCGGCGCCAGATCCAGCACGGGGAGCAAGGCCGGCAAAGCCATCAGCCACAGCACAGGTCGCCACCACAGCAGGGCGCCGTATCCCAGCAGGATGGCTGAGAGCCAGCTGTCATGCAGGGGATAGACACTCAGCGCCAAGATCAGTCCGCCGAAAAATGCCACGGAAAGGAGGCGGACGCACATCATGAAACTCTCCTAGGCGAACGGTAGGCATAGAGTAGGAACTCCCGTCATGCCACCCTTTGATGCACCACAAACGAAACGACCTTGCGGCGCAATCGGCGCTGGTTTGCGACACCTCAACAGCCACCGGGAAGCGCTCCGTAGAATCGGCCGAGACGCAAGTTTAACGCTCAGACGCGAGGTGAGTTATGGAAGTGGTGGCCGTGGTGGGTTTGGGATATGTGGGTCTGTCGCTGGCGGTGGCGTTCGGCGCGCGCCGCCGCACCATCGGTGTCGACCTGTCTGCGCGCAAGGTGGCGAGCTACCGGCGCGGCATCGATCCGGGCGGGGAAGTGAGCAGCGAGCAATTTGCCTCCGCGCGCCTGCTGGAGATGGGCTGCGATCCGGCCGCGTTGAGCGAGGCCGACTTTATCATCGTGGCCGTGCCGACGCCGGTGGACAGCGCCCATCAGCCGGACTTTTCCGCGCTGGTCGGCGCCAGCCAGTCGGTGGGGCGCTACATGAAGGCGGGGGCGGTGGTGATCTACGAATCCACCGTCTACCCCGGCGCCACCGAGGAGATCTGCATCCCGGTGCTGGAGCAATGCTCGGGACTGAAATGGCAGCGGGATTTCCATGTCGGCTTCTCGCCCGAGCGCATCAATCCTGGCGACAGCGAGCACACGCTGGCGACCATCCGCAAGATCGTCGCCGGCGACGACCACGCCACCTTGCAGCGCGTGGCCGCGCTGTACGAGGAAGTGGTGGATGCCGGCGTGCATCGGGCGTCCAGCATCATGGTCGCCGAAGCGGCCAAAGTGATCGAGAATACCCAGCGCGACCTCAATATCGCGCTGATGAACGAGCTGGCCATCATCTTCGACCGCCTGGACATCGACACGCTGGAGGTATTGCAGGCGGCCGGCACCAAGTGGAATTTCCTGCCGTTCAGGCCAGGCCTGGTGGGCGGCCATTGTATCGGCGTCGACCCCTATTACCTGACGCACAAGGCGGAAATGCTGGGCTACCATCCGCACGTGATCCTGGCCGGGCGCCGCATCAACGACGGCATGGCCAAGTTTGTTGCCGAGAAAACGGTCAAGGAAATGGTGCGCGCCGGATTCAAGCTCAAGGGATGCAGGGTCAATGTGCTCGGGCTGACGTTCAAGGAGAACTGTCCGGACTTGCGCAATTCCAAGGTCGCGGACCTGATCGCCGAGCTCGAATCGTATGGTTTGCAAGTCCATGTACACGACCCGGTGGCGGACCCGGACGAAGCACACCACGAATACGGCGTGCGGCTGGAGCAATGGGACGAACTGCCCTGCGCGGAAGCGATGATCAGCGCGGTGGCCCATCGCGAGCTGGCGGAGCGCCCCTTGCAGCAGGTCCGGGCCAAGATCGTCCAGGACGGTTGCTTCATCGACCTCAAGTCACAGTTCGACGAGCGGGCTTTGCGCGAAAGCGGACTCAACGTCTGGAGGCTATGATGGCCGACTACGAAGACGGCACGCCCGTCACCACCTGCTACCAGGACGCGCGCGAGCGCCTGCAGCAGCAACAGTACCGCTGGCTGATCACCGGGGTGGCAGGTTTCATCGGATCGAACCTGTTGCAGACCCTGCTGGAGCTGGGACAGCGGGTGGTTGGACTCGACAACTTCCTGACCGGCTACCGCCACAACCTGGAGCAGGTGCGGGATGCGGTGGGGCCGGAAGCCTGGCGCCGCTTTGAATTGATCGAAGGCGACATACGCGACGCGGCCACCTGCAACCGTGCCTGCGACAGCGTCGATTTCGTGCTGCACCAGGCCGCGCTGGGCTCGGTAACGCGCTCCCTGCGCGAGCCCCTGCTATGCAACGACATCAATATCGGCGGCTACCTCAACGTGCTGGAGGCGGCCCGCCTGGCCGGTGTGCGGCGCATCGTCTATGCCGCCTCCAGCGCCAGCTACGGCGATCATCCCGCCCTGCCCAAGCAGGAGGCCCAGATCGGCAAGGCGCTGTCGCCGTATGCCTTGACCAAGTATGTGAACGAATTGTACGCGGACGTCTATGCGCGGTGCTACGCCACCGAATGCATCGGCCTCAGGTATTTCAATGTGTTCGGGCCGCGCCAGGACCCTTCCGGCGCTTACGCCGCGGTCATTCCGCAGTGGATCGCGGCGATGATAGGGCGGCGCCGGCTGGTGATCAACGGCGATGGCGAGACCAGCCGGGATTTTTGCTATGTGGCGAATGCCGTGCAGGCCAACCTGCTGGCGGCGTTGACTGATCGTAAGGACGCGGTCAACCAGGTCTACAACGTCGCGCTCAACGCCCGCACCAGCTTGAACGAACTGTACCTGATGCTGCATGGCTTGCTGGTCGAGCGCTACCCGCACTTGCGCGACTATCAGCCGGAGTATGGCGAATTTCGCGCCGCCGACGTGCGCCACTCGCAGGCCGACATCTCCAAGGCCAGGGAACTGCTGGGCTACGCGCCCACCCACGATCTGCGGCGCGGACTCAGGCAGGCTTTGCGCTGGTATGTGGAGTATCTGGGTGGCTGACCGTCAATGTACGCGGCACACCGCGAAAGTCCACCGTCAATAAGGTGACGGGCTTGCGCCAGATGCGGGCCACGTAATTGAGCACTTGCTCGGCGGCGGCCAGGTCCAGTCCGCGCCCATCGCTGGCGTGGTCGTGCCGCAAGACCAGGTTCTGGTCGTCCTGCACCTTGTCGACGGCGATCCGCGGCGCGCCGTAATTGTATTTCGGCCCCAGGATAGCTTCCCTTACCTCGTGAATATCGCGGCTGACCATGCGCGTCTCGCCATCCTTGCGCATCTGGTAGCTGAACAGGCCCAGCTCCGAAGCCAGCTCCGCGTCCAGGTAGTTGCGGATGAAGCCGAAATCGTCCTCCTCGCCGCAAATCCGGCGCGCCGCCTCGATGCCTTGCCGCTCGACGATGCGCTCCCACATGCTGAAGCCGAGGTGGTAGGGATTGACCGCCAGCGCCAACTGCTGCTCGCCCGCGTAAGGCCGCACCACGTCGGAGTGCGCCTTGAGCGCTTGCAGGTAGATCGCGTGCGGCAGGAACTCCGCCTCCCGCAACAAGCGCGCGTGCCAGTAGGAAGCCCAGCCTTCGTTCATGATCTGGCAGGCATGCACCGGATAGAAATAGAACGACTCTTCACGCACGGCCAGGAATATGTCGCGTTCCCAGTCCTGTAGTTCCGGCGCATAGTGTGCTATGAACCACAGCAAGTCGTATTCCGGATGTGGCGGCACGGGCGCGCGCCCGCTTGCCGACGGCGTCGCAGCCGGCTCACCCGGCAGGGATCGATAGCGTTGCTGAAAATGCCCGGATGCAGCCTCCGGCAACGCTGCTTGGGCGTCGGGGTAGGGCGGCCGGTACAACTCCTGCTGGATATCGATGTGCGGCTCCAGCGCCAGCGCCGCGTCCAGCACGGCCTCCACCCGCCGCTGGCCGTGCCGCGCCAGTGCCAGTTCCAGGCGGTGGGCGCGGGCCGCGCTTTGTTCGACTATATGTCCGCCCGCCATTTTCAGGAAGCGGTCGAACAAGCTGTTGCGCCGAACGAAATCCGCATGGCCGATCACATGGGCGGCCACCAGCGTGTTTTCGGCCAGGCTATTTTGATTCATCATGTAGGCCCGGCACGGATCGCCGGGGAACATCACCTCAAAGATGCGCGAGTGCCCCATGTTCTGATGCAGCAGCTGGTGGATGTAGCGCAGGCCGAACGACCAGTGATGCATGCGCACCGGCACGCCGTACACCGCGATTTCAAGCATGAAGTTCTGCGGCACCAGTTCGAAATCGACCGGGCAGTATTCCAGTCCAAGCTCGCTGGCGAGCTGCTCGATCCGGGCGGTCCAGTCTTCGAGCGTACTCATACCCTTTCCTCGGCGGCAGCCTGCTGCGTCAGAAATTGTTTCAGCGCGCCGATGATGTCCTCGCTCTGGGTCAGCACCACGCTGGACAAGGGTAGCCCCTGCCGCTCGCGCTCCTTCCACAGCCGCCCCATCTCGGTCTCGAGCATGCGCGGCATGCCGGGCAGGGTCTCGACATAGGCGAGATAGTTCATGCGGCCGGCAAGTTGGCCCAGCAGCTTGCTGGCCGCCGTCCTGTCTTCGGAAAAGTTGTCTCCGTCCGAGGCGTAGAACAGATAGCTGTTGTAGCTGCTGGCGTCGTAATGCTGGTCGAGCAGCGATCGCGCGAGCTCAAAGCCGGTGGACGCCATCGTGCCGCCCATGCCGCTGACCTCGAAGAAATCCTTTTCGTTGAACTCCCAGGCGCGCGCCGCGTGGGCCAGAAAGCGCAGCTCCAGCTGGCGGTAGCTGCGGCGCAGGCCCTGCAGCGCGAGAAAGAAGAAGGTCTTGGCCAGGCGCCGCTCGGCCTGCGTCATGCTGCTGGAAACATCGAGCACCATGAACACCACGGCGTTGCTGCTGGGACGCGGCCGTTCCACCAGCTGGCGAAAGCGCAAGTCTTCATTGGTAAACGCCGCCGGCGCACGCTGCACCGCGCGCCGTTTGACGGCCTCCTTGACGGTGCGGCGGCGGTCCAGCCGTGAACGGGCGCCGTGTTTGTCCCAGCCGCGATGCAGCAGTTCCGGCTGTTCCAGCGTGGCGTTGCCGCGCGGCTGCAGCGACGGCAGCTGAAATTCCTGCCACAGCCAGTCGACGATGTCGTCGATGGCGAACTCCATCATCAACGTGACCGCGCCCGGCGCATTGCCGGCGCCGCCTTCATCGCCGAAGCTGTCTTCCGGCGGCAGCAACAGGTCGCCCGGCTGGCCGGGCCCCTGGCCGGCGCCGGTGCTGCTATTGTTTTCAGCGAGGCGAAAGCGCGCATGCTCCAGCAGCCGCAGCGGCACCTGCACGCTGCGCTGGCCGGGGGCGCTCATCAGCTCGGACGAGGAGATGATCTCCGGCAGGTGATCGCGCACGGCGTCGCGCACCTTGTCGTTGTGCCGCAGCCAGTCGCGCGCCCCCCGGGAGAACAATTCATACCAGTCGCGTTGGCCTGTCTGCATGGTCCGGCCTCATTCCTGCGCCAACAGCGTGGTGACATAATTCAACGCTTCCCGCGCACAATGGCTGTCGTAGCCATACTCGTCGACCAGACGCTGCTCCACTGCGGAGATCTTGGTGCGCACCTCGTCGTCGGGACGTTTGCTGGAACTGACCAGGCGCAGCACATCGCGGCGCTGCTCGAACAGATATTGCTGCAAGGCGTCGCGCAGCTGCGCGTGGCTGCCCAGGCCGAAGCGTTGGCCGCGCTTGTACGCGCTCATCGCCTTGCGCACCACCTCCTGCCGGAAGGACTGTTTGCCGGAGTCGGAAATCGCGATTTTCTCCTCGACCGCGCGCAGGAAGCGCTCGTCCGGCCGCCGTTCTTCGCTGGTAATGGGGTCCTTGACCTGGCGGTTGTCCAGCATGGCTTCGACCTCGTCCAGGTACTTGCCCAGCAAATCCTCGATCTCTTGCTCGAACGAGACGAACAAGGCCTTGTGGACGTCTTCCTTGACCCAGCGGTTGTAGAAGTCCTTACGCGTCAACACCAGATAGTCGACCCATTTGCGCTTGCGGGCCGACTCTATCCGCGCGTCGCTCTCGATGCCATCCTTCAGCGCCAGCAACAAGTCCATCGTGGTCAGGCTGCTGCGGGAGGACTGGATGATGGCATTGGACAGGGCATTGATGACGAAGCGCGGCGACACCCCGGACAAGCCCTCGTCGGGCGCTTTTTCCTTGCTGCGCAGCCGCTGCGCGTCGGACGGATGGACGCCGTCGACGTCCTCGCCGGCGTGGATGCGCACGCGCCGCGCCAGTTCGCCGTCGCGCTCCTCGCCTTCGTGCAGGCGCGTCAGCACGGCGAACACGGCGGCCGCGTGCAGCACGTGCGGATCCAGGTGCACGCTGCGGAAGGCCGGCGCGGCCGCCAGGATCAGCTTGTGGTAGATGCGCGCCTCGTCCCGGTAATTCAATGTGTACGGCACCTGCACGATCACCATGCGATCCAGCAAGCCTTCGTTCTCGCTCTCCTGCAGGAACTTGCGAAACTCGGCGAGGTTGGTGTGGGCGAGGATGGTCTCGTCGAGATAGATCAACGGGAAACGCGCCACCTTGACGTTCTTTTCCTGCGTCAGCGTCAGCAGCAGGTAAAGGAACTCCCGCTTGACCTTGAGTATTTCGATCATCTCCAGCATGCCGCGGCTGGCGGCATACACGGCGCCCGACCACGACCAGGCGCGCGGATCGCCTTCGTCGCCGAACTCGGCCACCTTGGACAGGTCGACCGAGCCCACCAGGTCGGCGATATCGGCCGTATTGGGATCATGTGGCGCATACGTGCCGACGCCGCTGCGGCCGGCCTCGGAAATAAAGATGCGCTCGACCGGCATGCGCAGGAAGTCGCCGCTCAACTCGTGCTCCAGCCGCATCCGGCAATGGGGGCACAGCTCGCCGGCCAGGTCGACGCCGTAGGTCTCGCGAAAGCCCGGCCGCATGGTGTGCGGCACCAGATGCAGCGGCGATTCGTGCACCGGGCAACCGGCGATGCCGAACATGGCGCCGGCGTCGGTGTAGCTGTATTCCTCCAAGCCGCGCTTGAGTCGTATGACCAGCGTGGATTTGCCGCCGGACGGTGGCCCCAGCAGCAGCAGCAGGCGGCGCCCGACTTCGGAACCGGCCGCGGCAGCCTTGAAATAGTCGGCCACGCGCGCCAGCGCATCGTCGATGCCGAAAAGTTCGTCGGCGAACAGCTTGCAGCGCAGCTTGCCGTTTTCGTCCTGCTGGCCGCTCCAGCACAGCATGTCCCAGATATATTGATGCGAACTGCGCACGAACTGACAGGGCGCCATCGGCAACACCTGCTCCATGAACTGCGCGAAGTTGCCGCTCCAGTGTCCCGCCCGGTGCTGCCGCGTGAAGGCCTGCAATTGCTCCCGGTATTGTTCGCGTTGATCCATCGTCGCATCCTCTCCTGTGCAGTCAGCACAGACAAGTATCTGCGCCAAAACGGGCAGGCTATATGAGGTGCATCAAATGGACTCGGGGATTTTTATGGCTGAAAATCAGTCAGCGCGGTCCCACGGCGGCGTGCCGGAAAATTCATCGACCAGGAAATCGATCATCACCCGCACCTTGGCGCTCAGGTGGCGGCGGCTGGGATAGACCGCCAGCACGTCGATATCTGGCATGTGGTAGTCCGGCAGTACCCGCACCAGGCGGCCGGCGCGCAGGTCGGCGCCGACCAGGAAGCTGGGCTGCCAGATCACGCCCAGGCCGCCCAGCGCCGCGCCGCGCGCGGTGTCGCCGTTATTGGTGTGCATGACGCAGCGCACCTTCACCGTATGCGGCTGCGCGTTGGCGTCCAGTAGCTGCCATTCGTCCGCCGTGGCCGCGTAGCTGTAGCCGATACAGCTGTGTTGTAACAATTCGGCGGGCTGCATGGGCATGCCGCGTTGCGCGATGTAGGCCGGCGATGCACACAGGATGTTGCGCGAAGTGGCTAGTTTGCGCGCCACGTTGGAGGCCGAACCGGCCCGCGAGATGCGGATCGCCATGTCGTAGCCTTCCTCGACGATATCGACCACGCGGTCGATCAGCGCCACGTCCAGCTGCACGTCGGGATATTTCTGCATGAACCTGGCCCACAACGGCGCCAGGTGCAGCACGCCGAAGCTGAGCGGGGCGTTGATGCGCAGCACGCCCTGCGGCTGCATGGTGGCGGAGGAGACGATGGCTTCGGCCTCGGCCACATCGTCGAGGATGGACTTGGCGCGCTCGAACAGCGCCTCGCCGCTGGAGGTAAGCGACATCTTGCGCGAACTGCGGTTCAGCAGCCGGGTCTGCAGATGCGCCTCCAGATCGCTGATGTAGCGGGTCACGTTGGCAGGCGATGTGTCGAGCGCGTCCGCAGCACGGGCAAAACCTTCCCTGCGGACTACCTCAACGAACACTTCCAGTGCACGCAACCGGTCCATACAGCGCTCCATTCATGTTTTGTAAAGTATAAATCAACAACACAATAAAAAAGCCGCAGCACCGGACGGGTGTTGCGGCTCTATGGCGGAGGAACAAGGTGCTCAGCGTGGCAGGTAGTTCACGTTGGCGGCTTCCTTGATCACGCGACCGGCGCTGATGGTGGCGTTGCCTTGTATGCCAGCGGAATTGCCGTGATACATGCCGACCAGTCCGACCGCAGCCTGGGCATCGCCGGCGTTGGCGGCGCGCTCGAACAACTGCTGGGCTTCACCGCGCTTGGCCGGGTTGGCCAGATAGCGCAGCGCCAGTTCGCGCTGGGCCACTGGCGACCCCTGCTCGGCCCACTCTTGCAAGCGGCGCTCGGCGGCCGGCTGGCCTTGCGGACCCAACTGCATGGCGGCGGCTTCAATCGCGGTCGGCGAGGGGATTCCGTCTTCCTGAGCCTGGCAAGCGATCAGCGCTCCCACCAGCACCAGCACCGACGATACCAGTACGCCAGACTTGTTGAATAATTCCATATTTTAGTTACCCTTGGTTAAAGCAGTACCACCGTCAGTGAGGAAAGCCTTCTACCGCGCTGTCCTGGGCTATACCCGAGACCTTCTACTGTGGCACTTCAAATGCTGCGCGCGTCATTCAGCTGTCTCGACGCAATGCACCATTATACTTGCACTGAGACAAATTATCAATTCCGCAAGATGCCATGGTGCAATAAATTTATCTTTCCATTCTACAAAGTCCTGGATAAACATGGCGCACACTAGGTTCTGCCTTGCTAGCAGGCTTGGATTTGCTGCTACGGGTCGGATATTAGCACGAAGCTTTTCGGCCTCCTGTTAGCTAGCCGATATTCAGGGTAACAATTGTAACCATTCGTTAAGAGGGGGAAAAAAGCGCAGAAAGGACGCGCTTGGTTGCACTGCAGCACGGATAAGTATTCACAATTACTGAATAATACGCCCGATGTTTTTGGTTTTTTATGCTCGTGGCGTTGTAAATAGTTAACTCTGAGACAGCGAAATACTGATCAGGTCATCATGAGGCGTGGCGCGCATGCCCGCGGTCGTGGTGACCGCTGGTGAAAGTGCTGGCAGTCCAGCGTGTAACTGTAACGTCAGGCTTGGGAAGTACCTTGCAGCCATCCGTCGGCCGATTGCAATACCAGCCGATACTCTGATTCCAGGTCCAGCAATAGCGCCGGGACTTGATCCAGCAGACGTCCGGCGATAGCCTGCTCCAGTTTGAGCGAGGCCGCCACCAGGCGCTTGGCGCCGAGCGTGCCTATCGATCCCCGCAGGCTGTGCAGGATCTTGCCGGTGTCGGTGTAACGCTCTTCACGCAGCGCGACGGCGGCCTGCTGCATCGGCGCCATGCCGGGAGCGCAGGCGTCGCGCACGATTTTCGATACGACGGCCAGCGCTTTATCGTCATTGCCCATGTACTTGAGCAAGGTATCGACCGAAAAGACTTGTTCTTCGGCTACCGGCGGTAAGGCGTCAGACATGCATCGCTCCATCCAAGGTGAAAACACTTTGCATCATACTCTTTCCCGAAGGCCAGTGTTACTGTTGCCCGTCATGGAACTGTTGCGTCAGCGTCTGCAATGGCGCGCTCGACTGCGGCGGCATCGCCACATGCGGCGGCGGCGCCACGCGCACCGGCTGGCCGCCGGCCTGTGCCGAATGCAGCACATTGCTGGTGGCCTCCGGCGCCGCGTCCCAGACCGGGTGGTCCAAGCCTTCGAATACGCGCTTCAGTTGATGGCCCCAGGTGCTGCGTATCATCTGGAAATACTGGTTGCGCTCGTCGATGGTGACGAAATGGGTGACCGCCAGCTTGTCCGTCTCATACACCAGCAAATCGAGCGGCAGGCCGACCGACACATTCGAGCGCAAGGTCGAATCCATCGAAATCAACGCGCATTTGGCGGCGTCGTCCAGGCTGGTGGCGGGGGTGACCACGCGGTCGATGATGGGCTTGCCGTACTTGGCCTCGCCGATCTGGAAATAGGTGTTTTCGTCGTGCGACTCGATAAAATTGCCGGCCGAATAGATCTGGAACAAACGGCAGCGCTCGCCCTTGATCTGACCGCCGAAAATGATGCTGACGTTGAACTCGATGCCGAACTCGGCCAGTGCCTTGGCGTCGCGCTCGTGCACCTGGCGCACGGCCTCGCCCAGCAGCCGGGCCGCCTCGTGCATGCTGGTGGCGGTCCAGATGCTGTGGCCGTCGGCGTTCTGCTGCTCGGACACCAGCTGGCGTATCGATTGCGAGATCGACAGATTGCCGGCGGTCATCATCACCATCATGCGCTCGCCGGGGATTTCAAACACGCTCAGCTTGCGGAAGGTGCCGACCTGGTCCACCCCGGCGTTGGTACGGGAATCGGATAGAAACACCAGCCCGGCATTGAGGCGCATGCCCACACAATAGGTCATCGTTACAAGTTATTGATTAGAATAATTATTATTGTACACCCCGCAGTTGCAGCCCAATCTACTGCGGCACGATCTGTACATCCACGCTCATCGACTCGGTGCCGCCGCCGCGCCGCACGCCGCGCACCGGCGCCGCCGCATCGTAATCGCGGCCGATGGCCAGGCGGCAATAGGCGTCCGTCATCAGCCGCGCGTGGGTCACATCGATGCTGACCCAGCCGGCGTAATCCTTATCCTCGGCCCAGGCGTCCACCCAGGCGTGGCTGGCGGCGTGTCCGCTGGTTTCCGGGTCGATATAGCCGGACACGTAGCGCGCCGGTATCCCGTGCGCATGGCAACAGGCCAGGAACAGGTGCGCATGGTCCTGGCACACGCCTTCGCCCAGCGCCAGCGCGTCGCTGGCGGTGGTGGTCACTGCGGTCGCACCGCTTTGATACCGGACCGCACCAAAGATGTGCTCAGCCAGGCGGATCAGGTCCTTGGTCTGGGCCTTGCCGTCCGGCAGGCAGGACGCCGCCAGCTCCAGGATGCCGGGCGTGGGCTCGGTCAGCCGCGTCGACACGGTGTAGATCAGCGGCGACAGGCTGTCGCCGTTCGGGATGCGGCCCTGTTTCGGACTGGTGGTCTCGACCACGCCGCCGGCCACGATGGTCAAGCCCTGGTGCGGCACGTTCATCGTCATCATGTGCGACAGGTTGCCGTAGGCGTCGGTGTAGGCGTGCACATGGCCCGGCATGGCGATGTTCCACGACAGCACGTGCTGCTGTGCCTCGGCGCGCGGCGTCAGGTGCAGCTGCTGGATGGTGTAGGCCAGCGGCGTGGTGTAGGTGTAGCGCGTTTCGTGACGTATCGTCAGTTGCATAGAGAGCCTCGTTTCAAGCCGCCAGCGGCACCAGGAAATCGCGGCTGACGCGGTTGCCCAGTTGATAGATGTCGGCCAGGAAGCCGGTCAGGGTGTCGTGCAGGCCGGCCGCCAGGATGTCGTCGATTTTGCCGAATTGCAGTTCGGCGTGCAGCCGGCCGGCCAGGCGTTCTGTATCGGCGGAGACGTCGTTGCGCACTTCGCGCAGGTTCTGGACCACCTCGTCCATGCAGGCCAGCAGCGAACGCGGCATGTCGCCGCGCAGCATCAGCAGCTCGGCGATGCGCGCCGGGGTGATGACGTCGCGATACACCTTGCGGTAGATCTCGAAGCCGGACACCGAGCGCAACAGCGCGCCCCAGTAATAGAAATCGCGCTGGGTCATGGCCTCGCCGGCGCTTTCCGCGCCGCCGCCGTGGAACTTGACGTCGAGGATGCGGGCGGTATTGTCGGCCCGCTCCAGAAAGGTGCCAAGGCGGATGAAATGCACGGCTTCGTCGCGCAACATGGTGCCAACGGTGACGCCGCGCGACAAATGCGAGCGGAACTTGACCCATTCGAAGAACTTGCTGGGGTCGTTTTCCAGCAGGTCGCTGTCCAGGCGTTTTTGCATGTCCAGCCAGGTCTGGTTCTGGATTTCCCACACTTCCGTGGTCAAGGTGCCGCGCACGGCGCGGGCGTTCTCGCGCGCTTCGGTCAGGCAGGCCACGATCGAGGAGGGGTTGTCCGGGTCGCGCACCATGAAATCGATGACGGCGCGCGCCTCCAGCGAGTCGTACTTGCGGTCGAATGCGGCTTGCAACTCGGAGATGCCGAGCATGGCGCGCCAGCCATGGGCGTTCTCTTCGTCGGACTGCGGCAGCATCGACGTCTGCACGTTGACGTCCAGCATGCGGGCGGTGTTTTCGGCGCGCTCGGTGTAGCGCGCCATCCAGAACAGGTGATCGGCGGTACGGCTTAACATGGGCTCTCCTTAGCGTTCCAAAATCCAGGTGTCCTTGGTGCCGCCGCCTTGCGACGAGTTCACCACCAGCGAGCCTTCCTGCAGGGCCACGCGGGTCAGGCCGCCCGGCACCATCGAAATGGTCTTGCCGGACAACACGAAGGGACGCAGATCGATGTGGCGCGGCGCGATGCCGCTTTCCACGTAGGTCGGGCAGGCCGACAGGGCCAGCGTCGGCTGGGCGATGTAGCCGTCCGGCCTGGCGATCAGGCGGCGGCGGAAGTCCTCGATCTGCTGTTTGGTCGATGCCGGGCCGACCAGCATGCCGTAGCCGCCGGCGCCGTGCACTTCCTTGACCACCAGCTCGGGCAGGTTGGCCAGCGTGTAGGCCAGATCCTCCTTTTTGCGGCACTGGTAGGTCGGCACGTTGTTCAGCACCGGTTCCTCGCTCAGGTAAAACTTGATCATGTCGGGCACGAAGGGGTAGATCGACTTGTCGTCCGCCACCCCGGTGCCGATGGCGTTGGCCAGCGAGACGCGCCCGGCCCGGTACACCGACAGCAAGCCCGGCACGCCCAACGAGGAATCCGGGCGGAACGCCAGCGGATCGAGGAAATCGTCGTCCAGGCGACGATAGATCACGTCCACCCGCTTGGGGCCGCGCGTGGTGCGCATGAACACGGTGTTGTCGCTGACAAACAAGTCCTTGCCCTCGACCAGTTCCACGCCCATCTGCTGAGCCAGGAAAGCGTGTTCGAAGTAGGCCGAGTTGTACATGCCCGGCGTCATCACGACCACGGTGGTATCGTTGATGCCCATCGGCGCCACCGAGCGCAGGTTATCGAGCAGCAAGTCGGGATAGTGGTCGACCGGGGCGATCTTGTTGCGGGCGAACAGTTCCGGGAACAGCCGCATCATCATCTTGCGGTCTTCCAGCATGTAGGAGACGCCGGACGGCACCCGCAGGTTATCCTCCAGCACGTAAAACTCGCCCTGGCCGGCGCGCACGATGTCGACCCCGGCGATATGCGCATAGATGTCCGACACCACCTTGATGCCCTGCATCTCCGGCCGGTACTGGGCGTTCTTGTAGATTTGCTCGGCGGGGATGATGCCGGCCTTGATGATGTTCTGGTCATGATAAATATCATGGATGAACATGTTCAGCGCCCGGACCCGCTGCACCAGCCCGGTTTGCAGCTGCTTCCATTCGCCCGCCGGGATAATGCGCGGTATCGTGTCGAAGGGGATCAGCCGCTCGGTGCCGGCATCGTCGCCATAGACGGCGAAGGTGATGCCGACCCGGCGAAAGGTCAGGTCGGCCTCGGCCCGCTTGCGCTCGATGGTCTCGGCCGACTGGCGCTGCAGCCAGCCGCAAAACTCGCGGTAGTGTTCACGTACCTCGGCGCTGGCATGGTGGGCCAGCCCGTCGGCGGTCATTTCGTTGAAGAATTTAGCCATATCGAACATTCCCTGATGAGTACATTTCTCTTCTATCAAGAAACGTGCCAGAAAAAATGCCCGATATTGGTGCGTCTACTGGGTCATGTCGATCTGCCAGAAGCCGCTGCTGGTTTCGGTCTTGTGGGCCACCATCGCGGCCGGCAGGGTGACCTTCAGCGCCGCCATGCGGACCGGATCGACCATCACCGTCGGCGTCATCTGGCGCAGGATGGGCATGACGTCCGGCTTGGTGTGGCGCTGCAGGATCCTGGCCGCCTGGTTGCCGGCCAGCCGGCCGACCTGGGTGAAATCGGCGCCCACGTACAGCGCCGCGCCCGGCACCCGCACCATCGCCAGCGTCACCACCGGCACCTTGTTCTCGATGCCGAAATCGCCCAGGTCGATCGCCGCCTCGTAGCGGTGCAGGCCGTAGTAGGTGTCCAGTGGCACGGCGAACAGATCGACGCCGCGGCCGCCGTTGTACAGCTCCTTCAGGATAGGCGCGATGGGGTCGGTCTTGTTCACCAGGCGCGTGCTGACGTCCAGGCCCAGCGGCTTGCCGTCGCGGGTGGCCGCCGCCACGTTGGCGACGCCGTTTTCATCGTCGGTATGCACCATGCCGATCCGGTGCGCGTTGGGGAACACGTCGCGCACCAGCTTCAGCGAGTCCGCCATGTCGGTGTACAGGGTGGAGCCGGTGGCGCCTTCGCCGCCGTCCACCAGCGACACGCAGCCGGCGTCCTCGGGATTGGCCACCGCCGTGAACACCAGCGGGATATGGGCGTCGACCAGCATGCCGCGCGCAAACTTGGTGGCCGGCGTGCCGATGGTCAATACCAGGTCGGGCTTGGCGGTGACGATGCGGCTGGTTTCCTGGCGTATGCGCAGCAGCACGCCCAGCCGGCTCCAGAAGCCGCCTTTTTCGACATCGAAGTCGATCGCTACGCGGTTGATGCTCAAGTTCTTGCCTTCCACCAGGCCGCTGTCCTGCAGCGACTTGATAAAGCCGTTGTAAGCCTGCTGGTAGGGTTCGATGTCGGTGACCTGCAAGATCTCGACCTTGAAGACGCGGGCGTCATCCATGGTTTCCGGCGGCAGGGGTTCGAAGGAGAGGGCGTTGCCGGCGCACAGGGCCAGCGCGATCAGGGGGAGGGTGTAGGATTTTTGCATGGTGGTCTAATTGCTGTCGATGCAACAATTAGACCAGAGATGCCCGTCAGGCACGCTTGCTATCGCATGCCTTGACGAGCCAATCTGCGCGCGCTGTGGGCCAGCCGCTACATGTTGCGACTACATGTTGCCGCTGCTGCCAGGGGGCGTGCGGCTGGCGCTGGCGCCCGGATCGCTTTGCAGGCTGCCGGTGCCGGTGCCCATCACGCTGCCGCTGGCGGTGCGGGCGCCAGGCGCGTTCTGCTGGGTGCCGTAGAAGTTGTGGATCTGGCTGCTGAACTCGGCGCTGGCCATGTCGGGCCAGTTATCCTTGTTGAAGCCGGGGGCGTTCTTCAGGTGTTCCTTCGACACGTCCAGCAGGAAGCGCTTGTTGGCGGTGTCCAGTTGCAAAGCCTGCCATGGCACGGCGAACAGCTTGTCGCCCATGCCCAGCCAGCCGCCGAACGACAGCACCGCATAGGCAACGTTCCCCTGGCGCATGTCGAGCATGATTTCCTTGATGTCGCCCAGGTCTTCGTCCTGGAGGTTGTAGACGTCTTCACCGATCAGTGTGTCGGCGCCCATCAGCCGAGGGCCGGGGCCGTCCGTAGTGTCGCTGTAAATGCCGTAGGTATCGCGGTCTAAGTAGCTCATGGTGGTCTCCAGATGGTGAGTAAGGTCCCGCGTTCGATAACGCGGTGACAGAACTCATCATGCGTTGAGTGCGATGACACAGGTATAGGTGCGCAAGCAGTGTGGATGTAGGACAGGGATGAGTTCCTGGGGAACCAAACTCAGGCCGCCACATCCGCTTGCGCCACCACCCGGTTGCGGCCGTCGCGCTTGGCACGGTAGAGCGCCTGGTCGCTGCGCTCTATCCACGCTTCATGCCCCGTGTCCTCCGGGTTGAACAGCGCAATGCCGACGCTGACCGTGAAGTGGAAGACGCCGTGCTCGCCGGCCACGGGCGCCGCCGCCACGCGGGTCCGCAGGCGTTCGGCAAACAAATATGCCCCTTCGGCATCGGCCTGCGGCAGGATGACGACGAATTCCTCGCCGCCGTAGCGGCAGGCGCAATCGATCTCGCGCGACAGCGCCCGGATCGCCGCCGCCAGCACCCGGATCGCTTCATCGCCGACCGGATGGCCGTGGCGGTCGTTGATCTGTTTGAAATGGTCGATGTCTATCATCACCAGTGCCGCCTGCGACCCGAGCCGCAGGGAGCGCTGCCATTCCGCCGCGATGCGCTCGTCCGCCACGCGGCGGTTGTGCAGCCCGGTCAGGCTGTCGGTGCCGGCCAGCATGTACAGGCGCTGGTTGGCATGGCGCAAGTCGGCCAGCAGCTGGTTGGTCAGCGTTTGCCAGTGGACGAACATGTGGTAGCCGAACACCGCGATAAACACGACAATCAGCGCAAACACCCAGTAGAACGCCCAGGTCGTATCGCGCGCCACCTCGAGCGCGCGCGCCAGCGCCGCCGGAATGCCGGCCGCCTGCACCAGCAGCAGATTGTCGGCCAATTGCAGCGTCACGAAGCCGTAGATCAGCACGCCGATCGTCACACAGCCCAGCAGCCGCAGCACGGAGCCGCGCGGATCGCGGCTGGCCTCCACCAGCAATTGCGGCCGCTGTTGCTGCCAGCGCTCGAGGTGCGGCCACATCAACACCATCACGGGTGCGCACAGGAACACGCTTTGCAGGAAGCCGCCCAGCCACCAGCCCTGCCAGATCGGCAGCAAGGCAGTGGAGTCGATACGGTTGGTGTAGCACCAGACCAGCGCGCCGCTGGAGCTGAAAATCGCCCCGACGAACGACAACTGCACGTAGAACAGCAGCGCGCCCACGCTGATCAAATGCCGGCTGACGGCGATCGCCCGGTAACCCAGCGCCATGACCGCGAAGCCGAGCGGATTGGCGGCGCTGAACATCAGCGCCCAGAGCAGGGGCATGCCACCGTACAGCGCCAGCGTCAAGGTCGCCAGATACGCGGGGATGGCGCCCCACCACCAGCCGCAGGTAAGCGTCCACAGCAGGCAGATCAGCAGCGGCGGATAGACGGTGATATACAGCTCGACCCCACCCAGCTGCACCGGCAGGCCGGACCATTTGTAGATGACCGAAGCCAATCCCAGCCCGATGCTGGCGGCCAGCGACAGCAGCCACAGCGCCGCTATCGACAGCCGTTCATGCCGTTCGCCGTGCAGCAACAGCCGCCGCAGCGACACCGCGCGCGCCATTTGGGGAAGTTCCGAAGGCGGCTGACTATGTCTCATGGAGAAATCCTAGTTGCATACAGGATTGTAGCCCGAGGCAATGTCGATGCGCTACGGCAGTCGGGCTGCGGCGGGTTTTTGTCGCAAAATGGACGGAAACGCCCGTTGCGGACAGTCGTTGCGCTCGCAGACTTTGCAGCCGTTGCCGATCGGCGTGGCAACGTCGGGATTGGCCAGGTCCAGGCCTTTGGCATACACCATGCGCTGCGCCTGGCTGATATCGCAGCCCAGCGCGATGGCAAACGATTTACCCGGCGCCATGAATCCGGCCGGACCGCTGCTGACCTGGCGCGCGATCCACAGATGGGTACTGCCATCCGGCATGCGCGCCACCTGCCGCAGCACCTGGCCCGGCAGGCTGAACGCCTCGTACACCACCCACAGCGGGCAAGTCCCACCCGCGCGGGAGAAGTGGAAGGCCGCCGCCGACTGCCGTTTGGAAATATTCCCGGCCCGGTCCACGCGCACGAAAAACACCGGCAAGCCGGCAAATCCGGGGCGCTGCATCGTGCTGAGCCGGTGGCAAACCGCCTCGAAGCTGACGCCGAACTGTCCCGCCAGCAACTCGATATCGTAGCCGCAGGCCTCGGCCGCCGCCAGAAAGCGCCGGTAGGGCAGCCGCACCGCGCCCGCAAAGTAATTCGACAGCGCCAGCCGCGCGCCATCCCGCACGGCCTCGCTGGAGAACGACGCGGCGCCCAGCAAGCACTCGATCGCCTCCGCCTGTTCCAGCAATCCCAGTTGAGCGGCCATCTGAAACGCCCGCTGGCCCTCGCTGATCGACTCGGGCAGCCAAAGTAGTTTTTGATCTAGATCATATTGCCGCCGCGCCGCCGGTAATCCGGTCTGATGCGCAGCCAGCACCGTCACGCCGTGCCGCTCGGCCAGGCGACGCTGCAAGGCGGCCGCGCTGGCGTCCAGGACCAGCTCGGCGGCCTGGTCGAGCTCATCGATATAGTTCTGGCGTTGATTGAGATAATCGCGCACCTCCTCATCCACCGACAGCGGCGCCACGCTGATGCCGCGGTTGCCGTCGTCGAACTGCGATTCCAGCGCCGCCGCGCGTCCGGCCACCATGCGGTAGCGGCTTTGCATCTGCACGATGGCGCGCGCCACGCCCGGCATGTTCTCGACCAGCGTCTTCAGCTCCGCCAGCGAGGTATCGGCATCCGGCAGCTCGCTGAAGGCATCGCGCAGGTCGGCCACCAGCCCGGCGCTGTCGTGTTCCGAGAAGATCTGCGGATCCACGCCCAGCACCGCGCCCACCCGCAGCAGGATGGACACGGTCAGCGGCCGCTGATTGCGCTCGATCTGGTTCAGGTAGCTGGGCGAGATGTCCAGCAACTTGGCCAGCGCGGCCTGGGTCAGCTTGCGTTCCTCCCGCAGCCGCTGCAAACGCACTCCCATGAAAACCTTAGACATCTTCGCAACCTTCGCAAAATTCCGGCATCAACTTCACAATTCCTCGCATTTTTACGTCTTTACGCTCGTTTCGGATAAGCGAATAATGCAAACAATTAGCAAAAAGTGCAAGTATCTCAACACACCACCTGGAGACTGACGATGACCACAGCTATTCCCACCGTACCCTTGCTGATCAATGGCGAATGGGTCGAATCCCGCAGCACCGTTTGGCGCGACGTCGTCAACCCCGCCACCCAGGAAGTGCTGGCCCGCGTGCCGTTCGCCACCGTCGATGAAGTGGCGCAGGCGGTCTCCGCCGGCCAGCGCGCCTTCAAGACCTGGCGCAAGACGCCGATCGGCGCGCGCGCCCGCATCTTCCTCAAATACCAGCAGCTGATCCGCGAAAACATGGCCGAGCTGGCCGCGACGTTGACCGCCGAACAGGGCAAGACCCTGCTGGACGCCGAGGGCGACATCTTCCGCGGCCTGGAGGTGGTCGAACACGCCGCCAACATCGGCTCGCTGCAAATGGGCGAGTTCGCGCAGAACGTGGCCGGCGGCGTCGACACCTACAGCGTGCTGCAACCGCTGGGCGTGTGCGCCGGCATCACGCCGTTCAACTTCCCGGCCATGATTCCGCTGTGGATGTTCCCGATGGCCATCGCCTGCGGCAATACCTTCGTCCTCAAGCCTTCCGAGCAGGATCCGCTGGTGACGGTGAAGCTGGTCAAGCTGGCGCTGGAAGCCGGCATCCCGGCCGGCGTGCTGAACGTGGTGCACGGCGGCGAAGAAGTCGTCAACGCGCTGTGCGACCATCCCGATATCCGCGCGGTTTCCTTCGTCGGCTCCAGTCACGTCGGCAAGCACGTCTATGAGCGCGCCACGCTGTCCGGCAAGCGCGCGCAATGCATGATGGGCGCCAAGAACCACGCCGTCGTGCTGCCGGACGCGAACAAGGAACAAACCCTGAACCAGCTGCTGGGCGCAGGCTTCGGCGCCGCCGGCCAACGCTGCATGGCGGCCTCCGTCGCCGTGCTTGTCGGCGCAGCGCGCGAATGGCTGCCTGAGCTGGTGCAAAAAGCCGGCGCGCTGTCGGTCGGCGCCGGCAAGAACAACCCCGACCTCGGCCCGGTCATCTCCTGCGCCGCCAAGGAACGCGTGCTGGCGCTGATCGGCAAGGGCCTGGAGCAGGGCGCCCACCTGGCGCTGGACGGCCGCGCCATCAAGGTCGATGGCTACCCGAACGGCAACTTCATCGGCCCGACCATCCTGTCCGGCGTCAAGCCCGGCATGGCGGTGTATGACCAGGAAATCTTCGGACCGGTGCTGATCGTCGTCGAGGCCGACACGCTGGACGACGCCATCGCCCTGGTCAACGCCAACCCGAACGGCAACGGCACCGCGCTGTTCACGCAAAGCGGCGCCGCCGCCCGCAAGTTCCAGGAAGACATCGACGTCGGCCAGGTCGGCATCAACGTGCCGATTCCGGTGCCGGTTCCGCTGTTCAGCTTTACCGGCTCGCGCGGCTCCAAGCTGGGCGACCTGGGCCCGTACGGCAAGCAAGTGGTGCTGTTCTACACCCAGACCCAGACCATCACCCAGCGCTGGTTCGCGGATGCGGCGTCGGTCGGCCAGGTCAACACCACCATCAGCCTGAAGTAATGAGCATGGACTTTGCGCTCAACGAAGAGCAGCAAGCCTTCCAGCAGGCGGCGCGCGAGTTCGCCGAGGGCGAGCTCACGCCCAACGCCGCCCGCTGGGACGCCGACGGCCACTTCTGCCGCGACACGCTGGCCAAGGCGGGAGAACTCGGCTTCTGCGGGCTGTACACGCCGCAGCACCTCGGCGGGCTCGGCCTGTCGCGACTGGATGCGTCCATCGTCTTCGAAGAGCTGGCCGCCGGCTGCACCTCCACCACCGCCTATCTGTCGATCCACAACATGGCGACCTGGATGGTGGCGCGCTGGGGCGGACAGGCGGTGTGCGAGCAGTGGGTGCCGCGCCTCGCCAGCGGCCAGGCCTTGGCCAGCTACTGCCTGACCGAAGCACAAGCCGGCTCGGACGCGGCCTCGCTGCGCACCCGCGCCGAGCGCCAGGGTGACCGCTATCTGCTCAACGGCAGCAAGGCCTTCATCTCCGGCGCCGGCAGCACCGACCTGCTGGTGGTGATGGCCCGCACCGGCATGGATGGCGCCTCCGGCATATCCGCCTTCGCGGTCCCGGCCGACACGCCCGGCATCAGCTTCGGCAAGAACGAAGAAAAGATGGGCTGGAAAAGCCAGCCCACCTGCGCCATCCACTTCGACAACGTGGCGATCCCGGCCGCCAACCTGCTCGGCGAGCCCGGCCAGGGCTTCGCCATCGCGATGAAGGGACTGGACGGCGGCCGCATCAACATCGCCGCCTGTTCGGTCGGCACGGCGCAGGCGGCGCTGGCAAGGGCCGGCGATTATCTGAAGGAACGCATCCAGTTCGGCCGCGAACTGGCGCAGTTCCAGGCGTTGCAATTCAAGCTGGCCGACATGGTGACCGAGCTGGTCGCCGCGCGCCAGATGGTGCGGCTGGCCGCGTGGAAGCTGGACCAGGAAAGTCCGGACGCCAGCGTCTACTGCGCCATGGCCAAGCGCTTCGCCACCGACGCCGGCTTCGCCGTCGCCAACGAAGCGCTGCAACTGCACGGTGGCTACGGCTACATCCGCGAGTATCCGCTGGAGCGCCACGTGCGCGACACGCGGGTGCATCAAATCCTCGAAGGTACCAATGAAATCATGCGTCTCATCGTCGGCAGGGCTATCCTGCGCGAAGGCGCCACGGAGAACATCAAATGAACAAGACCTACGCAAACCTGCAAGTGGAACGGCGCCAGCACACGGCCGTCGTCACGCTCGACAACCCGCCGGCCCACACGTGGACGCTGGAAAGCCTGGCGGCACTGGCCGAACTGGTGGCCGACCTGAACGCCGAGCGCGACATCTACGCGCTGGTGATCACCGGCGGCGGCGCCAAGTTTTTCTCGGCCGGCGCCGACCTGAAACTGTTCGCCGACGGCGACAAGGCCGTGGCGCGCGCGATGGCGCAGCGCTTCGGCCAGGCGTTCGAGGCGCTGTCCGGCTTCCGCGGCGTCAGCATCGCCGCCATCAACGGCTACGCCATGGGTGGCGGGCTGGAGTGTGCATTGGCCTGCGACATTCGCATCGCCGAAGAACATGCACAAATGGCCTTGCCGGAAGCGGCGGTCGGCCTGCTGCCGTGCGCCGGCGGCACGCAACAACTGTCGTGGCTGGTTGGCGAAGGCTGGGCCAAGCGCATGATACTGTGCGGCGAGCGTATCGACGCGCAGCGCGCGCTGGCGATCGGCCTGGTCGAAGAAGTGGTCGCCACCGGCGGCGCCTTGGATGCGGCACTGGCCCTGGCCGAAAAATCGTGGCGCCAGAGTCCGAGCAGCGTCACCGCTTGCAAGGCGCTGATCCAGGGGGCGCGCAGCCTGCCGCCGCAGCACATGCTGCCGCAGGAACGCGAACGCTTTGTCGATCTGTTCGACACGCAGGATCAGAAAGAGGGCGTGCAAGCCTTCCTGGAAAAACGTGCCGCGCGGTGGCGCAATGCGTGATACGGCCACCATGGAAAATGCACCGGCCGTATTGCTCGAAGCGCGCGCGGCGACCAACGGCAAGCGCATCGGCGTCGCCACGCTGAACGCCCCGGCGTCGCTGCACGCGCTGACGTTGAACATGATACGCATGCTCTACATCGCCTTGCAGGACTGGGCCAAGGACGATGCGATCGCCTGCGTCGTGCTGCAATCGAGCACCGACAAGGCCTTCTGCGCCGGTGGCGACGTGCGCACGCTGCGCAACGCCATCCTGGCCGAGCCCGGCGCCATGCCCAACCAGCAGGCGCAGGCGTTCTTCAGCGAGGAATACCGGCTCGATCATCTGATCCACACCTATCCAAAACCTTTGGTGGCCTGGGGTGGCGGCATCGTCATGGGCGGCGGGCTGGGCTTGCTGGCCGGCGCCAGCCACCGCGTGGTCACGCCGACCACCCGCATCGCCATGCCGGAAATTACCATCGGCCTGTTCCCGGACGTCGGCGGCAGCTGGTTCCTGCCGCGCATGCCGGGCCGCAGCGGCTTGTTCCTCGGCCTCACCGGCGCCTCGCTGAACGCGCATGACGCGCTGTTCACCAGGCTGGGCGACTACTTCCTGCCGCAGGAACAACGCGCGAACATGGTTGAAGCCTTGTGCGCCGCCGAATGGAACGCCGATCCCGCCGTGGTGGTGGACCGGCTGCTGCGCTCGCTGAGCCTGGCGCCGGCATCGCTGCCGGTGTCCGAGCTACGCCAGAACTGGGATACCATCACGGCGATGACCGACAGCCGTGAGTTGAGCGAGGTCGTGGCCGCCATCACCAGCTACCAGGGCGATTCGGTCTGGCTGCAGCGCGCTGCGGCGGCGCTGGCGAAAGGCGCGCCATCGTCGGTGGCGCTGGTGTGGGAACTGCAGCGGCGCAGCCGCCACCTCAGCCTGGCCGATGTGTTCCGCCTCGAGCTGGTGGTCGCCCTGCAATGCTGCGCCCATCCGGACTTCGCGGAAGGCGTGCGCGCACTGCTGGTGGAGAAGGACAACGCGCCGCAATGGTCGCCGTCCACGCTGGACGAGGCACAGGCCAGGATTGGTGAGTTCTTCGAGGCGCCGGGTCCGCAGCATCCGTTGGCAGACTTAAACTAACAAGGAGACAAAATGCATATCGCTTTTATCGGACTGGGGAATATGGGCGCGCCGATGGCGCACAACCTGCTGCGCGCGGGCCGCACGGTGTCGGTGTTCGACCTGTCGGCGGCGGCCATGGAGAGCCTGCGCAGCGCGGGCGCGCGCGCCGCCGCGTCGGCCGTCGCAGCGGTGCAGGAGGCGGACGTGGTGATCACCATGCTGCCGGCGGACCGCCATGTACGCGAGCTCTACCTTGGCGAACAAGGCATCCTGGCGCACGCCGCCGCCAACGCGCTGTTCATCGATTGCAGCACCATCGCCGCCGATGCCGCGCGCGAAGTGGCGGCCGCAGCGGCCAAGCTGGGCCTGGCGATGATCGACGCGCCGGTCTCGGGCGGCACCGCCGGCGCGGCTGCCGGCACGCTGACCTTTATCGTCGGTGGCGAGGCCGAAGCGCTGGAGCGCGCCCGCCCCGTTCTGGAGCAAATGGGCAAGAACATCTTCCACGCCGGCGGCCCGGGAGCGGGGCAGGTCGCCAAGATCTGCAACAACATGCTGCTGGGGATACTGATGGCTGGCACAGCGGAAGCGCTGAACCTGGGCGTGTCCCACGGCCTCGATCCGAAAGTGCTGTCGGACATCATGGCCAAAAGTTCGGGCCGCAACTGGGCGCTGGAGCTGTACAACCCGTGGCCCGGCGTGATGGACAATGTGCCGGCCTCGCGCGGCTATACGGGTGGCTTCGGCACCTCGCTGATGCTGAAGGACCTGGGTCTGTCGCAGCAGGCCGCGCAATCGGCGCAGGCCGTCACGCCGCTGGGTAGCCTGGCGCGCCAGCTGTACCAACTGCACCAGCAGCAAGGCCACGGACAGGAAGATTTTTCCAGCATCCTGCGTCTGTTCCAACACCGCTAACCCGTCGTTCCCGCGCAGGCGGGAACCCATGCTGAGCCGGCTGGGCTACTCAGTATGGATTCCCGCGTGCGCGGGAATGACGGGCACGCAGCGTCAGCTCATCCAGCGCGATAGGCGATGCCGCGCCGCGCAGCATGCCTGCCAGCAGGGTGGCCGTGCCGCAGGCAAAAGTAAATCCCAGCGGGCCGTGCCCAACGTTCAGCCACAGATTGCCATAGCGCGTGGCGCCGATGATGGGCGCGCTGCTCGGCGTGGCCGGCCGCAAGCCCGCCCACGCATCGGCCCGGTCGTAATCGGCCGCGTCCGGCATCGCTTCCTTGGCCAGCCGCACCAGGCCTTGCACGCGCCGCTGATTGATGCGCGTGTCCGCGCCCACCATGTCCACCATTGCCGCCACGCGCAGTTGCGAGCCGATGCGCGCGTACAAAACCTTGCGTTCAAAGTCGGTGACGCTGATTTCGGGCGCCACGTCGCCGGCGCGGATCGGCGCCGTCAAGCTGTAGCCTTTGAGCGGATACAAGGGCAGATAAATGCCGGCGCTCGCCGCCAGGTCCCGGCTCTGGATGCCGGCGGCCAGCACGTAATGGTCGGCCCGCAACGGACCGCCGGCGGTGCACAACCAGGCCACTTTGCCGCGATCGGTACGTATCCCGGTCACATCGCGACGCAGCACGCCTTTGAAACTGGGATGGCTTTGCAAGCGCTGCATCAGCCTCACACAAAACGCGTGACAGTCCGCCACCGCCTCGCCGGGATTGAAGATGCCGCCCGCCAGATCGCCCTGCAGGGCCGCCAACGCGGGTTCGCGCAGCGCCGTGGCGGCCGGCGTCAGCACGTCGGCGTCGGCGGCGGCCAACGCGGCCGCATGCTCGAACAGCTGCGCGCTGCGATACACCACCAGCTTGCCCGCATCGCGCCAGGCGAAATCGGACAGCGGCACTTGCAGCGACAGCTCATGCATCGCATTGCGGCTCAGGGCGCCAAGTTGCAGCAACGTCGCCGTGGTGCGGCGGTTGGCGGCGGCATTACAGTTGCCGAGGAATTGCGCAATCCAGCGCCACTGCCGCCAGTCAGCCTCGGGCCGGAAGCGCAGCGGACCGTCCGGCTGAAACAGCCACCGCAAGGCCTTCAAAGGCACGCCGGCATCGGCCAGCGGCGACACGTAGCGATAGCTGAGCTGCCCGCCGTTGCGATAGCTGGCCATGCTGCCAACCTCGGCCTCGCGCTCGACCAGCGTCACGCGGTAGCCGGCCTCGGCCAGCCACCATGCCGAAGTCAAGCCCACCACGCCGCCGCCGATGACGATCACCTCGCTCATCGCGTCACCGGCCCAGGATGACGTGACGATACAGCGCCGTCAGGATGCGCTCCTCGCTGCGCGTCATCGCCGAGTAGCGGCCGGGATTGCTGTCCGGGTCGGCGCCGGTGCCGCCGATCAGCGAGACCATGCCGTTGCCGCGCTGAAGATCGACCACGAAGGTGGAAATCAAACCGTACGCCTCGCCCAGATGGCCGGCCGCGCTGAAGCCGCCGCCCTCGACCAGGCGGTTGTCGTCGAAGCGCTGGCTGCCCAAACCCCAGCTGTGATACAGACCGCGATAGGTGTCGCCGTTGCTGCCGTTGTGCTTCCACTGCTGGCTGAACATCAGCGCCACCGATTCGGGCTGAAGGATCTGGCGGTCCTGATAGCGGCCGCCGTTGGTCAGCATCACCATAATCTTGCCCATGTCGGCGGCCGAGATGCGCAGGCCGCCCGTCGGGCTGAACAGCGTGCCGTTGCTGCCGATGACGTAGCCGGCGATGCCTGCGGGCGGCGCCGGCGGCCGCGCGCCGTAGTCGTCCACCTGCGCGACCCAGGGGCCGTCGGGATGCCACACCTCGGTATCGACGGTGCGCTTGCGGTACAGCGTCGCCACGTTGTCGATTTCCGTGGCGGAGAACTCGGACGGATTGTAGCCGCCGCGCAGGCCCATCGGTTCCAGCAACAGCCGCTTCATCAGCCGGTCGAAGCGCTCGCCGCTGACTTTCTCCATGATGGTGCCGATCACGCCCCAGTTCAGGTTGGTGTACGTGAAATAGCCGCCCGGACCGTGGTCGCCGGCCCACATGCCGGCCGCGCCGCTGGTCAGCCGGTCGCGGATGGCGACGTCCGCGCCCCAGAAGTAGCCAGCCTCGTCGCGCAAGGACGAAGTATGCGTCAACAACATGCGCAAGGTGATCGCCTGTTCGGGGAAGTGCGGATTGCGCAGCGCATAGCCGAGATACCGGCTCACGTCCGTATCCAGTTCCAGCTGGTGCTGTTCGATCAGCCGCATCACGCCGAAGGTGGTCATCATCTTGGAGACCGAAGCGATGCGGTACATCGTGTCGGCATTGGCCGGCGCGGCCGCCGGGCCGATGCGGCGCTGGCCGGTTTGATATTGGTACTGCACCTTGCCGCCGCGCACAGCCAGCACCGACAGGCTGGCCAGCGGCATCGCCTGGTCGGCGGCGATGGCGGCCAGTTCCTGGTCCAGCGAGGCTGCCATGCCGCCGCTGGCGCCAGCCATCAGCAACATCCCCATCAAGGCCTGCATTTCACGTTTCATGTTGGCCCAAAAAATAGACTCGATGGACAAGAATACTGCGCGCGGAGGCCGCCTGCCAATGAAAACCGGCTCTTGCCGTATAACTTTTCGGAATGCCTGCCCGGCAAGCTTTCATGACTGCGCGGCGGGGTTCGAGCTTACACTTTCAACATGCTCAAAACCGAAACCCCCAGTCAGGAACATGCCGGCCTGGACCAGTATCCGGTGGCCGCGCTGGTCGATACGCTGATCGCCGACCAGCTCAACGCCGTCGCCGCGGTGCGCGCCGCAGCCGACGTGATCGCCGCCGCGGTCGAGGCGGCGGTACCGCGCATCGGCGCCGGTGGACGGCTGATCTACGTCGGCGCCGGCACTTCCGGCCGGCTCGGCGTGCTGGACGGGGTGGAGTTGCACCCGACGTTTTCGTGGCCGCATGAGCGCGCCTTGTCGCTGCTGGCCGGCGGCAAGGGCGCCATGTTCCAGGCGGTGGAGGGCGCGGAGGACGACGGCAAGCAAGGCTTTCTCGACCTGGCGGCCTTGCTGCCGCAGCCCGACGACGTGGTGATTCTGCTGGCCGCCTCCGGCAGCACGCCCTATGTACTGGGCGCGCTGGACGCCGCCCGCACCGCCGGCGCGCTCACCATCGGCATCGCCAACAACGTCGATGCGCCGGTGGCGGCGCGGGCCGAGTTCGGCATCACGCTCGATACCGGGCCGGAAGTCATCTCCGGCAGCACGCGCCTGAAGGCCGGCACCTCGCAGAAGATCGTGCTCAACACCATCTCCAGCGCCATCATGGTGCGGCTGCACAAGGTCCACGGCAACCTGATGGTCGACATGAAGGCCTCCAACGCCAAGCTGCTGCGGCGCGCCGTGGCGCTGACCATGCACGCCACCGGCGCCGACGAAGCCAGCGCGCACTTCGCGCTGGAGCAATGCGACTACCACGTCAAGGCGGCCATCGTGGTGCTGCTGCGCCGGATCCCGGTGGCGCGGGCGCGCGCGCTGCTCGACCAAAGCGAGGGCAGCGTCCGGGCGGCACTCCTGCTACAGTAGCGCATCGTCATAGCGAAAGAGGAAGATGCGGCTGCGTCACATAGAAGTTTTTCACGCGATCATGCAAGTCGGCACCATCAGCGGCGCCGCCCAGGTGCTGCACATCTCGCAGCCGGCCGTCACCAAAGTCCTGCAGCATTGCGAACTGCAGCTGGGCATGCCGCTGTTCGAGCGCGTGCGCGGCAAGCTGTATCCCAAGCCGGAGGCGCACCGCCTGTTCGCCGAAACCGAAAAACTGAACCGCGACCTGCAAGGCATACGCCGCTTGGCGGCCAGCCTAAAGGGCCGCGCGGTGGAGACCATCCGCCTGGTGTCGACGCCGACCCTGGCCGCCAGCGTGCTGCCGCAGGCGATGAGCAACTGGCGCCGCGCCTTCGCCGACACCCGCTGCGAACTGGCGACCCACCACACCAGCGAAATCGTCAACACCCTGCGGCTGGGCGAGGCCGATCTCGGCCTGTCGCTGCAAGACCCGCGCCATCCCGGCATCGTCGCCGAGCCGATCGCGCAGGGCGTGATGACGGTGATCGCGCCGCTCGGCCGCTGGTCCGCCGCGCAGACCGCGCAGCCGTTCACCGCACCGGCGCTGGAAGGCGAGCTGATCGGCTATGCCGACAACGATCCGCTCGGCGACCAGGTGCTGGCGGCCTGCGAGGCCCAAGGCATCACGCCGCATTTCCACACCGTCGTGCAGACCTACCAGATCGCCCGTTCGCTGGTTGAGGCCGGCGGCGGCATGGCGGTGGTCGATCCCTTCACCGCCGCATCCGGCCGCGGACGCCTGCAAAGCCGGCCGTGGGCGCCGGAAATCACTATCCAGCTGTATCTGCTGACGCCGGCCCATGCGCCGCTGTCCCACGGCGCCAGCCAGCTGGCCGCCAGCATCGCCGAGGCCGCCGGCGACTTGATCTCCTAGCCTTTATTCCAGGGAAATGTGGTTTAAAAGCTACAAATGCCTTTCCTGAAAGTTCGCGCCGCTGGCATGCTGCTGGGGAGAGCGCGACTTCATGACTAAAAGTTATAGCGGCAAAAGCTAATTTCATTGGCTGGTCAAGGAAGCAAGGCGCTAATCTGGAAAAATAAGAATTCAGATTCACCACAGGGAGAGACCGTGAAGGTTAAAAAACTGGCGCATATGATTGCGCTGATGGGCGTGTTCGCCCCGGCAGCGGGTCCGGTGTTCGCGCAGGACGGCACGGCCGTCATGCAGCGCGTGGAAATTACCGGCAGTAGCATCAAGCGGCTGGCGAAGGAGGGCGCGTTGCCGGTCCAGGTGATCAACTACGACACCATCGAAAAATCCGGCATCACCAGCACCGAGCAGCTGATCCGCAGCCTGTCCGCCAACGGCACCGGCGCCGACAACATGACTTCCGGGAACAACGTCTTCGGCGCCGACGCCGACCGCGTCAGCGGCGGCGCCTCGTATGCGTCCTTGCGCGGACTCGGCCCCAACAGCACGCTGGTGCTGTTGAACGGCCGCCGCATCGCCACCTTCGGCGCCAGCGCCAAGTCGGTCGACCTGAACGCGATACCGCTGGGGGCGATCCAGCGCGTCGAGATATTGAAGGACGGCGCCTCGGCCATCTACGGCACCGACGCCATCGGCGGCGTCATCAACTTCATCTTGCGCACCGATTACCACGGTCTCGAAGTCTCGCTCAACGACAACTTCACCCAGCATGGCGGCGGCGCCAACCGTCGGCTGTCGCTGTTGGGCGGCATCGGCTCCCTGCAGAAGGAGGGCTTTAACGTCATGGGCAGCGTCACCTATGACAATAACGAAAAGCTCAGCTCGCGCGACCGTGCCTTCGCCAACGGCTTCCAGCCGGCACGCGGCCTGTCGCCGGACACCACCGGCACGCCGTACGCCAACCAGCTGACCGGCGCCGGCACCGCGCTGGGCACCGGTTTCAAGCGGCCGGGCGATCCCACCACCTATCTGCAGGCGAATCCCCTGAGTTTCCAGGGCAAGTGCGATTCCATCCCCGGCATGTCGCAGTACCAGACCGCGCTGTGGAAGGACGTCACGGCGGCGACCCGCAGCACCTATTCCTGCGCCTACGATTACGGCGCCGACTACATCATCAGCATCCCGGTCGAGCGCCTGAACGCGGTCTCGCGCGGCACGCTGCAAATCAGTCCCGAGCACAAGCTGTTTGTCGAAGCGCTGTACGGCCACAACAAGGCCACCTCGGAATTGACCCCGCTGCAGATCTCGACCTCTCTGGCCAACGGCAATGCCTATCCGGTCGGTGGCGCGTACTACCAGGACCTGTCGGCCTTCATTCCGACTTTCGACAAGACCAAGCCCATCATCTACAAGTGGCGCGCCAACCCGTGGGGCAACCGCACGCAGGAGAACGTCACCGACAATGCCCGCTTGCTGATCGGCGCGGAAGGCGTATTGCTCGGCAAGTGGGATTACCGCGCCGGCCTGTCGCACGGCGAGAGCAAGACCAAGACCGCGCTAACCGACGGCTACGGCTATACCAGCAAGATCTACTCGGCGCTGGGCAGCGGCATCATCAATCCGTGGCTGACCGCCGGCCAGACGCAGACGCCGGAAGCGATGCAGCTGGTGGAATCGACCAAGTTCCGTGGCGCTTTCCAGCACGGGAAAACCAGCTTGACCCAGCTCGATGGCAATCTGTCCGGTGAAGTCTGGCAGCTGCCGGCCGGACCGGTGTCGATGGCGGTGGGCTTCGACCTGCGCCGCGAAGGCTACAACTTCGCCCAGGATGTCGACGCCACGCAGATCCTGCTGTCGCCCGGGAACGCCGCGTTGAACGAGGCCACCCGCGACATCAAGGCGGTCTACACCGAGCTGATTGTTCCGATCACCAAGGAACTGGAAACCCAGCTGGCCTTGCGCCGCGACCACTACAGCGTCTTCGGCTCGACCACCAATCCGAAGATCTCGTTCCGCTACCAGCCGAACGGCATGCTGGTGTTCCGCGGCTCGGCCAACAAGGGCTTCCTGGCGCCGAGCTTCACGCAGCTGTATTCAGGCCGGCTGTCGCAGGAACTGCCGAACGGCACCATCGATCCCGTCTTCTGCCCGACCCACCCTGGCGATCCGGCCTTCTGCGCCATCGCGCGCCTACCGTACTTCAGCGGCGGCAACCCGAGCCTGAAACCGGAAACGTCGAAGCAGGGCAGCCTGGGCATGGTGATCGAGCCGGTGCGCGGCTATTCGGCGTCGATCGACTACTGGGCCATCAACTCGCAGAACCGCATCCTGAACCGCACGCCGCAAATCGTGCTGGCCAACGCCGCGCTGCTGTCGCAGAACATCATCCGCAACCCGGATAACACCATCGCCTACGTCAACGCCGGCTGGATCAACGCGGCCGGCACCAAGACGCGCGGCGCCGACCTGAGCCTGCGCGGCGAGGGCAAGCTCGACAGCTATAAGTGGGCCTTCAACCTGGACGGCACTTATACCCAGAGCTTCAAGTTCGCCGAGATCGAAGGCCAGCCGTACCAGGAATACGTCGGCAACTTCTACACCCGCGACCTGTACCTGCGCTGGAAGCACAACGCCAGCCTGAGCCTGTCGCGCGGCGACTGGAGCGGCATGCTGATCCAGAGCTACAGCTCCGGCTACAAGGACCAGTTGCCCGACGGCGGCAAGGCGGCGCCGCCACCGGGCTTCAACCCGAACGTGAAGGCCTACACCAAGTACGACTTGTCGGCGACGTACACCGGCTTCAAGAACCTGACGATCACGCTCGGCATCCAGAACCTGCTCGATACCGATCCACCGTTCACCGCACACAACGTGGATGAAGTGGTGGGCGCGGGCTGGGATCCAAGGGTGGCCGACCCGCGTGGACGGGCGCTCAACGTATTGCTCAAGTACACGTTCCTGTAATGTCCGCAGACCACGGCCGGCGGCGGTTCGGTCATTTGCTGGCCGCCGCCGCGTTGGGGACGGGCGCGGCAGTGGCCACGGCCACCGCCACCGCCGCGCCGGTCGCGAGAAAAGCCATGCGCCTGATAAAGCCGCGCCGTTTGCAGCCAGGCGACCTGGTCGGCCTGATCGCACCCGGCGGCCACACCAACGATGCGGCGCTGGCCCAGGCGGTCGCGAACATCGAATCGCTGGGCTTGCGGGTGCGCTTGGGTGACAACATCCACTACGTCTACGGCAACTACGCCGGCACGGTCGAACAACGACTGGCGGATTTGTACGCGATGTTCCTCGATCCCGAGATCAAGGCAGTATGGGCGGTGCGCGGCGGCTCGGGTTGCATCTCGCTGCTGGAGCATATCGACTACCGGCTGATCCGTGCGCATCCGAAAGTGTTGATCGGCTATTCCGACATCACCTGTCTGCACCTGGCCCTGCTCAAGCAGGCGGGGCTGGTGACGTTCCACGGGCCGGTGGCCACCTCCACGTTTTCCGACTACTCGGTGGAGCAGCTGCGCAACGTGCTGATGGTGCCGCAAGCGAACTACACGATCGCGATGAGCGCCGACAATCCACCGCCGCGTACCGTGCATGGAGGCGTGGCGACCGGACGACTGATCGGCGGCAACCTGTCGCTGGTCAGCGCGCTGGCCGGCACGCCGTACGCGGCCGATTTCAAGAACGCCATCCTGTACCTGGAAGAAGTCAACGAAGAACCCTACCGCATCGACCGCATGATGACCCAGCTCCAGCTCAGCCAGGGCTACCGCCACGCCGCCGCCGTCGTGCTGGGCATCTTTGAAAACTGCGAAGGCGTGGAGGGCGAAAGCGCGCTGTCACTGGAAGATACCGTCAACCAGCACCTGCTGCCGCTGCGCCGGCCAGCCGTGGCCGGCTACTCCTTCGGCCACATCCGCCACCAGTTCACGCTCCCCGTCGGCCTGCGCGCCAGGCTGGACACAGAGCTGCAGACGCTGACATTGCTGGAGCCGGCTGTCAGTTAGGAATCTAATGTTGTCCTTTCCTTGGCATGTCCGCAATCAGCACTATAATGTTAAATATACTTAACATTAATTGGCGACCCACATGAACTTGGCGCAGATCGGCAGCGAAATTCAGAGCAAACGGATTCAGGCTGGCCTGCTGCAGGAGCATGTGGCCAAACTCTCCGGACTTTCCCGTGTGACCATCAATCAGCTGGAAAACGGAACCTTGAAGGACCTCGGCTATTCCAAACTAAAGGCTGTGTTGGATATTTTGGGCCTTGATATGGAGACCGTGCGGCCCACCGGACCGAAAAGCGCGCTTGCTGTAGCCGCGCGCAGTGTCAGTACCAGCTACCGCGACGTGGTCACGCCCGATATGCTATCGGTGATGCTGCGCTCCGGCGAGGCACCGGAGCAATTTCATCCGCATTTGATGGCTTTACTCGATGAAACACCCTTATCGGTCGTAGTAAAAGCGATCGGCGAGGCTGCCACACCCGAGGTGCCTGCAAAGAAAATCATGAAGAACCTAAACCTCTGGGCTAAGCAATGGAAAGTTTGCCGAATGGTCTGGTAATGGCCAATGCGCCGGGAATTCCTCACACTTGGGAAGTGTTGTTTTCGCACGCGGTGACACTCATCGGCGAGATCGCCAAGCATGGACGCACGGATCCATTCTGGACCATGGGCGGAGGCACTGTGCTCATGCTTCGATACGGTCACCGCTTCAGCAAGGACATCGACATCTTCGTGCCCGATCCTCAATCGCTGGGTTTCGTCACACCCCGCCTGAGCGACGTCGCCGAATCGATTACAAACGACTACGCGGAAGGGGCCAGCTATGTGAAGCTTTTTCTTCCGGAAGGCGAAATCGACTTTGTGGCCGCGCCCAATCTAACGGTACCGGGGTTCGAAGTAGAGACGATCCTCGGGCGCCAGGTCAGAGTGGAGATCTCGGTTGAAATCATCGCGAAAAAAATGTGGCATCGAGGCGATCGCATTACGGGGCGCGATATCTTCGACTTTGCGCTGATCGCCGAGCGTGAACCCGAGCTGTTGATGTCCGCCCGTAAATTCATAACCAAGCATGCAGCCGCGGTGTTTCAGCAGCTCGATGATCGATGCGCGCAGTTGAAACAACAGTTCGATGCAATTGACACCCTCAATTTCCACCCAACCTTTGAGCAGGCTAGCCGCACGCTGAAAAATTCGCTGACATCGATGCTCGATACACAGGCTCCGCAATAGTCCGCACAGACTACCGCCCCTTTGTCAGCTGTCAACTAGGTGCACAAGCCATGCCGAACTGATACACCTCGCATCAAGGCGGGGATTTGTTACACTGCGTCCTTTTTCAAGCTTCAAGGAACAGCATGCCCACCCCAACCGAGTTGCGCGCCTATGCGCTGCATTGCCTGCTAGAGAACGATCCCGGCGCCAAAGTGGCTGCGGTCGCGGCGATGGCGGCGGCATCGCTCGCAGGCGAGTGCGGGCTGGAGCCGGCGGGCGCCATCGTGCCGTCCGGCGCCATTCCGGGGCGGCCGGCCAAGCCTGACCTGGTGCCGCCGCTGTCGGTGGGACGGCGCTCCATGGTGACGGTGGAGGGCAGGGCCATGCTGATCCACGCGCTGGCCCACATCGAGTTCAACGCCGTCAACCTGGCGCTCGATGCGCTGTGGCGCTTCCCGGATCTGCCGCAGGAGTACTACATCGACTGGCTGCGCGTGTCCGCCGAGGAGGCGACCCATTTCGCGATGCTGGCAGCCCACCTGCAAACCCTCGGTTACCAGTACGGCGATTTTCCTGCCCACGACAGCCTGTGGGAAATGGTCGGCAAGACCACCGAAGACGTGCTGGCCCGCATGGCGCTGGTGCCGCGCACGCTTGAAGCGCGCGGGCTGGATGCGATTCCGCCGCTGCGCGCCAAGCTGGCGCAGGCGGGTGACCGCTCCGCCGCCGCCATCCTCGACATCATCCTGCGCGACGAGGTCGGCCATGTGGAAATCGGCAACCGCTGGTACAACTACCTGTGCCAGCAACGCGGCCTGGAGCCGCGCGCCACCTATGCCGAACTGGCCGTCCGCTACAAGGCGCCGACACCGCGCGGCCCGTTCAACATCGAGGCGCGCCTGAAAGCCGGGTTTACCGAGGAAGAAGTGCGCGATTTGTAGCGCTAATGTGGGCAAACGAACATTGTTCCCATGGAAAACGTTTACCATGGAGGTCGCCGATACCAGCCCAAGGATGCGACCCCATGAACGATTTCAGCGACATCAACCACGCGAGGCGCGATCTGATGATCGCAGGCGCCTTGTCCGCCACGGCCGTTGCGGTGCCGCCCATGGCAAGCGCCCAGCCGGCCATGGTGCCGAATCCGGACCCGTATATTGCCAAAGTCAACATCCAGGTCAACGGCAAGGCCGAGCGCCTGAGTCTTGATACCCGCACCACGCTGCTCGACGCCCTGCGCGAGCACCTGCACCTGACCGGCACCAAGAAAGGCTGTGACCACGGCCAATGTGGTGCCTGCACCGTCATCGTCGACGGCCGCCGCATCAATTCCTGCCTGACGTTGGCGGTGATGCACGACGGCGCCAAAGTCACCACCATCGAAGGCCTGGGCAACCAGGACAAGCTGCACCCGATGCAGGCCGCCTTCATCAAACACGACGGCTACCAATGCGGCTACTGTACGCCGGGACAGATATGTTCAGCCGTATCGGCGCTGGAGGAAATCAAACAGGGCATACCGAGCCACGTCAGCGCGGACCTGAACGCGCGGCCGCTGCTCAGCGCCGCCGAACTGCGCGAACGCATGAGCGGCAACATTTGCCGCTGCGGCGCCTATTCCAACATCATCGACGCCATCACCGAAGTCGCCGGGAGGGCCGCATGAAGGTCTTCAGCTATCAACGCGCACAATCGCCTGCGGAGGCCGCTGCAGCCGCGCTCCGCGTACCGGGCGCCAGGTTCATCGCCGGCGGCACCAATCTGCTCGACCTGATGAAGCTGGAAATCGAAACGCCGGCCCACCTGATCGACGTCAACGGCCTCGGGCTGGACAAGATCGAAGCCACCTCCGACGGCGGCCTGCGCATCGGCGCGCTGGTGCGCAACACCGACCTGGCTGCCGACGCCCGCGTGCGGCGAGATTTCGGCGTGCTGTCGCGCGCCTTGCTGGCCGGCGCGTCCGCGCAGCTGCGCAACAAGGCCACCACCGGCGGCAACCTGCTGCAGCGCACCCGCTGCCCGTACTTTTACGACACCAACCAGCCGTGCAACAAGCGCGCGCCAGGCAGCGGCTGTTCAGCCATCGGCGGCTACAGTCGCAACCACGCGGTGCTGGGCGTCAGCGCGTCCTGCATCGCCACCCATCCCAGCGACATGGCGGTGGCCATGCACCTGCTCGACGCCAGCGTGGAGACGGTGCGCCCGGACGGCTCGGCACGCACCATTCCGATCGCCGATTTCCACCGGCTGCCGGGTACCACGCCGCATATCGAGCACGCGCTGATGCCGGGCGAACTGATCACCGCCGTGACGTTGCCGAAGCCGCTGGGCGGCGTGCACATCTACCGCAAGGTGCGTGACCGCGCATCGTATGCGTTCGCGCTGATCTCGGTGGCGGCCATTGTCCAGCCGGATGGCACGGGCAGGGTGGCGTTGGGCGGTGTGGCGCACAAGCCCTGGCGCATGCCGGCGGCGGACGCGACCATGCCTCGAGGCGCCAAGGCGGTTGCCGAGCAGTTGCTGGCCGGCGCCAAAACCACGGCAGACAATGCCTTCAAGATCACCCTGGTCCAGCGCACGCTCGGTGCGGTGCTGGCGGCAGCGAAGAAAGGCTGACACATGAAGTTCACCACGCCCGCCACCACCAATCCCATCGATCAGCTCAAAGTCATCGGCAAGCCGGTCGACCGTATCGATGGCCCCTACAAAACCACCGGCACCGCGCCGTATGCCTACGAGCAGCACGCCGCCGCGCCCGACGCCGCCTACGGCTACGTGGTCGGCGCCGGCATCGCCAAGGGCCGCATCAGTTCGATGTCGCTGGACCACGCACGGCGCGCGCCCGGCGTGCTGGCCATCGTCACGGCCGACAACGCCGGCAAGCTCGGCAAGGGAAAGATGAATACCGCCAAGCTGCTGGGCGGACCGGACATCCAGCACTATCACCAGGCGGTGGCGCTGGTGGTGGCGGAAACCTTCGAACAGGCGCGCGCCGCCGCCCAGCTGGTGCAAGTGAAATATGCGGCGGAAAAGGGCGCCTACGACCTGGCCGCCGCCAAGGACAAGGCCGTCCTGCCCGAGGGCAAGGACAACAAGGACAGCAAGACCGGCGACTTCGACGGCGCCTACGCCTCCGCCCCGGTGCGGCTGGACGCCAGCTACACCACCCCGGACCAGTCCCACGCGATGATGGAGCCGCACGCGTCCATCGCCGCATGGCAGGGCGACCAGCTCACCGTCTGGACCGCCAACCAGATGATCGCCTGGGGCCAGGGCGACTTGGCCAGGACGCTGGGCATACCGAAGGAAAACGTGCGCCTGGTGTCGCCCTACATCGGTGGCGGCTTCGGCGGCAAGCTGTTCGTGCGGGCCGAAGCGCTGCTGGCCGCGCTCGGCGCGCGGGCCGCCAACCGTCCAGTGAAAGTGGCGCTGCAGCGGCCGCTGATGTTCAACAACACCACGCACCGGCCGGCGACGATACAGCGCGTCCGCATCGGCGCCAGCCGCGAGGGCAAGATCAGCGCCATCGGCCACGAGAGCTGGTCCGGCAATCTGCCGGGCGGCAGTCCGGAGACGGCGGTGCAGCAGACCAAGCTGCTGTACGCGGGCGCCAACCGCATGACCAAAATGCGGCTGGCCGTACTCGATCTGCCCGAAGGCAACGCCATGCGCGCGCCGGGCGAGGCGCCGGGGCTGATGGCGCTGGAAATCGCGATGGACGAGATGGCCGAGAAACTGAAGATGGACCCGGTCACCTTCCGCATCATCAACGACACCACCTCCGATCCCGGGAACAAGGACCGCAAGTTTTCGCAGCGCCGGCTGGTCGAATGCCTGCGCACCGGCGCCGACCAATTCGGTTGGAGCAAGCGCAGCGTCCAGCCCGGCAAGCTGCGTGAAGGCCACTGGCTGATCGGCATGGGCGTGGCCGCCGCCTTCCGCAACAACCTGGTGATGAAGTCGGCCGCGCGAGTGCGGCTGGACCGCGGCGGCGTGGTCACCGTGGAAACCGACATGACCGACATCGGCACCGGCAGCTACACCATCATCGCCCAGACCGCCGCCGAGATGATGGGCGTGCCGCTGGCCGGCGTGGTCGTCCAGCTGGGCGACTCGTCGTTCCCGGTGTCGTCCGGCTCGGGCGGGCAGTGGGGCGCCAACAGTTCGACGGCCGGCGTTTACGCGGCCTGCGTCAAACTGCGCGAGGCGGTGGCGCAGAAACTTGGCCTGAATCCCGACGACGCCATCTTTGCCGACGGATTCGTGCGCGCAGGCGGCCGCACGGTGCCGCTGGCGCAGGCGGCGGCCGATGGCGAACTGGTGGCCGAGGATTTCATGGAGTACGGCGACCTCGACAAGAAGTACCAGCAATCGACCTTCGGCGCCCACTTCGTCGAAGTCGCGGTCGACGCGGCCACCGGCGAAACGCGCATCCGGCGCATGCTGGCGGTGTGCGCTGCCGGGCGCATCCTCAATCCCAAATCGGCCCGCAGCCAGGTGATCGGCGCCATGACCATGGGCGCGGGCGCGGCGCTGATGGAGGACCTGGTGGTCGACCAACGCGGCGGTTTCTTCGTCAACCACGACCTGGCCGGCTACGAAGTGCCGGTGCACGCCGACATCCCGCACCAGGACGTCATCTTCCTCGATGAAACCGACCCGATCTCGTCGCCGATGAAGGCCAAGGGCGTGGGCGAACTTGGCATTTGCGGCGTCGGCGCGGCGATCGCCAACGCGGTCTACAATGCTACAGGCGTGCGCATCCGCGACTATCCCATTACACTGGACAAGCTGATCGCAAAAATGCCGGAGGCAGTGTAGTCCAGGGAGGCGCGCGCTGATGGCGCGCGCCAATCTCACGGTCGCCTCGACCGATATCACTCCCCGGGCACATGTACCTGGCCTGCAATAGAAATATGCCCGACGGCGATTCCGCCCGAAGTCCCGGCCTCCATCCCACCCTGATCTCCCTTCGCCCAGCAGTGGCATTTCAAATCGCTATTGCAAATCTAAATGATAGTCATTATCATTCGCACTGATTATGCTATTGTTAATTTTAACTGCTTGACACCAGCGGCATGCTGGCGTCCGGCGGATCGGGAGCGGGCATGCAACAGGAACGACTGTACGAAGTAGTCATCAACGCGGAGCGGCAGTATTCGGTCTGGCCGGCGCAACGGCCGGTGCCGGCGGGCTGGCTGGCGACGGGCTTCCGCGCCACCCGCGAGCTGTGCCTGGCGCATATCGACACCGTCTGGCAAGACCTGCGTGAGCACAGCCTGCAACTGGCGCTAGCCGGTGAAGAGCTGCGTCATGGGTAACAAACTGCCACCCAACGCCGCCATCGAGCTGGTGTCGCCGGCCCAGCGCAGCCTGTGGTTCCTGAGCCAGCTGAGCCAGACTACCCAGCGCCTGCACATCCGCGTCGAATTACGCTGGCCGAAAGCCGTCGACCGCGCGCTGATCGCCTATGGTTTGACCGCTTTGCAGACACGCCATCCAATTTTGCAGACCACGTTCCACCGCCTGGCCTGGGGCGACATCGAACAGCGCCTTGGCAGCGCGGCGCCGCTTCTGCTGGAGCGCAGCGGTGACTACGACCGCTGGTCCGAACGCCAGGACTTCGATCTGGAACGCCAACCTGGCATGAAAGCCTGGCTGAATGGTTCGACCTTGGTCCTGGCCGTGCATCGCATGGTCGCCGACGTGAACTCGGTCGAGAAACTGGTCGATGAGCTCCTGCGCGGCATCGCCGGCGAGCCATTGCCGGCAATCGGATCGCTGGCCTTTCACCAGCACGCCGCCCGCCAGTTGGCGCAACTGAGTTCCGGTGCGCTGGCGTCCGACTACGATTATTGGATGATCAAGCTGGCCGACGGATCGCCAGCATTGGCGCTGGCTCTGGATCGCCCGCGCACTGCGTCGCGTACTTATGCGGACGCGCAGGTGGAGGCCGTAATCGATGGCGCCTTGTCCCAATCGTTGGATGCGTTCTGCGCCGACAGCGGTGCGCAGCCGGAGCAGGTGCTGCGTGCCGTATTCGCCACCCTGATGTACCGCCACAGCATGCAATCCAATCTGCGCATGGCGACATTCGACGCCGGCCGTCCGGCGGCGTTGGACAGCATCATCGGCCCGTTCGAAAATATCCTCGTCTCCCGCCTGGCGCTGGACAGCGGCATGAGCTTTGCCGCGTTGCTGGATACGGTGCGCGCTGAAGATGCCGCCAATCTGGCACACGCCGCGCTGCCATTCGAGAAGCTGCTGGAACGGCTCAATGCCGACGGTTTCCAAAAACACGAGCTGCCGTTCCAGGTTGCCTACGCCTGGCGCGGGCATGATGCCTGCCTGAAGGACGATGTCGCGCTACGGATAGACGAAGACCATGCCCTGCGCGTAGACCTGCTGCTGCGCGCCAGCGTGCGCGCCGATGGGCGCTATGCGCTGGCCTTGTCGTATGCCGCAGCCTTGTTCGACGCCTCCACCGCTATCGCGCTGTTGGAACGGACGCTGTCCCTGTTGGCGCAAGCGCTGGCCGCGCCGCAGTCCCGGCTTGACCAGCTGCAGCTGGTCGATGCGCAAGCGCTGGCGCAGCTGAGCGCTCCGTGGCCGGCCGCCAGCTACGCACCAGTCCCAGTGCACCAGCTGATGGAGCAGCTGATGGAGCAAAAAATGGCGCAGCACGGGCAAGGCGAAGCACTGGTATGTGGCAGCGACTCGCTGAGCCACGCGGCCATGCACGCGGCGGCCAATCGCCTGGCGCATTACCTGATCTCGATCGGCGTGCGCGCGGAAACCCGCGTAGGCGTGGCGCTGGAGCGGGGCGTCGATATGATCGTGACCTTGCTGGCGGTGTTCAAGGCCGGTGGTGCGCTGGTGCCGATCGATCCAGCCTATCCGCAAGAACGCATCGCATACATCCTGGACGACGCAGCCGTCTTTTGCCTGCTGACCCAACGTTCGCTGCAAGGCCAATTGCCGGCGCCGGCCAACGGCGCCACCATCGCGGTCGATGCGCTCAACCTGAGCCAACTGCCGGACGGACCACCGAACCTGTACGTATCGCCGCAACAGATGGCCTACATCATCTACACCTCCGGCTCCACCGGCAAGCCCAAAGGCGTGGCGGTCGCACACGGCCCCTTGTCGCTGCACTGCCAGGCCACGGCGGAGCTGTACGAGATGAGCGCCGCATCGCGCGAACTGCACTTCTTGTCGATCAGCTTTGACGGCGCTCATGAGCGCTGGATCGTGCCGCTGATCGTCGGCGGCTGCGTGGTGCTGCGCGGCGGCGCGCTTTGGAGCGCGGCCGAAACCCACGCCGCCATGCGCGAACACCGCGTCAACAACGCCGGCTTCCCCACCAGTTACGTGCAGCAGCTGGCCGAATGGGCCGAAGGCCGCAACGACGCTGCACCTCTGCGCCTGCTGTCGTTCGGCGGCGAGGGCATGCCGCGCGCCACCTTCGAACAACTCAAGCGCGCCTTGTCGCCAGAGTGCCTGATCAACGGTTACGGTCCCACCGAAACGGTGATCTCGCCGCTGGCGTGGAAGACCACCGCCAACGCCAGCTTCGAAGGCGCATTTGCGCCGATAGGCCGCGCCGTCGGCCCGCGCCGCGCCTATGTGCTGGACGCGGACCTCAATCCCGTGCCGCCTGGTGTGGCGGGCGAACTGCATATCGGCGGCGCCTGCCTGGCGCGCGGCTACCACGGACAAGCCGCGGCGACGGCCGACCGCTTCATCCCCGACCCGTTCACGGCCGACGGTGGACGCATGTACCGCACCGGTGACCAGGTGCGCTGGCGCGCCGACGGCATCATCGAATACCTGGGGCGCCTCGATCACCAGGTCAAGGTGCGCGGTTTCCGCATCGAGTTAGGCGAGATTGAAGCGGCGCTGGGCAAGCTGGCATCGGTACGCGAGGCGGTCGTGGTGCTGCACCAGCCCCCGCAAGGCGCCAAGCTGGTTGGCTACGCGGTGGCCGAGCAGGGCGCCAAGATCGACGGCGCCACGCTGCGCCAGCAGCTCGCCGCGCAACTGCCGGACTACATGGTGCCTGCCGCCGTCGTCATGCTCGACAGCCTGCCGCTGACGCCCAACGGAAAAATAGACCGCAAGGCGCTGCCGCTGCCGGCCCAGGTGCGGCGCGAAGTGGTGGCGCCGTCCACCGACCTCGAACGTCAGCTCGTGGCGATCTGGCAGGAAGTGCTGCAACTACAGCAGATCGGCGCCACCGACAACTTCTTCGAACTGGGCGGCGATTCGCTCAGCGCACTGCGCGTGCTGACCATGCTCGACAAACTGCTGCCCGATCACGGCCTGGGCATCGTCGACCTGTTCAACTATCCGGACATCGCCAGCCTGGCCCGCGCGCTCAGCGACCAGGACCTGGCAGGCAGCGACGTCGTATGTCTCCAGCGCGGAGGCAGCAAGCCTATGCTGTACTGCTTCCCCGGCTTGCTGGTCAGCACGCTGGAATACACGGCGCTGGTGAACTACCTCGGGCCGGACCAACCGGCCACCGGTTTTATCTGCCACTCGCTGTCCGGTGACGGCGAACCGCAGGCCGTCTCCGCGCTGGCGGCACGCTACGCCGACCATATCCGCAGCCAGAGCGCCGGCCAGCCGGTGATGCTGCTGGGCTGGTCGTGGGGCGGCATCCTGGCCTACGAAGCGGCGCGGCTGCTGGGCGACAGTGTCGACGTACGCTTCGTCGGCATGCTGGACGTCTGCGCGCTTGACGCGGAGTTCGCGGTCGGCGGCGAGAAGCCGCTGGAACCGTCGCTGCGACTAAGCCTGCAAAACGACATCGACGCCTGGCTGGCCGTCAGCACCATGCACAAACGCTGGCTGCATCTGCTTGGCCGCATGGATGCCACCGTCTATACCCAGTTCCTGCACTACGTGAACAACAGCCCGGAGCCGCTGCCCCTGGATGGTCCGGATATCGGCAGCCGCGAACACATATTCTGGACGCTGATGGAAAACGCGCTGGTCTTCCGCGACTACACACTGGCGCCGCTCGATTGCCGCATCCACGCATGGATCGCCGAAGACTCGCTGCTGCGGGGGATGAACGTGATCGACTGGCGCAAGCAGTCGAGCAAGGTCGAACGCGTGCACGCCATCCCCGGCAGCACGCACCTGAGCATCATCGCCGATCCGCAATTCCACCAGAGCTTTGCGCGCAGCGTCGAAATGATCAATCACCCACTTGAAGAAAGCATTACCTGATGCGACACCCGTTGAACAAGCAAGACCTCTCGCCTTTAGCCAGCGCCGTAGCAGGCGCCGTCCTGTTGATGGGCGGCTATCACCTGAACGCCTGCGCCAGCGAAGCCGAAACCACGCTGGCCACCGTGGTCGTGCAAGGCGAGGCCGACACCATCGCAAAACGCAGCAGCACAGGCAGCAAGGGCGACACGCCCATCGTCGAAGTGCCGCAATCGATCTCGGTGCTGAACCGGGAACGGCTGGATGCGCAAAAAGCGCCCGGCATACCGCAAGCGCTGCGCTACACGGCCGGCATGCAGACCGAGAGCTTCGGCGTCGATCCGCGCTTCGACCAATACATGATACGAGGCTTCGAAGTCGGCTCCAACGGCGTGTTCCGCGACGGCCTGAATCTGCCGACGCGCGGCTTCACCGGCTTCACGATGGAGCCGTATGGATTGGAAAGCCTGGAAGTGCTGCGCGGCCCAAGCTCCGTCCTGTACGGCCAGGCGGAAGTGGGCGGCATGGTCAACGCCATCAGCAAACGCCCGACCGCATCCAGGCTGCGCGAAGTGGAGGTGAGTTACGGCAGTTACGACCGCAAGCAGGTCGCCGCCGACGTTGGCGGACCGCTGGACGAGCAGGGTGTGTGGCTGTACCGCGTGTCCATGCTGGCGCGCGGAGCCAAGGGCGCCGTCGACCACACCAAGGACAATCGCCAGTACTTCGCGCCGTCGCTGACCTGGCATCCCGATGTCGACACGACGCTCACGCTGCTCGCCTATCTGCAAAACGATAACGTGCCGCCGAACTTCTACTTGCCATCCATCGGCACCCAGAAGGCCGGCCCATACGGCCAGATACCGGCCAACCGCTTCGTCGGCGAGCCCGGACTCGATCACTTCAAGACGGAACAGCGCAGCATCGGCTACGTGTTTGAAAAGCGCCTGTCGCCCGCATGGAAAGTGCGTCAGAACCTGCGCTACGCGACCGAGAAGGTTGACTACCACAGCCTGTATATGACCGGTCTGCACGACGACGAGCGCACCATCGACCGCGCCAACTTCTCGGCGCAGCAGAAGGCGCGCGTATTCGCCGCCGACCAGAATATCGAATGGAACAGCCGCTTCGGCAGCATCGACAACACCTTCGTGGCCGGCGTCGACTACAGCCGCGCCGTGCAGGAAGGCCAGAACTACCTGGGCGAGGCGCCGACGCTGGACGTGATCTCGCCGGTCTACGGCCAGGCAGTCGGCGCGCCGGACAAGTACGAGGACAAGCGCAGCACCTTGAGCCAGACCGGCGTCTACGCACAGAACCAGATGAAGTTCAACGGCCAATACCTGCTGACGGCGGGCCTGCGCCATGACCGCAGCAGCATCGACAACGACGACTACTTCAACGCGGCGAAAAACAGCCAGAAGGACAACGCCACCACCGGCCGCCTGGGCCTGACCTGGCTGGCGCCGAACGGCGTATCGCCCTACCTGAGCTACGCCACGTCATTCCGTCCCGTGATGGGACAGGCCTTCGACGGCCGCAACTTCGAGCCGGAAAAGGGCAAGCAGGTCGAACTGGGTGTCAAATGGGCGCCGCTGGACCGCCCGGCGCTGTTCACCGCGGCGGTGTTCGATCTGCGCAAGAGCAATGTGCTGACGGCCGACCCGGATCACGTGGGCGCCGGCGCCCAGATCCAGCGCGGCGAAGTACGCGTGCGCGGTCTGGAGCTGGAAGCGGAAGCGAAACTGGATAGCAACTGGAAGGTCAACGGCTCCCTCACCGGACTCGATGCCAAGATCGCCCGCAACAACGACGGCAACGAAGGCAAGCGGCCATCGCTGGTGCCGCGCTTGAACCTGGCCGCATGGGGCGAGCGCACATTCGGCCAAGGCTGGCGCGCCGGCGCGGGCGTGCGCCGCACCGGCGCCACCTTCGGCGACGACGCCAACACCTTCGAACACGCCGGCGTGACCCTGGCCGACGCCATGCTGGGCTACCGCTACCGGCAATGGGACTTCGCGCTCAACGTCAGCAACCTGACCGACAAGACTTACCTGGGCAACTGCTCGACCGACGGCAGCTGCAACTACGCCGCCCGCCGCCAAGCCCAATTCACAGCCCGCTACGTGTGGTAACACGGTGCCAGCCATTCCTCCATACGATTTATACGAAGGATAAAGCATGAACGACACTGTAAAATCCGCGCCATTCCGCAGCGCGATCCTGTCCGGCCAGGCGCTGGAGGTGGTGCATGCGGCCGACACGCTGGCCGTCAACCGCAACGGCCAGCCGGTGCTGCAACTGAACGTCGACCTTGGCAACGAATGCTGGCTGGCGCGCAAATCCGGCGCGCCGCAGCCACCGGCCTTGCTGCAATTGGCCCAGCTGGCCGCGCTGGAATCGCTCAGCGCATCCCGCGCCGAGCTGACGGCCATCCGCCTGCATGCCGGCGAATGGCCCGAGATCAAGGCAGAGCTGCTGCGCAGCGGCGTGGCCCGCGAGTCCGGGCCGTCGCTGACGGTATCGCCGGCGATGTTGTGGCAACTGCCGCAGCTTTGGCTGCCGCAAGCGCCGGCCATCTACCCGCAAAACCACGTGCGCACCGGAGAGCGCTGGCACCCGCAACGTCCCGCCAAGCCGCAAGGCTATGTGTACGAACGCTATATCCCGTGGCTGGGGCAAAGCATCGCCTTCCGCGTCGCCAGCGTCGAGCAGGACCTGGACACCATGCACAAATGGATGAACGATCCGCGCGTGGCCCAGTTCTTCCAGGAGGAAGGCGACCTGGATTACCAACGCGCCTACCTGAACGGCCGCCTGGCCGATCCGCACATGCTGCCGCTGGTGGCCGAGTTTGACCGCGTGCCGTTCGGTTACATGGAAGTGTATTGGGCGCAGGAGAACCGCCTCGGACCTTACTACGCCGCCGACGACTACGACCGCGGCTGGCATGTGCTGGTCGGGGAGGCCGCCTGTTCGGGCGGGCAGTTCATCAGCGCCTGGCTGCCGTCGCTGATGCACTACATGTTCCTGGACGAGCCGCGCACCCAGCGCATCGTCGGCGAACCTGCGGCCAGCCACCAGCGCCAGGTGCGCAACCTGGAGCGCTCGGGCTTTGCCGCCGTCAAGGACTTCGACTTCCCGCACAAACGCGCCACGCTGGTGATGCTGATGCGCGAGAAGTTCTTCAGCAACCGACTGTGGCATCCAAGCCCGAAAGCGTGAGGAGCGGCCATGTACACTGAACCACATACCTACGACATCGTCGGCGTCGGCTTCGGCCCGTCCAACCTGGCGCTGGCGATTGCGCTGGACGAGATCCTGCGGGAGCGCGGCCGCGAACTGTCGCATTGCTTCATCGAGCGCCAGCCGCGCTTCACGTGGCACGGCGACATGCTGTTGCCCGGCACCGATATGCAGATATCCTTCCTCAAGGACCTGGTGTCGCTGCGCGATCCGACCAGCCCTTACTCCTTCGTGAACTACCTGCGCCAGCACAGCCGGCTGGAGGCCTTCATCAGCCAGAAGACCTTCTTCCCGAGCCGGATCGAGTTCAACGACTACCTGCGCTGGACTGCGGGCCACTTCGACGCCCATAGCCGTTATGGCGAAAGCGTCACCCGCGTGGTCCCGGAATACAAGGGCCGCGACGTGGTCGCGCTGCACGTGCACTCCGCCGACGCTGCGGGCCGTGAGCGCCAGCGCCGCACCCGCAGCCTGGTGTTCGCGCCCGGCGGCCGGCCGTTCATGCCGGCTTGCCTGGCGGAGCAGAACGATGCGCGCATCATCCACTCGTCGCGCTATCTGGGCGAAATCGAGCGCAATCCGCTCAGCACTAGCGGCAAGCATGCGCTGGCGGTGGTCGGCGGCGGCCAGAGCGCGGCCGAAATCTTCCTCGACCTGGTGTCGCGCTATCCGAACGCGAAGGTGGACCTGATCCTGCGTGGCTCAACGCTCAAGCCATCGGAGGACGGGCCGTCGATCAACCACATCTTCGATCCGGACTACACCGACTTCTTCTTCGGCCAGCCGCAGCAAGTGCGCCAGTCGCTGCTGGCGGAATTCCGCCACACGAACTACGCGGTGGTGGACGGCGACCTGATAGAGCGCATCAGCGCCATGCTGTACGCCCAGCGCGTCGACGGCAATGAGCGGGTGAGGGTGCTCAGCTCCTGCGCCATCGAACAGGTGCAAAGCGACGAGCATGGCCTGACCCTGAGCCTGGCCCAGGCGGGCGCAGAGACGCCGCACCAGCAACGCTACCATCGCGTGATCAGCGCCACCGGCTATCTGCGCGACACCAGCCGTGCGCTGCTGGCCGAACTCGAACACGAGTTGGACGGCTTCACCATCGGTCGCCACTATCAGCTGGCTACGCCCGCGCACGTGCAGGCGCCTATCTTCGTGCAGGGTTCGTCCGAGACCACACACGGCCTGGCCGACACGCTGCTGTCGGTGCTGGCGATACGTTCGCACGAGATCGCGTTGTCGCTGGTGGACAAGCTGTCGCCCAAGCCGCAACGGCCGGCCCGTACCGACAACGTCGTAATGGAGGAAGTGGAATGAGTTTCGCCAGCGCCGCTTTGCCGGACATGAATTCGCCGCACCTGAAGCGCCTGTTGTTCACCTTGGCGCTGCCGGCGGTGATCGGCTTGTCGGCCAACGCGATGCACCAGCTGGCGAATGCCTTCTTCGTCAGCCAGCTGGGTGTGCACGCAATCGCTGCGATCAGCATCTGCTTCCCTCTGCTGATCGTGTTCGGCGCGATCGGCGAGGGCGCCGGCGTGGGCGTGGCCAGTTGCGTGGCGCGCATGCTGGGCGCCGGCGACGGGCAGCAGGCCAATCGCACCGCCAGCACCGTCATGGTGCTGCTGGGTGTGGCCGGCTGCGTGATGGCGGCGGTGCTGATACCGCTGCTGCCCATGCTGCTGGCCGCGATGGGCACCACGGCAGAAGCCATGCCGGCATCGACCGTCTACGCCACCATCTTCTGCTACAGCGCGCCGCTGATCCTGTTGCAGATGCTGTGCGACTTCATCGCCATCTCGGAAGGTAATACGCGCTTCAGCATGTGGACCTTGATCGGCTCCTTCGCGCTGAACGTGATCCTCGATCCTATCCTGATCTTCCACTACGAGATGGGCGTGGCCGGCGCGGCCTGGGCCACTTTGATCTCCGCATTGGCGGCGCTGCTGGCGTATGCCGTCTACTTCTGCAAGCGGGTCGGCAAGATCCACGTCGCGCTGCGCCATGTGCGGATCGACTGGCGGGGCTTGTGGCAAGTGGTGCAGGTAGGCGTGCCGGCCGCCATGTCGACCGGGTTGGCTGCGGTGGCGTTCGCGCTGATCTACCGCAACGCCGCCACCTACGGCGATACGGCGGTGGCGGCGGTGGCGATCGGCCTGCGCATCCTGACCGGCGGCAGCCTGCCGCTGGTGGGCTTCTGCCTTGGCGCGCAAGCCTTGCTGGGCTTTAGCTGGGGTGGTGGCCAACACGCGCGCTTCCTGCAGGCGACGCGGCTGATGCTGGCCATCTGCAGCGGCTTCGCCATCGTCTATTCGGCGCTGGTGATTGTGTTCGCGCCATGGATCGTCACCTGGTTCAGCACCGATCCCGCCGTGCAGCAGCTGGCGGTGACGACCTGCCGCGTATTCCACCTGAGCTTTTGCCTGTTCGGCTTTCACATGGTGGCGGTGGTGGCGCTGCAGGCGGCGGAGCGCAGCCGCAAGGCCGCCTGGCTGGTGTTGGCGCCGCACGGCTACCTGTTGATACCGCTGCTGTTCCTGCTGCCGCCGCTGTGGGGGTTGGATGGACTGATCGCCAGCATGGCGATCGCCGCCACCCTCAGCGCCGCGCTGGGGGCAACGATGCTGCTCGGCGAAATGGGCGCGCTGCGCCGCATCGCCGGCCAGGAAGGCGCATCTTCAATTAAAACTCTACAGGCTACAAACTAATGCGTCGAATCGCTACATTGCTGCATCGCTGGGCCGGTCTGCTGATTGCCGGCTTCCTTTTCATCAGCGGAGTGACCGGCGCGGTGATCTCCTGGGATCACGAGCTGGATGAATTGCTTAACCCGCACCTGACCAATGCCACCGGCGTGGGTCCGGCGCTGCCGGCGCTGCAACTGGCGCGGGCAGTGGAGGCGCGCCATCCGCAGATGCAGGTGCTGTCGGTGCCGATGGCGGCGGAACCCGGCCACTCGCTGGCCTTCTACGTGGAGCCGCGCGTCAACCCAGCCACCGGCGCGCTGTATCCGGCGCCGTACAACCAGGTGTTTGTCGATCCCGTCACCGGCGCGGAACTGGGCGCGCGCAAGTGGGGCGCGGCCTGGCCGATCACGCGCGAGACGTTCGTGTCCTTCCTCTACCAACTGCACTACACGCTGCACATTCCGCAGATGTGGGGCATCGACCAATGGGGCCTGTGGCTGATGGGCGGCATCGCGATGATCTGGACCGTGGACAGCTTTGTCGGCTTCTATCTCACGCTGCCGGTGCGGCGGCGCGCGGTGGTGGCGGTCGGGCCGCAGTCCAGGAGCTGGTGGCAGCGCTGGCGGCCGGCGTGGCTGATTCGTTTCGGCGCCGGCAGCACCAAGTTCAATTTCGACCTGCATCGCGCGTTCAGCCTGTGGACCTGGCTGCTGCTGTTCACCATCGCCTTCACGGCGTTCTCGCTGAACCTGTACCGCGAAGTGTTCTTCCCGGTGATGTCGCTGGTGTCGGACGTGACGCCGTCGCCGTTCGATGTGCGCACGCCGACCGGCCCGACCAAGCCGCTGAAGCCGGTCCTGGCCTATGCCGATGTGCAGGCGAAAGCCGAACCGGAAGCGGCGCGGCGCGGCTGGCTTGAGCCGGTGGGGAATCTATCGTATTCACCGGAGTACGGGATCTACTCGGTGGCCTTCTTCCAACCACAGGACGAGCATGGTGCCGGCGGCGTCGGCCACCGGCAGCTGTACTACGACGGCCGCAGCGGCGCGCTGCTGGGCGAGCGCCAGCCGTGGAAGGGCACGGCGGCCGACATCTTCATCCAGGCCCAGTTCCCGCTGCATTCGGGCCGCATCCTGGGCATACCGGGGCGGGTGCTGATCTCGCTGATGGGCGTGGTGGTGGCGACGCTGTCCGTGACCGGCGTGCTGGTATGGTGGCGCAAGCGCAGCGCGCGGGTCACGGCGGCGGCAAGAATGGGGCAGCAGCCTGCGGCAGCCGCGCGGCGTTGAGTGTTCGACACGTCTCAACTTCGAAAATACCGCCCAGGGGATGCGCCGAAATGGCGCTTGAACATGACGATGAAGTTGCTGGTCGTGGCGTAGCCCAGCGCGTCGGAGACGGCGTTGACCGATTCGCCCTGCGCCAGGCGTTCCAGCGCGATCGACAGCAGGAATTGCTGCCGCCACTGGCCGAAGCTGCAACCGGTTTCGCTGCGGAACAGCCGGCTCATGCTGCGCGACGACAGGCCGGCCCAGTCGGCCCATTCGGCGAGGCTGCGACCGTCGTCCGGCGCGGCGGCCAGCGCGGCGGTGATGCGCAGCAGGCGGCGGTCCTGCGGCATGGGCAGGTGCAAGGCGGCTTGCGGTTGCTGCTGCAGTTCATCCAGCAGCACCGACAACACGCGTTGCTGCGGCGCTGACAGCGCCTCCTGTCCGGTCCATGTGGCGGCCTGCCGCACCAGCGCGCGCATGATCTCGGTCACGCCGATGACGGTGGGGTGGGGCGGCAGTTGCGCGCTGGCGGCCGGCGTCAGCAGCACGGTCCAGCCGCTGCCCGCGCCGGTGATGCTGACCTTGTGCAGTTCGCCCGGCGGCAGCCAGCCCGCGCGTTGCGGCGGCAGCAACCAGGAACCGGAGGCGGTCCGTACATGCACCAGACCGCTCTCCACGCAAAACACCTGGCCGCGATGATGGCGGTGCCAGTCATATTCCCGCGTACCCAGTTGAAACTCATTGCCCTGGCCGGGGTCGCCCCACAGCACGATCAGATCGGGTCCATCCTGACGCTCGCTGTGATTTTTTGGCATGGCTCAATTTCATTATTTATCGACCAAACCACGTTATCACTGCATAGCCGTATTGTCCAATACTGGACGTTCTTCGCAACCAACCAGGACAGACATCTCATGCAGAAAAATCGATTTCATGTCGCCATCATCGGCGCCGGCCTTGGCGGACTGTGCCTCGCCCAAGGGCTGAAGCGGCGAGGCATTCCATTCGACGTGTTTGAGCGCGACGCGGCGCTGGACAGCCGCTCCCAGGGCTATCGCCTCCGCATCAATGCCGACGGCCAAGCGGCGCTGCGCGAGTGCCTGTCGCCGCAGTTGTACGCCTTGTTCCAGGCCAGCTGCGCGGATGAGCTCGGCCAGGTCCATGCGCTGGACGTTCAGCTGAACAGTGCAGCGCGCTGGAACGAGGCTTGGGATGCCGGCGCGCACGCCGAACCGGACCTCAAAGCCCATCGCCAGTCACTGCGCGAAGTGCTGATGTGCGGCATTGCCGATCGTGTGCACTTCGGCAGGGAGTTGCGCGAGTTCGACCGCCACCACGACGGCCGCGTGTCTTTTGAATTTGCCGATGGCACGCACTGCTGGACCGATCTGCTGGTCGGCGCCGACGGCAGCCATTCGCGCGTGGCGGCGCAGTGCTTCCCATCGGCCCAGGGACACGACACCGGCGCCGTCTGCATCTACGGCAAGGCGGCGCTGGATGCCGAGGCGATCGCGCCGCCGCTGCGCCAAGGCACGTCGGTGGTGTTCGGCGATGATCTGGCGCTGGTGCTGGATGCCATGCGCTTCTCCGGCGCGACTACGCTGAGCCCGGTCGACGACTATCTGTACTGGGCCATGATAGGCCGGCGCGAACGCTTCGGCCTCGGCGCACAGTTGCCTGCCGATGAAGCCGCCGTGCGGCGCTGCATCGCCACCGTCAGCGAACACTGGGCGCCCGGGCTGGGCGGGGTATTTGCCGCAACGCCGGCCGGCATGCTGGCCATGCTGCCGGTGCGACAGGCGCGCGCGCCGCTGGAAACGGTGGCGGGCAGGGTGACGGCGCTGGGCGACGCGCTGCATGTGATGAGTCCGGCCAGCGGCTTGGGATGCAACAGCGCGCTGCGCGATGCGGCCGCGCTGGCCATGCAGCTGTCCAAGGCGCTGCCCACGGCACCGACGGGGGCGGCCACGCTGGAGCAGGCCGTCGCCGGCTACGAACGCGACATGCGCCTGCGCGCGGGCGCGGCGCTGGAGGCGTCGGCACACGGTGGCCGGCAGCTGTACGGCGATGCCAACGACGAGGCGGCCGGGGGCTGAAGGCGATACGGGCGCCGGCCCGGATGCAGTGGAACTGTCGCATTTGCATCAAGTGATTTTTGGATAGATTCTCTGTTAGAATCTTGTGTACCCTTCATGTAAGCGCAAGCCGGCTTCCAGGCGTTCCCAGTCAATGAAATGGATCTCCATGACATTCGATAGTGAGCCATTGCATTCGGTACTGTTGTGTCGCAGCGGGCAACGCCTGTGTGCGCTGCCGTTGCGGCATGTGCGTGAAATCATGCGCGCGTTGCCGGTCGATCCGGTGCCCGCCATGGCCGACTTCCTGCTCGGCCTGGCCCTGATACGCGGCGTTGCCGTTCCCGTCATCGATTGCGCCCGCCTGGTCGGCCCCACCCGCTCGACACTGGTGTCGCGTTTTGTCACCTTGACCGTCGGCCCGCGCCAACTGGCGCTGGCGGTGGACGGCGTGATCGGCGTGCGCCAGCTGGCCGCCGCCGCGCTGGCCGAGATCGCCCCCTTGCTGGATGGTAGCGACGACGGCCTGGTGCAAGCCATCGCCACCCTCGACGCCGAATTGCTGCTGGTGCTGCGCGCCGGCCGCATGCTGCCCGAGTCCATGTGGGAAGCGCTGGCCGCCGGGGAAGCGACCGCATGAACCTCGAGCCTACTTCCTCCCAGGTGGCGCGGTTCCGCGACCTGATCGCCGAGCGGCTGGGCCTGCAATTCGATGAAACCAAGCTGGGCAACCTGGCGCGGGTGCTGGCCCTGCATGCGGGCGGCGACAGCGGCGCTTTTATCGCCGCGCTGGCGGCGGCGCCCGCGCCGTGCGAGGCGCTGCACCGGCTGGCGGTCGACCTGACCGTCACCGAAACCTATTTTTACCGGAATATCGAACAGATCCGCGCCTATGCCGAGGTCGCGCTGCCGGCATGCGCGCAGGCGCGCGAAGGCTTGCCGGTGCGGGTGCTGTCGGCCGGCTGCGCCTCCGGCGAGGAGCCGTACACGCTGGCCATCACGGCGCGCGAGGCCGGTCCGCTGGGCGCCGGCAGCGTCGAGATCCGCGCCGTGGACGCCAATCCCGCCATGCTGGCCAAGGCCGCGCGGGCCCGCTACTCGGCCTGGTCGCTGCGCGAAGTCAGCCCGGCCATGCGGGCGCGCTGGTTCACCCGCGAAGCCGAGCTGTATGTGCTCAACGACAGCGTGCGGCGCTCGGTGCGCTTCGACCAGCGCAACCTGGCCCAGGACGACGACGAGCTGTGGGCGCCCGGCAGCTACGACATCGTGTTCTGCCGCAACGTGCTGATGTATTTCAGCCCGGCCCAGGCGCAGGCGGCGGTGGCGCGCATCGCCGGCGCGATGGCGCCCGGCGGCTACCTGTTCATGGGCCACGCGGAAACCCTGCGCGGCCTGTCGCACGATTTCCATCTGTGCCATACCCACGCCACCTTCTACTACCAGCGCAAGCTGTACGCCGGCCAGGCGCCGCTGCCGGCCGAGTTCAACCAGCCGCCGTGGAACGGCGTGCAAACCCCGCCGGTGCTGTTCGACGATCCGGCCTGGGTCGACGTCATCGCCCGCGCCGCGCAGCGCATCGACACGCTGGCGGTGGCCGCGCCGCGCGCCGGCGCCATGCCGTCGGCGCCGGCGCAGGCCGATCTGCACCATGCGCTGACCTGCCTGCACAACGAGCAATTCGAGCAAAGCCTGGCGCTGATCGACAAGCTGCCGCAACAGCACGCCGACGACCCGGACGTGCTGCTGCTGAAGGCCATCTCGCTCAGCCAGAGCGGCGCGCTGGCGGCGGCGCAGAACGTCTGCCATCAATTGCTGGCGCGCGACGAGCTCAACGCCGGCGCCCAGTACGTGCTGGCGCTGTGCCACGAGGAGGGCGGCGACCACGCGGCGGCGCTGGCCCACTACCGCAGCGCGGCCTATCTCGATCCGGGCTTCGCGCTGGCGCGCCTGCACATCGGCGTGCTGGAACGGCGCATGGGCGACGCCGAGTCGGCCCGGCGCGACCTGGCCCAGGCGCTGATCCTGCTGCAGCATGAGGAAGCGTCGCGGCTGCTGCTGTTCGGCGGCGGCTTCCCGCGCAGCGCGCTGGTCGGCTTGTGCCGGGCCGAACTGGCGGCGCTGGGAGCGGCGCCATGAACCCGGACAGCCTGCCGGCCGGCGGCGCCCGCGCGCTGCGCGAGCAGTTCGACCGCTCGTTCGCGCTGGCCCCCAGCCTGCCGGCCGCCGGCAGCGTCAACCTGCTGACGATACGGATAGGCGCCGAGCCCTATGCGATTCGCCTGGCCGACATCCGCGGCCTGCACGCGGACCGCCGCATCCTGGAGGTGCCCAGCCCCATGCCGGAACTGCTGGGCGTGACCAACTTCCGCGGCCAGATCGTGCCGGTCTACCAGCTGACCGCCTTGCTGGGCAAGGCCGCCGCCGGCGCGCCGCGCTGGATGGTGCTGGTGCAGGCCAGCGCGCCGCTGGCGTTCGCCTTCGAAGCGTTTGAATCCCACATCTGTGCCGGCGCCGAACAATTGATCGCCGCGGCCGACGGGCGGCGATGCGAGGCGGTCCGCACGGCCGGCGGCGTGGTGCCGGTGCTGGCCGTCGCCGCGCTGGCGGCCGAGGTCGAAGCGCGCACGGCGCGGGCGCGACAGGGAGGCCCGCATGGCTAAAGATCCCTACCGCTATTTCCGCATCGAGGCGCGCGAGCTGATCGAGCAGATCGGCAAGGGCGTGCTGGCGCTGGAGCAGGGCGCGCGCGACGCCGAACAGGTGGCCCTGTTGCTGCGCTGGGCGCACACGCTGAAGGGCGCGGCGCGGGTGGTGCGGCAGGCCGGGATCGCCGACCTGATCCACGGCGTCGAAGAATTGCTGACGCCGCTGCGCAGCGACGACGCACCGCTGCCGCGCAGCACCGTCGACCAGTTGCTGGCCGCCTGCGACCGGGTCAACGGGCTGCTGGCGCAGCTGCCGCAACCGGAGGCCGCCCCCGCCGCGCCCGGCCCGGTGCCAGCCGCCGCTGGCGCGCAGGCGACCGAGGCCGAAGCGCCGCAGCGGCTCGGCCGCGCCGACGTGCTGGAAGTCGACGTGCTGCTGGAGGGACTGGGCGAGATCGGCACCGAGCTGGCGGCAATGCGGCGCGCCATCGGCACGCTGGACGCCTTGCGCGAACTGGCGCTGGCGGGCGAGGCGGCGCAGGGCGGCCGCGTGCTGGTGGCGCAGCTCGACACGCTGGAGCGCCGCATGGCCGCCGGCGCCGAACGCATCGACCGCGAACTGCGCCAGACCCGCGACGCCGCCGAGCGCCTGCGGCTGGTGCCGGTGGCGGGCATCTTCACCACGCTGGAACGCTGCGCGCGCGACGCCGCCCACAGCAGCGGCCGCCAAGTCGTGTTCGAGGCCGTCGGCGGCCAGCTGCGGGTCGACGGCGAAGTATTGGACGTGGTGCTGGGGGCCTTGCTGCAACTGGTGCGCAACGCCGTGGCGCACGGCATCGAGGCCCCGGCCGAGCGGCTGGCGGCGGGCAAGCCGGCGGCCGGCCGCATCCTGCTGGAGGTGGCGCGGCGCGGCTACATGGTGTGGTTCCGCTGCGGCGACGACGGCCGCGGCATCGACCTGGCGGCGCTGCGCCGTACACTGGCCGAGCGCGGCCTGGACGCGCCGGACGACAACGCCGGCCTGCTGGCGCGGCTGATGCAGGGCGGCGTCAGCACCAGCCGCGTGGTGACCGAGCTGTCCGGACGCGGCATCGGCATGGACGTGGTGCGGGCCGCGATGGGCAAGCTGGGCGGCAAGGCGCAGGCCGCCAGCGGCGCGGACGGCGCCGCCTTCGAGCTGTGCGTGCCGCTGACCTTGGCGGCGCTGGATGTGTTGCTGGTCGAGGCCGACGGCCAGAGCATGGCCTTGCCGCTGGACGCCGTGCACGGCGCGCTGCGGGTGCCGGTGGATCAGGTGGTGCACACCGTGGACGGCGGCGCCATCGTCTACGAAGGCCAGCTGCTGCCCTTGCTGCCGCTGGCGCTGGGCGCGGCCGCGCGCCAGGGGCAGCAAGGGCGGCACCTGTGGTCGCCGCGCGCGATGACGGCGGTGGTGATCCGCAGCCAGGGCGAGCTGCTGGCCCTGGCCACCAGCCGGCTCGGCGGCGTCGACAGCGTGGTGCTGCGGGCCTTGCCGCCGCTGGTGGCGGCCGATCCCATGGTGCTGGGCCTGTACCTGGACATCGAAGGCGAGCCGCGCCTGGTGCTCGATCCCGAGGAGCTGGGCCGGGCGCTGACCCGGCGCCGCAGCAGCGGCCGCGAAGTGGCCACGCCGTGCCTGCCGATCCTGATCGTCGACGATTCGCTGACCACCCGCATGCTCGAGAGCAGCATCCTGGAATCGGCCGGCTACCAGGTGGCGCTGGCGGCGTCGGCCGAGGAGGGGCTGGAGCTGGCGCGGCAAAACCGCTACGCGCTGTTCCTGGTCGACGTCGAGATGCCGGGCATGGACGGCTTCGGCTTCATCACCGAGATCCGCGCCGATCCGCGGCTGTGCGAGATCCCGGCCATGCTGGTGACCTCGCTCGACACGGCGGCGCACCGGCGCCGCGGCGCCGAGGCCGGCGCCAACGGCTACATCGTCAAAAACGAATTCGATCAGACCGCCTTCCTGGCGAAGATCGGGGAGCTGGTGCAACGATGACGATGAGCAAGCTACGGGTGCTGGTGGTGGAAGATTCGCTGACGGTGCGCATGCACCTGTGCGAGCTGCTGGAGGCCGACCCGGCGATCGAGCTGGTCGGCAAGGCCGAGGACGGCAAGCAGGCCATCGAGCTGTGCCTGGCGCTGCGGCCGGACGTGATTTCGCTCGACATGATGATGCCGGTGATGACCGGCCTGGCCGCCACCGAATACATCATGGCCTATTGCCCGACGCCGATCCTGGTGGTGTCGTCCTCGGTCAACCGTGGCGAGCTGTTCCGCACCTACGAGGCGCTGGCGGCCGGCGCGCTGGACGTGATCGAAAAGCCCCGGCCCGACCAGCTCGGCTGGGGCGAGCACTACATCGCCATGCTCAAGCTGGTGGCCAGGATCAAGGTGGTGACCCATTTGCGCGGCCGGCGCGCAGCGGGGGCCCCGCCGATGGCGCCGTCGGCCCCGGTCCCGCAGCAGGGCCTGCGGCTGATCGCGGTGGGCGCCTCCACCGGCGGGCCACGCGCGCTGGTCGATGTGCTGGGCGCGCTGCCGGCCGATTTTCCGCTGCCGCTGCTGGTGGTGATCCATATCGCCGAACCGTTCGGCGCCTCCTTCGTCTACTGGCTCGACGACCACTGCGCGCTGGACGTGCGGCTGGCGCGCCACGGCCAGCCGCTGCCGGCGCGCGGCGTGGTGCTGGCCGCGCCCGGCCTGCACCTGGAACTGCGCGGCCGCCAGCTGGTGTGCGAGCGCGGGCCGGAACGCCACTCGTGCCGGCCGTCGGTCGACGTGTTGTTCGAATCGGTGGCGCGCGAATGCGGCGGCGGCGCCGCCGCCGTGCTGCTGACCGGCATGGGCCAGGACGGCGCGCGCGGCATGCTGGCGGTGCGCAACAGCGGCGGCCTGACCATCGCCCAGGACGAGGCCAGCAGCGTGGTGTACGGCATGCCGCGCGAGGCGGCGCTGCTGAACGCGGCGCAGCGCATCCTGCCGCTGGCGGAGATCGGCCCGGCGCTGGCCGCGCTGGCGGGCTGGAGGGCGTCATGACGGCCCCGGTGCTGATCGTCGACGACAGCCTGACCGTGCGGGCCGACCTCGAGGACGCGTTCGAGGAGCACCGGATCGCCACCATCGCCTGTTCCACGCTGGCCGAGGCGCGCGCCGTGATGGCGGCGCGCGAAGTGGGCCTGATGATACTGGACGTGATGCTGCCCGACGGCGACGGCATCGACCTGCTGCGCGAAGTGCGCGCCACCGACGCCGGCGCCACCTTGCCGGTGCTGGTGCTGTCGAGCGAAGCCCAGGTCGCCCACCGCATCCGCGGCATGCTGACCGGTTCCAACGATTACGTCGGCAAGCCCTACGACCGCGACCGGCTGGTGGCGCGCGCCATGCAGCTGCTGCAACTGGCCGGCACGCCGTCCGACGCCGCGCCGCTGGTGCAGGTGATCGACGACAGCCTGACCTACCGCGAGCAGCTGGGCGCGCTGCTGCGCGAGCAGGGCTACCAGGTGGCGCTGGCCCATACCGGCGAGGAAGGCTTGCGGGCGATGGCGCTGCGGCGGCCGGCGGCGCTGGTGGTGGACGGGATGCTGCCCGGCATCGACGGCGCCGGCGTGGTGCGCCGGCTGCGCCTCGATCCGGCGCTGCGCACCGTGCCCTGCATCCTGCTGACCGGGGCCGACCAGCAGGGCGCCGAACTGCATGCGCTGGAAGCCGGCGCCGACGCCTTCGTGCGCAAGGACGGCGACGCCGGCATGCTGCTGGCGCGGCTGGCGGCGGTGCTGCGCAATGTCGACGGCGGCGGCAAGCCGATGGCGCCGCAGGCCGGCCAGCGCATCCTGGCGGTGGACGACAGCCGCACCTATCTGTTCGAACTGGCCGAGGTGCTGGGCGACGAGGGCTACGACATGATCCTGGCCGAGTCCGGCGAGCAGGCGCTGGCGCTGCTGAAGGTGCAGAAGGTCGACTGCGTGCTGCTGGACCGGCTGATGCCCGGCCTGTCCGGCACCGACACCTGCTATCGTTTGAAGGGCGATCCCGCCACCCGCGACATCCCGCTGATCATGCTGACGGCGATGGAAGACCGGGCGGCGATGATCGAGGGCCTGTCCACCGGCGCCGACGACTACGTGCTCAAGTCGAGCGACTTCGACGTGCTCAAGGCGCGCGTGCGGGCCCAGCTGCGGCGCAAGCAGTTCGAGGACGAGAGCCGGCGCATCCGGGCCGAGCTGATGGGCAAGGAGCTGGAGGCGGCGGAAATGCGCGCCGCGCGCGCGCTGGCCGAAAGCCGCGCCGCCCTGTTGACCGAACTGGAACAAAAGAACCGCGACCTGGAGCAGGCGGTGCAGGCGCTGGAGGCGGGCCAGCGCGAGGTGGCGGCAAAGAACCGCGAGCTGGAGCAGGCCAACCGGCTCAAGTCCGAATTCCTGTCGAATATGTCGCACGAGCTGCGCACGCCGCTCAACGCCATCATCGGCTTTTCCGACCTGATGGCGCGCGGCATCACCGGTGAGCTCAGCGCCAAGCAGCAGACCTGCGTCGGCCACGTGCTGTCCAGCGGCAGGCACCTGCTGGGCCTGATCAACGACATCCTCGACCTGTCCAAGGTGGAGGCCGGCAAGATGGACCTGGCGCTGGAACCGGTGGACGCCAACAGCGTGCTGCGCGCCTGCCTGTCCATCGTGCAGGACAGCGCGGCGCGGCGCGGCATCGGGCTGGAGTTCCTGTCGTGCGCGCCGTTGGGGCCGGCGCAGGTCGACCTGCGCAAGTTCCGGCAGATGGTGTACAACCTGCTGTCGAACGCGGTCAAGTTCAGCCACGACGGCGGCCGCGTGACGCTCTCGCTGCACCGCGTGCGTCGTGCCGACGTCGGCTACGGCAACCACGGCGAATGGACCAGCCGGCTGCTGCCGTTGCCGGACGGCGGCGAGCCGGATTTCCTGGAGGTGCGGGTGCGCGACGGCGGCGACGGCATCGCCGCCAGCGACCTGTCGGTGCTGTTCGAGAGCTTCAGCCAGCTCGATTCGTCCAGCTCGCGCCAGCACGAGGGCAGCGGGCTGGGCCTGGCGCTGGTCAGCCGCCTGGCCGAGCTGCATGGCGGCACGGTCGGCGTCACCAGCGCGCCGGGGCTGGGCGCGCAGTTCTCGGTCTGGCTGCCGCTGCGGCTGGAGCCGCAGGCGCCGCCGCCGGCGCCGGCCAGCCGCCGGGTGCTGGTGATCGAGGACGACGTCCATGCCGCCGAGCTGCTGCAGCTTCATCTGGAGAGCATCGGCTTCGCCGTCAGCCACGCGCGCGACGCCGTCACCGCGCTGGCGATGGCGCGCAGCGACGTGCCGGACCTGATCACGCTCGACCTGATGTTGCCCGACGCCAGCGGCTGGGCGGTGCTGGACGAGATCAAGAGCAATCCCCGGCTGGAAAGCGTGCCGGTGGTGATCGTCTCCATCCTGGCCGAGGAAATGAAGGCCTGCGTGCTGGGCGCGGCGCAGCTGCTGCAAAAACCGGTGTCGCACCAGATCCTGCGCGACGCCGTGTACGCGCTGGGACTGGGCAACGACGACGCGCTGGCGCCGACGGTGGTGATCGTCGACGACGCGGCCACCTGCGCCCGCCTAAGCGGCGACCTGGCCGCGTTGAACTACAAGGTGCAGTGCTACGCCGACGGCGCCAGCGCGCTGGCGGCGCTGCCGGCGCTGCGGCCGAACCTGATGATCGTCGGCCTGGTGCTGGCCGACATCAGCGGCTTCGAGGTGATCGCGGCGCTGCACCACGGCGCCGCCGACGTTCCCATCCTGGTGCTGAGCGACCGCAGCGTCAGCGACGACGACAAGCGGCGCCTGAACGGGCAAGTGCTGCGCATCATGGAAAAAGACAGTTTCAATCGACGCCAATTCCTGTTCGAGGTGGGCCGCGCGCTGCAGCGGCGCGTTGGCGAACCGCGGCCATGAGGCAGGCACGATAACCGGGGTGGATGATGGCACGCATACTGATCGTCGAAGATACGCCTGGCAATATGCTGCTGACCAGCATCATGCTGGAAAGCGCAGGGCACACGCTGTATTGCGCCGAGCGCGCGCGCGCCGGCATCGCCATCGCCCGCGAGCAACTGCCGGACCTGATCCTGATGGATGTGCAGATGCCGGAGCTGGACGGCATCGCGGCGGTCGCCATCCTCAAGGGCGATCCGCGCACGCAGGCGATACCGGTGGTGGCGCTGACCGCCTACGTGATGAAGGGCGACCGCGAGCGCATGCTGGCGGCCGGCTTCGACGGCTACATCGAAAAACCCATCGATTACGACAGTTTCATGGCCGAGGTCACACGCATACTGGGGCCGCCATAGCCGGCGCGACGCCATGGCTACACGCAAGGGTAGGCGGACCGATCCGCCGGTTGAGGGGGGTGACGCATCATGAACAAAAACTGGACCTTTGGACGCAAACTGGCGTTCGGCTTTGCGGTATCGTCGGCCTTCCTGATCGCGATCGGCGTCGCGGCGTACTGGAGCATCTACGTGCTGACCGCCACCGCCGGCTCGGTCACGACGACGCAAAAAATGCTGGAGCACGTCTCGGCGCTGCTCAGCGAGGTGACGGATGCCGAGACCGGCCAGCGGGGCTATTTGCTGACCGGAGATCCAGCCTATCTTGAACCGTTCGAGTCGTCCGTCGCCGGCCTGGCGGCGGCCATGTCCGAACTGCGTGGCCTGGCCGTGGACAATCCCGCCCAGCAGGCCAGAATCAGCCAGGCCGAAGCGTTGGCCACCAGCAAGTTCAATATACTCAAGCGCACCATCGATTTGCGCAAGGCTGGCCAGGCCGAAGAGGCGATGAAGCTGATGCGCGGCGGCGAGGGCAAGAAGATCATGGATAACCTGCGCGCCGTGTGCGAACAAATCATGCGGGACGAACGCGCTTTGCTGGGCAAGCGCGAGGCCGATGCGGACGCCACCGCCAGCGGCGCCAAGTTGACCATCGTCGGCGGCACCTTGCTGTGCCTGCTGTTCGTGATCGCCGCCGGCTTCACCATCACGCGCTCGCTGACCGACCGGCTGGGCATGGCCGTGAGCCATGTGCAGAGTTCGTCGGCCGAGTTGCAGGCGGCCGCCACCCAGCAGGCGTCCGGCGCCCGGGAGCAGGCCAGCGCGATGAGCGAGATCAGCACCACCATCAGCGAGCTGGGCGTGACCTCGCGCCAGATCGCCGAGAGCGCGCAACGGGTGGCGCAGATCGCCGAGCAGACCGCGGGCGCGGCGCGCAGCGGCGAGGGCACGGTGGAGCGAGGGCAGGAATCGATCGCCGGCATCCGCCGCCAGACCGACCTGGTGGTCAGCCATATGCTGGACCTGGGCCGCAAGTCGCAGGAGATCGGCGCGGTGCTCGACATCGTCTCCGAGCTGGCCGAGCAGACCAACATCCTGGCCATCAACGCCACCATCGAGGCCAGCGGCGCCGGCGAGGCGGGCCGCCGCTTCGCCGTGGTGGCGGAGGAGATCCGCAAGCTGGCCGACCGCGTGGCCGCCTCCACCAAGGGCATCCGCATCCAGATCGACGACGTGCGCGGCGCCGTCAACACCACCGTGATGGCCACCGAGAGCGGCGCCAAGGCGGTCGACCTGGGGGCGCGCCAGTTTGCCGAGGTGGCCTTGTCGTTCAAGCAGATTTCCGACCTGGTCAGCACCACCACCGAGGCGGTGCGCGAGATCGAGCTGTCGACCAAGCAGCAGGCCACGGCGGCCGACCAGGTGCGCATCGCCGTGTCCGACGTGGCGCAGACCACGCAGGAGACGGAAGCGAGCTCGACCCAGACGCTGCAGACCGCCTCGCAGCTGGCCGGCTTGTCGATGGACCTGCGCCGGCTGGTGCATCCGCAGGCGGTGTGACCGTCAGGCGGCCGGGAAGGCCGCCTTGATGTCGTCCAGCTTGTCGTCGATGGAGTAGGGCAGCGCCTTGGCCAGCAGGTCGAGGATGACCAGCGCGTTGATGGCGCCGTCCTCGTCGACCGCGTGGCGCAGGCGCCTGGCCATCGCGCTGTTGACGCTTTGCAGCGCCAGGTAGCGGGCCTTCAGGCCGTCCAGCTCCCAGTCCGGCACGCCGCCGTTGCGGGCGATGAAATACTGTTCCAGCAGATAGGTGGAGGCCGAGCGGTAGATGGTCTCTTCCTCGGAGGCGAACGGCAGGTGGAAATGCGCCATGGGCCGCAGAAACTCGGTGCGCGGGCAAGCGCTGCTGGCCGCCAGCAGGCCCATCAAGGCGCCGACGCCGCGCTGCACGGTGGTGAGCTTGACCACGTTGCGTTCCGCCATCTCCACCCGCACTTCGACTTGTTCATAGGAATGCAGCTTGCCCATGATGGCGATCAGCGGCACTAGCCGCACCGCTATCGGGCAATGGGCCATGCTGCCCGGCCGCAGCGGGCAGTTGGGACACTGCTCGAACTCCAGCGCCGTCCAGGCCGGCAATCTGGCCGGCGGCTGGCCGTCATCGTCGCTGACCGCGCAGCTCGCGCTCTGGCCGTCTGCAAAGCGAAAGTGATAGACCACGTTCTGCATCGACGCCTCCCGGTTTAGTCGGACTTCCTAGCCTACTCCTATTTGGCCCAGCTCGGCTGATTTTGATCTGTATCAAGGTTTTTGTTTCCCCGGCTTAATAGACTGCAATAAGTCAACTCACAACCGGAGCATTTCATGTCTTTTAATCATGTCGTAGCGTGGATCGACCACACGCAGGCGCACGTCATCCATTTCAACGCCGAAGCCGCAGATAGCGAAGTCATCAAGACGGTCTCGACCCATCCGCACCTGCATGCCAAGTCAGGCGCGGTCGGCGCCGGCCGCGCGCCAGAAAGCACGGCCTATTTCGACGACGTCGCCAGGGCGCTGGGCGGCGCCACCGAAATCCTGATCGTCGGTCCGGCGCAGGAAAAGCTGGAGCTGATGAAGCATTTGCTCAAGCATCACCCGGCCGTCGCCGGTTGCGTGATGAGCGTGGAAAGCGCCGACCATCCGAGCGACGGCCAGCTGCTCAAGTATGCGCGCAAGTATTTCCTGAAGGCGGACATGCTGCGCTGATCCCGGCCCGGCATCCGATCAAGCGGCAGAGGTGGAGACCATGAAAATACAATTCCTCGGAGCGACCGGCACCGTGACCGGCTCCAAATATCTGCTGACGTCCGGCGACACGCGCATGCTGCTCGACTGCGGCCTGTTCCAGGGCTACAAGCAACTGCGGCTGCGCAACTGGGCTGACTTGCCGGTGGCGCCGTCGTCGATCCAGGCGGTGGTGCTGACGCACGCCCACCTGGACCACAGCGGCTACCTGCCGCTGCTGGTCAAGCACGGCTTTCGCGGCAAGATCCTGTGCAGCGCGGCCACCTTCGACCTGTGCAAGATCCTGCTGCCCGACAGCGGCCGCCTGCTGGAAGAGGAGGCCAACCACGCCAACCGCCACAATTATTCCAAGCACGCGCCGGCGCTGCCGTTGTACACCGAGGAGGACGCCGAACGGGCGCTGAAGTTCTTCTCTCCGGTCGAGTTCGGCAAACCGTTTGCGATCTGCGGCCCGCTGCGCGGCCAGATGGCGCTGGGCGGCCATATCCTGGGCGCCGCCATCGTCACCATCGACGACGGCCGGCGCAGCGTGACGTTTTCCGGCGACCTGGGCCGGCTGCACGACGCCATCATGGTCGAGCCGGCCCACATCGCCCGCACCGACTACCTGGTGCTGGAGTCGACCTACGGCGACCGCCTGCACAATCCGGCCGATCCGGCCATCCTGCTGGGGCAGACCATACGCGAGACCGCCGCGCGCGGCGGCGTCACCATCATTCCGGCGTTCGCGGTCGGGCGGGCGCAATCGATACTGTACGCGATTCACCAGCTCAAGCAGCAGGGCCAGCTGCCGTCGGGGCTGCCGGTCTACCTGAACAGTCCGATGGCGACCGACGCCACCGCGCTGTACCAGAAGCACCGCCAGCTGCACCGCCTCGACCGCGCGCAGTGCGAGGCCATGTGCCATGCGGCCCACATCGTCAACAGCGTGGAGGAATCGATCGCGCTCAACCAGAAGCAGCTGCCGATGGTGATCATCGCGGCCAGCGGCATGGCCACCGGCGGCCGCGTGCTGCACCACCTGAAGGCTTTCGGCGGCGATCCGCGCAACACCATCCTGTTCGCCGGCTTCCAGGCCGGCGGCACGCGCGGCGCGGCCATGCTCGACGGCGCGCCCGAGATCAAGATCTACGGCGACTATGTGGCGCTGCGCGCCAGCGTGCGGCAGATCGACAACCTGTCCGCGCATGCCGACGCCGGCGAGATCATGAGCTGGCTCGGCCACTTCGAACAGCCGCCCAAGCGCACCTTCATCACCCACGGCGAGCCGGCGGCGGCCGACGCGCTGCGCCACCGCATCGAACGCACGCTGCACTGGGACTGCCGCGTGGCCGACTACCTGGAACAGCAGGAGCTGCCATGAAACGCACCGCCGCCTTCGATGCCGGGGTGGCGGGCGCCGCCGCGGTCGGCGGGCTGAGCTTGCGCCGGCTGGGCGTCGACACCTACCAGGAACCGGTCGCCTATCTGCGCAGCGATTGCCCGGTGTGCAAATCGGAAGGCTTCGAATCGCGCTCGCGGATCGAGGTCTGGCACGGCGAGCGGCATATCGTGGCCACGCTCAACGTGGTGCACGGCGACTGGATCGGGCTCGGCCAGCTGGGTCTGTCCGAGGCGGCCTGGCGTGCGCTGGGCGGCAACGAGGGCGCGCCGTTGCGGGTGGCGCACGCGCAGCAGGTGGCGTCGATGTCGGCGGTACGGGCCAAGATCTACGGCCGGCCGATCGGCGGCGACGCCGCCCAGGCCATCGTGCGCGACGTGGTCGACGGCCACTATTCCGAGATCGAACTGGCCGCGCTGATCACCGCCTGCTCCGGCGACCGGATGGACGTGGCCGAGACCATCGCGCTGACCCGCGCCATGGTGGCGGTCGGCCAGCGGCTGCACTGGAACAGCGAGCTGGTGGTCGACAAGCACTGCGTCGGCGGCCTGCCCGGCAATCGCACCACCTTGCTGGTGGTGCCCATCGTGGCCGCCTGCGGCCTGACCATCCCCAAGACCTCGTCGCGCGCGATCACCTCGCCGGCCGGCACCGCCGACACCATGGAAACGCTGGCCCCGGTGGCGCTGGACTTGCCGGCCATGCGGCGCGTGGTCGAGCGGGAGGGCGGCTGCATCGCCTGGGGCGGGGCGGTCTCGCTGAGTCCGGCGGACGACGTGCTGATCCGGGTCGAGCGGCCGCTCGGACTCGACAGCGACGGCATGATGGTGGCCTCGGTCTTGTCGAAGAAGATAGCGGCCGGCTCGACCCACGTGGTGATCGACATGCCGGTCGGGCGCACCGCCAAGGTGCGCTCGCGGCAGGCCGCGCACGCGCTGGCGCAGCGGCTGGACGCGGTGGGTGCGGCGCTCGGCATCAACGTCAGCGTGATGCTGAGCGACGGCAGCCAGCCGGTCGGCCATGGCGTCGGCCCGGCGCTGGAGGCCTGGGACTTGCTGGCTGTCATGCAAAACCAGGCCGGCGCGCCGGACGACTTGCGCCAGCGCGCCTTGCAGCTGGCGGGGCGGGTGCTGGAGCTGGGCCGCAAGGCGGCGCCCGGCGACGGTGTGGCGCTGGCGCGCAGCGTGCTCGACAGCGGCGCCGCCTGGAGCAAGCTGCAGGCGATCTGCGAGGCCCAGGGCGGCATGCGCACGCCGCCGCGCGCGGCCTACACCCATGTGCTGACCGCGCTGCACCACGGGCGCCTGGTCGCGATCGACAACCGCCGCCTGGCGCGGCTGGCCAAGCTGGCCGGCGCGCCGAAGTCGCCGGCGGCAGGGCTGGCGCTGCACGCGCAGCTGGGCGCCATGCTGAGCGCGGGCCAGCCGCTGCTGACGCTGCACGCCGAGTCTCCCGGCGAGCTGGCGTACGCGCTGGCGTATGCCGAATCGCAGGACAGCATTTTTTCGATCCAGGAGGCGTCATGACCGCCATGCTGATGGCGCTGCCCGGCGCCGAACAATTCGCCGGCCACCTGCGCGGCCAACTGGGCTGCGAGGCGGGCGAGCTGCTGGTGCACCGCTTCCCCGACGGCGAATCCTGCCCGCAGCTGACGCCGGCCGTGGCCGGACGCGACGTGATACTGGTCGCCGCGCTGAACCAGCCGGACCATCAAATCATGGCCGTGTACCTGTGCGCCTGCGTGGCGCGCGAGCTGGGCGCGCGCAGCGTCGGCCTGGTCGCGCCCTACCTGCCGTATATGCGCCAGGACGCCAGCTTTGCGCCGGGGCAGGGTGTCACCGCGCGCCATTTCGCGCGGCTGCTGTCGGGCTGCTTCGACTGGCTGGTGACGGTCGATCCGCATCTGCACCGGTTTCACCAGCTGTCCGAGGTGTACCGGATCGCCACCGAGGTGGCCCCGGCCGCGCCGGAGATCGCCGCCTGGATCGCGGCCCGGGTGGAGCGTCCGGTGCTGGTCGGGCCGGACGAGGAAAGCGAACAATGGGTGGGGCAGGTGGCCGCCGCCGCCGGCTGTCCCTACACCGTCTTGCGCAAGGTGCGCAGCGGCGACCGCGAGGTGAGCGTATCGCCGCCGCCCGCAACACTACTGGCCGGCAGGACGCCGGTGCTGGTGGACGACATCATCTCGACCGCCCGCACCATGATCGCCGCCACCCAGCAATTGAAGGCGGCCGGCTGCGCGCCGCCGGTCTGCATCGGGGTGCATGCGCTGTTTGCCGGCGCCGCCTACGCCGAGCTCGAGGCGGCCGGGGCCGGGCGCATCGTCAGCTGCGACACGGTGCCCCATGCCAGCAACGAAATCGGCATGAGCGCGCCGATCGCGGCGGCGGTGGTCCGGGCATTGCAACGCTGCTAGCCGCCCTTGCCGTCGCCCAGGTATTTTTGATAGATCGCGTTGAAGCGCCCGGTGTCTTTCAAGTGCTTGATACCGGCGTTGAAATCGTCGCGCACCTTTTTGTCGCGGAACACGGCGCGGTAGTCCATCGGGTTGAACTTGACAAAGCTTTGCTCCACGACCGGCTTGGGATGGAAGGTTTTGTTGAGCTTAAGTTGCAGCGTGAAATACTTGAAGATATTGCGGTCGCTGAGCACGATGTCGTAGCGTCCGCGATCGAGGGTGAGCACTTGCAGCGCCTGGTCGTTCTGCTCGAAATAATGGCCCGCCTTCCTGACTTCGTCCAGCCATTCCGGATAGCGTTTGGCGGCGCCGGCGAACGAAATGACGGTCAGGCCGCGCAGGTCGTCGGGCGTCTTGATGTCGAGATGGCGTTCCTTCAGGCTGATGAAGACGTTGTCATAGAAGACCGCCGGCTCGCCGTAGTAGGCGCCCCATTTCTCCATGTCCTCGCCCAGGTCGGTCATCGCCGCGTCGACGTCGCCGGCCTTGAACGCGACCGGGATGCGGGCGAACGGATAGTAATGCGGCTTCATGACGTGGCCGCGATAGGCCAGCGCTTCGCGCAGGATTTCCACTTCGATGCCGGAATCGGTTTCGGGAAAACAAAACGGCGGTATCTTCTCGCCGAAGGCCATGCGGACCGTGTCCGCTGCAGCCGGCTGGCTCCACAGGCAAGCCAGCAGGGCGCTGAGCAGCAGCGGGGCGATGCGAAGGCGTGCGCTCATGGCGTGCCCCGCTTAGAATTGATGCCGCATGCCGGCGGCGACCAGCCGGCGCGTGCCGCCTGGCAGCGCGGCCTGGTAGCTTGCGGCGCTGCCGTTGCGTAAATTAGAACTGACGACATACAAATTGGTCCGCTTTGAAAGTGTGTAGTAATAACCCAGCGCCAGCTGGGTCGCATTGGCGTTGCGGACGATGCGGTCGGTCTTGCGGACCACATCGGCGGCGATCAGGCTGCGGCCAAACGGGACGCTGACGCCGACCAGCGTATCGCGGGTATCGAGGGTGGCGCCGTTGCGGCTGCGCGCCAGCACCATCCAGCCCCGCAGCGGACCGAAGTCGTAATTGCCCGCCACCAGGGTGCTGCGCGCCGCGCGGACGCCGAGCGCATCGTTGGTGTCGTGATACGCCAGTTCGACATTCAACGGCCCCGCCGCATACCCGGCATCCGCGCTGACCTGGCGATTCGCCGCGGCATTGCCGGCCACCTCGCCGGCGCCGTAGGCCAGGTCGGCATAAAAGCCATGCAGATCCGGCAGCGAGTATTTTACCGTGTTGTCCATGCGTACCCCGGAATCCTGGAATACCCGGGTCGACTCGCCCGGTCCCTTGGCGTCGAAGGGATCGTTGGTGGCGATGGCGCCGAAGTAGGGCGTGAACATCCGGCCCAGCTTGATGCTGCCGAAACTGCCGGACAGTCCAACCCAGCTCTGGCTGCCAAAAGCGCGTCCGGCGAACGAGGGATTGCCGGTGTCGGCTTCGATCTGGGATTCGACCACAAAGCTGGCGCGCATGCCGCCGCCCAAGTCTTCGTTGCCTTTGATGCCGAAGCGGGAGGCCGTCTGCTGGCCGCTGTTGACCGCGGTGGTCGACTTGCCCGAGTCGCGGTCCGCGACGACGGCCAGGTCGACCACGCCATACAGGCTGACCCCGTTCTGGGCCGAAGCTAGCTGCACTATGCAGGCCAACGGGAGGAGCACAACTCGTAAAATTTTCACGTTCTCTCCCCGGCTGGCCAGCGGACAAGAGACTTCTTTGCTGCACGCCGCCGGTGCAGATGATTTACTTTTTACACCCGGTAGTGACGGGAATCAAGTATTCGCCGCACTATTCTGCGCCATGAGCGGTTGGTGTGGCGGTATGGCACGGATCAGCAACGCAGGTTTTCATCAAAGAATGAGGCTTGTCGTTTTTGCGACATGGGTACATTTGGGCGGCTGCCAATCTCCAATTGCGACGCCTGCCCGGAATGAAAAATCAATTCCCATCGAAGTCAGTGTTCTAGCACAGTCGTCGCAGCAAGGTTTTGAAACGCCAATAACGCCACCTTGAATTGACATTGCGTTATCACTCACATACTCCAGCAGCTGCATTTCGGCGTGAAAGTCTTTTTTCCTCTTTGCGATATAAAAAGGAACAGCGGCGTACGTTTTTATTCTCAGACCTTCGGCTTTCATTGCTTCCACGGTTTTTGCGGTGGCCAGCTCGAAAGGAATTCGATTTGTGTCTGCGTCCCGGAATTTGAAATTGTGAGCAACTAACAGATGGCCATCATTGACCATTACGCAGGCTACGGTTTCCCGGTCACGAAGCGAATGCAGGACGGGATCCACCCGATTGCCTGCCTCCTCGTTGTGTACGATTGTAAATTTATACGCCAGGATGTGACGAGCGACGATATCCAGACTATTAAGCTCGTCAGTGTCGAAGGGAACATCTTTTGCTACGCCGTAGTACAGATTTTTCTTGAGGATTGCAGGTCCGATTGTTGGACCATCCACCGGATTTTCCACCTCAAATTCATGGACTAGCCTTGGCATATTTTTCCTTTGAAATTATGGGAAAAAATATGAGCACGCAATGCTCACACCGTAGTGTAAGCACAAATGTTGCGTTAAAAACTATCGGAATCTCACCGCGCAAGATTGAAGCGGCGTCGTTGGCAACTCGTCACTCAGCGGGCGGCGGGCGCCGGGGTGTTGTCATTAACCGAATTTCTCGAAGCTTCAACTAAGTCTGCAGGCACCGTAATCCCAAAATGCTTGATCAGTTTGAAGTCGAACGCAATGCCTATCTTGGCCGGCGTTTCGGCAGGAATCGCTGCGATCGGTTCGCCGGCAAGCAGGCGGGCGATCATTTTTCCCGCTTGTTGCCCCATGCCTGGCAGCGACGGGTAGATGTTCATGGCCGCGCCCCAGCCCGCGCGTGCATCCGGCTCGATGATGCCGACCAGCGGTTTGTTCGCATGTTTTGCCATCATGCGCGCAAACTCCGGGTTGATCCCCATCTGATCGTTCGGCGCGAGAAACAGGTCGACCTGGCTATTGAGCTCTTCGATCAGCGGCACGGTTTGCATCGCCATGCGTTGGGTGCCGTTGTCCCCCCTGACGAACCTGACGCTCCGGTAGATGATCTTCAGATCCTTGAACTCCGGTTCAGTGGCCAGCAGCTTATCGAGCCATGCGCGATAGCTCACCGACTGCGGCATGTCGCCGTGAATCAGGCCGATGGTACGCGCGCGCGGCATCAGCCGCCGTATGAAACGCAAACGCTCCTTGACCGGCACGGGAAAAGAAACGCCGGTGACATTCCTGGTCGGCGCCGTGCCGAAACCGTCGATCAAGCCCAGGCCGACCGGATCTGTGACCGAAGCGAATACGAAACGGCTGTTCGGGTGCTCGGCCGCGATTTTTACAAATGCCTGGGCCCCGATGGTGCCGGCGATATAAACCACGTCAAAGCTCGCTCCATGTTTGAGCTCCCAGATGTGCGTGGCCGCGCCCTCGAACTGTGAGAGTGAATAACGTTCAACCTCAAGGTTGCGCCCAACGACAAAGCCGTAGCCGGCAAGCGAATCGAGCATGGCGCCCGTGATGGTGATATAGGGTTCTGTCCTTTGCGTGTCGACGACCAGCAGCCGTCTGACCGGTTCAGCGGCTGCGTTGAAAGGCGACCATGCCAATAACCCTGCAAATAACAGCGGCAATGCAATGATGGTCCGGCGATCGTTCATATACATTCCTCCGATCATTGCAATAATACTCCGTTCCGCATGTCGCGCCTGCCAGATCGAGAGCCTTCAGATCGCAAGAAAACTTTCGCCTCATCTTTCGATTTACAGAAAAACGTGATTTATTTATTTCTTTATTGACGAAATTACTTTCGCTATGGTCTTATGTTTACGTTTTGATTCTGTCGGGAGACTACATTGCAACGTAAAGACATAAAGCGGCTGGCGGCGCTGGGCATCATGATGGCGGCGCTGGGCGCCCAGGCGGCCGTGCCGCACTTTTCCGTGGCGGGGGATCACTTCGAGCTGGACGGCAAGCCCTACGTCATCCGCGCCGGGGAGATGCACTATGCCCGCATTCCCCGCGCATTCTGGCGCGAGCGTTTGCAGCAGGTGCGGGCGATGGGTCTGAATACCGTCACCACCTACGTTTTCTGGAATTTGCATGAACCCGAGCCGGGCCGCTTTGACTTTAGCGACAACCTGGACCTGGCCGCCTTCATCCGCACCGCCAGGGAGGTCGGCCTGAATGTGGTGCTGCGGCCCGGCCCCTATGTCTGCGCCGAGCTGGACTTCGGCGGCTTTCCCGCCTGGCTGCTGCGCACGCCCGGCCTGCGGGTGCGCAGCATGGATCCGCGCTTCCTGGAAGCGACGGCGCGCTACTTCAAGCGCGTGGCGCAGGAAGTGGCGCCGCTGCTGTCCACGCGCGGCGGCCCTATCCTGATGACGCAGGTGGAGAACGAATATGGCTCCTACGGCGAAGATCACGCCTACATGGCCACCATCCAGAAACAATTAATCGACGCCGGTTTCGATCTGCCGCTGTTCACATCGGATGGACCGGACCCGACGCTGCTCGACCGCGGCACTTTGCCCGGCCTGACGCCGGTGGTCAATTTCAACGGCACCGTGGATGAGACGAAGGACGCCTTCGCGCAACTGGCCGCCTTCCGCCCGAACACGCCGCGCATGGCCGGAGAATACTGGGCCGGCTGGTTCGACCATTGGGGCGAACGCCGCCATCAAGTCAGCCCCAAGCTGGCGGCCGACGCGGTGGACTGGATGCTGGGGCAGGGCATCTCCTTCAATCTGTACATGGCGCACGGCGGCACCAGCTTCGGCTGGCAGCCCGGCGCCAACAGCCATGGCACGACCTATCAGCCGGACACCACCAGCTACGACTACGACGCCGCCATCGATGAAGCGGGGCGGCCGACGCCCAAGTTCTACGCCATTCGCGCCGCGATAGAACGCCATCTGGCGCCGGGCGAACGCCTGCCGGACCTGCCCGCGCAGACCGCCACCATTGCCGTACCGCGCTTTACGTTGGACGAATCGGTGGCGCTGGTCGATGCGCTGCCCAAGCCGATTGCGTCCCACCTGGCCCGCAATATGGAGGCCTACGGACAGGGCTACGGCCTCATCGTCTACCGCAAGCGCTTTGCCGAAGGCGCATCGGGCAAGCTGGATCTGGGTGCGGTCCGCGATTACGCTCATGTACTGGCCGACGGCGTCACCTTCGCCACGCTGGATCGCCGGCGCGACGAGCATGTGACGGAGCTTGAGCTTGCGGCGGGCGGCACGCTGGACGTGGTGGTCGAGAACATGGGCCGCGTCAATTTCGGTCCCATGTTGGCGGAAGAACGCAAGGGCCTCACGCGCGCCGTGTCGCTCGGCGACAAGCCGCTGCTGGACTGGGAAGTGTTCCCCATGCCGCTGGCCGATGTGTCCGGCCTGCGCTTCGTGCGCGGCATGCCGGCGAAACGCGGTCCCACTTTCTGGCGCGGTCATTTCAGCACCAGCGCGAGCGGCAGCACATTCCTCGACACGCGCGCCCTCGGCAAAGGACATGTGTGGGTGAACGGCCACCACCTCGGGCGCTACTGGCGCATAGGTCCGCAACAAAGCCTGTTCCTGCCCGCGCCATGGCTACGCAAGGGCGACAACGAGATCGTCATTCTCGACATGGACGGGGCGGCGGAAGCGCCAAGCGTGCAGGGCTTGCGCGATCCCGTCTTCGCCACGCCGGGGTGATGATGCCGCTCAGCGCGATTGATCGTTCGCCACGGCAGAAGTTGCCGGCGGCTCGATCTCGGCGCTGCGGGTAAAACGCAAATGCGTGATGTCGACGGGGAAGAACATCCCCCAGGTCCATTCCACGAACACACGCAGCTTGCGCCGCAGCGTCGGCATCTGCGACAGATGCCACCCAGGTTGGCCAAGAACTTGCCCGGGACCGTGCGGTAACCGTACCCGTAGGCACGCGCATTTCCGCGCCCTTGAACGGTGTATTCAGTGCGCTCAGGGTGTATTCAGTGCGCTCAGGCCACAGCAGAACGCGTTCGAGAAATTCATAACGCCGGAGAAGAGCCAGCTCGTCTTTCGCAGTCACCACGGCGAGGAGGATCTGCAATGCAGCCCCGGATACGTCTGGCGGCTGGCTCGCGCGACCGATCTGGTTTGCGTCAAGCCGGAGGATCGTGATCGAACCAGGCGAGAGAACGACCAGGCCGATCAGACCCAGGCGACGCAACCATCACGAGGGATGCTCATGATCTGCGGTTCCGATCACGCATGCACCTCCGCGGCATTCAAACGACCTTGCAAGAGCAATTACCAGTGGCGGCAGGCATACGCCGACGACTGGGTGTGCGTGACCAAGGATTCGCATGACCAGGCGCAGCGGGACAACGCCGAGGCGCGCTCCAAGAGGGCCGATTATGAGCGCCCGGTGCACTGACCGGCGAAGCCACATAAAGGCCAGCCTATCTGAACTGCCCCCATAAAGTTGGACGGGTAGTTTGCCCAGGAGACCAAGGGCTGAGTTCCGTATTGCACAGGACTCAGCCCTTTCAGCATGACTTTGATTTATCATCGGCATGAGCACTAATTCATAAATTTGTAGAGATAGCGATAAATATTGTAGTAAACGCGACTTCACTCTATGCTGAGCGTATGACTACAACAACTTCCATCTGGCTGGCCTTGATCGTCAGCTTGCCCACCAATAGCGCGACGGCCCGTATGCGCATTTGGCGCACGCTCAAGGGCCTGGGTTGCTGCGCCTTGCGCGACGGCGCCTACCTCCTGCCCGACCAGGATACGCTACGCCGGCAATTGGATGAGCTTGCGGGCGAGACCATCCGCGAAGGCGGCACCGCCTGGTTGCTGACGGTGCAGGCCGACTCGGACGAGCAGGGCCGCATGTACCAGGCGTTGTTTGGACGGAGCGAGGACTACGCGGCCTTTTCCAAGACGCTGCTGGCGGCCCGGCAGGAATTCACGAACGCGATACCCGCCGACCTCAATCGCTCCTTGCGCAAACTGCGGCGCGATTACGAGGCGATCCGGACCATCGATTATTTTCCCGACGAGACGAGTGCGAGCGCGGAAGCCGCATGGCTGGACTTCGTCACCGCGGCGGAAGCCGTGCTGTCGCCGGGCGAACCGCAAGCCATCAACGGCGCGGTCGCGCTGCTCGACCGCGCCAGCTATCGTGCCCGCACTTGGGCCACCCGCCGCCACCTGTGGGTGGACAGGGCGGCCAGCGCCTGGCTGATCAGGCGCTTCATCGATCCGCAGGCCAGCTTCCTCTGGCTGGATAGCCCAGCGGATTGTCCGGCCGATGCGCTCGGCTTCGACTTCGACGAGGCCACGTTCACCCATGTCGGGGACCGCGTCACATTCGAGGTGCTGCGGGCCAGCTTTGGGCTGGACTACGACAAGGGGCTGATGGGCCTGGGCGCCATGGTGCATGCGCTCGACATGGGCGGCAGCTTCGTGCCGGAGGCGGCCGGGTTCGAGGCCATGTTGGGCGGTGTACGCCAGCGCGTTTCCGACGACGACCAACTGATGCGGGAAATAGGCACGGTACTGGATTCACTCTACATCCACTTCTCCGGCGAATCGCAGCCGGCGCGTGGCAAAAATATGGACATCACATGAGGACGCAGGAATCAATACCGGAACGGGCCGTCTATACCTTGTGGCAGATGGTGCTCTATATGCTACGGCTGGGTAGCCTGGGCTTCGGCGGCCCCGTCGCGCTGGTCGGCTATATGCACCGCGACCTGGTGGAAGAGCGCAAGTGGATCAGTGAAGCCGACTACAAGGAAGGCCTGGCGCTGGCGCAGATGGCGCCCGGCCCGCTGGCGGCGCAGCTGGGGATCTACATGGGCTATGTGCACTATCGCATCGTTGGAGCCACGCTGGCGGGTCTGGCGTTCGTGCTGCCATCGTTCCTGATGGTGGTGGCGCTGGGCTGGGCTTACGTGCGCTTCGGTGGGCTGCCGTGGATGCAGGCGGTGTTCTATGGCGTTGGGGCGGGGGTCATTGCCATCATCGCCATCAGCGCCCGCAAGCTGACCATCAAAAGCGTGGGAAAAGACAAGCTGCTGTGGGCCATCTACCTGCTGCTGGTTGGCGTGACGGTGGTGACCGAATCGGAAGTGGCGTGGCTGTTCATCGCCTCGGGTGTGCTAGTGTGGCTGCTGCGCGCACCTCCCAAGTGGCTGGGGAAGGGCAGCATGCCGGCGGTCGCGCTGGCGCAAGCACCGGCCATGCCTGCCGTGGCGGCCGGCTTCGACCTGTCGCTGTTGACGCAGATCGGCATCTTCTTCGCCAAGGCGGGAGCCTTCGTGTTCGGTTCCGGCCTGGCCATCGTGCCCTTCCTGTATGGCGGCGTGGTGACGGAGCACCACTGGCTTAACGACAAACAGTTCGTCGACGCGGTAGCGGTGGCGATGATCACGCCCGGTCCGGTGGTGATCACCGTCGGTTTCATCGGCTACCTGATCGCCGGCTTGCCGGGCGCCTCGGTCGCGGCGCTGGCCACGTTCCTTCCCTGCTACCTGTTCACCGTCCTGCCCGCGCCGTATTTCAAGAAGTACGGCAGGCTGCCCGGGGTGATGGCCTTTGTCGACGGTATCACAGCAGCGGCAGTGGGCGCGATCACCGGTTCGGTCATTGTGATCGCCCGTCGTTCGATTGTCGATTTTCCGACATTGGCGATCGCATTGGTGGCGATCGTCTTGCTGTGGAAGTTCAAGAAATTGCAGGAGCCGGTGGTCGTCGCGGCTGCAGCCGCAGCGGGCCTGGTAATTTATCCGCTGCTGCATCATTGACCCACTACGAGGAAGAACGCAGTGTCATCATCATGCCGCTGTACCTGAAGCATGCCTGGGAACCGCGCCTGAGCCAGGGCAGGGCGGTGCCGCTGACTTGCTGGCGGCGCCGGATGTCCCCGGAGTGCGGCGCACAACTGTGAAATTTCATTTCGGCACTTGAGAGTTTTCGTAAGTGAGACGGCCTCGCCCACGGATAAGATGCATGCGGACCGGCAGCTTTTAGCCAACTCAAAAGCGCTGGTCGCATTGTCGCGGAGGAGCGCGCTCTGGGCCCGGCATGCAACAGTGTCGCAGTGACAGACGGCATGACATACTGTACATTGCGAGACCTGACGACAGCCGCCGCACCTGCGCCCGGCGGGCTCGCCGCTGTCCGACCATCCAACTTCTATCTATATGCACGCTTTATATTCAAAGGCACTGTTTCGGCTGGTTCTGCTTCTCGGTATGAGTATCCTGATCGGGTATCTGTGCGTCAGCCGCAGCTATCACCGCGTCGCCTTGTTTGAGCAAGAAGATTTTTCCTGGCAGTTGCGCACGCACAGCACCCACGACGCGACGACCCACCTGAACGCGAGAGTCGATGCCGCCCGCCTGATCATGGAATACGTCCTGTCAGGCAGCGATCCCCATGCCTATGTATCAAGCGGCCTGTTTTTCACAGACCGCAACGGCAAACCGGCATTGTTCGACTGGTCCAGGTTCAGCAAGATCAGTTTCGAAGCACGCTGCTTCCCCGCCGGTACTATCCGGGTCGGCTTGGCCACCTTCGATGACAAGCTGTCCAAACCGAATGAGCTGATGACCTACCGTTCGCCAATGGCATACCTCAACTGCAATCAGGACGGGGGCCGCGTCGAACTCGATCTGGCGCATTTGACCATTCCGCAATGGTGGGTCGACATGAACAACCTCAACCCATCCGATCTGGGCTACTCGCTGGCCAAGGTCGCGCAGATTGAAGTCGGCACCAGCAATGCCAGCCGCTTCGGCACTCCATCGCGGATCGAAATCGCGGGAATCGAAATGCACGAGCGGGAATACGGCTACCTGTATTTTCTGGCTGCGTTCCTGATGCTAACCTGGGCTGGTTTCGGGTTATGGTTCGTCAAGCAGTACGCGGCGGCCCTGGCCAATGACCTGCGCGCGCGGATGCAGAAAGACCTGCCGCTGGTGGCGTATCAGCAGCTGGCGCTGGAACCGCACCGGGAAAGGGAAAAATCCGCCATTTTGAGACTGCTGGCGACGCGTTATGCGGATTCAGAACTGGATCTGGAAACCGTGGTGTCGGAAACCGGCGTCAACCGCAATAAGGTCAACGACATATTAAAGGCGGAAATGGGATACACCTTTATCGGTTACCTGAACAAGCTCAGATTGACCGAGGCATCGCGCCTATTGGTGGAAAACACCAGCGCCAGCATTGCGGAAATCGCCTATTCGGTCGGGTATAAAAATTCCTCGTATTTCAATAAGCTCTTCAAGGAAGAATACGAATGCACGCCCAAGGCATTCCGGGAAGTATGCAAAAAAGAGGCGCGGGAGCCGGCGCCATAAAGCCCATATTTCGCTGGCAGCGCTAAGCGCGGCCGCGTTCTTCGAAGCACTCAACTGGCAACCAGCGATTCCAGGTAGGGTCGCACCACGTTCGCCACCGCAACCGCCTACTTGCATAGGGCGACTCCCAATTCGGCATTCGCTGCCCCGCCTTCACCCGAAGATTACGAGCGCCGGGACTCTTGACGAGTGCAATCCGACAGGCCCCGACATAGCGCGAATGGTGAAGATATTACAAGGGTGCAGATAATCGCATTGATACTGCACTTCCTTGCATTCAACACGAGGCGGCGGCTGCGCGCCGCTGGCGCAGAGGAAGCGGCCGACTCGGACAGCGGACTTTTCAGCAATCAATAACAAAATCTGCACGAGTACCGATATCGGCCGTGCAGAATTTTCGCGCGAGGCCGTTACGGCAGGCGGCGGCGCATTTTGGCGTGTATTTTCACCGCAATATTTGGGATAGACTCAGCCGAATTGCTGGACGGGTGGGCCTGCTCTCCGTCCTGCAAGCGAAACCCAAACTGTCAATGAACAGTGGGGCCGAAAATAGAATGGAGAAGACATGAGTGTCGTGAAGAGCAGCTTACTGGCGCTTGCAGTGCCGGCGATCGCGCCAGCGTTCGCAGCAATGACCGTCAACATCGATCCGGCCCAGCCTGGCGCCGTCATCAACAAGAACGCCTATGGCCAGTTCGCTGAGCACATGGGCACTGGCTCCCCGCGGGAAATGTCGGGATGGATCGAGTACATGACCTCCGACAGCAATTCGACCTTGGCCGAGCTGCGCCGCAAGAACGGCCGCACCTTAGGCATCAGCCCCCCTTGTGCTGACAGCGCCGGCGGCGGACGCGCGTAACTCCTTCAAGCAAAAGGATGTAGTCAAGCCTGCGCCATTAACGGCGAAGGCGGGCCTCCTTCGCCCGTCATGGCAGGGCGCGGCCGTCCCGCGCGCAGCGGTGCCCGGGAGGAGGCGAATTTCACCTTGTCAGCGGCATGGCCGGTGACAAGCAACTCGTAGTAGACGCATCAGAGAGGAAGCATCAATCATGAGGGGACAACAAAAAATGAGATTCCAGCTTACGACTATCGGGCTCGCCTGCACCACACTGCTTGCTGCATGTGGCGGCAGTGGCGGTGGTGGCGGCGGCGAAGGCGGGATGGCGCAATCAGTTTCCTTCCCGTTCCCGGGCAGGCAGATGGTAGCCATTCCGCCGGCCGTCGCGACCATCACGCTCAAGGCCACGGCCAGTTCCGGCGGGCCGATTACCTATGTGTCCAACACGCCGGGCACCTGCACCGTCAGCGGCGACACGCTGTCGCTGCTGAAAGCGGGCGAATGCTCGGTGAACGCCAACCAGGCCGGTGGGGATGGCTACGCTGCGGCCACGGCGCGCCAGCTTTTCGTCATACCCAAGAATGATCAGGCCATTGCGGGCTTCGTCAACCCGGGAACGCAACCCGTGGGGGCGTCGGTGCAGGTGGCGGCAGTTTCCACCGCGGGCTCTTTGACCGACTTTCCCATCAGCATAACCACCACCTCGCCCGGGGTGTGCTCGGTTACCGGAACCAAGGTGCAAATGCTCGCCGATGGGCTGTGCCCCGTCACCGCCACCCAGGCCGGCAGCGATTTCTTTAATGCGGTTTCGCTGACCAAGACCATTCCGGTCGGCACCGCGGAAGGGCCTGCGCTGACCTTCGCAAGCGGCTACAAGCCTACCGATTCCTGGCGTACCGCGGAGGCTGGCAAAATCGAGGGGTACTCCTCGTCAGGCGCCCAAAACACCGTGGCCGACGACGGCAGCACCTTCACGTTCCGCATGGACAAACGTTCGAGCGCCCCTGGCTTCGGCGGCTACTACGGTCTCAGGTTTTACGCCGCCACCCTGGAAAATCTTGTCGCAGGCGCCGACACGATTGCCGGTGTGCGGATCGATGCCCAGAAGGCGATCAAGTTCAATCTCATGATGAACCCCGAAATGGTCACCGCGCAAAAGACCCAGCTCCGAGTCTGGTTGTATCTCGGCCACTACGCCAACAATTGCAACGTGGTTCTGGAGAAGTTCATGACCCCTCTGTTTGCGACGCCCGTGCAGGGCGTACAGGAGCAAAGTATCGATCTCAAGACGTTCACAATTCAGAGTAATTGCGGCCTGCCCAATCTCGACGTCTGGAGTGAGCTGCAGAACTATCCGATCTCCAAGCTCGAGTTCAACGTGCCGGGTATCAACGATCAGGTGCCAACAGCGGGAACCGACACCTACACGACCAGCGTCACGATGGGGCAAATCACCTTCAAGTGATCGCGCACGACCATTTACCGTCCCCGCGCGGCGCGGCGGGCAGCCAAAGCAACTACAAGAGTTAAAGAGGACAGAGACAATGAGGACAATCGGAACAATGACCAAGCGGAAACCGTTGCGGATGACCGCGCTGGCGCTCGCCGCGGCGCAACTCGCGGCGCTGTACGCCGGCGCCGCGCAGGCGCAAACGACGCCTGCGGCGCCTGCCGCCAAGGAAGAGGAGACCGTAACCGTGGTCGTCACCGGCCAGCGCGCGGCGATGCAGTCGGCCGCCAAGCTCAAACAGAATGCCGAGGAGGTCGTCGACGGCGTCGTCGCCGAAGAGGCCGGCAAGCTGCCCGACAAGTCGATCACCGAGGTGCTGCAGCGCATCGTCGGCGTGACGATGGACCGCAACCGCTCACGCGGCGACCCCGAGCATTTCTCGGTCGAGGGTTCCGGCATTTCAGTACGCGGCCTGACTTGGGGTTCGTCCACCTTGAACGGCCGCGAATCGTTCTCGGCCGGCTGGCCGGGACGCGAGTTGAGTTGGGGCGACATTCCGTCGGAACTGATGTCCGCGGTGGTCGTGCACAAGAACCCGCCTGCCGAGTTGATCGAAGGCGGCGTCAGCGGCCAGGTCGACTTGCGCACCGCGCTGCCGTTCGATTACAAGGGCGATAGATTCGCGGCCTCGACCTACGTGAACTACAACGAGCTCGGAAGCCAAAAATCGCCGGCGCTCTCCGGCCTGGTCTCGCATCGCTGGGAAAACGACTTCGGCCAATGGGGGGCGCTGCTCAACTTGTCCGCCAACCGGACCAATTCCCACAACGACACGGTGCAAGTTGACGCCTACTTCCCGCGCACCGACATCGTCGCCGGACAAACGGTGTGGGTGCCCAAATCGGCCTCGTGGCGCACCAACCTCGGCACGAACGACCGCGCCGGCGTCTATGCCGCGCTGCAGTGGAAGAAGGGGGGAGCCACGTCCGCGCTGACCTATTTCCACTCCGGCTACAAGGAAACCGGCACCGAGAACGCCATATTCACGGGCGTGGAGAACCCGTACAAGTCCAAGCTCGTCGACCCTGTGTTCGACAGCAAGGGCGTCCTGCAGTCGGCCAGGTACACCTATCCGATCGGCGGCGCCGGCGCGAATAATTTCGTCGACGGCGGGCTGGGTTTCAATACCAACCAAAGCTATTTTGAACGGCGCTCGCAGACCCGCGAGATCGCCTGGAACACCAAGTGGACCATCAACGAGCGCTGGGCGGTCCAGAACGACCTGCAATGGGTCCATGCCACCAACAAGACCGAGAGCGAAAACATGACTCTGGCCACCTTCGTACCGAGTATGAATATCGACCTGAGCAAAAATATTGGTGAGATCACCTTCGACGACAAGGCGCAAGCGTTCCTGCGCAATCCGGCCAACTACTATCTGCAGATGTTGGGGCCGGAAAGGACCAAGGCGGACGCCGACCTGTATGCGTGGAAGGGCGACGTGCGCTTCAAGTTCGACCATCCGGTCATGCGCGACGTGCGCGTCGGCGTGCGCGCGACCAAGCGCACGGCGAACCACATCGACGGCACCGGCTCCATGTGGTTCGCCGTCGCCAGGCCGTGGGAAGTCAGGAATTCGTCCACGCCGGGGCAGCCGGCCGCCACCACGGACGAACCGACCTGGGGGGCGCGCGCCAATTTCACTTACCTGAGCGATCCGAGGGTCGCAGCCCTGGTGCCGACCAGCCTATACACCTTCAACAACTTCTTCAACGGCAAGATCCCCAACCCGGGCGCCCTGGTGGTGCCGAGCCTCGCTGCGGTCAAGAACTATCCCAACGCCTACGTGGCGGCGGCGAATCCGATCCTGAAGATTCAATGCCAGCAGGGCAACGACCAATCGAATACCAACAACGACTGCTCGAAGATAGCCGACCCCTTCATGCCGCTCGTCTACGACGGCGACCCGTCCAAAACCTCCCGCCAGTCGGAGACAACACAGGCCGCCTATGTGATGACGCGCTTCGGCTTCGACAATCTGCGCTTCCCGGTCGAGGGCAGCGCCGGCGTACGCGTGGTCCACACCGACACCAAGGCCCAAGGCTACACCGTGTTCCTGCCGACTTACGGCAACGGCTATTTGCCGGAGGTGCCGAGGTTTGGACAAATCAACGCGCCGATCGTCGAAGGGCGCAGCGCCGTCGACGTGCTGCCGAGCCTTAACCTGAAGATGGAAATCACCCCCGAGCTGCAAACGCGCTTCGCGTTCGCCAAGTCGATGTATCGGCCGAGCTTTGGCGACCTGAGGGAGTACATCAAGCTGTACCAGCAGGTCAATGTTGACCAACCCACCGGCACCGTGACGACCGTCAACTACCGGGGTGAGGACCAGGGCAACGTCCATATGAAGCCCACCAAGGCCAACAGCTTTGACGCGACGCTCGAATGGTATCCGGGCAACGGCACCTCGCTGACAGGCGCTTTCTTCTACAAGCAAGTGCGTGACATCATCTTGCGCTCGGCCTATACCCGCGACTACAACGACCTGGCCGGCAACCCGCAAACCTTCTTGATCACCGCCCCGGACAATGCGGCGGACGGTAAGGTGGCCGGACTGGAGCTCGCTGGCCAGGCCTACTTCAATAACGTGCCGGTGTTGGCGCGGGTGCTGCCGGAATGGACCAAGGGCTTCGGTGTATCGGCGAACTACACCTACATCAAGAGCAGCCAGACACTGCACCATCCGTTCAAGCTGAAGTACTGCCCGTCCGCCGGATCGTTCAACAACGATTCCCTGAGCTTGTATGGCTGCGACACCAATGGCATGCCGTTCACCGATATGCCCTTGCAGTATTTGTCGAAGAACGCCTACAACTTCATGGCTTTTTACGACAAGGGAGCGATGTCGATGCGCCTGGCCTACAGCTGGCGCAGTCGTTTCCTGCAGGGCGTGAACGTCAATGGCACGTCGGACCCCAACGGCAGCGCCACCAGTGCCGATCCGACCCGGGCCACGGTTGTCGGCGGCAAGACAGTCTATCCGCAGGACGTGGCCTGGGGCTTGCCGACCTGGCAGGAAGCGGCCGGACAGCTGGACTTCGGGTTCGACTATAGGTTCAACGATCATATCCAAGCCAGTTTCAACGCAAGCAACCTCCTGGATGCCGTCGTTAGACAAACCCAACAGCAGGGTATCGGCAGCATGACCCGTTCCTGGTTCGAGCCGGGCCGCAGTTATCGCCTGGCGCTGCGTTACACGTACTAAGTCCCGACATCAGGTCCATCGCCACTCAGGCGCCATGGATCTTCCATCGTCTCCTGTCGCTCTGCCGGCAGTTTTAGGGGCGGCTCCGGCCGCCCCTTTTTTTAATATGGGCCGTCTATGTCTGACAAAGCTATTCGAACAATCGTCATCGTCGGCGGCGGCGCGGCCGGTTGGATGACGGCCACCGCGCTGGCCACCGCGCTCAAAGGCACCACCAGCATCGAGCTAGTCGAATCGGAGGAGATCGGCATTGTCGGCGTGGGGGAGGCCACCTTTCCTTCGATCCGCAATTTCCACCGCCTGCTCGGCATTGACGAGGCCGAGTTCCTGCGCGCCACCAACGGCAGCTACAAGCTGGGCATCCAGTTTTGCGACTGGCGCGCGCGCGGCGAAAGCTATTTCCACACCTTCGGCGATTTCGGCGCGCTGAGCGGATCCCACGCGGTGTGGGGCCAGTACCGGCGGCTGGGCGAGGCCGGCCTTGGGCCCCTGGGCGAGCAATGCCTGTCCAGCGTGATGGCCAGCCAGGGCCGCTTCGCGCTGCCGGGAGAAACCGACCGCTACGATTACGCCTACCACTTCGACGCCGCGCTCTACGCCGCCTTCCTGCGCAAGCTGGGAGAGCGGCGCGGCGTGCGCCGCACCGAGGGGCGCATCGTCGATGTGGCGCGGCGCGCCGACGGCGGCGTCGACCGGCTCACCCTGGCCGATGGGCGCGTGGTGGCCGGCGACCTGTACCTCGATTGCTCCGGCTTCGCGTCACTGCTGCTGGGGCGCACCCTGGGCGAGCCGTTTGTCGACTTCAGCCACTGGCTGCCGGTGGACCGGGCCTGGGCCTGCCCGACCGAACGGATAGTGACCGAACTGACGCCGTACACGCGCGCCACCGCACTGGAGGCGGGCTGGGCTTGGCGGATTCCTCTGCAAAACCGCACCGGCAACGGCCACGTGTTCGCCAGCCGCTACATCGACGAAGATCGCGCGCGCGAGCAGTTGTTGCAACAGCTGGACGGCCCGCCGCTGGCCGAACCGCGCCTGCTGCGCTTCCAGACCGGCCACCGCGCACGCGCCTGGGTGCACAACGTGGTCGCCCTGGGCTTGGCGGGGGGCTTCCTGGAGCCGCTCGAGTCGACCAGCATCTTCCTGGTCCAGCGGGCCATGGGGCGGCTGATCGATTTGCTGCTGTCGGGCGCGCCGTTCACCGAGCAGGTGAAGGCCGGCTACAACGGCGAAGTAGGGCTCCAGTTCGCGCGCGTGCGCGATTTCATCATCATGCACTACTGCCTGAGCGCGCGCCGCGACAGCGCGCTGTGGCGCGCGATGGCAAGCATGGAGTTGCCCGATACCCTGGCCTTCAAGCTGCACGCCTGGCGCCAGGCCGGCGCGCTGCACCAGTACGACCTGGAGGGCTTCGACACAACCAGCTGGCTGGCGATCCATGCCGGCATGGGCCATTGGCCAGAGCGCGCCGATCCTACGCTGGGCGACGTCGAGCGGGCGGTGGCGCTGCAGGGACTGCAGTGGCGCCGCGAATGCATCGCCGCCGCCGTGGCGGCCATGCCCAAACACGACGCCTACCTGCGCTCTGCTCTTCTAGCGCGCAGGAACTAGGTCTCGCCAATGCCGTTCAACTTGTGATCGTCGCGCAGCATTGGAAACGAGGCCTCGCCCAGGCGGTCAGCGCGCGCCGCCTTGCCCGATCCGGTAGTAGTCAAAGTCGACACGGCCGCCGGCGGTCTTGGTCGAATAATAGAACAGGGCGTAGCGGTAACCCATGAAGTGCGGAAAGGTGTAGACCAGGCGCGAGGGACGACCGATGGGGGTCCAGGATTTGCCGTCGAGGCTGTAGGAGAAGCGGGCGACTTCACGCGCCCCTGGTATGCCGTAGGTCTTTGCGCCACCCTCGTCGACGCCGAAGCGGGCGTCGTCAGGCGCAGACTGAAATTCGCATTCGACCTTGAGGTGAACGGTTTTGCCAGAGAGGGGAATGGAGGCGATCTCCTCGGGCTGGTCGGAGTCGGCGCTCACCATGACGAGAGATCTGGCGCCGTCGCTCATCTTTACGCCAACAAAACCATACTTTTTCTGAAATGCGGCCAGGCCGGCCGAGTCGCCGTCTTTCATGCCGCTCACGTCGATGCTGGTGGTGGCGAAACTGTCGGGGCCAAAGGTGCGCTGGGTGAGGGTATTCCTGGCCTCGGGCAGGCTGGCATCGACCCGGCTGGTGACCAAGCTCAGGTAGCCAGGGCGCTTGGTGAGCGACCAGTTGCGAGGCACGGGATTGTGATTCCATTGCCAGGCGAGGGGCAGGGCGCGGGCGCCGGGCCGGCGGTCGAATTCGTCTGAGGCGACGATGCCGGAGGCGCCTGAAGCGCCCTGTCGGCCGGCGGGGAGGTCGAGCGTCATGGGCACCTCGCCGTCCTTGCCGAGCACGGGCCAGCCGTCCTTCCATGTCACGGGCACGAGGTAGGGGATGCGGCCGACGGCGCCGTTGTCCTTGAACAGATAGGCATACCATTTGCCGTCCGGGGTGTCGATGAGGCCGCCCTGGGCGATGCCGCGGTCATCGAGAGCGATGCGCCCCTCGTAGGGACCGTCGATTTTGTCGGCGCGGTGGACGATGACGGTGCGGGACCAGCGGGTCTTGGGCGAGGCGATGTTGAAGAGGTAGTAGCGGCCGTTGATCTTGGAAAGCTGCGAGCCCTCGGCTTTGAGCCCGCCCTGGTCGGCGCCAAAGAGGGCGTTGATGTCTTCGATGATGACTTTGTTCACGCCGCCGGGCTTGAATCCGGAGAGGTCGGGTTGCATCTCGATGAGCGAGATGCGACCGCCCCCGCAAACCATGTAAACACGACCGTCGTCGTCGAAAAACAGGCTGTGGTCGCCCAGCGCAGGCTCGAAACTGGTCTCTTTCCACGGGCCGCGCTCGGGATGCCGCGTGGCATAGATGTGGGTGCGTCCTCCGGCGGTGGCGGAGAAAGTCGAGGCATAGAACATGCCGTCGTGGTAACGCAGGCTGCTGGCCCAGGAGCCCTCACCGTAAGCGCTCTTGCCGTTTTCTAGGCGGAAGGCTTCGTTGTCGGCCAGGGTGTCATAGGCGTAGGAGGCCATGCTCCAGTTGACCAGGTCGGTCGACTTCATGATCGGCAGGCCCGGGCTCATGTGCATCGTCGTGCTGCTCATGTAGTAGGTTTTTCCTACGCGGATGACTGCGATGTCCGGGACGTCGGCCCAGATCAGGGGATTATGGGCATGGTTCGCCTTTGCCGCAGGAACGGGCGGAGACAGATCGCGCTCGGAAAATTGCCAGTAATCGAACTTGAACAGTTCTTCGCCGGCCGCACCGCGGAACACGAAGAAGACATTCTGGACGCCGGAGGCGTCGGAGACCAGGGCAGACTGCGGCTTCCATTGGCCGCCGGTTCCCGCGACCGGCAGCGTACCGATCAACTGGCCGTCGACCTTGCCCAACCGGATCTCGATCTTCGCCCCGGTGGCCGCCTTCGCCTTGGCCGTGCTGGAGAGGCTGGCCATGAAGGCGCGCGCGCCGGTCGCGCCGAAATCGACATTTCGCACTTCGATGTAGGCGCCGTCGTGGATGTCGCACACATTCTGGCCGCCGGCGCTGCTGGGCTCGATTTTGACGCCGGAAGACCAGGCGATGGTCTCGGCTTCGACGCGCTTGTAGGGATCGAGGGTGGCGACCGGCGCCGGTCCTTCCCTGGTCGGCTGCACCGTCGGGACCGAGCCGTCCGGGTTGAACTTCAACTCGTCGACGGACACGGAACGCTTGAAGCCGTCGCCTCCCGGAAGCGCGGCGTTGTGGTAGAAGAGGTAGGTCTTGCCCTTGTAATCCACCACGCCCGGGTGGTTGGTGAAGGCGCTTTGCGGGGTCATGACGACGCCGCCGTAGGTCCACGGGCCTTCGGGTGTGGGGCCGGTGGAGTAGGCCAGATGCTCGGCGATGGGACCAGCGGCAAAAAACAGGTAATTGAGATTCTTGCGCTGATACAGCCAGGGGCCCTCCTCGTAGGATGTGCCGCGCAGAGCCGGCTTCGGCAGCGTCACGCCCTGGGTGTCCGGAGGGGTGCGTTCGCCCAGGGCCTTGACCGTCATCGGATGGCGAATGATGCCGTTCTCCCCGACACTGGTGTCGTAGGAAATCATGTCCTTGTTCAGCTTCACCGACCACAGATTGGGATTGCCCCAGGCTAGATAGGCCTGGCCCTTGTCGTCGATGTAGACGGTCGGATCGATGCTGTCGTAGAGGCCGCCGGCGTGGCCGGCGATCAACGGTTTTTTGAGGGGATCGGTGTAGGGGCCGAGGGGATTGTCGGCCACCAGCACGCCTATGCCCCGGCCTTGTACCGGGGCGTAGAGATACCATTTGCCATCCCTCTCGATCACCTGGGGAGCCCAGGCGCCGTTGTCAAAACCGTCCCAGCCGGAGATCTCCCTGGCGGCCCAGGGAAAATCCCGGAGGGAGGCGATCGCGCCATGCTGGGTCCAGTTGACCATGTCCGTCGTCGTGGAGAGCACCCAGTTCTTCATGTTGAAATTGTTCTTTTCCCCTACATCTTCGTCGTGGCTGGAAAACAGGTAGAGCGTGCCCTGATGGACTATAGGGGCCGGATCGGCGGTATACATCGTTTGAATAACCGGGTTGAGCGCGAATGACACGGCGGGCAGCGCAGCCAACATGGACGAGAGAACGAGGGCGGAGCGGGTTGTTTTTTTCATGAGGGTCGAAAAATGAGAGTGGTGACTAGTAGCCCATCTACTAAAAAGCCGGCTTCTTGCGCGAAGCCGGCCGTAAGGAGGAAACTTACGGAGCTTATTGAATAATTGCTCTCTTGATGGTGACGGAACCTGCTGATCCAACGAATTGGATACCTACCGCCTCCGCACTCTGGACGCTAAAATCAGAACAGGTGAATTCTGTATCCTGACCTGCAACCAGCTCCTTATTGGCAGTCCAGCACTTCCACTCAGAAGCAGCCCAACCGGCGGAGTAGGTATAGAACTGGAACAAGGCATCCATCCCTCCATTTCGATCTGAAACAAACGCCTGATCAAAATTAAGGACCACTTTCAAGGTTTTGCCACTCCAATTGACTGGATGGGCAAAAGTATAGGCAGCGGCCGCCCCCGCCTGGTTGAGGGTAAGTCCCATATACGCAGTTGAACTATTATTTGTGGCGCCGGCACTCAAGGTCCAGCTATTGGGGCGATTACTCAATCCAAGGGCTTTGCCAGCACCTACCAACATTGCATCAAGTACTTGAGGATCCCCCACGGCCGGCGTTGTACGGTCAAACAGCAGGCCTTCAGCCATCCCGATCTCCCATGCGACTGGCAAGAGGCCGTTTGCAAGCGCCGACTTGGTGACATATTGATAGAAATGCTCCCGCGAAGCGAGGTGCAGGTCAAGGTCAGCGCAAATTGACTGGGTACGCTTCATCGCAGCGAACTCCCCCAACAGAACCGGAATCCCCTGGTCGACAAATTTTGTTTTCATTTTGGCGAACTGCGCGTCGGTATAAGCCTCTTCCATCAGCGGAAGCCGTCCCGGTGAGTTGCGATAAGTATCGGTAGTCGAATGGTAGCCGTCACCCCAGTAGCAATGCATCTGCGACCAGTCAGTATCTTCTCCCAGATTCGAAAAAGCCCCCGGGTAATAATGAATTTCCATCATTTGGCGACCCGCTACAGGGTCGGATGGCATGCCATTCCAATCATTGAAAGTCATGTCGATGTCGGTTCTCAGGCCTTGGAGCACCACCACGCGATAAGCGTTTCTACCACCCGTCGAACGAACCGCATCGACAAATGTTTGGTGATAGCTGTCGAGAACCCTTACCTGGTCTGGAAAGATAGCATCGGGCTCGTTGGCGCTGGCGAACAAAACATGCTCGTCAAAGTCGCGCAGCTTCGTGGCAATTTGCTGCCAGTAAGCCTTCTGTTTGGCGTTTACCGCGACTTTGCTTGCTTCGTTAACATGCCGCTCCAGCCAACCACCGTCCCAATGGATGTTAACGATCGCGTAGAGCCCGTTATCCACCGCATACTGCACCACTTGCCTCACGCGGTCGAGCCAAGCGTCGCTAATTTTTCCAGTCGTCTGATCGGCATACTGATCCCAGGATACCGGGATCCGAATCGCGTCAAAACCACTGTCCTTTACCAATTTCATATAAGCGGCGGAGACCATCGGATTGCCCCAGCAAGTCTCTGACGCCGGGCTGCAGCCATAAGCGTCCATGGTGTTTCCAATGTTAGTTCCCAGCTTTATTTTGGCGGCCAACTGTATGGCGTTACTACTCATGCCGGTGGCATTCGGGGCGATTGGATTGGTGTTGTAGTCGGGATAAGCCGTGATCGCAAAGGACTGCGTGGTTTGTGCGCCGCAGCTGTTGGTATAGACCGCTGTTGCTGTACAGCTAGCACTTGGCGTTACGAATTGTTCGCGTGAAGAACCTGATGTTCCACAGCCACTCCATGACCAGGACCCGCCGTTGATTGGTTGCGGCCCAAATGCGATCTGGTTTCCAGTATTAATCGCTGCAGCTGCCGTTATATTCCAGGCGCCGGACGAATAAATATAGGGCGTTACCGTGGTTGGATCGCAGGTCTGAGCCTGTACACTCGCAACGCTTCCTGATAGAGCCATAAAAAGGGACGTAATGACTAAACTCTTTTTATTCATTTCAATTATCTCCTCGTTATTAGTATTAGGGCATACATGCTTGCGGGACGGGGATCCGGCCCCACCTGCACCACAATCCGGCGGAGTCTATCCCAATTATCGCGGCGAAAATACGGCCAAAATGCGCCGTCACCTGCCATGACGGCCTCGGAAAAAAAATCCGCACGACCGGTGTTGGTACTCGTGCAGATTTTGCTATTGCTGGCTTTAAAAGAACGCTGTTCGATCCGGCCACCACCTGTGTGCCGACGGTCGCGCCGCCGACGCGGCACGCCGGATGCAATGAATTGCAGTATCAATGCGATTATCTGCACCTTGTAATATCTTCACCATTAGCGCTATTTAGGAACGTATCCCGTGCCCTTTTGCCGATCACTCCTTCGGCTGGATCTGCGGCAGCGTGCCGGCCGGCGGCCGTCCTATCAGGCTACGCGGCACGTAGCTGTAATCGGCCGCGCCGGGCTTTTTCCACGCAAGCATCAATGCGAGATCTGGGCCTGGGCCCTGGAAGTAGCGCACACGGAAATTGCGCAAACCTTTCTCCAGCTTGATCCTGGTCGCCACCGGTGTTGGAGCGTGAATGCCATCGTTGTCGATCACGTTTTCATCGTCGACGCTGAGCACGGCGCCGTCATCGGCCAACAGCATCAGTTCCCACGTGGCGGTTTCCGCGATATTGACGGTGAAGCGAATATCCATCCCGAACCATTCGACCGTCGAGCCCAGGCCGGGAAAGCCTTCGTGGAAGGAGCGCGGCGAGATATCGAGTTGGGCCAGGCAAACGCGCTTGATCGGCTTGCGCCGGCGCATTTCGGACACCGATTGGCTGCCGACATTGAGGCGATATACGTCGGCGACCATGTGCCGATCCGACCCTTCGGCGCATTCTTCGAACAGCTTGGGGACCGCGCTGGCCACGGCCGTCTTCGCGGGCGGGTTGGGGTCCGGGACCGGGGAAGGAGGAGGGGGCGGGGTCGCAGCCGGGGCAGGAGCCGGCGCCGGGGTCCGTGAGTCGGGCACGACGTCGAGCACTGGCATCGGGGGCACGGCGACCGGGGGCGGCGGAGCGATGACGGGAGGGGCGATATTGCTTGCGGCGAGCGGCGGTTCGGGAATCTTTTTTTCCGGTACTTTCTCCTGGAACAGGGCCACGTCCACGCTGGGCGGCGGTGGCGCCGGACGGCGCACGCGCGACAGCAGCACGGCGGCCAGCAAGGCCAGGTGGATGAGCACTACGATGCCCAGCGCGTAGCGCCGGTTCTCGCGCCGCCTGGACGGTTGCCCTTCGGTTGCGGGCGGGAGCAAACTGGATTCCGGTGTTGAGCGCATACGTTTCTAAATACAATGTCAATTGATAAAGTTGGGCGCCCAGGCGGTGATCCCGAAGCGCCCGCGCGGGAGGCGTTTATTCCTCCAAAGCGACCACCATGACGGCTTTTGCAGGCACCTTGATCGGCAGCTTGCCGCCTGCGGCACGCGCGCTGAACGCCGACGGCTTGATGGCCTGCGGGTTCTGGAACGTGTTATGCGCATCCATCGCGGCCGAGGTCAGCACCTTACCGGCAGCACCTTTTACCTTCGTGCCGGCGACGTTGACGGCGACATCGACCGCCCTGGACGGATCGGTGTTGACCAGCGCCAGGTAAAGCTTGCCGTCCTTGGCGCGTGCCGCCGAAGCGCTCACGCCGGGAATGGTCACCGCGCCCAAGGTGTAGCTGGTGTTGTCCTTGATTGCCAGCGGCAGCGTCTTGGCGTCCTGAAACGGCACATACATCTGGAACGCGTAGTAGGTCGGGGTCAGGACCATCTTCTCCTTGTCGGTCAGGATCATCGCTTGCAGCACGTTGACCATCTGGGCGATGCTGGTCATGGTGACCCGCTCCGCGTGCTCATGGAAGATGTTGAAGTTGAGCGCCGCCACCAGCGCGTCGCGCAGGGAGTTCTGCTGGTACAGCGCGCTTTTGGCGCCTTTCTCGTCGTACCAGGTACCCCACTCGTCGACCATCAGCCCGATCTTCTTCTCGGGATCGTTCTTGTCCAGCACGGCCACGTGATCTTTGACCAACTGATCCATTTTCAAGGTATGGGCAAGGGTCGAGATCCACTCGTCTTCCTTGAAGCCGAGGGCCTCGCCCTTGACCTCCCAACTGCCGCCCGGGATGGTGTACTGGTGGACGCTGATGCCCGCCGTGTGGCCCTTCAGTCCCTTGCTCAGGACGTCGGTCCACGAGGTGTCGAAGCCGCTGCCGCCGCTGGCGATCATTTTCGGCCTGGACTGGCCGGGCGCCCTCAGGAAGTTCTCGTAATTCCTGTACAGGCTGGCGTAGTACTCGGGTTTGATGTTGCCGCCGCACCCCCACGCCTCATTGCCGATACCGAACAGGGCGACTTTGAACGGCTTTTCGCGCCCGTTCTGGGCACGCAGCCTGGCCAGCGGCGAGCCGCCATCCGAAGTCAGGTACTCGATCCAATCGGACATCTCCTGCACGCTGCCGGTACCGACGTTGCCGTTGACGTAGGCTTCGGCGCCCAGCATGTCGATCAGATCGAAGAATTCGTGGGTGCCGACGGCGTTGATCTGGTCTACCTTGCCGCCGTTGATATTGCTCGGGCGCTTGTCCTGCGGGCCTACGCCGTCGCGCCAATGGTAGGTGTCGGCGAAGCAGCCGCCCGGCCAGCGCACCAGCGGCACATGCAATTCCTTGAGCGCGCCGACGACGTCATTGCGCCAGCCCTTGGTGTTGGGGATGTTCGACTTCGAGCCGACGTACATGCCTTGGTAGACGCCGGTGCCGAGGTGTTCGGCGAACTGGCCGTACACGTTCTTGTTGATGACCGGGCCGGGTTTGCCGGCGTCGATGCTGATGCTGACCTGGCCGGCGGCAAAAGCCGGCGCCGCGATCATGCCGAGAACGGCGAGGCTGTGTTTGATGATGTTCATACAGGGGTTTCCAGACAGTTGTTATTAAAGTGGCGGCACCGTGGGCTCGATCAGCGGCAGAGTGCGCTTATCGGATTTTTTCCCTTCGCCGTGATAACACCCAGGCGGTACGGAATCTTGATGTAATCGTCCACGCGCACTGCAGGGTCATTCCCCTGGAAGAGGTATTCGAGCGGCCGGCAAGGATCGATGGTCATCGTTTGATCGGCATTCGTCCGCACCAATTCACCGTGGGAAATCCCTTCCGACCAGATCTGTTCAACATTATCGCGAGCCGCGAATGCGTTCATTGGCGCGGAGGAGAATGGCTCCCATTTTCCGTCGAGGCCATCGCTCTTCCAAATCCGGAAGTAGCGTCCTTGCGGCGAAATTGCCTCCACCAGCGTAATGTAGGTATTCGTGTTCGCAATCTTGTAGGTATTGCTCGCCTCGAACAGGTCCTCCTTTTTTTCGGTCATGACAGCGACAGTGTTATGGAAGCCATTCGGGAACTGGGCTAATTCGGTTTCGGACCGAAGCAGACGTCCATTGTCGTCAGTATTGAACAGATAGCATTTTTTATCATCGCAGATCACCCAAAAATCCAACCAGCCCACTCCTGGCGGAGTCTTGACGATGTCGGGTACGATTGGAAAGAACGGCTTCGGCGCGCTCCAGGACATCGGATCGCCAAGATCTTTCGAGGTTGAATACAGCGGGTCGGCGCCTTGATATACGAGATACCATGTTTTCTGCGGAGCGAAATAAAATACTTGCGGCGCCGCGCGATAACCCGGCCCCATAGGGGACTTGTCAAGCGGGACTATTTTCGCGGCCGACGCGTTCGACCATTTGTCAAAGCTCGTGTATCCAAGCCCCCAGCCAGCAGATCCTGCCGTTGTCATAAATACGTGATATTTTCCGTTCACGTAAACAATCGAGGGATCTTTCACGGCGTAAATTGTTTGATTTGGATCCGCTTGCGGCGCAATAAGCGGCGGGCTTGAAGTCCAATTAAACGCCAGCTTATCAAGCGCCGCCGCAGGCTCGGCGGCACATACCGCCAAAACAGCCCACAGGGTCATCCCCATACCGCGATTTTTCAATTTCATTAATATCTTTCTTTTTGGCGCATCCGAAATACCTACATACGGATAAAACAGGCTGCGCTCCACAATTGCCTGGCCATTCAGGCAAGCCGGTTCGACGAAAACGCGGCCGGCAGCCTGCCGCGCGCGGGTCAAACCGGCCTGATGTGGCCTAGATTCTGTGTGATCCCGCGCGCCGCGCCGTCGGGTGCGCCCTATGGTTTCGCAGGGCCGGTCAGGAGCAGCATCAGCACGCTGTGCGGCGCCAGCCGCGCTTCCAGTTTGGCGCTGGTGTCGCCCGTCTTCTTGCTCCACAGGTCGGACCAGCGGTAGACAGTCTGCTTGAAATCGACCGACCGCTTGCTCAGGTCATCGATCAGGACTTGCTTCTTCCAATCATGGCGAACGTCGGCAGCTTGGTTGGAGCGGTTCAGGAACATCAGCGCCCATTGGCCGCCGTCGAGCGGCTTGGCATAGACCTCCAGTGGACCGTCGGCCAAGACGCGCAGCGCCTGCACACCCAGCTTGTCCTGGTTCACCGCGATCACGCCGGGGTTGGTCAGGATGCGGCGGGTCGACTCGGACATGGAACGTAGGTCGTTGCCCAGGATGAGGGGCGAGGCCATCATGGCCCAGATCGACAGATGGGCGCGGTCTTCATCCTCGCTCATGCCGTTACCCACTTCGAGCATGTCCATATCGTTCCAGTGGCCGGGCCCGGCGAACTTGCGCAGGTTTGCCTGCTTGTCGAGGATGCGCAGCACGCCCAGACCAGTCGAGAAACCGGGACTGTATTCGCAGTCGAAGCAATTATAAATATCGGGCGTGGTGCGCCAGGAATGGCCGACCTGGCCGGCCCACTCCCACGGCTTGCTCATGCCCCATTCGCATATGCTGAACACCATCGGACGGCCCGCCTTGGCGATCGCGTCGCGCATCGTGGTGTAGGCCGCTTCGGCGTTCAAGCCCGGGGTGTCGCACCAGTCGTACTTGACGTAATCGATGCCCCAGCGCGCATAGGTCCGCGCATCCTGATACTCGTGGCCGCGGCTGCCGGGACGGCCGCCGCAGGTGGTCGCGCCGGCGTCCGAGTAGATGCCCAGCTTTAGTCCTTTGCCGTGCACATAGTCCGCAAGCGCCTTCATGCCGGATGGGAAGCGCTTGGGGTCGGGCTGGATGTTGCCGTCGGCGTCGCGCAGGCCTTGCCAGCAATCGTCAATGTTCACGTACTGGAAGCCGGCGTCCTTCAAACCCTGCTTGACCATGGCATCGGCGGTCTCGTGGATCAGGCGCTCGTCGATTTCGCAGGCAAATTTGTTCCAGCTGTTCCAGCCCATTTGCGGGGTGCTGGCCAGGCTTTCAGCCTTTTGAGCCCAGCTATTGCCGCAGGCGGCGGCACCCAGCAAGACGCCTAACACGAGCTGCGCCGTGCGTTTGATGTTCATCTCGAATCCTATCATTATGTAGATGCTATAAAGTTTGCGGTCGTGGAGGGAAGGGGGCGGCCAGTCTATCCCAAATATCGCGGCAAAAATACACGCTGAAATGCGCCGCCGCGTGCCATGACGGCCTCAGGTGAAGATTCTGCACAGCCGTAACGGGTACTCGTGCAGATTCTGCTATTACTGGCTTTAAAAGGGCGCTGTTCGAGCCGAGCCTTCGCCTGTGCGCCACCGGCCACGCCGCCGTCGCCGCCGGTCGAACGCAAGGAAGTGCAGTATCAATGCGATTATCTGCACCCTTGTAATATCTTCACGATTAGCGCTATTTCGGTGCTTACCCTTCCGTGTCCTTTTGCCGCTCGCCTGGCCCGTATCGGCGATGTGCGATGACGCACACCATCGCTTTGCGAACAGACGTAAATGCCCAAGTCTTGCAACTATCTGCACACTGCTAGCAGTTTCACAAAATTCGCTACCGACGACTACGCCGTCCTCTCTATGCTGACATCTGGCCTAAAAAACCTTCTACGCCGCATGACAATTTGTCAGCATGAATATTTCGAGGTTACGATGAAACTAAGCCGTGCATTGTTATTAATTCCAATGCTGTCATTGAGCGTCGGCTGTGGCGGTAGCGCGCCGGCCAACACGATGCCAGCCGCCAGCACGCTAGCTCAGACGACGCCGGTTCCAACGACTCCGACTGCCGGTCTCTACCCCGACTACAATCAGAATCCGATCGCGCCCGATGCGACCGGCATGGGCAGCACCGCTGTTCAGCTAGCCAGCCGGATTCGTCTGGGTTTAAATATTGGGAACACGATGGAGGCGACCGGCGGAGAAACCGCCTGGGGCAATCCCCTGATCACCCAGGAGCTGATCAAGGCGGCCAAGGCGGACGGATTCAACGCCATCCGACTGCCGGTTTCCTGGGACCAGTACGCCAACCAGCAAACCGCCAAGATCGACCAGGCTTGGCTGGACCGCGTCAAACTCGTTGTCAAATACTGCGTCGACAACCAGATGTATGTGCTTGTGAACATACATTGGGACGGCGGCTGGCTCGAAAGAAACGTCGTGCCGGACAAGCAAGTGGCAGTCAACGCAAAGCAAAAGGCGCTGTGGACCCAGATCGCCACGCAATTGCGCGACTTCGACGAGCATTTGATGTTTGCCAGCGCCAACGAACCGAGTGTCGACACGGCCACCCAAATGCCGGTGCTCAATTCCTACCACCAGACCTTCGTCAACGCGGTGCGTGCCACCGGCGGCAAGAATGCCTACCGCATCTTGGTGATACAAGGACCGCAAACGGACATCGATAAAACCATGCAGATGTGGACGGGCATGCCGACCGACACCGTCAGCAATAAGCTGATGGCGGAGGTGCACTTTTATCCCTGGAACTTTACCTTGATGGATAAGGATGAAGTGTGGGGCAATCAATTCTATTACTGGGGCAAGGATAATCATTCGACCACGGACACCGTCCATAACCCCACTTGGGGCGAGGAGGCCTATGTTGATCAGCAGTTTTCGCTGATGAGGCAGAAGTTTGTCGACAAGGGCATTCCGGTCGTGCTTGGCGAGTACGCCGCGATGCTGCGTACCAATCCGACGGGGGATGCACTGGCCCTGCATAAGAAGTCGCGGATCTACTATATTCAATACACAACCCATGCGGCCGTGGCCAACGGTGTGATGCCGTTTTATTGGGACGTGGGCGGCCTGATCGACCGGCGCGATAATACAGTCCTCGACCCGAACCTCCTCGATGCGCTGGTGAAGGGCGCGGCCCCGTAAACTGCCGCCCCCACAATCGTATAACAAGCAGACAGTAACGAGACAACCCCTATTCAATACAGAGATGATGCGACTACTTCCAATCACGGTGATGCTGGCGGCGGTACTGGCTTGCGTGCCGGCCCTCGGCTTCGCCGAACCCAAACAACGCCTGATTGTCCTCACCGATATCGAGGCCGATCCCGATGACAGCCAGTCGCTGGTGCGTTTGCTTCTGTACGCGAACCAGATCGATATCGAAGGCCTCGTCGCCACGACCTCTACGCATCAGAAGTCGCGTATCGCACCGGCATCCATCCATGCGATCATCGACGCCTACGGCCAAGTGCAACCCCATCTGTTGAAGCACGAACCGGGGTTTCCGAAAGCGGGGGCGCTGAAAGCGGTGGTGCGCTCCGGTTCGCAACTCTACGGCATGCAAGGCGTCGGCGACGGCAAGGACTCGCCTGGATCGGACGCCATCATCAAGGCCCTGGAGAAAAATGATACGCGGCCACTATGGGTTTCGGTCTGGGGCGGCGCCAATACGCTTGCTCAAGCGCTGTATCGGATCGGCCACGACAGGACGCCAGAGCAGGTCGCTCGCCTGGTCAGCAAGTTGCGCGTCTACACGATCTCCGATCAGGACGATACCGGCATCTGGATACGCACCCAGTTTCCCCACCTGTTTTACGTCGTCAGCCCCGGCGGGTATGGCAACGGCACGTGGACTGGCATGCATTCGACCGAGCCCGGCTTCGACAGCACGGAAGTGAGCAACAGCTGGATCGCCACGCATATTCAACAAGGGCATGGACCGCTGGGCGCGATCTATCCGGATGTTTCTTTTGGCGTGGAAGGTGATACGCCATCGTTTCTGTCCTTGATACCCAACGGCCTGAACGCGCCGGAGCATCCGGACTGGGGCGGCTGGGGCGGGCGCTACGAGTTCTACACGCCAGCGTTGGAGACGACCAATCCGGAAGGCTTCACCGGCAACGTACCCGTGTCGCAGGAACCGCATGCCATCTGGACCAACGCCGTGGATAGTTACAGACCGATGGTCTACAACGACTATGGCCGCACCGTGCGCACCCACGACCAGGTCTCCACTGGGTACAGGACCACCATCTGGCGCTGGCGCAAAGACTTCCAGAACGATTTCGCTGCTCGAATGGAGTGGACCACCAAGCCATACAAGGGAGCTAATCATCCACCAATAGTAAAGCTCACCCCTGGCGAACGGCTGACCGTCAAATCCGGCGAGGGCTTCATGCTGAGCGCGGCCGGCAGTTCCGACCCTGACGGAGATAGCTTGAGCTACCTGTGGTTTCAGTATCCCGAAGCTGGCAGCTACAAGGAGGAGATCAAGCTGGGGTACGCGGAAAATCATCATACCGTTTGGGGGCAGGCGCCAATGGTAACCAAGACGCAGACCGCCCACTTCATCGTAAAGGTTATCGATAAGGGCAGTCCGGCGCTGACGCGTTACCGACGCGTCATCGTCACTATCACGCCGTCTGCGCCCTGAGCCAGCAAATAATTTCACCGCGCAGGAAGATATGGCCAAGGGGGACTTTATAAGTCGGACGTAAAAGAAAGCACAAGTATCTGAAAGTGCTCGAAGAGGAAGAAGGCGTCGGTCCTCGCAAGGCGAACTTCAGCGAAGTGAAGGTGAGAAGGGCGCTTGCGTACTGCGATGATTATCAGTCGCGCGATCAGTGCGGTGTTCACCGGCACAAGATCGACAAGTTAATTCATCAATTAATCTTGTCCACCCCGCAGACTGCGAAGCTCGGCGATGACCGCATCTGCAAGGGCCTCTGGCACTCCCCAATAGTCAAAGATGTTGAGTTGCACTGAAAATTGACCCATCTTCCCCACGAATTTGCAACGGAATCTGACCCACGTTAGTAGCACAATTCCACCTGTCTCATCGGCAGGAGTTCGGAGTGATCAACGTGGCTTTACTCGGCATCATTCGACGCTGGCACCTTCGTGACCAGATCCCAATTCGAGAAATCGCCAGGTGACTGGATATCTCTCGCAATACCGTCCGACGCTATCTGCGATCGGAGACCACTGAGCCCTCCTATGCGGAGCGGCGATCGATGAGCGGATTAGACAAATACTCGGTGCAGTTATCAGGGTGGCTCAAGGCCGAGACGACGAAGCCGCGTAAGCAGCGACGCAATTTGAAGCAGATCCGTAAGCGTCTTTCCAGCGCCGTCTGGACTGCGTGACCAGCGTCATCCATGATCAAATTTTGGCACAGCATTGGTGCCCACAATTTTCGAATATGGACACAAATTTTCAACCGGTCATTTCCACGAATGAACGTGGCCACTATCGCCAGCATTCGTTGGAGTTCAAGCGCGCCCTGGTGGCGTTGTCTCTGGAGCCTGGCGCCTCGGTCGCGCGCATAGCGCGTGAGCACGGCGTCAATGCCAACCAGGTCTTCAGCTGGCGCCGGCTGTATCGACAAGGACGCCTTGGCGTACCTGCACTGATGCGAGACGATGGCCTGTTGCCGGTGATGCTGGCGCCAACTGCGCCTGCACCGAGTAATTCCAACTCCGATGCCAGCGGCATTATCGTGCTTGAGTTGGGCGAGGTTCGCGTTCGGATCGACGGGCAGCCCAATGTGGCCATATTGGCGCAGGTGTTGGACCGGGTGCTGCGATGATCGGCCTGCCCACCGGTACCCGTGTCTGGCTCGCCGCTGGCATCACCGACATGCGCTCCGGCTTCAATGGCCTGGCTGCAAAAGTGCAGACGGCGTTGGAGGAAGATCCGTTCAGCGGCCACGTGTTTGTGTTCCGAGGGCGACGCGGCGACCTCATCAAGTTACTGTGGTGGACCGGCGATGGCCTGTGTCTGTTGGCCAAGCGGCTTGAGCGCGGGCGCTTCATCTGGCCGCAAGCGACCAACGGCTCGGTGGCGCTGACGCAGGCGCAGCTGTCAATGCTGCTCGAAGGCATAGACTGGCGACGGCCAGAACGCACCTGGAAGCCGACGTCGGCCTTGTAAACGTTACAAGGCTCCTTGTGATTGCCCACTATTTTCACATTCCAGGCACTATCCGATTTGGATGTCGACACGCCGTCGCATGCCGCGCCAGATGACCTTGTTGCCGGGCGGAGGATCGCTGGCACGTGCGAGATAGCCGCCCAGTTCAAGGCGCTCGACGAAGTGAGCCTGCCGGTCCAAGGTCGCTTGCCCGAAGCCGGAACCGAGTGCCCTACCGACTTGTCTAAATCAGGCGTGAAGGGAGACGTCAACACAGCATTGCCTGTAGCAATTGTCGGGTGCTCCCTTCACTTTCTCAATGAAAGGAGTTTGCCATGAAGTCAGTCATGCATCGCGCCGCCATCGCAGGCGCGCTCGGCTTGGCCGCGGCCGGCAGCGTCTCCGCCAGCGTGAGCTTGCCGCCGGTTCAAAACACGGGTCAGGTCGCCTACCTGAGCGGGGGCATAGGCCAGGACGAGGCTGCGGCGCTACAGGCCGAAAGCCGGCGCTGGCCGTTGACGCTCGAGTTTGCAGTTGCGAACAAACACCGTTCGGAATTTGCCGCCGATGTCGCTGTTAGCGTACGCGACGCCAAAGGGCGTGAAGTGCTCAACACGACCTCCGACGGTCCCTTCCTGCTGGCCAAGCTGAAGCCAGGCAGCTACACGGTCGAGGCCAGCCTGGCCGGCAAGACTATGCAAAGGCGTATCGTCGTCAGTGCACAACACCCGAACCGGGTATTGCTGCTGTGGCCGTCGAACGTCGATCGAGGCATTTCGTGATGGTCCCACTTTCCATCGACGCTTAAGGTTGTGTAGCGATAGCGAACGGAAGGATGAAGTAGATCTGGCTGTAGGGGCACATGCAGGCAACTTCGTTCCCTGCGCAGTTCGGCCAAGCGGTCGATCAGCGGACGCAAGCCGCGCCGATGCACCCGATCCACTAGGATAGCGTGAAGCGCGCCAACGACAAGCCTTGGCGCGCCGCGATCTGCTCGATCCGATACAGCGGCAAAATCGTCACCTGCCAGTCCATTGAGCGAGCTGTCGTTTGATCTTGTCGACCCAGCCAAGCCTGGATTTGCCCCCCGCCGATCTCTTCTCGATCTCGTCAATCTGTTGATGCATCGGTTTGTAATCCTGCTTTGAACCATAGCCGAGCGTCTCCCCCATGCGTATCTGCTCGCGGGCCCCTTGGATGCTCTGTGCAAGTTTATCGTCCTCTTCCTTGGTGCGCCCTTTTTTGTCGGCGAGTGCCTGGGCTGCCTTGATCTGCTCCTCCGCGCGGAGTTTGGGAAGCGGAACCACTTCGGTCGTAATGACTAAAGTGTTGAGCATGGTTTGCAGTGCCGCTTTCGCCTCGTCGACTTTCCCCGCATCAATCAACGGCGTAATGCTCTTGATTGCGGCAGGATAGGTCGCGAGCGGAATGTTCAGCGTCCGATATTCAATTTCGCTACCGAGGCCCTCGATCAATTGGCGCGCCTTTTGAATTTCACCGTCGGCGAGCAAATCGCGTGCTTCGTTCACGGCGGCCTTTACCGTGTCAATCTTGGCAAACAAATCATGGGTGATCACATCTGTGCGCACGGGCGCCAGGGCGAGCTTCGGATTTCTTGCCAAGATCAACTCTAGCTTACCGGTCGCAACCGCGAGCGCATCGAGCGCTTCGCTGTTTTTCTTTTCATTCAATGCCCTCAAGGCCCGCTCCGTTTCCGCCACAGCCGATTGAGCCTCGGCGATCAGTTGTCCCTGTTTCTCCAACGACATTTCGGCTGTACGTTTGTCGATTTCCGGTTGGACTGACCGGTTCGCTTGACCTTGCGGCTCAGCCCTTGGTTGCACTGAGCCAATCGCGCCACCGGAAGGTGAAAGCATGAGCCCGATCGAAAACAAAACAGCACACGAAATATTGCGGTTTAATGATTGTTGCATAGTGCCTCCATTTGCTTGGTTTTCCCTGCCGCATTCCGTACACAACGCCGCGCCTTCCATTGATGGTTTGTCAGCATGCGCCAGTGCAGCCAACACGGTAAGACAGCGGTTCTGCATTACCGTTCCGCGTTCTTGCCTACATGACCATCTTTACGAACGGCGCGCCGAGCTCCGAACCAAGGTGCGGCAGTTCTTAGCAACGGTTCGCATTCGGATCGACGGGCAGCCCAATGCGGCCATATTGGCGCAGGTGTTGGACCGGGTGCTGCGATGATCGGCCTGCCCACCGGTACGCGTGTCTGGCTCGCCGCTGGCATCACCGACATGCGCTCCGGCTTCAATGGCCTGGCTGCAAAAGTGCAAACGGCGTTGGAGGAAGATCCGTTCAGCGGCCACGTGTTTGTGTTCCGAGGGCGACGCGGCGACCTCATCAAGTTACAGTGGTGGACCGGCGATGGCCTGTGTCTGTTGGCCAAGCGGCTTGAGCGCGGGCGCTTCATCTGGCCGCAAGCGACCAACGGCTCGGTGGCGTTGACGCAGGCGCAGCTGTCAATGCTGCTCGAAGGCATAGACTGGCGACGGCCAGAACGCACCTGGAAGCCGACGTCGGCCTTGTGAACGTCACAAGGCTCGCGTAAACTTGACGCATGCTCAGCCCAGCCGACCTGCCCAACGATATCGACGCCTTGAAGGCATTGCTGTTAGCCAGCGAGCGCCTGCTGCAAGAGCGTGACGAGCAATTGGCCGGCATGGCCGAACAACTGAACACGCGCGCCGTCGAGATCGAGCACCTCAAGCTGCAGATCGCCAAATTGCGGCGCATGCAGTTCGGCCGCAAGTCGGAAAAGCTGGACCATCAAATCGAGCAGCTCGAGCTGCAACTGGAAGACCTGCAGGCCGACGAGGCCGAGGCGGCGCGCGAGATGCCGGCCGCTGACCAAGCGCCACGTAAGAAATCGGTGCGCAGGCCATTGCCCGAGCATCTGCCGCGTGACGAGAAGGTGTATGCGCCGACCGCCGATACTTGTCCGGCCTGTGGTGGCGGCCTGCGGCCGCTGGGCGAGGACGTGGCGGAGCAACTGGAGTTCGTGCCGGCCAGCTTCCGCGTGATCCGCCATGTCCGCCCCAAGCTGGCGTGCTCTTGTTGCGACGCCATCGTCCAGGCGCCGGCGCCGAGTCGGCCAATCGAGCGCGGTATCGCCGGCCCCGGTCTGCTGGCGCACATCCTGGTGGCCAAGTTCGCCGATCATCTGCCGCTGTACCGCCAGTCCGTCATCTACGCCCGCGAAGGTGTCGACCTCGATCGCGCGCTGCTGGCGAGCTGGGTCGGCGCGGCCAGCGCGTTGTTACGGCCGCTGGTCGATGCCATCCAACGCCATGCGCTGGCGGCGTCGAAGCTGCATGCCGACGACACCCCGATTCCGGTGCTGGCGCCCGGCAACGGCAAAACTAAGACGGCGCGTTTATGGACCTACGTGCGCAATGACCGGCCAGCTGGCGACACCACGCCGCCAGCCGTCTGGTTTGCCTACACACCGGACCGCAAGGGTATCCATCCGCAAACGCACCTGGCCAAGTTCGCGGGCGTGCTGCAAGCCGATGCCTACGCCGGCTTCAACGCCTTGTTCGAAGACGGCACGATCCGCGAAGCGGCCTGCTGGGCACACGCGCGACGCAAATTCCACGACCTGCACGCGGCGCGACCAACCCCGCTGACCACCGAGGCGCTGCGCCGCATCGCCGAACTTTATGTGATTGAGGCCGAGATCCGGGGCAAACCTCCCTACGAACGAAGAGAAGTTCGACGAGCCCGCTCGCGCCCGCTGCTCGATGACCTGGAGCGTTGGTTGCGTAGCGCGCTCGATACGTTGTCCCGCAAGTCCGACACGGCGGCGGCGATCCTGTACGCGCTCAAACTCTGGCCGGCACTGCTGCGCTACTGCGACGACGGCGCCATCGAGATCGATAACTCGGCTGCCGAGCGCGCCTTGCGTGGTGTCGCCATCGGCCGCCGCAACTACCTCTTCGCCGGCGCCGACAGTGGTGGCGAACGAGCCGCCGCGATCTATTCGTTGATCGGCACGGCCAAGCTGAACGGTGTCGACCCCGAAGCCTGGTTGCGGCACGTGCTGACGCATATCGCCGATCATCCCGTGAACCGGGTTGATGATTTCTTGCCTTGGAACTGCAACCTGCCAGCAGCCCTTTGAGATGACGCCGCTTCCCAGCGGGGTGATGCCATCATCGATTAATTTTCTACAGCACTCAAGACGGCGCTCAGCGGACGCTTACGCAGATCCATGAGGACCTGAAGGAACTGGGCTATGAAGGGTCATACGACCGCGTGGCAGCGTTTGCCAGGCAGTGGAAGGCGGGTCAAACGGACTGGGTCAATTCTGCGAGCAAACGAACAAAATCGGCGAACACTTTTCTGAAAACGAACGTCACTGCCTGAGGAGAGGTAGTAGGCCGAACAGTCATTTTACATAATATAAATTATGCGAAATAATCCACGTTTACAAGTTGAGCGCGCACGGAGCCCAAGCCGAACATTCGACCTCTAAAATGCTAGTCCCACCCCTGTGACAAAGTACGTACATCTGGCATTTTTTGCCGACTATATTGTTCACACCACCACGTCATTTCCGTACTTCAATCGCGCCGTTAGTTTGAAAGCGACCCTTATGGTGACTGGTCTACTTTCAATTTGAATCCAAACAGCGGCCCTCAACACGATCGGCATCGCGCATGCGCGCAACGCGGCAAGTCTTGTTGTTGCATCTTCCAAAAGGAGCGTTAACATGACACAAGCAGAAGTATCAAAACTCATCCAAAATATCTTCGACAACATCTTCAATTCCGTCACGCAAGCCGAGCCCGGCGGCAAGCCGGTGTTGCAAGCGTCGAGCACCGTGCTGTCGATGATGAAGCCTGGCCTGGCGATCAATTCCGCCGATTTCCGCAATCCCTGGACCCCTGGCAACAGCGGCGGCAGCCAGGATGCCGCCATCAACACCAGCGAGCTGGTCGACGTCGCGCCCAAGATGTCGGCGCTCTACACGGATAGCACCCGCAAGATCAGCGGCATGTACAAGCAGATGCTCGACGGCGTCCACATTCCTGCGCAACCGCCTAACCCCGCAGTGGAAAAGCAGCTGAACGACGCCGAAAACTACCTGTTCCGCATGGTCTCCCTGACCGATCCGGATACCGGCGAAGTGACCCAGAAGAAGATCGAATCGCAGGTCTATCGCGACTACCTGGACAACCAGGCCGCCTACAACAACGCCCGCATCGCCTACATCGGCGCGTTCCTGGAAGCGCAGAAAACCGCCACCGGCAAAAACACCTGGCCGATGGTCGCATCCACGCTGCAAATTCCTGTGAAGACCTCGTATGATCGCTGGCGCGCCGAAGACGCCAGCAAGGTCGAGCAGAACCTGGCGATCAAGACCACCTCCGTTCAGAACGCGTTGCAACTGGCATGGAAACATGCGCAGGATCTGTTCGAAGGCTATGGCGTGGTGCTGAACGACACCGGCACCGGCCTGTCGCCCAAGGTCTACCGGGTTTCGCTGCTGCCTTCCGACTGGTACAGCAGTTCCAGCACCACCAGTGGCTGGACCACCTTCGATTCGGCCTCGAGCAGCGTGGCGAACAGTTCCTCGTCCGATTACACGTCCTACGGCGGATCGGCCGGCTTCAGCCTGGGCTTGTTCAGCATAGGCGGCTCGGCCGGGCATGCCGATTCGCATCAGCAAGCCAGTTCCGAAACCAACGGCCTGCGCGTTAGCTTCGAGTACACGCTGGTGACGATCCGGCGCCCTTGGTTCGAAGCGAGCCTGCTGTCCACCAAGGGTTGGGACCTGGGCAATCTGTACAAGAAAGGCGTGCTGTCCAACGGCACCAAGGCGCATCAGGACGGCGAGCTGATGCCGCTGATACCCACGTCCTTTGTGGTCGTGCGCAAGTTGAAAATTTCCGCCAATTGGGCCAAGGCGGATTGGGACTTGATGACGTCCAAGACCAGTGGTGGCGGCGGCTTCGGTATCGGACCGTTCTCGATCTCCGGCAGCTATGCGCATTCGAGTACCAACCAGAAGTTCACGTCGGCCATGGCGGCCGGAACGATCACGGTGCCGGGCGTGCAGATCATCGGCTTTATCAGTCAAGTGGTCCCCTACTCCCCACCTGCCTGATGGCCTGCGCGGCCTGAAACCACCGAGGGCGGCTCCACTGGGGAGCCGCCCTGTTGACACGATACTTCGAGCAAGGGAGGCGCCATGTCCAATACCGTCGACTTCATCGGATCGGTGTACAACGAGCTGTCCAAACTGCTCAACGTCACCGACGCCGATCCTTCCATCGCCATGCAGATGGCATGGCCTGGATTCTCCCTGTCTCCGCAAGACTTCAAGCCGGCCGATGCGCCGAACGGCCCCTACGATCCGCAAGTGGCCAAGGAGACGTTCTCGCACCTTGCCAATATCGCACCCACGCTCACCAAAGCCTACTTCCAGAACTCCGGGCTGGAGGTGGACGATCTGTACGAAATTCTTGTCACCGGCGCCATCCCGGTCGGCGCCGGTCCTGACGACGTCGGCGCCAATCCGATGTTCAAGCTGTTCGGCGATTCGCAGTACGAATTCCTGCAGGCCAGGACCGGCAGTTCCAGCGATCCCAATTCGTTCTACTACCCTTGTCTTGCGACGCCGGCCAATTGGTACGACGAAGCCGCCGCGCAATCCTGGCCGAGCTTCGATATGCAGTCGGGCGCCGTCAAGCCTGCTGCGCCGGACTCGCGCTTCGTCAAGTTCGGCGGCCCCACGCTGGTCAATCGGGGCGTATGGAAGCTTCCGCCACACGACACGGTGAAAGCCGATACGGTCAAGCTGAGTGTGAGGCAAATGGTGGCGAAAATACAGCAACCCGCGCAGCTCAGGCCGGCGGCGCCGTTCGTCGTGCTGCACAAGCCCTTGAATCTGCAAGCCGCCGCTGCGCTCAAGACGATGCCGGCCGCGGCGCACCTTGCCGTACCGCTGCACGTCAACGCGACGCTCACCAATACCCCGGCGTTTGCGGCCAACCTTGCCAGGGTGAAGGCGCAAACGCTGTTTGACCATAAGATCATGCCGCAGAGTTCCTACGGCCGCTACAAGCTGGCCGACCAGATCCAGACGCTGGACCTGACACGGAAACAGCTCAACCTTGGCCACATCGATCTGGCCAACCGTTTCCATCTGACGAGTCTGATCAACGAAGAGCTGCCCACCAAGCCCGCCGGCACCAGCGACAACTTCAGCATCTCGTTCAGGTACTGCCGGGTCAACATCGATCGCGGCTGGTTCAAGCTGGCGCTGCTGAAGATGAAAAACTGGTACATGTACGGCACCAAGGCCGGCGAATATTCCAACGGTTCCGGCCTCGACAATCCCGGCATGTTCCCTTTGCTGCCGACATCGTTCATCGTGATCCGCGATCTCAAGATCACCGCCAACTGGTCCAACGACGACCGGCAGAATCTGGGCCAGGCAACCGCGCTGGGGTTCTTCGACATCCGCGATTCGACGCTGAACCAGAACACCCTGGAGGTAAAAGGCCTGCAGGTGCTCTGCTGGCTTTCCACCGTCATGCCTCAGTTGCCGCCGGCATCGTCGCCGTGATATGGTTGGGCCATCTATCCATGTGGCCCTAACCTATGTTGCATCCCCTGGCGAACCTTTGGCGCCATCCTGCACGTGTCTTGTTCTACCAGTCGGATGGGTCGGCTGGGCATGCAGCATTCCAAAACAGCGGATCGGGGCACGCGCAGGCCATGGGCGTGCGGCGGCGCTTTTCATCGTCGGACGAGGCGCTCAATTATTTGCGTTACTGGCTAGGCAAGCCGGATGCTCGCGCCGAACTGAAATGGATATTGCAGCGTTCCGGCCAGTCGTTGGCCGGCGCGCATTCGGGCGTGGACGGATGGCAGCACGCACTTGCGCGGCGCATGGCCACGGGCGCTGTGGTGGTGATAGAAGAACACCGCCAGCGTGGCGCTCCCGGCAGGCTGGTCGGTCCAACGTCTGCCGCTACGACCGATGCGGCCGATGCGGCCGTGGCCGCCCTCCCCCTGCTCAGCGACACGGCATCCCCTTCCGCCCAGGCGTCGTCGACGGCGCCGCCTGCAAGCACGGTAACAACGGAGGCCAGCAACACGGCTCCAATAGCGGAGCCGGAAGAGTCGGCATCCGATGCCGACCAGATAGCGCAAGCGGAAGTTCTCGAGGAGGCCGCCAAGGATGGAACGCCGTTTTGCGAGATCTGCGAAGCAGCGCGCCAGGCTGCCCAGCAGTCGACGGAAGCCGCCGCCAATCAGGTCGCGCAGGCTGAAACCTTGGAACAGGCTGCGCGCAATGGAACGCCATTCTGCGAGATATGCGAGAAAATGCGAAAAACTCAGGAGTCATCCAATGAATGAGGCCACGCTGCAACCCCTGATCAATACGCTTTGGGCGGATGACACCGAACCGGAAGGCTGGCACGTGCATTGGCTGCTCGATGGCGCACGCGATCCCGACATTGCAAAGCTGGTTCGTTCCAGCGGCTTGGAGCATGCCTGCCTGTTCTCGGGGCAGCTGCACCCCCGGCTACAGGCGGCAGCCCCCTATCTCGTGCATTTGCCCCCAGGCTCGCCGGCGACCACCGAACTGCTGAAGCGCGGTTGGGGCAAGGCATGGGGAATCTTCACCATTGCCAAGGCTGACATCGCGCTGGCCGAGCAGCGCCTTCATCTCAAGAAGTTCCTGCGGGTTCAGACGGAAGACGGGAAGCTGCTTGCCTTTCGCTATTACGATCCACGTGTGCTCAATACCTATCTCCCCACCTGCACAAGCGAAGAGTTTCGTGATTTTCTAGGCCCGTTAGCCCGACTGATCGCAGAAAGCGACGGCGGCGCCAAGGCGCGGGAATTCGCTCTGCATGATGATGCGATGCGCATCCAGGAACACCCCGTCGTAGGCGCATCTGTTTGATACGCCGATCGTTTTTATTTCGCGCCGTTCAGCGTGCCGGATTCGATCTCATGCGATAACAGTGCGGCATCGCCCCAGCTGACCGGCAACTGCTCATCGACGCTTGCCGTGCTGCGCGCCACCAGCTCGATCAGCTTGGCGCGGCCCAGTTCCGCGCTCAGTGCCTGCGCCGGCTGGCCCCAGCGCAAGGGCTTGCTCTTCGCCAGGAGCTTGCCGTCGCCGTAAATCATGAATGTGACGCCATGCGTATGATCTGTCGCGGAGTCGTCGACCCCCACCAGAGTGCTCAGGCGGCGATAACCACGATTGCGCACCTCCAGACGGGAATTCGCCAAAATGCCGATGCCAGCGGCGTATGAGGTGCCGCCAATCCGCAGCGTCTGGCCAAAGGGGGTGCTGTCGGCGCGTGCGCCACCCCAGCCGGCATACATGGGGCGCTCACCCGCTCCCTTGGTCCCGCTCCAACCGGCCGACGAGCGGAAGATCGTGGGATCGGCCTGCGGCCGGGTCACGCCATCGACGGCCGGGTTCACGCTGCCTGGCTGTTCAGAAAGATAGACGCCCTGCGCCAGCGAGCGCGCACCGTCGGCACGAAAGATGCGGGTCTCGCGCGGCGCGACATGCAGCTTGGTCTCATTCGTAAATGCGGATGCTTCCTTGCTCCACAGATCGGTCAGCGTGACCGGCGCGTCGGCGCGGTACTTCAGCTGCGCTGCGCTCAGGTCGACTTCGATCGGCGCCAGTCCGCGGTTGAAGATCGCAACCGCCTTCTGGCCCGATGCCAGCGGCTTGACCAGGATCTGGAGGTCGTCGGCGTCGTACGCGAGCGTGGCTTGGTTGCCGGCCGAATCCTGATTGACCGCGATGATGTCGGTATTGCCGACGATGTCCATCAGCGGCTGTGGCATGGTCCTGAGGTCGGCCCCTATCATCAGTGGCGCGTTCAGTATAGCCCAGAGCGCAAAGTGCGATTTGGCTTCCACCAGATGGTTGGCGTCGAAGTCGCCGCTGCCGATGTAGAGCATGTCCGGATCATTCCAGCTGCCGGGATGCGCATACAGCTCACGCCGCGCCGCGCTGTCGAAATTACTCAGCATGCGGGCCCAGGAAGGCCGGATGTCGTCGCTGGTGCGCGAGAGGTTGCCGTAGTTTTTGCCCCATGCGCGGACATCGGCCGCCCCCCACACGCATAGCGACAGCAGGAAGTCGCCGTCCGGCTTGTTATGCCGAAGCGCCGCATTAATCTGTGCAAATTCCGCCTGCACCGCCGGAATATTGGAACGGCTTACCGATTCCAGGTCCAGCTGCTGCGTCAACGCGCGGTATTGGCCGGAGCGCACTTTCGGGCTGTCGGCGCCATAGGCGCGCAGGCCGCAACCGTCGACCTTGATGAAGTCGAAGCCCCAGTCACTGAAATAGAGCGCGATGTCCTGATCAATATGGCCGTAAAGGCCGACTTCGCGCTCGGGTACGCTGCCCTTGGGGAGCTCGCTGTCGTCGCCGGAATACGCCTGGGAACAGGTATTGCGGCCCAGATCCGAATAAATGCCTGCCTTGAGCCCCATCGCATGCAGCTTGTCGGTGAAGGGACGGAAGCTGCTGGCGCCGCCCAGGACGGACGATGGGAAACGGTCGGCCCGTATCACCATGCGGCCGTCAGGTATCTGCCGGCGCGCCCACCAGCCGTCATCGATATTGATGTAGCGATAGCCAGCGGCAGCCAGCCCGCTGGCGACGATGCGGTCGGCCGAGCCCAGTATTTTTGCCTCGTCGATATCGGTGCCGAACGCGTTCCAGCTGCTCCAACCCATCGGCGGCGTGGAGGCGCGGCCGGCGGTATAAGCGCTCCAGCGCGCCGTCGGCGCCAGCGGGTCAGTCGCCGCGTGCAATGCGGCCGCCGCGAACCACAGGGTCAGCAGCGCAAAGCGAGGGCGTCGGTGTAAGGGCGGGTATGCTTGCATGAGAGTCTCGGCTTAATTTGATGGTGTTATGTTGAGCTGGAACGTCGCGACCGGCTGGCCGTCGCCGCTGAACAGATTGACGAACGGCGCATCGGCCCAGGCATGGCGCACGCCCGTGACGTCGGCCGAGCCGGCGCCCGGCAGCACCACGCTGTCGCCGTCCACGCGCGCATCGGCATAGCGGCATGCCCTGCCCGCGCACACTTCGAAACCGATGGCGCGGTCGGACGAATACGTCGCCAGGCCGCCGCCGGTGTCGCGGAAGGCGATGACGATGTCCTTGCCGCTGCGCCGCGCCGACGCCGGATACGGCCTGGCAGGCACCGTCTGTTCGCCGTACGCCACTGCCCGCGCAACCTGCGCCAAACGTTCGCCGACGATCGTCTTCTGCGTCGGATGGATGTCGAAGCGGTCGCCGACGTCGAGTGTGACGGCGAGCCCCGCATGGGCGTCGTGGGCGACCGCTTCGGCCTGGGCGTTACGCAGCTCGGCCCAATCGGACTGGCCGGGCGTCTTTGCCGCCGAGCCGAACGACGGCAGCTGCACGATCAGGAAGGGCAGCGCGGGCTGGCCGAAGCGCTGCCGCCAGTCGCGCATCAGCATCGGCAGCAGCGTGCGGTATTCCTGTGCCGCGCCGGCATTCGCCTCCCCTTGGTACCAGGCCACCAGCTTGAATTTATAGCCGACCAGCGGAGCGAGCATGCCGTTGTACAGGGTGGTGAGGCTGGTCGGTACGTCCCACGGCGCGGGCGGAACGGCCAGGCCGCTCAATGCGCTGCCGCGCCGGATTTTCCAGGCGGCGGGCAAAGGGATAGCCTGGCCGTCCACCGTGCCGATGTTGCGGCTGGCCGGCTGGCCCGACAGGCCGCCTCCCCTGCCGCCGCTCAGCACGCGCATGGAGATCGCGTTGCGGCCCGGCCTGAACACCCCGGCAGGCACGGCATAGTCCCGCCACATCCACGGCGTGCTGGCGCCGCCCACGCGCACGCCGTTGATCCAGGTGGTGTCATAGGTGTCGACCGGCCCCAGGTGCAGTGTATTCGCCTTCCTGGCCTGCGCTTCCGTCAGCGTGACGGTCGTGCGGTACCAGGCCACGCCGTCGAAGTCCTTGAAGCCGGCCAGGCCGCTGTCCTTCCACGACCCGCTCGGCACGACCGCCGGCCACGCGCCATCGTCGAAGTCCGGCGCGGCCCAAGCGCGCTGCGCGGCCGCGTCCGGGTCGTGCGCGCGCCACCACGCATCGCTGCGCGCGTCCTCGGCGCGCATGCCTGCGCCCGGATCGGCGCCGTAGTCCGCGACGGCGGCGACCCCGGCCAGGTAGCCGGAGAGAGAGCTCAACGAGTCGGCGCCTATCCAGCTCTGGATCGTCGTTCCGCCCCAGCTGGCGTGGACAAAGCCGACCGGGATTTTGTAGCGGGCCTGCAGCGAGCGCGCCATGTAGTAGCAGACGGCGGAGGCATCGCTCACGGTTTCCTCGGTCAAGGGCACCCAAGCGACCGGCCCCTTGAGTTCCTCCTGAGGTGTCGCCGCGCTGTTTTTTTGGACATTCAGGTAGCGGATGCTGTCGTTGCGCGCCCCATAGGTGGCCCCCATGGCATTGGTCGATGCGCGCACGGCGAATTCCATGTTGGACTGGCCCGAACACAGGTAGACATCGCCGAGCAGGATGTCGGCCCGGCGGACCGTTTGGTGGTCCGACGTCACCGTCAGCGTATAAGGCCCGCCGGCCGGCTGTGGCGGCAACTCGATCCGCCATTTGCCGTGCGCATCCGCGCGGACGCTCGCCCTCTGTTGGTTCAGCGCCAGCGCCACGTCGCGTCCTGCCTGCGCCGTACCCCAGACGGCGATGGTCTGGTCGCGCTGCAAAACAGCGTGGTCGGAAAATATGCTTGCCAGTCCGAGTTCAGTCCCTTGCGCGGGCAGCCCCAGGCAGCTGACCGCAAACGCCAGCAAGGGCGCAGCGATGCGTGTTGTCTCCATCATGATTCCTCGTCTTAGATCAGCCCATTCTGCGATGTTGCGTCTCACCGAGCAATTATGAAAATTGCCAATTGGTCCAACATTATTGATGAAGGAAGGCCGGATGGATTTCTTACGAAGGCTCAGCCCGATAGAATGAGCGCACTTCAATGTGAGAGATATGATGATGAAAAAGATCCTGCGTGCCGCTGTCGCCTTTGCTTTTGTATCCCTGTGCGCAGCATTGGCGCCTGCCCGCGCGGACGGCGCCGCACCGGCCGCTACGGCCGCGACGGTGGACGCACGCGGCCTGCTGCTCACCACCGAGCGCGGCGCGGTGCGGATCGAGCCATGGTCCGACCGTATCGTGCACGTGCTGGCCGGGCCGGCGGCGGGATGGGACGGCAACTACAATCCGGCCGTCATCGCCCGCCCAGTCAAGGTGAACTGGTCCACCATGGAAACACCGGACTACTACCAGTTGGCGACGCCGGCCCTGCAGGTCCGCGTGACGAAGGCCGGCGGCGCCGTCAGCTTCTACGATGCGCGCGGAAAGCAGTTATTGGCAGAAGCCGGGCGTGACATTTCGAAATCCGGCATCGTGCAGGGATTCAACTATACCGGTCCGGTCTTCGGGCTGGGGCAGCACCAAAACGGAAAACTCGACTACCGCGGCATATCGGTACGCCTGCAGCAGGCAAACCGCGACGTCGCCGTGCCGATGCTGGTGACCCCGGAAGGCTTCGGCATCTTGTGGAACAATGCGTCTGTCACCCAAGTCGATGCCGACCTGCCGGCCGGTCCGTACGCCCTGTCTATCCGCTCCGAGGCCGGACAAGGCGTCGACTACCATTTCATCCTCGGTCCGGAACTGGACGAGGTGATTGCCGGCTACCGCCAACTGACCGGAAGCGCGCCCCTGATGGCGCGCTGGACCTGGGGCCTGTGGCAGTCGAAGGAGCATTACGCCACCCAGGCCGAGTTGCTGGAGGTCGCGGCGCGCTACCGCGAGATGCAGGTGCCATTGGACGCGGTCGTCCAGGACTGGCAATACTGGAAGCCGGGCTCGTGGGGCGAGCACGAGATGGATCCGGCGCGCTATCCAGCGCCAAAAGCCATGCTCGACAAGCTGCACGCGCAGCATGTGCACGCCATCATTTCTGTTTGGCCCAGATTCGACGCCGGCACCCGTAACGCGGCTGCGCTGGAGGCGGCCGGGTCCTTGTATTCGCCGTTGTACAACAACGTCTACCCCGCAGGCCAGGGCCGCTGGTACGACGCCTATGCGCCCCAGGGCCGCCAGTTGTATTGGGATCAGATTAGCCGGACGCTCGGCCAGGCCGGTTGGGACGGCTGGTGGCTCGATGCCAGCGAGGCGGAATTGGGCGGCTGGTGGGGCCAGATGCGCGACGTCGCCACGGCGGCCGGACCGGGCGCCGAAGTGTACAACGCCTACCCCTTGCTGCACACGACAGCCGTCTTCGAAGGCTCGGCGAAAGACGCGCCCGCCAAGCGCCCCTTGATCCTCACGCGCTCGGCCTACAGCGGCCAGCAGCGCAACGCGGCGATCACCTGGTCCGGCGACACCATGGGCACCTGGGACGTGCTGCGCGCGCAAGTCCCGGCCGCGCTGAACTTCACGCTGAGCGGCATACCCTACTGGTCGGCCGACATCGGCGGTTTCTTCGGCGGGAATCCTGCCGATCCCGATTACGCCGAGCTGTACACGCGCTGGTACCAGTTTGGCGCGTTCAACCCGATGTTCCGTGTGCACGGCACGGGGGACCCGAAGGAGATCTGGCGCTTCAGCCCGCCCACCCAGAAGATCCTGCGCGACATGACGCGCCTGCGCTACCGGCTGCTGCCGTACATCTATTCGGCATCGTGGGATGTCACCAGCCGCAACGGCACCATGATGCGCGCGTTGGCGATGGACTTCCGCATGGACGCCCAAGCCGTCGCCGCGGCCGACCAGTACATGTTCGGCAAGGCGCTGATGGTCGCGCCCGTGACGTCGCCGAACACGCAGATGCGTACCGTCTACCTGCCGGCGAAGAGCGACTGGTTCGATTTCTGGAGCGGCAAGCGCTACGCGGGCGGCAAGGTGGTCGCCGTCAAGGCCGATATCGCAACCATTCCGCTATTTGCCCGCGCGGGCAGCATCTTGCCGCTGGGGCCAGTCACCCAGTATGCCGACGAAAAGAGCGACCAGCCTGTCGAGTTGCGCGTCTACCCCGGCCGCGACGGCAGTTTCGAACTGTACGACGACGCCGGCGATGGCCAAGGCTATGTCCGTGGCGAACACGCGACCCGCCTCTTCACGTGGGACCAGTCCCGCCAGAAACTGCTTATCGCACCGTGGCAAGGCGGCTTCCCAGGCTTGCGCCGCGAGCAAGTCTTTATCGTGCGCTGCGCGACGACGCCTGGCAGCGCGGGCGTGCGCGCGGTGGCTGGCAGCGCACCGCTGGAGGTGCCGTTGCCGGCGTGTCGCTAGGCGGGCCGTTGGCCAGTCATGCGGCAGCGATACCGGACGCCTGCAAGCCGGCCTGTCAGCATGAACTTCCCGTGCGTTCAGAACGCCGTGAACTGCGCTTCGTCCGGTTCCGCCTCGCCCGCATATGACTGCTTGTACTGCGGCCGCAGGCCATGCAACTTGATCGGCGCCGGCGACTTGGACATCATGCGCACCACCGGGTCGGGCCGCGCCTGCGCCGCCGGCTTGGCGGCGGCCCGGTGAAGGCGGAAGAAGGCCATCAGCTGCTGCAGCTGTTCGGCCTGGCCGCTCATTTCTTCGGCGGTGGCCGCCAGCTCTTCCGAACTGGCCGCGTTTTGCTGGGTGGTCTGGCTCAACTGGCTGACCGCCGCATTGATCTGCCCCACGCCCGCGGTCTGCTCTTCCGATGCGGCCGTGATTTCCTGTACCAGGTCCGAAGTCTTGCGGATATTCGGCACCATCTGGTCGAGCAGCCGGCCGGCTTTTTCCGCCAGCTGCACGCTGCTGCCGGCCACTTCGCCGATTTCCTGCGCCGCCACCTGGCTGCGCTCGGCCAGCTTCCGGACCTCGGCCGCCACCACCGCGAAGCCCTTGCCGTGCTCGCCGGCGCGGGCCGCTTCGATCGCCGCGTTCAGCGCCAGCAGATTGGTCTGGTAGGCGATGTCGTCGATGATGCCGATCTTGGCGGCGATCTGGTTCATCGCGCTGACCGTCGCCCGGACCGCCTCGCCGCCCTCGTTCGCCTCGCTCGACGCCTTGCTGGCCATGCCGTCGGTGACCTTGGCATTCTCGGTGTTTTGCGCGATCGAGGCGGTCATCTGTTCGATCGAGGCGCTGGTTTCCTCGACGCCGGCGGCCTGTTCGCTCGACGCCTGCGACAGCGACTGCGCCGTCGCGCTGACCTGCTCCGAGGCCCGCGCCAGCGCATCGGCGGCGCCGTTGACTTCGTGGACCACCTGGGACAGCCGGTCCACGCTGTTGTTGGTGTACTCCTTCAGCTGGCCGAACGCGCCTTCGTAAGTCTTGTCGATGCGTTCGGTGAGGTCGCCCTCGGACACCGCACCCATCACGCGCACCACGTCACCGATGCTGCTGCGCAGCTTGTCGGTCATGTTGTCGATCGCGTGCAGGGTCTGGCCGATCTCGTCGCGGCGGTCGGCGGTGATCCGCACATCGAAGTTGCCCTGGGCGATGGCGTCGGCCGCGCCGGCGGTTTGCTTCAGCGGCCGGGTGATCGAGACGGTGATCAGGTAGCCGATCCAGCCGGCCAGCACCGACATCGCGGTGACCAGGGCCAGCAGCGTGTACATGGCGTTGCTCAAGCGGTTGGCCCGTTCGACCAGCAACTTATCCAGCTCGGTCATGGCCGCATCGACCAGCTTGAACTGGATATCGATCGCGCGCGTGAAGGCGCTGACGTAATCGGGGCCCGAATAATTGAGCTTGTCCGCCTTGATCACCTGCGCCTCGGCCAGCTGCATGGCCTGCCTCGCTTCGGCCAGGCTGTCGTCGGCGATCTTTTGCAGCTGCTCCCGCAAGGCCGGGTTGGCGGCGCCGGCCTTGGTGAACGCCGCCGTCATGCTGGCATAGTGTTCGTTGGCGCGGTCCAGCAGATTGGACATGCCGGTGCGTTCCTGCGGTTCGATCGCATGCTGCGCCAGGAAGCCGGCGCCGCGCGCCCGCATGCGGCCGAGGTCTTCGGCCAGGCCGGGCAGATGGTAAAGCGCGCCGAAGATCAGGTAATAGCTGTCCACGTCGGGATCGAGCGTCAGGCCGAAATGGTCCGCCGTCAGGTCGAGCACCGCCATGACCTGGCTGACCAGCACAGTGTGGCTGGCAGTGCTGTCCTTGCCGCTGATGCCGCGCGCCGTGATTTCGCCGCTCAAGGCTTTCCAATGGACTTGCGCCTCGTTCCACGCCGCCAGCACCGCCGCATCCTGGACCGTGTCCTTGAGCAGCTTGGCGGCGCTCTGGAAGGCGCGCTCCGTCTCCGTCTGCTTGTTGCTTTGCTCGCCCGCCTTGTCGTCGCGGCCGGCCAGCACCAGCGCCGCCAGGCCGCGGTGCTGCTGGGTAAGCTGCATCACCCGTAGCAGCGCACGCGACGGACCGGTACCCCGCGTTTCCGTGCGCGCGGCGTCGAGCGTCTTGTACGAGTCGCGCACATACAGAAAGGAAGGCACAGTGACGAGCGCGGCGCCAAATGCGGCAAGGATGGCGAACTTCTTCCACAACAGCAGATTGTTCAAGAAACGGATCATGATCTCTCCAATGCGCGACGGCAGAACTTATTGTGCCGCAGAAATTTGGTGAGATTCTCTCCAATAAACACAATGCAAGTAGCCGGGGCCGGTCTGTCCTCTGCAAACCGGCCGGCGCGACGTACAATGTGGAAGTTGCTTTTTTGCGACGCAGCCTGGCGCTATCGCGTGCCCGTTGGGTTCGCCTTGGCCCGCGCCACGTGCAGTTTTTTGTAGCTGTCGATCAGGCGCTGGTGCCTGTCGAGCCCTTCCAGCTTCATGCTGGTCGGCGTCAAGCCGAAGAAGCGCACGCTGCCATCCACCGAGCCGATCACCGCGTCCATGCGTGCATCGCCAAACATGCGGCGGAAGTTGACCACGTAGTCGTCCAGTTCCATGTCGTCATCCAGGACCACCTCCAGCACCGCGTTCAAGGCCTGATAGAACAGTCCGCGATCGAGCGTGTTGTCGTTGTATTGCAGGAAGGCCTCCACCAGCTCTTGCGCTGCTTCGTAGTCCTGCAAAGCGAGTTGTATCAACAGCTTCAACTCCAGCACCGTCAACTGGCCCCAGACCGTATTCTCGTCAAATTCGACGCCGATCAGGGTGGCGATATCGGAGTACTCATCCAGCTCGCTGTTCTCCAGACGCTCGATCAGCGCTTCCAGGCTGGCATCGTCCAGGCGATGCAAGTTCAGGACGTCGGCGCGGAAGCGCAGTGCCTTGTTGGTGTTATCCCAGATCAAGTCTTCCACCGGATAGACTTCCGAGTAGCCAGGCACCAGGATGCGGCAGGCGGCGGCGCCCAACTGGTCGTACACGGCCACGTACACTTCCTTGCCCATGCCTTCGAGTATGCCGAACAGGGTCGCAGCTTCCTCGGCGTTGGAATTTTCACCATGGCCGGAGAAATCCCACTCGACAAATTCGTAATCGGCCTTGGCGCTGAAGAAGCGCCACGAGACGATGCCGCTGGAATCGATGAAGTGCTCAACGAAATTGTTTGGTTCAGTGACGGCGTTGCTGACAAAGGTAGGCCGCGGCAAATCGTTCAAGCCTTCAAAACTACGGCCTTGCAGCAATTCCGTCAGACTGCGTTCCAGCGCCACTTCCAGGCTCGGGTGCGCGCCGAACGAGGCGAACACGCCGCCGGTGCGCGGATTCATCAAGGTCACGCACATCACCGGGTACTCGCCACCCAGCGACGCATCCTTCACCAGCACCGGGAAGCCCTGCTCTTCCAAGCCCTTGATGCCGGCCAGAATGCCGGGATATTTCGCCAACACTTCCTGCGGCACATCCGGCAGTGCGATCTCGCCTTCCAGGATTTCGCGTTTGACCGCCCGCTCGAAAATCTCCGACAGGCATTGCACCTGGGCTTCGACCAGCGTATTGCCGGCGCTCATGCCGTTGCTGACGAAGAGGTTTTCAACCAGGTTGGACGGGAAATACACCACCTCGCCGTCCGACTGCCGCACATACGGCAGCGAGCAGATACCACGCTCCACATTGCCGGAATTGGTGTCGTACAGATGCGAGCCGCGCAACTCGCCATCCGGATTGTAGATATCCAGGCAGTACTGATCCAGTATTTCCGCCGGCAGCGCATCTTTGCGGCCAGGCTTGAACCAGCGCTCGTTCGGATAGTGCACAAACGGCGCTTCGGCGATGTCTTCGCCCCAGAACGCACCGGCGTAGAAGTGATTGTTGCTCAGTCGTTCGATATATTCGCCCAAGGCCGACGCCAGCGCGCTTTCCTTGGTCGCGCCCTTGCCGTTGGTGAAGCACATCGGCGAGTGCGCATCGCGGATGTGCAGCGACCACACGTTGGGAACGATGTTGCGCCACGAAGCGATTTCGATCTTGATGCCCAGGCCGGCCAGCAGCCCCGACATGTTGGCGATGGTTTGCTCCAACGGCAAATCCTTGCCCGCAATATAGGTGCTCGCTTCCGAAGCCGGGTTCAGCATCAGCAAGGCCTGGGCATCGGCGTCCAGGTTCTCCACCGATTCAATCACAAACTCGGGGCCGGCCTGCACCACTTTTTTCACCGTGCAACGGTCGATGGAACGCAAGATGCCTTCGCGGTCCTTGTCGGAGATATCGCTCGGCAACTCAACCTGGATCTTGAAAATCTGCTGGTAGCGATTTTCCGGATCAACAATATTGTTTTGCGACAGGCGGATGTTGTCGGTGGGGATATTGCGCGTCGAGCAGTACAACTTTACGAAATAAGCGGCGCACAAGGCCGACGAGGCCAGAAAATAGTCAAACGGACCAGGCGCCGAGCCATCGCCCTTGTAGCGGATGGGCTGGTCGGCGATGACCGTGAAATCATCGAATTTAGCTTCAAGACGCAGCTTATCGAGAAAGTTGACCTTAATTTCCATGGGTAAGTTCCAATTTTTGCACAAAATAATCCGCCATTATCCGCCCTTCTCGCTTTGCAGCAAAGGCCGTTGGCTGGGATTCGATGCAAACTCTCCAGCCTGCACCTGGCGCTGGTTGCCGGCAACAAGGTGGCCGGCAAGTCTTCCATCGTGCAAATAGCCTGCGGCGATCAGTCAGATTCAGGCCGCGAGTGCTGCGCCGCCTGCGGTATGAACGGCCGCAAGGAACTTGTTGCGCACCAGTAGAGACGCCGCCGCCAGATTCCATACGGCCTGTGCCGCCAGGATGCTGAGGATGGCCGCAAGGCTCATGTTGACGCCAACCACAACCACGGTGCCGACCACCAGCGCGCCGGACAACAGCCCGAGCAACCCCACGCCGCGCTGCAGGCCGCGTCCACCCAGCAACACCAGCGACCACCCGATTCCGGCCGCCGCTTGCAGCACCCAGCCCACCCGCGCCAAATCGGTCAACGCCACGCCGGTGAAGGCGATCATGTTGTAGCCCTGTTTGATACTGTCGGGCGAGGCCCCGGCGAACATCGCGGCCAGGTCGCCGCTGACAAAACCGTCGAGCGTGGTCGCGCCTATCATCGCCACGCAGCCGATCAGATAGGTCGTCAAACTGGCCAGCACCAGCGGCCGCCGCAGATCCAGCCGGGCCGCGAGGCAGGCATAGCCGAAAGCGTAGGCCAGCACGCTGGCAATCGCCACCGTGTGCACCAGCGATTTCATCGGCCGCATCGCCACCATGCTGGCCATGATCTCCTGCGGCGTCGTGCCTGAAGCGCCCTGGTCCAGTGCGACAAAGATGGTCGACAATATCGTGGCGGCGGCGATCGCCAGCCCGGCGGTGCGGGCCGACGAGCGTTGTTGCTGGTCAGCCAAGGTCAGTGCGGAGTGGTGCATGGTGTCCCCTTTTCTAGTCGATAGGGCATGCGGTTGATTCCGCATGCCGTTGACGACTTTAAGGGGACTGCGATGCTGGTTTATGTAGTTTTTGTAAATTAATGTGAAGCCGCGTCGTCTTTGTCCACCAGCTGTTCCAGCGCGTCGAAGAGATGCTGCCAACCATATTGCGCGCCCTGGTAGGCCTGCTCCTGGTCCGGCCGGAAGCCGGTTTGCTCCATCCGCAAATGGGTGCCGGTCGCGGTGGCGGCCAGTGTCCACGTCACCACGCTTTCCAGTCCCATGGCGTTCCAGGTGTAGGCCAGCGTCTTTTGCGGTTCGACTTCCATCACCTGGCAGTCGACCGTGCCCCAGTCGCCGTTTAAGTTAAAGCGGTGGCCTGGCACGGCCTGGAAATCATTCTTCATCAACCAGGCCTCGATCAGGTGCGGCTGGGTCAGCGCCCGCCACAGCTTTTCCGGCGGATGCGAAAACTCCCGTTCGACGACGACGGTGCGGAGTTGGTGTGCGATATCGTTCATTGGTCCATCCTTTTCAGTAGGTCATCAAGATCGTCGAACTTGCCATCCCAGAAACGGCTCATCTGGCTGGTCCAGTCCAACAGCGGGGTCAGCGCCTTCAGCTGCGCGCTGTAGTGGGTTTGGCGGCCCTCATGCCGGTCCCGCACCAGGCCGGCCTGCTTCAGCACGGCCAGATGCTTGGACACGGCCGGTTGCGACACCTGCGCATGGGTGGTCAACACCCCTACGGTTTGTTCGCCGCCGGTGCATAGCTTCTCGAAGATCGCCCGCCGGGTCGGGTCGGCCAGCGCGCGAAACAGCTCGTCATGGGAGTTTGTCATGTGAATCCATAGCCACTAAGTTATGGATTAAATCATAGCCAACCAGTTATGAATAGTCAAGCGAAAGATGACAGATGCGCGCACGCTTGACATGTCCGATGACTCAAGATATCTTCACAACTATTGCCCCATCGAAAGTTTTCATAAAACTCAATCCGGGCAAGTTTCATCTGCACACACCCAGCAAGCCCAACCTTAACTGAATCGCAGCACCCGACTGGAAAGCCACGACCGGAGCTGGAAACGCTTCCACATACTCCGATTTTCGCCATCACGAACCAGGAACGAAGGAATGCACCATGAATAGTCGTTGCAGGAATCTATCGCTACAGGGCCTCCCCGTAGTCTTGTCGCTGCTGCTGGCCGCGTGCGGCGGTGGCGGCGATCAGGCCGCCACGCCGCAGGCCGCGCGCATGCTCAGCGCGATGAAGGTTCAGGGCGGCGCCGCCGCCTCGGCCGAAACCGCGCTGACGCCGGTCAACGCCACGGCCAGCTCGTCCGAACGCGGCGATTTGTCGGCCGCCGCCGCCATCGACCATAACGACGCCACCCGCTGGGGCAGCGGATTTTCCGACGACCAGTACCTGACACTGGACTTCGGCGCCAGCCAGGCCATCAGCCGCGTCCACATCGCGTGGGAAAACGCGCACGCCGCCCAATACCTGTTGCAAGTGTCCGACGACAACTCGACCTGGACCACGATCAAGACCGTCGACAACAGCCAGGGCGGCACCGAAGACTGGACCGGCCTGTCCGGCCAGGGCCGCTATCTGCGCATGAAAGGCGTCAAACGCTCCAGCCAGTACGGCTATTCGATCTTCGAGATCCAGACATTCACCGGCACTCCGGTCACGACGCCGCCGGTGGACAACACGCCGCCCGTGGTGATCGACCCGACCAAACCTGGCGTGACAATCAAACCGGTGGCGGCGACCTCGTCGGCGGTGGAAAACGGCGGCCTGTCGGCCAGCATGGCCATCGACGGCAAGACCGCCACCCGCTGGGCCAGCACGGCCGAAGACGGCGCCTGGATCCAGTTCGACTTCGGCGCCAAGACCCAGGTCGGCTACATGAAGCTGCAGTGGGAGAACGCCTACGGCAAGCAATACGCGCTGCGCGTGTCCGACGACGGCCAAGCCTGGTCGCAGGTGCGCTACGTCGGCGCCGGCCAGGGCGGCACCGAGGAGTTCTACAACCTCGGCATCAACGCCCGCTACATCCGCCTGCAGGGCGTGGCGCGCGCCACCCAGTACGGCTACTCGCTGTACGAAGTGGAATTCAAGACGCCGGGCAGCGACAACACGCTGGCCAGCAGCGCCACCTCGCCGCTGAAATATCCGGCCAGCGGCGCCGGCTGGGCGCCCTTGCCCGCCGCCGCGCAGCCGCTGGAAACGCTGCAATTCACGCTGCCGGACGGCACCCTGGTCACCCGCTTCGGCGCGCGCGGCCTGGCCCGCCACGGCCGCGAGCGCGGCGAGGAGTGGAACGAAATCGGCTACGGCCCGAACGAGACCGTCGATCCGGTCACCGGCCTGCCGCTCGACAAAGGTCCGGGCAACTACCTGACCTTCGTGTCGAACTACTTCAAGAACCGCACCTGGGGCGTCGAGATCATCGACAACAGCCGCGTACCCGGCGTGACCAAGCCGGTGCTGATCGTCAACCAGTACACCACGGTGGACTTCCTGTCCGGCGGCATCGCCTTCTTCCGCGGCTTCGACCGTCCCGGCGTGACCGGCTACGGCTGGATGGCGCCGGGCGAGCTGGTGGACCGCAACGTGCCGGTCTGCAAACCGGTGGCCTTCCCCGCCGCCGGCAAGCTGGCCAGCGTCGACGGCATCAACGGTGCCTGCACGCTGCGCATCAAGGAATATCCGGGCCATGGCGACCTCGACGCCAACGGCATGCCAAACGGCGGGGACGTGAAGGCACGTCCGCTGGTGACCGGCGACATCATCGAAGTCTCGCCATCGATGTTCTCCACCACCGAGTCGATGACCGCCAACGGCGACACCGGCGGCATCCGCTACTACTCCTACGAATGGACTTACGTGGTCGGCGCCGGCCTGAAGCCGTGGTACGGCGTGCAGCCGCGTTTGAATTCGGTGCCGCTGCCGGAGGCAACGCTGTCCGGCGGCCAGGGTTCGGTGTCCTACAACTACTCGGACAACGGCCTGTTCATGTTCCAGCAGCCGCACAACAACATCGGCATGCAGAACATGCAGCGCTTCGTTGAAGGCCGCCGTCTGGTGCACACCAACTTCACCACCGGCGACCACAACGAACCGGGCAACGACCGCTATCTGCCGGCCGTGGGCCTGCAGGGACAGCGCTTCAACCAGTCCGCCTGCATCGCCTGCCACGTCAACAACGGCCGCAGCGCGGCGCCGACCGCCATCAACCAGAAGCTGGACAACATGGCCATCCGCGTGGCGACCACCAATGCGCAAGGCCAGCAGCTGCCGCACGCGCAGTACGGCACCGCGATCCAGATGAACGCCGTATCGGCCAGCGGCGCGCCGCAGAACTGGGGCAACACCGTCAGCGTGGGCGGCTTCGAGGCCCGCACCGTCAAGCTGGCCGACGGCACCGCCGTCGAACTGCGCAAGCCGACGCTGGCCTTCGAAGGTCCGGTGCCGGACACCTACTCGCTGCGCGCCGCCCAGCCTATGATAGGCGTGGGCCTGCTGGAAGCCATACCGGAAGCGGACATCATCGCCCGCGCCCGCACGGCGCCGGACGCCGATGGCGTGGTCGGCGTGGCCAACTATGTCTACGAGCCGGAAACCGGCGCCGTGCGCCTGGGCCGCTTCGGCTGGAAGGCCGGCAAGTCCACGCTGCGCCACCAGGCCAGCGAAGCACTGCTGCTGGACATGGCGGTCACTTCGCCGGTCTATCCCAACCGCGCCTGCGCCACCGGCCCTGCCGCTTGCGCCACCGGCGGCACGCAGAAAGGCATCTCGGAAGCCGACCTGCAATCGATCTCGCGTTATCTGTCGCTGGTGGCGGTACCGGCCCAGCGCAGCATCCCGAGCGGTTTCCCCAAAGGCGTGGCGCCGCTGGATGAACACCGTGTCGATGCGCAGCAGGTCGCAGCCGGGGCCAAACTGTTCCAGGGCATGCGCTGCGTGGCCTGCCACACCGCGGAAATGAAGACCGGTTCCGGCCATCTGTTTGCGGAGCTGCGCAACCAGACCATCCGTCCGTACTCCGACCTGCTGCTGCACGACATGGGCACGGGGCTGGCCGACAAGTTCGTCGAAGGCCAGGCCAAGGGCGGCATGTGGCGCACTTCGCCGCTGTGGGGCATCGGCTATACCGACAAGGTGATGGGCAACAGCAGCAAGGTCGGCTACCTGCACGACGGCCGCGCGCGCAACCTGACCGAAGCCGTCATGTGGCACGCCGGCGAAGCCGACAAGTCGCGGCAGCGCTTCGAGAATCTGTCGAAGGCCGACCGCGATGCCTTGCTGGCTTTCCTGAAGTCCTTGTAGCGACAGCGGCCGCCGTCAGAACGTCGACGGCGGCTGTTGGGAGGTGAGGATGGCGGCGGCCAGGATGGCGCCGAGCAGCAGCACCATCTCCAGCCGCAAAGCCAGCCGCACCGTGACCACGCCTTGGTATGAACGCGATGCGGCTGGCAAACCGATGAATTTGTTGTAGCCGCCGATGCCGATGGCAGCCAGCACCAGCGCTATCTTGACCAGCAAGGTAAGGCCGTAATCGGTATAAACCAAATTCTCCGCGACGCCGACGCGGTGCCAGCCACTGTAAAGGCCCGTGACGACGATGGCCGCAACGGCGCCCATCGCGGCACGCGACATGCTATCCAGATACCGGTTCATGTCCGCAGCCGACATCCGCGCGGACAACACGCAACAGCCGGACACCGCCACCAAGCCCACCCAGACCGCGATCGCGGACAAATGGATGGACTCCGCCGCCATTGCCACAGTCCAGATACCCTCCTCGCCCGCATGGCTCATGGATGCCCGAGTTACCGCGAACACCAGCATGGCCGCCGCAACGGCAACATCGCGGCTGGTCGATTGGCGGCGCAGGCATCGCAACGCCAGCACCACGATCAACGCCGCGATGGCGACGCCGCCGGACCAGCCGTAGGCCGTGGTGCCAACCATCATCCAGAACATGCCGCACGCCTCGACCAGGCCTGTGCCGCCCATGACGGCGGTTGCCGCCAGCAGCGACAGGACGCTGGCGGCGATGGCCACGCCGGCCGCCAGCAAGTCGAAACTGCGCAACTGCACTCCGGCATCGGGCGGCACCCAGCGGCGCGCAAACCAGGAACCGGCCAACCAGCTGAAACCGCAAACCAGCAGGAATGCCGAACTGATTTGCAGCAGCCAGACCGGATCGAATCCAGCCCCCATCATTTGACTGTGAAGGTGAAGCCGCCCTTGCGGCGATGGCCGTCATGGCCCGCCGCCGCCCAGTCGACCGTGTACGCGCCGGCCGGCAGCGGCGGCAGCACCAGTCGCAACATAGCCGGATTGGCCGCGTCGACCGCGGCTTTGGCCGTGTCGGCAACCGCGTGGCCGCCCGCGTCGGTCAAGGTGATGCTGCTGAACGCCTGCTCCACTTTTTCGTTAAACGTCAGCGTGATCTCTTTCGGCGCTGCATCCAGCACGGCGTCGGCCACAGGACTGCTCTTCTTCAGGGTTGCGTGCGCGGCCGCGAGCGGCGCGGCCAGCGTCGCCGCCACCACAATCGCCGATGCCAGCATGGTATGTAAAGTCTTCATCTGTTTTCTCCTTAATGTCCGCTATGGCCGCTCGGCTTGCGCACGGTGAGCTCCACGTCGGGTTGGTTCAATGCCGGCATGGACTGGCCGCCGGCGGTATATTTGCGTGCTGGTTCCGGCAAGGCGCCGGTCCATTCGTAGGCCTGCGTGCCGGGTGGGTGCTTGTACCAGCCGGGGTCCGTGTAGTCGCCGCGCTTCTGCTCCTTGCGCACTTTGACCACGGTGAACATGCCGCCCATGTCCACGCCGCCGAACGGCCCTTCGCCCGACATCATCGGCAGCGTGTTCTCCGGCAGCGGCATCTGCATGCCGCCCATGGCGCCGCCCTTGTCGCCCATGGTCATATAGTCCGGCACGATCTTGTTGATCTTTTCGGCGATGCCGCTGTGGTCCACGCCTATCATGGTCGGCACGTTGTGGCCCATGGCGTTCATGGTGTGGTGCGACTTGTGGCAGTGGAAGGCCCAGTCGCCCGGTTCGGTGGCGATGAATTCGATCGCCCGCATCTGGCCGACCGCGACATCGGTCGTCACTTCCGGCCAGCGCGAGGCTGGCGGCGTCCAGCCGCCGTCGGTACCGGTGACGTGGAACTCATGGCCGTGGATATGGATCGGATGATTGGTCATCGTCAGGTTGCCGACGCGGATGCGCACCTTGTCGCCCTGCCGCACCGGCATCGCGTCGATGCCAGGGAACACGCGGCTGTTGAAGGTCCACAGGTTAAAGTCCAGCATGGTGTTGGTCTTGGGCGTGTAGCTGCCGGGATCGATGTCGTAGGCGTTCAACAGGAACACGAAGTCGCGGTCCACCGCGTACTGCGTATGGTCCTTGGGGTGCGTGACCCAGAAGCCCATCATCCCCATCGCCATCTGCGTCATCTCGTCGGCGTGCGGGTGGTACATGAAGGTGCCGGGACGCCTGGCGACAAATTCGTAGACGAAGGTCTTGCCCGGCTCGATGCCCGGCTGCGTCAGCCCCGTCACGCCGTCCATGCCGTTGGGCAGGCGCTGGCCGTGCCAGTGCACGCTGGTGTGCTCGGGCAGCTTGTTGGTGACGAAGACGCGCACGCGGTCGCCCTCCACCACTTCGATGGTCGGGCCGGGCGACTGGCCGTTGTAACCCCACAGGTGGGCCTTCATGCCGGGCGCCATTTCGCGCACCACCGGCTCGGCGATCAGGTGGAATTCCTTGACGCCGTTATTCATCCGCCACGGCAGCGACCAGCCGTTCAACGTCACCACTGGATTGAATGGACGGCCGTTCGATGGCAGCGGCGGCACGTGGGTGTTGGCGTTATCCATCGTCATCGCTTCCGGCAGCGTGGCCGCGCCGGCCTTGCTGATGGCGGCCGCGCTGACCGCGATGGCGCCTGCGCCTTTGAAAAAATCTCTACGTGAGGTCATGGGGTCATCCTTGTTTCGTTGGCGCTGCCGCCGTTGACGGCTGCTTGCAGGCGGGTGTCGGCGATCCAGAAATCGCGCTGTGTTTCGATGGCGGTGTTGACGCTGTTGAGCTGTTCGCGCGAGTCGGCCAACAGTTCGAACACGCTGGCCAGCATGCCGTTGTAGCGCAGCAGTACCTCGTCGGAGATCTTTTTACGCAGCGGCACCACCTCGTCGCGGTAGTTGCGGGCGATCTCGTAGGTGGTGCGGTAGGACGAGTACGCCTCGCGCACCTCGGAGCGGGCGCGCACCGCCGTATCGGCTGCCCGATGCACGGACTGCATGTACTGCGCCTGCGCACGCGCCACCTTGGCGCTGCCCCAGTCGAAGATCGGCAATTCGAACGTGACCTGGTAGCCGTTTTCGCGCGGCAGGCCGGTGCTGCTCTTGTTGGCGTAGCCGGCGTCGAACACGTTGATGAAACCCGTCGCCCTGGTCAGGCCGAGGGCGTCGGCCGTGGCTTCGGTATCGCGGCGCGCGGCCAGCATGTCCAGCCGCTGCGACAGCGCCTGGGCTTCGGCGTTGTTCATCTCCTGCGGTTGCGGCGGCAGGTCGGGCAAACGGTCAGGCAGCACGAAACCCTGCTGCTCGCCCGACAAGCCCAGAAGCCGTATCAATTGTTCGCGCGTGGCCACCGCTTCGTGGCGGCTACGGGCCAGCTGGGTCAAGGCGTCCTGGAAGAACGCGCGTTCCCGCGCCTGATCCAGCTTGCTCCAGTTGCCGGCCTTGGTCATTTTTTCCGCCAGCTCGGACGACGCTTCGGCGGCGCCGCGTACCTGCTCCGCAAACGCGGCCGATTGCGCGGCCGCCACGGCCATGAAGTAGGCGCGCCGGGTGTCGGTAGCCAGTTGGACGGCCTGCGCGGCGGCCCGCAGCTTGGCCTGCTCGAAGCGGCGCTGTTCGATGCGCGAGCGCGCCGGCAGCGTCAGCAGGCCGGCGATGTCGAACATCACGCTGCGATCGATCTCGGTCTCGCTGCCGCCGCGTATGCGGCCGAAACCCAGGCTGGGATTGCGCATGCGGCCCGCCTGGACGAACTCGGACTCGGATACGCCCAGCTCCGCGAACGACGCCTTGAGCGCGGGGCTGTTGAGCAGTGCGATTTGCACCGCGGATTCCGGGGTCAGCGCTTGCGCCAGCAGCGCGCTCACTTGCCGGTCATTGTTGGCGTCGCGGGAGAAGCCGGCCGGCTGGCCGATGCGCTCCTGCGTCAGCCGGGAGACGTCATTCAGCCCGCCGTCGCTGGACAGGCTGGCGCACCCCGTCAGCAGAACGAGCGAAAATCCTGCGGGCAGCAGTATAGGGAAGTGTTTCATAGGATTCCTGGAAAATTACGGATACGCGGGGCAAGCCCGCAGCTTCGGCAAGTTCAGGACAGGCGCGGCGGACGTTCCAGCGTGGCGGGAATATAGGCGGTCATCGACGGTTCTGCCGCGATGAAAGCGGCGCCGGAAAACGACGCGGGCAGCACAATGGAAGGGACGGCGGGCGGCGCCGAAGCGCCTACGCAAGTGGCGCAATGGCTGCATTTGCCATGCGCGCCGGAAGTCTGCTGATCGGATTTCACCGGTGCGCAATGGTCCGCCTGCGCCGCCGGTTGGCTGACGACTTGCATCGACAGCGTTGCGCATGGAATCAAGACGACAGCCGTCCCTTGCAGCGGCAAGGCTGCTATCAAAATCCAGAGCAAGAAACGGATGAATGGGCGCATAAGTGGGTTGAATGGTACCGCAGTCTCTCCAGGAGAGGCAACTGTGCGTACCTTACACCTTCCCACTACAGTAAGGTCAAGCCCTATTTAAGGTTGACGCGCGCAACCACCGGATGATGGTCGGATGGATAGCGCCGGTCCAGCGAGTCGCTCAGCACCGCATATTTTTGCACGTCGAAATGACGGTCGACGAAGATATAGTCGATCCGGTCCGTCATTGCCGCGTCCAGGTGGAAGTCGTTGAAGGTGCCGACCGGGCCATATGGCGGCGCCGCGCTCACCCGGAAGGCGTCGCGCATCGCCTTGGCCATGGTCTGTATCTGCACCGTTTCCGGGGTCGAGTTGAAGTCGCCAACGCAGATGGCTGGCTCGCCGTGGGCGATCTCGGCGATTTTGCGCAGCACCAGGTCGGCCGATGCGCGTCGGGCCTGTTCGCCCTGGTGGTCGAAATGGACGGAAAAAACAAAGAACGACCGGCCGCTGGCGCGGTCCCGCAAGCGCGCCCACGACGCCAGCCGGTGGCAACAGGTGGCGTCCCAGCCGAACGACGGGCGGTCCGGCGTTTCGCTCAGCCAGAAGTCGCCCTTGGCCAGCAAGGCGAAACGGCTCTTGCGAAAATAGATCGCGGAATGCTCGCCGGCGCTCTTGCCATCGTCGCGGCCTACGCCGACATGGTCGAATTCCGCCATCTGGGCCAGGTCGGCGATTTGGTCGGCCAGTCCTTCCTGGGTGCCGAAAATATCGAACTCGTGGTAGCGGATCAACGCCTTGACCATTTCCTTGCGGGCCGGCCAGGCGTTGGCGCCGTCTTCGGCATTGTTATAGCGCAGGTTGTAGGTCGCGACGTTGATCGGCGCCGCCACAGCTGGCGCGCAGGCCACGGCGAGCAGCATGGCAAGCAGCGAAAACAGTATTCTCATGTCGATCGGCTCCGGCAATATAACGGGTGATTTAACCACGCCCCCTGGTCCATGGGGCGACAGCGGCAGAATGGCCCCCTAGTTTAACGGGCTTTACTAAACGGCCGGCTACGTTGTTTGAAAAATACCGCTGTGCTAAAGTCAGGCATGCGAATCCTCCCTGCGCTGCTGCTTTGCTGCCTGCTCCATGCCGATCCCGTAGCGGCGGTCGACGTCTCGCGCCCCAAGGTGGCGGTGGTGCTGTCCGGAGGCGGCGCGCGCGGCGGCGCCCACATCGGCGTGCTGAAGGTGCTGGAGGAACTGCATGTGCCGGTCGATATGATCGTCGGCACCAGCGCCGGCGCCATCGTCGGCGCGGCCTATGCGAGCGGCATGCCGCTGGCCGACATCGAACGCGAAATGCAAACGCTCAGCACCGCCAACCTTTTCCACGACGTCGCCCGCAGCGACCTGTCGATCGCCCGCAAGAGCGACGACGCCGGCAGCTATGTCGGACCGGAGATCGGTATCGGGCCGGGCGGCCTGGCGCTGCCCAAGGGTGCGGTGTCCGGCGTGGCGCTGGAGGCGCTGCTGCGGCGCTTGACCGTGCGCCAGGCCGATCCCGATTTCAACCGGCTGCCGATCCCCTTCCGCGCCATCGCCACGGACGTCAGCGACGGCGAGATGGTGGTGCTGGATCACGGCAACCTGGCGCAGGCGATACGGGCCAGCATGGCCATCCCCGCCGTCATCACTCCGGTGGAGATCGACGGCCGGCTGCTGGTCGATGGCGGCGTGGCCCGCAACCTGCCGGTCGACGTCGCGCGGCAGATGGGGGCAGAGGTCGTCATCGCCATCAATATCGGCACGCCGCTGCTCAAGCGCGAACAAATCAAGTCGGTGCTGTCGATGTCCGAGCAGATGATGCGCATGCTCAGCGCCAGCAATCTGCGCGCCTCGCTGACCCAACTCGATCCGCAGGTCGATGTGCTGATCACCCCCAACCTGGCCAGCGTCGATGCCGGCAGCTTCGACCTGCTGAAGGAGGCCGAAGGCTACGGCGAACAGGCGGGCCGCGACGCCGCCGCCAAACTGCAGCGCTACGCCGTATCGCCGGAAGACTACGCGGTGCTGAGCGCGCGCCGCCATGGCGCGCAGGCGCCGCAGGGCGTGTTGCTGTCGGCGGTGCACATCGACGGCACGCGGCGGGTGCCGGAGGAATCCCTGCGCGGCACCATGGACACCAAGGCCGGCGATCTGTTCGACGCCCGCAGGGCGGAACGCGACATGCGCCGCTTGTACGGACGCGGCGACTTCGAGCATGTCAGCTATACGCTCACGCCGCAGCAGGACGGCCGCCATGAAATGACCACCACCGTCAATGAAAAATCCTGGGGCCCGCAGTACCTGCGACTGGGCCTGGGCGTTTCGACCGACTTCGAGGGCGATTCCTTCTTCACGCTGCGCGCCATGCATCGCTGGACCTGGCTCAACGCGCTGGGCGCGGAATGGCGCAACGATCTGGAGATCGGCCACACGGACCGCCTCAGCACCGAATGGCTGCAACCCCTGACGCCGGCGCAGCGCCTGTTCGCCAGCGCCTACCTGTCCGGCGAGCGCACGCCGCTGGACATCTACTCCAAGGGCGCGCGGCTGGCGCGCTACCGCAACGAATCGGTCACCGCCGGCCTCGATCTCGGCGTGCCGATCGCGGAATGGGGCGAGGCGCGCATCGGCCTCGCGCGCGGCCACGTCAACCTGCTGGCCGACACCAGCTTTATTCCGCCGTCCGAGCTGTTCCCGCGCGCGCGCACCGGCGGCGTGCAGATGCGCCTGCGGGCCGACACGCTGGACAACAGCGCCTTCCCGCGCTCTGGCGCCAAGGCCGACTTGCAAGTCTATTCTTCGCGCACGGCGCTGGGCGCGGACACCAACTACAACAAGCTCTCCTTCTCCGCGCTGACGGCGGCGGCCAGCGGTCCGCATTCGCTGCAGGGCGCGCTGGAAGTGCAGCACAAGCTGGGAGCGAACGAGCTGCCGGATCACGAGATCATCCCGTTCGGCGGCTTCCTGCGCATGTCCGGCATGCGCACCGGCGAACTGCTGGGCAACAGCCTGCACTTCGGCCGGCTGGTCTACAACTACCGCATTTCGGCGCCGGGTTTGCTGGACGGCGCCTACATCGGCGCGTCCGCGGAAGTTGGCCGGGTGGGCAACACCATCGACTCGCAGAACGGCGAGCAGACGGTGCGCAGCAACGCGCTGTACATCGCCATCGACACCCCTTTGGGACCGCTGTATTTCGGCGCCGGCCGCGCGTCGGGCAACCAGACGGCCTTATATCTGCTGATCGGGAAGCCTTGACGGGATGATCTCGGCGATCATCTCGCCTTGTTCGTCGATGCCGCACTCGCTGAAACCGAAGCTGCGGTAGAACTCGCGCGCCACCGTGTTGTCCGGCTTGTAGTAGATGATGATGCGCTCGACATCGGGTTTTGCGCGCAGCTCCGCCAGCAGCAACGCCATCGCCTTGCGGCCTATGCCCTTGCCTTGCTGCGGATAGTCGACCATGAAGCGGTAGATGCCATACAAGCCGGCGACATCCTCCGCCTTGCAGTCGTAGAGCAGGAAGCCGGCCGGTTCGCCGTCGCAGTAGATCCCGCGCGTGAAGAAGTCGGGATAGAACTTGGACTGCGCGATCGAATAGGCGTTGCTGTCCAAGAAATCGCGCTGGTGCTCCGGCAGCTCCATGTCCATGAAGCTCTCGAAATTGTCCTCGTTGATGTCTTGCAGTGTGACGTGCGATGTCATTGAAACCCTTAAGCGATGATATTCAGGCCGCCGTCGACATACACGGTGCTGCCGGTCAGGCGATGCGCATATTGCGAGGCCAGGTAGGCGCAGGTGTTGCCGACATCGAGGATGTCCACCAATTCGCCCAACGGTGCGCGGGCTACGGCGTCGCGCAGCAGCAGCTCGAAGTCCTTCAGACCGGAAGCGGCGCGGGTTTGCAGCGGTCCCGGCGAGATGGCGTGAACGCGGATGCCTTTGGGGCCCAACTCATAGGCCAGATAGCGGCAGCATGATTCCAGCGCCGCCTTGACCGGGCCCATGACGTTGTAGTTCGGGACCACCTTCTCGGCGCCGTGGTAGCTCATGGCGAACATGCTGCCGCCATTCGTCATCAGCGGCACCGCCAGCTTGGCCATGCGCACGAAGGAGTGGCAGGACACGTCCATCGCCTGCAAAAACCCATCCAGCGAACAGTCCAGCAAGCCGCCTTGCAGATCGGCCTTCGGCGCGAAGGCGATCGAATGCACCAGGATATCGAGCTTGCCCTGCTCCGCCAGCGTGGCAAACAGCGCCTCCATTTCGCCGGGCTTCGTCACATCGAGCGGCAGTAACTGGGCACCGATTTCCCCAGCCAGCGGAGCCACGTGCGGCAGCGCCTTCTCGTTCAGGTAAGTGAGCACGACTTCCGCGCCCAGTTTGCGAAAGGCCAGCGCGCAGCCCCAGGCGATTGAATGCTCATTGGCGACGCCAACCACCAGCGCGCGTTTTCCGGCCAAAATTGGATAAATCGTTTCGGTGTTCATGTCAGCTCCAGTAGCGTCAGCGTGTGACGGGCTATCATTAATTCTTCGTTGGCGGGCACCACCCACACCGCCACCTTGCTGTCGGCGGCGCTGATGCGCGCCACGCCGCGCGGATTGGCCGCATTGGCAGCGGCGTCCAGCTGCACGCCCAACCAGGCCGCGTCGCGGCATACGGCGGCGCGCAGGTCGACACTGTTTTCGCCTATGCCGCCGGAGAAGACCAGCGCATCGAGGCCGCCCAAGGCCGCCGCCAGCGAGCCGAGTTCGCGGCCGATGCGGTACACCATCAACGCGATGGCGGCCTTGGCGCGCTGGTCGTCGCTCTGCTCCAGCGTGCGCATGTCCGCCGAAATGCCGGACACGCCCAGCAGGCCCGATTCCTGGTACAGCAGCTTCTGCACCGCGCCGACATCCATGCCCAGTTCGTCGATCAGGTAGAGCACCACGCCGGGGTCGAGCGCGCCGCAGCGGGTGCCCATCGGCAGGCCGTCGACGGCGGTAAAGCCCATCGTGCTGGCGACGCTGCGTCCCGCCGCCATCGCGCACATGCTGGCGCCGTTGCCCAGATGCGCCGCCACCACCTTGGCGCTGGCCAGCGATGGATCGGCTTCCGGCAGGCGGCTGGCGATGTATTCGTAGGAAAGTCCGTGGAAGCCGTAGCGCCGCACGCCCTGCTCCGTGATCCGCGCCGGCAGCGCGAAGGCCTGCGCTTCCGCCGGCTGGCCGACATGAAAGGCGGTGTCGAAGCAGCCGATCTGCGGCACGTCCGGCGCCATCGCCATCACGGCGCGCACCGGCGCCAGGTTATGCGGCAAATGCAGTGGGGCCAGCGGTATCAGCTTCTCCAGCGCGGCCAGCACTTCAGGATCGAGGCGTTGCGGCCCGCTGTAGGCCACGCCGCCATGGACGATGCGATGGCCGACCGCCACCACGCGGCGCCCTTCGAGATGGGTCTGCGAGAAATCGATCAGGAAGCGCATGCCGGCCGCATGGTCCAGCGGCGCGTCCGGCCAGCTGCGCTCTCCGATGGACCGGCCCTGCGCGTCCTGGGCGCTGAAGCGCGTGACGCCGCTGTACAGGTTCTCGATCTTGCCCTTGAAGGTCAGCGCCAGCGCGGCGCCGCTGAACAGCGAGAACTTGATGCTGGACGAGCCGGCGTTGATGACGACGATGCTATCGTTTGGGGCCATCAGCTTATTCTCCGAGAACGCGGGCGCCAGCCAGCTTGCTGTGCGCCACCAGTACCGCCACCGCGCAGGAAGCGAGGCGCGCGGTCACCGAATCGGCGCGGCTGGTCAGGATAACCGGCACGCGGGCGCCGAGCACGATGCCCGCCGCCGCCGCGCCGGCCATGAAGGTCAGGCTCTTGGCCAGCATATTGCCAGCCTCCAGATCGGGCGCGACCAGGACATTCGCCTTGCCGGCCACCGGCGATACCAGATGCTTGATGGCTGCGGCCTCGGGATCGATGGCGTTGTCCATCGCCAGCGGACCATCGAGGATGCCGCCGGTGATCTGGCCGCGGTCCGCCATTTTGCATAGTGCGGCAGCATCGATCGTCGACGGCATCTTGGCGCTCACCGTTTCGACGGCCGCCAGGATGGCCACCTTGACGGGATCGAACTGCAGCACGTGCGCCAGGTCGATGGCGTTCTGGATGATGTCGACCTTGTCGTCCAACGTGGGATTGATGTTGACGGCGGCGTCGGTGATGATCAGCGGCTCGCTGCGGCCCGGCACGTCCATGACGAAGCAGTGGCTGAGGCGACGGCCGGTGCGCAGGCCGGTGTCGCTGGCGACCACGGCGCCCATCAACTCGTCGGTATGCAGACTGCCCTTCATCAGTACCGAGGCCTTGCCTAGCCGGACCAGCTCCACCGCGCGGAATGCCGACGCGTGGCTATGTTCGGTGTCGATCAACGGCAGCGCCGAGATATCCAGTCCCGCTTCCTCGGCGGCCTTGCGGATGCGCGCTTGCGGGCCAACCAGTATCGGGTCGATCAACCCCATGCGGGCGGCGTCCAGCGCCGCTTCCAGCGCGTGGCGGTCGCACGGATGCGCCACGGCCACCGTCACGGGGCCAACTTTGCGCGCCGCAGCGATCAGTATTTCGTAATTCGGGTGTGGCGTGGTCGGGGCATTCATTGACTCTCCTCGGCAGTAAGCCACGAAATGATAACAACAACTGCAAATAAAGCAATGTTCCGAATAGTTTAACCCCGTTTGCTGCGCCGGTCCGTTACATACAGGACGCCGGGCTTTTCCGGCGAAGGAGACTTCATGTTACGCCCACTGCTAGTCGCGTTTTTATTGATGATATCGACGATGGCCCAGGCCATTGTGCCGCTGCCGCCCATCATGCCGCCGCGCCTGGTCGTCCCGCGCGCGCAAACGCCGGTGCGCCTGCAAAGCCTGCGCATTAACGCTGAGATCAGCGGCGGCCTGGCGCAGACCACCGTGGAGATGGTGTTCTACAATCCCAATGCGGTTCAACTGGAAGGCGAACTGCAATTCCCGCTGCTGCCCGGACAACGGGTGACGGCCTTCGCGCTGGATATCGACGGCGCGCTGCGGCCGGCCGTGCCGGTCGAGAAGGCCAAGGGCCGCATGATCTTCGAAGAGGTCGAGCGCCGTCGCGTCGATCCGGCGCTGCTGGAGGTCACGCAGGGGAACAACTTCAAGCTGCGCGTCTATCCGATACCGCCGCGCGGCACCCGCACCGTGCAGCTGAAGTACGCCGAGCCGCTGGCGCGCAATGAAGCTCAGCGCCTCTATCGCCTGCCGCTGGCCTACGGCGACGCCATCCCCGAACTTGATCTGGAACTGAATGTGCACGGCGCGGCCACGCCGCCGCAGCCGCGCGGTGCGCTGGGCGGCATGCAGTTCGAGCGGCAGCAGGACGGCTATCGCGCCCGCGTGACCAGAAGCGCCTACCGCGCGGACGGCACGCTGGAACTGGCGCTGGCCGCCTCCACGCAGCCGCAAACGTTTGTGCAGGAATTCGACGGCGAGACCTTCTTCCTCAGCGAGATCGCCGTCACCGGCGACAGTACCCCGCAGATACGCACGCCGCCGGCCGTACTGGGACTGTTATGGGACAGCTCCGGCTCGGGCGCGCAACGCCAGACCGAGGCTGAACTGGCCGTGCTGGATCACTACTTCAAGGCCGTACCCAATGTGGAAGTACGGCTGATCCGCCTGCGCGACCGCGCCGAGGCCAGCCAGCGCTTCCGTATCGTCAACGGCAACTGGAGCGCCTTGCGGGCGGCGCTGGCTGGCACCGCCTACGATGGCGCCAGCGCGCTCGGCGCCTGGAAGCCGGAAGCGGACATCAACGAATATCTGCTGGTTAGCGACGGCTTGTCCAATTATGGCGATGCGCCCTTCCCCACACTGGCCAAGGCCCAGCGTTTGTATGCATTGAATTCGGCGCTCGTTTCGGACAGCGCTCGCCTGGCCGCGCTGGCGGAGCGCAACGGCGGCCGCCTGGTGCAGCTGCAAGCGACCCAGCCGACGCAAGCCGCGCAGGCGCTGCTGGCGGCCACGCTGCGATTGAGCGACATCGGCGCCACCGGCGCCAAGGATATCTCGGTCGAATCGCATGAGCCGCAAGACGGCATCCTGCGCATCGCCGGACGGCTGACGCAGCCCTCGGCCGAACTGACCCTGACCTTGACGCAGCAAGGCAAGAGCCGCATCGTGACCCTGCCGGTGAATGCCAATGCGCCCTACCATCCGCTGGCGGCCGGCATGTGGGCCAGCTATCGCTTGCAAGCGCTGGAGGCGGATTACGACTTGAAGCGCGGCGAAATTCACCGCCTCGGCCAACGCTTCGGCATACCCACGCGCGAGACCTCGCTGCTGGTACTGGACCGGCTGGAGGACTATGCGCGCTACGAGATCGAGCCACCGGCAGCCTACAAGGAAGCCTACGCTCAGCTCAGACAACAACGCCTGGTATCGCAACGCCGCGTCACCGTACAGCACACCGATCAGATTGTGCGGGAGTTTGAGCAAAAGGTCGCGTGGTGGGAAAAGAGCTATCCGAAATCCGGCTTGCCAAAACAGATCGACTTCAAGGCCACGGAGGAAGCGTCAGCCGACGCCGCGCCGCAGCCGATAAGGGTGGCACGCTCGGCGTACGCGTCATCTGCGACCCCGGAAGTGGCGCTGCCTCCACCGATGCCACTGGCGGCGCCCGCGCTGTCCTATGGCCGCACCGACGCCCGGCGCATGGAAGCCGCCGCCAAGCCAGCGGCGGCGCCGGCCGGCGATACATCGGCGGCCAGCATACAGCTCAAGAAATGGTCACCCGACGAGCCGTATCGCGCGCGCATGAAGTCCGCCAAGGCGGCCGACCTGTATGCGATCTACCTGGATGAAAAGCCGAACCACACCAACAGCAGCGCCTTCTTCCTGGACAGCGCAGACCTGCTGATCGAACAAGGCCAGCGCGATCTGGCACTGCGCGTGCTGTCGAATCTGGCGGAGATGGACCTGGAAAACCGCCAGGTCTTGCGGATACTGGGCTACCGTTTGCTGCAAGCCGGGGAACCGGCGCTGGCGATCCCGGTGTTCCAGCAGGTGTTGCGCCTGGCCGAGGAAGAACCGCAGTCGTATCGCGACCTCGGACTCGCCTACGCCGCCGCAGGCCAGGTGCAGCCCGCGATCGACCAGCTTGCGGAGGTGCTGAACCGGCCGTGGGACGGCCGCTTCGCCGAGATCGAACTGGTGACGCTGGCGGAGCTCAACGCCATCGTCGCCAAGGCCGCCGTCAAGCCGGACACCGGCCGCATCGATCGACGCCTGCTGCGCAACCTGCCGCTGGCCTTGCGGGCAGTGCTGACCTGGGACGCCGACAACACCGATATCGATTTGTGGGTCACCGATCCGAATGGGGAGAAATGCTACTACGCCAACCGCTACACCTACCAGGGCGGCCGCATGTCGCGCGACTTCACCGGCGGCTACGGGCCGGAGGAATTTTCACTGCGGGTGGCCAAGCCGGGCAGGTATCGGGTGGAGGTCAACTCGTTCGGACATCGCCAGCAGATCGTCGCCGGCGCCACCACCGTCCAGCTGCGCCTCAGCACCGGCTTCGGCACGCCGAAACAGCGCGACCAGATGGTGACGCTGCGCCTGCGCGATACCGGCAGCACGGTACTGGTGGGAGAGTTCGACGTTAATTGATCGCGTCGAGTTGCAGCCGTAGTTCAGGTGGCACCTCGGCGTCGGGATAGCGCATGCGGAACTTCAACCACTCCGCTTGCGCTTCTTTCGTTTGGCCCGTCTTCAGCATCCCGGTCATGCGGGCCAGCCAGGCTGGCGGGGACAAGGGCTCAGCCGCGGGCGCGCTGCGCATCGCCATCACCGGCGCTACGCCGGAATAGCCCAATACCTTCTGCTCGGCGGCAGGCGCCGCAAGCATCATCGGCGCCCGGGCCCGCGCGTAATCGGCAGTGGCCGGAGGTTCAACAGCGAGCGGCTTGGATGGCGCGGGCGCCGCTGCGATTGCGCCATCGGCGACGGCGATATCAGCGGCCGGCGCCGGCTGTATCGCGGGCCTGGCCACCGACCGCTTCACCTGCGCCAACTTCGGCGCGGGCGCTGGTGGCGGCGCCGTCACGTTGGCCGGAGGCGCTTCCTCCGCAGGGCTGGGGGCAACTACTTTCGCATCCTGCGGCGCGGCTGTCTGCGAGACGAGCTCCCGATCAGCGACCGGCGCGAACGCCTGTGGCATCAAGCCGCGCACCACAAACAAGGCCAGCACCACGCTGGCGGCAAGGCCGAGGGGAACCCGCGCCCGCCGCAGATAGTGGCGCGCCGGCGACGTGGCAAGTACAGATGCAGGCGCGGCATCACGCACCGCATCGTTGGCCGACGCACCCGGCACGGCGGCGGCACCCAGGTCGGACGCCGCCCGCGCCAGGATGGCGGCGGACAAAGCCTGCGGCGGCTGCGGCTGCGGCAAGTCCCGCAGCTGACGCGCCAGATCCCCCTCGCCTTTGAGGAAGTCGTCGAACTCCGCGTCTTCAGTGTGATCGTGTGGATTCATGCTCTCGCCTCTTCGGCCGCCGGCGCCAGTTCCTGCCGCAATTTGCGCATCGCGTAACGCAGGCGGCTCTTCACCGTCTCCACCGGCGCCGCCACCAGCTCCGCGATTTCTTCCAGGCTCATGCCGTTGAACTGCTGTAGCACCAGCGCCTCGCGCTGGTCGACCGGCAGCAGCCGTATCATCGCATGCAAACGGCTGGTCTGCTGCTTGCGTTCCAGTTGACCGTCGGGCGCGGGGCTGTCCTGCGCGGCATCGGCCAGGTGATCGAACCAGTCGTCTTCGCCGTCGCTGGCCAGCAGCACGCGCTCGTTCATGCGTATCAGGTCGATCAGGCGATTGCGGGCGATCTGGAAAAGATAGGTGCGGAAGCTGGCGCCGGGTTCGTAGCGCGCGCGGGCCTGGTGCAGATTGGCCCAGCTGTCCTGCATGATGTCGTTGACCCACTCCCGGCGCGGCGAACGCCATGCCAGGAACAGGTACAAGCCCTGGCTGTGGCGCCGATACAGTTCCGCAAAGGCCGCCAGATCGCCATCGCGATAGCTGAGCATGAGGACTTCATCGGATCGTGGCGCGGACATGGCGTCATGATAACGCAGGGATCCACTGCCCGACGCCCGCGTATTGTTACCAAATATTGCCGGTCCAGAAGATTCGGTCACATCGTCCAGGTGCGCAGTCCGATCCAACCGATCGACCATGCGTAAGCGGCGATGGCCAGGATCCCGGCCGATGTCAGTCCGGCATGCCAGCGCGCCAGCCGGTTGGCGCGCTGGTTCGTCAGCGCCAGCCAGAGGCCGCCTGCCGCCAGCAGCGGGAACGCCACGCTGCACAGCAGAATCGGCACCGAAAGCATGCTTGGCGCGGCCAGCATCGCCATGGTGCCGATGCCGCCGCTGATGCCGACCAGGGGCAAGATGAACGTGGCGCACAGGCAGCCGAAGGCCAGCAGCGGCACGATCCGCACCGTCCAACCGCCCTTGGCTTGCAACGTCTTCCGATAGGCGGCCACGCCCCAGACAGGCAAAGCCAAGAGTCCGAATACGCCGCCAAGCAAGGCCAGTGCGGCGACCATGGCGTAGCCGGCGATGCGCCAGCTGGCTTCGCGCTTGCGGTCGCCCTGGCCGCCCGACAGGACGTAGGTTTCTCCATCTTGCACCGCGAAGGCCAGGCTGGCCGCTTCCCGGTCGGCGCGGCGGAAGGTGTGCTCGCCGGTCGGCAGGTAAGGCTTGCCGCCAACCCGCAGGCCGCCATCGACCAGCGTGACCCGCGACATGCCCAACACTTCCGCATAGGGCCGCATCAAGTCCTTGGCCGGCGTCACATTGCGGTAGAAACCGGTCAGCGCTGCGAGTTCCGTTGGGGCGACGGGGAACGCGGGAGCCGGCGCCAACACCTGCTTGCGGCTCAGGTAAGCCTGGATCAGGCCGGTAACCGGTGTCCGGAAGTCGACGCCCTCGCCGCCATTCGCCAGCACCACATAACCACTGCCTTGCGCGGCGGAATAGCCGTAGACGGAGGTAAAGGAATCGATTTCGCCGTTGTGCCCGCGAAAGCTCGGCCCGGCGTCATTCAGCGGGAAGTTGCCCAGGCCGTAGCCTGCGTTCAGCCCTGCCCGCGCGGCCAGCGAGGATTCGCCGTGCTCGATACGCTCGACCGCCTGCGGCGACAGGATCCGATGTCCATCGACTGTGCCCCTGCCGACAAAGAACAACACCAGGCGCGATAATTCCCGCACGCTGGTGGCCAGCGATCCGGACGGCGGCATGATGATGTGCTGGTACGGCGTCGGGGCGCCGTCGGGCGCGTAGCTCTTGGCCAGCTTGGCCGCCAGTTCAGGCGTCAGCGTGAAATCGGCGCTGGCCATGCCCATCGGCCGCAGCACGTGTTCGCGCTCGAAGGCGGCGAAATCTTGCCCCGCCACTTTTTCCAGCACATAGCCCGCTACGGCCGGGCCGGCGTTCGCGTAGACGGCAAACTGACCGGGCCGCCACCGGCTGACGTACTCCGGACTGGCGAACTCGACGCCACGCCGCACCGACCAGCCGGGGCCGTTCTGCAGCTCGACACGGGTGCTGATGTCAGGCCAGCCCGTCGTATGTTCGAGCAGGTGAACAAGGCGTACCGGGTCGCTTTGCTCCCATGGATTGTTGAAGCGGATTTCGGGCGCGAGGTCGGCCAGTCGCGCGTCCAGCTTCAGTTTGCCGTTGTCGACCAGCTGCATGATGGCGATGCTGGTGAAGCTTTTGGAGATCGAGGCCGCGCGAAAAATCGTATCCGGCGTGACCGGTTCGCCGCTGGCCTTGTCCGCCACGCCATACCCCTTGAGAAGGACAATCTTGCCGTCTTCCACCAGCGCCAGCGCGGCGCCTGGAATGCCGCGCTGTAAGAACATTTTTGCCAGGCGCTGGTCCAGCTCTGCCAATGTGGACGGCGCGGTCTCTGCGGCAATGGCCGCCGAGCCGCTGGCCATCACCAACAACAGCGCGCCGAGCAAACGGAAGGGGTTTAGTGACGGCATCGGTACTCCTTTGAGTGCGTTTAGTGTACTAGTGAAGTAGCACAGCAACGCAATCATAGAGCATCTTGGTTGAAATGCAAGTCAATTTTTTGCCCGCGCCGCCAGCATGCGCAGGACGGGTCCTGTTTTTTCGGCTTTTACTAAAACACGATAACCACTACTACACCGCGCTAACTATCGATATTTCGTGCGACTCCGCGCTATTTTCGGAACTAAAAACCACTAACCACCTCTAACAAACACAGGCCGAAAATTTAGCGACATTTAGCATTCAGCCCGGCATTTTTAGTAGGTGATAGCACGCTGTAGTACAGGTCAGCAGTGGTTAGCAGCGCTTAGTAAAAAAACCGATTTCAGGGAACCCCCACCATGTCCAGATATAGCCTCCAATTTCCGATCCGCGTACCCGACGACGTGCTCGTCGAGCTGGGCGAATCCAGCGCACCGGCTGCGCCGCGCGGCAATGGTACTCAAGGAAAGTCGGGCTCTGCGAAAAGCGCCCGCCGCAGGAAAAACCGCGCAGCGAAACATGCTCCCGGAAAACCGTGAAGTACCATTTTTAAGCGTTAGTAGATCTCGCGGCGCAGCCGCTGCATTTGCTGCTCGTGACGTTCCACCCAGCGGCGGGCGTCGTCCAGCTGACGCTCCAGTTGCCGGATGTAGTCGATCAGATCGCGGCGTTCCTGCTCGCGGCGGGCGTCCTGCCTCCTGGTGTCGTCGTTGACCACGCGGTCCTTCGCCTCCAGGTTCGAGCGGATCTCGCGTTGCAGCCGGTCCAGCCGATGGCGGGCATCGTTCAGGCGCCCCGATATCTCGTTGACGTCGTCGACCGCCTGGCGATATTTGGCCGCAGCCACTTCATAATCCTGCCCGCTGACATAGGCGTGCTTTAACTGGTTGCGCAGCTCACTGCGGCAGACCTCGACCGCCATGCCGCTATTGGTGCGGCCTCGCTCGAAGGCATTCTCCGGCATGCAGTATCTGGCGTTCTGCGCGTCCCAGGCGGCCGTGTACAGGTCGCGCGTTGCCGCGATCACGAACACGCCGTTACGGCCCGCGTTGGCGATGCGGTCGTCCAGCATGAAAGGCTTGCCGTAACCGTCGTCGGCTCCGGCCTGGCGCCAGTAGTCGGTCAGGCGCGCTTCCCAGGCCTGGCGATACTCGGATTCGAAAATCTTCAGGCCCTTGGCGCGCGCCTCCTTGCCGCGCATGCCGAAGTCCCTGCCGCTGACGGCATCCTGCGTGCCAAGATTGCGCCAGTAGTTGACGATCTCGCCGTTCCAGGCCGCGCGGTAGGCTTCTTCCTGCACCTGCACGCCGGCGCTGCGGGCGTTGGATGCACGGTCGCGGAAGGCGCTGTCCGGCGTGCCGTTGCGGGCGTCGGTGTAGCCGGCGTCCTGCCAGAAGGTGCGGTTGCCGATCTGCCAGCCGTCGGTATATGCGGCTTCGTCGAAGCGCAGCTGCATGCCGGCGGCCCTGGCGCGCGCGGCATCCTTCTGGGCCGACAGCGGCTGGCCGTCGGTGCCCGAACGCTTGCCCAGCCCTTTCCAATATTCGGAATTGCCGATCGCCCAGCCGGCATCGTAGGCCGGACGGTTCAATGGCGTCTTGTGCTTGCGGACGTCGTCGCTGGCGGCGTGCGACTCATATTGCGGCTGGAGTCCCTTGCCGCCGTCCTGTTGGCCGAGCTGCGACCACAGGTCCCAGTTACCCTGCGCCCAGCCGGCGATGTATTGCGCCTCGGCGCCGATGGCAGCGGGCTTCTTGTCGTCGGCGTGATCGTCGCAGAAGTCCTTGCGCTCGGCATAGTCGGAAGGCTCGCCCCGCACGCCGTCCTTATGCCCGATGGCGGTCCAGTCGCCGACCTTGCAATCGGCGATGCGCTGCATGGTGGATTGGCAGCCGGCCAGCAGCAGCGGCAAGGCGAGGATCAGCGGTCGAAAACGGGTCAGATGGTTCATAGCGGCTTTTGAGAGTTTCAGCGGCCCGATTATATGGCATAAATAACAAAGAAAATATACGTCACTCCCTTACATCGGCAAAGCTCACCACCACCTGCAATCCCGGTCCGTCATCGCGATTGGCCAGCTGGATGCGACCCTGGTTGCGGGCAGCGGCCCGTTCGGCGATGGCCAGGCCAAGGCCGCTGCCCGGCTGGTCCTGGTCCGGCAAGCGGAAGAAGCGTTCGAACACCTTGCGCTGCATTTCCGGCGCGATGCCCGGCCCCTGGTCGCCGACCGATAACACGATACGTTCATCCGCCTGGGCGACGGCCACCGTCACGCGGCCGCCTTCCGGCGAATACTTGACCGCGTTGCTGACCAGGTTATCGATCAACGACGCCATGCTTTCCAGGTGCATGGCCAGCATGCAGCGTTCCGGCGCCTGCAATTCGATTTCGACGTGGCGCGTGGCGGCGATCTGCCCGGCCAGCGCCAGCCGGTCCGCCACCAGCTCGACCAGGTCGCGCGGCACCAGGCTGGCGTGATCGCGGTCGCCGCCGGAGCGGGCCAGTGCCAGTAACTGGTGCACCGTGTGCGTGGCGCGTTGCACGCCGGTGCGCAAGCCCTGCCCCGCCTCTTCCACCCGCTGTGCCGTGCGTGTCGTGGTCAGCGTATCGGCGTTGATCTGGATGATGGACAGCGGCGTCTTGAGCTCATGGGCCGCGTCGACCAGGAATTCCTGCTCGCGCTCCAGCCTCTCAGTCAGCCGCTCCATCAGGCGATTAACCGATCCCACCAGCGGCGACAGCTCCAGGTAGGGCGACGGCGCCAGCGGCGACAAATCGGTGGCCGAGCGCTCCTCGATCTCGCCGACGATGGACTTCAACGGCCGCAGTCCGACGCGGATGATGAACCACGCCGGCAGCAGCAGGAACGGTACACTGAACAGCAACGGCGCAAAATAGTAGCCGATGCTCGACACCTGCAGCATCCACTCGCCGATCACCTCCGTCGCCATGCGCACGGTGACGCCGGTGGCGGGATCGTCTTCAACCGACACCACCCAGCCGTCCTTGAGCGGCTGCGCATGCGGGCCGGCGGCGGCGTCGGTGGGCGGCAGGCCGGCATCGGGCGACGCGTAGACCAGCTGCCCATGCCGCCATACCTGCGTTTGCAGCGCCGGGATGTACCAGCCCAGCTCCGTGTAGAGCGCGTAGTGCAGCTGCTCCATCTTGCGCACCAGCGGCTGGACCTGCTCCGGCGGCCGCTCACCGACAGTTTGCATCAGCACGATGATGCGCAAGGCGCTGGCGCGCAGTTCGCGCTGCATGTCGCGCCGCTTGCTGGTGCGGGTTTCGTAGACGTCCAGCGCCAGGTTCGCCAGCCAGATCAGCATCATCACCGAGATGAAGCCGAACAGCAGGCGCTTGAACAGCGAACGATTATGCATCGTCATTTGTCGACCACGTAGCCGACGCCGCGCACGGTGCGGATATAGCCCTCGCCGATTTTCTGCCGCAGGTGCGACATGTGCACGTCCAGCGCCGCGCCCTCGCTGTGCGGCAGCGCGCGCGACTCCAGTTCGCGCCGGGTCAGCACGCGGTCAGGGTAGCGCATCAGCGCGTGCAGCAAGGCGAATTCGGTTTTCGACAGCACCACGTTGGCGCCGGCGCGGGTCAGCAGCATGCGCTTGTCGTCCAGCACCAGGTCCTTGACCTTCCACACCGGCTCACCGGATTCGCTCCAGCCGGTGGCGCGCCGCATCACCGCGCGCAGCCGCGCCAGCAGCTCCGTGACGACGAAGGGCTTGACCAGGTAATCGTCGGCGCCGCGATCGAGGCCGTTCAAGCGGTCCTCCAGGCTGTCGCGCGCGGTGATCACCAGGATCGGCAGCGTGTGGCCGGCCGCCCGCAGCTCGCGCAGCACGTCGATGCCGTTGCCGTCGGGCAGACCGAGGTCCAGCAGCACGGCATCGAACGGTTCGTTTTCCACCCAATGACGGGCGTCGCTGGCGCGCCGCACCCAGATAACTTCCTGTCCCGCATCCTGCAAGGCCGCTTGCAAGGCCTTGCCCAATTCCAGGTCGTCCTCGACCAGGCAAATCTTCATATGTCGCCACCTTATTCGTGAAGCCCGTATCTACGCATCTTCTTGCCGAACTGTCAATCGCCTGCGCGCCACAACGTTAGGAAAACCTTAAGGTTCCTTTTGGATAGCGTTAAGGAAGACTAGGGACAATCTGCCCACACTTAAAACAAGGGAGACCAGATGGACAGCAACGCAGGGATCAAAACGACGCTCACGCCTATCGCTTCGGCTGTGGGATTGATGCTGGCATGCGCGGCGGCGGCCGCGCCGGCCATGGCGCAACAGGCGGCCGGCGACAACGCCCAGCCGCTCGAGCAGGTGGTGGTCACCGGCATCCGCGCTTCCCTGCAGCAGGCGCTGGCCCGCAAGCGCAATAGCGACACGCTGTCCGAAGTGGTATCGGCCGAAGACATCGGCAAAATGCCGGACAAGAACGTGGCCGACGCCATCCAGCGCGTACCGGGCGTGAACATCTCGTCCTCCGCCGGCGGCGAAGGCGGCTTCGCCGAAAATGACCGCGTCAGCATCCGCGGCACCAGCTCCAGCCTGACGCAGACGCAGGTCAACGGCCATGCGATCGGCACCGGCGACTGGTTCGTGCTGGACCAGGCGGGCGCCGTCGGACGCAGCGTCAGCTACGCGCTGCTGCCGTCGGAGATCGTCGGCGCCGTCACGGTGCAGAAAAGCCAGCAGGCCGACATGGTCGAAGGCGGCGTGGCCGGCTCGGTCAACATCGAGACCCGCAAGCCGCTCGACTTCAAGAAGCAACTGACGCTGGAAGGCTCGGCGCAAGCCATCTACGCCGACCTGCCAGGCAAGACCGATCCTCAATTGAGTGCGCTGCTCGGCTGGAAGAACGACGCCAAGACCTTCGGCGTGCTGGTGCAGCTGTTCTCGGAGAAGCGCCACGAACGCCGCGACGGCCAGGAGTTCTACGGCTACACCGCCATCGCCGCCGACAGCAACGCCGCCAAGGCCCATCCGGAACTGGCGGGCATCCTGGCGCCGGCCGGCATCAGCGCCTCGCTGTTCGAGCAGACCCGCAAGCGCACCGGCGGCGCCTTCGACCTGCAGTTCAAGCCAAGCAAGGACCTGAGCTTCGACATCAACGGCTTCAGCTCCCAGCTGGATGCGGCCAACTACAACCGCAGCTTCTACAACAACATCGCCGCCAACATCAACGCCACCAATGCGGACACCGGCGCCTCGGTCGGCGTGATCCCGTCGGCCTACACCATCAAGAGCGGCACGCTGGTGGCGGCCACGATACCGGCTTCGCAATACCCCGCCGTCAGCTCCACGCAGACTTACAACTCGTCGCTGTATTCGGCCTTCGGCGACCAGATCTACCGTCCCGGCTCGTCGTCCTCGTCGGCCTACATAGACCTGAACGGCAGCTACAAGGTCAATCAGGACCTGCGCATCAGCGGCAGCGCGGGCTACACGCGCGGCTCCGGCAAGACCCCGGCCGATATCGGCTACGAGGCCGGCCTGACCGGCGCCGGTTCCAGCTACACGCTGAACGGCATGTCGCCCGCCACCATGTCCTTCCCCGGCGCGGACACGTCCAGGTTCACCAACTACGTCACCGCTTCGGCCTGGGGTTCGCATGTCATCACCAAGGACAGCGAAAAATACGCGCAGGCCGACGGCGAACTGCGGCTCGATCGCGGCGTCATGGAATCGGCCAAGTTCGGCGTCCGTTTCGCCGAGCACCATCGAAGCGTCAGCCAGCCGGAGAACCGCAGCTGCAAGGCCTGCGACGGCACCACCTCGGCGCCGATGCCGGTGTGGAACGGCTCCACCTACCCATCCAACTTCGGCAACGGCATCACCAACAGCGCCGACTTCCTGCGCAACGTATGGCAGATCAATCCCAGCGACATCGCCGCCTGGGCCGCCAAGTACGACCTGGCGGGCGGCCCGACCACCGAGAACTGGGCCGGCGAGATGGACGTCAAGGAGAAATCCAGCGCCATCTACGGCATGCTCAACCTGGCAGGCGACGGCTGGCGCGGCAACGTGGGCGTGCGTTATGTGCATACCAACCAGGCCACGATCACCAACATCCCCGGCGGCGACCATCCGATCGGCCAGGACAACGTGAACGGCGTCTACACGCCGACGCTGAACCAGACCGGCTACAACGACGTGCTGCCGAGCGCGAACTTCAAGTTCGACCTGTCGCCCAACTTGGTGGCGCGCGCCGCCGCCGCCAAGACCATGGCGCGTCCCGACTTCAGCGCCATGGTCGGCGCGGTCACGCTGAACGACACCAACCTGACCGGCAGCAGCGGCAACCCTAACCTGAAGCCGGTCCGCTCGACCAACTACGACGTCGCGCTGGAATGGTACTTCGCGCCGAAAGCGCTGCTGTCGGCCGGCGTGTTCTACATGGACATGTCGTCCTACGTCACCTACGGCACGGCCAACCTCACCTACTTCAACAACTCGTTCAAGCGCTTCGACAGCTACGCCATCTCGTCGCCGACCAATATCAGCGCCAAGAACAAGGGCGTGGAGCTGGCCTACCAGCAGCACCTGTTCGGCGGCGTCGGCGTGCTGGCCAACTACACCTACACCGACGGCAGTGCGGCCGATGGCAAGCCGGTGGTCGGCAATTCCAAAAACACCTACAATGCGGAGACCTACTACGAAGACGACAAGCTGAGCGCCCGCCTGGCCTATACCTATCGTTCCAGCTTCTCCGGCGGCTTGTACAACAGCTTCCCGCAGGTGATGGCGGGGACCGGCAACCTGGCGGCGTCGATCAACTACAAGATCAGCGAGAACCTGTCGATCACCTTCGATGCGCTGAACCTCAACAACGCCGTGCTGCGCTACTACGGCGAGAACAAGGATCAACCTATCGCCTCGTATTCGAACGGCCGCCAATACTACCTGGGTCTGCGTGGCAAACTCTAAACCCGCGCGGATACTGGCGATCGACGCCTTCCGCGGCATCACCATCCTGGTCATGATCTTCGTGAACACGCTGGCCGGCGTGCGCGGCATGCCGGCCTGGATGGAGCATGCCGCGGCGGACGCCGACGCCATGACCTTCCCGGACGTGGTGTTTCCGGCCTTCCTGTTCATCGTCGGCATGTCGATACCCTTCGCCATGGCGCAGCGGCAGGCGGCTGGGGACACGGTGGAGCGACGCTGGCGGCACGTGTTGGCGCGCGCCGCCGGGCTGCTGGTGCTGGGCGTGTTCATGGTCAACGCGGAGGATGGCTACAACGAAGCGGCGATGGGCATGTCCATCCATCTGTGGTCGCTGCTGTTCTATGGCTGCGCGATCCTGGTGTGGGCGGTCTATCGTTTCCACAGCAAGGCGCTCGCCGTGGGATTGCGCGCGGCCGGCGTCGCCGGCTTGCTGGCCTTGGCGCTGATATTCCGGGGCGGTCCGGATGGCAGCCTGCGCCTGGCGCCGCAGTGGTGGGGCATACTGGGATTGATAGGCTGGGCCTACCTGTTCAGCACCGTGGCATGGGCGCTGACGCGGGCCCGCCTGCTGCCGCTGGGCGCATTGGTGCTGGCCTGCACAGGCCTGTATTGTGCTGCCCACACGGCGGCAGGCGCGCTGGCCGAGAATGCGGTCCACACGTCGATCGCGCTGTGCGGCTTGCTGACGTCCCTGATCTTCTTCGGCCAGCAGCGCAGCAAGCCATTCCGCGACGCGCTGCTGCTGGCGCTGACGCTGGCCGTGCTGGCCTGCGTACTGCGGCCGTACTTCGGGATCTCGAAGATCTACGCCACGCCAAGTTGGGCGCTGTACAGCTCCGCCATCTGCGTGCTGTTGTTCGCGGCGCTGTACTGGCTGGTCGACCTGAAGCGGCTGAGCGGCTGGACGGCGCTGGTCCGGCCGGCGGCGGCCAACCCGCTGCTGGTCTATCTCATTCCCTACATCGTCTACGCGCTGATGCAGGTCCTGCGCCTGGCATTGCCGGACGCGCTGGGCTCCGGCATGCCGGGACTCCTCTGGGCCCTCGCCTACGCCGCCATCGTCATGGCGCTGGCAGCTGGCCTCAACCGCATGCATATCAAATTGCAGCTCTAAACTTTAAAACTATGCGTATCAATTCTATCGACGCGGTGCGCGGCCTGACGGTGGCCGCCATGCTGCTGGTGAACGACGCCGGCGACTGGTCGCACGTCTACCCCTGGCTGGAACACGCCGAATGGCACGGCTGCACGCCGCCGGACTTCATCTTCCCCATCTTCATGCTGATCGTGGGCGTCTCCATCAACCTGGCGCTCAGCCCCCGCCTGGACGCGGGCGCGGACAAAGCGCCGCTGGCGCGCTCGGTGCTGTGGCGCGCCGCGCGCATCGTGCTGCTGGGGATAGCGCTGCACGTGGTGGCGATGCTGCTGCTGAACGGGCGCGGCTTCCGCCTGTTCGGCGTGCTGCAAAGGACCGGCATCTGTTTCGCGGCGGCGGGGCTGATGGCCATCTACCTGCGCGGCGCCCGCGCCCAATGGACCGCTTTCGCGGCCATCCTGCTTGGTTACTGGGCGCTGCTGATGGCGGGCGGCTCGCTGGAGCCGGGCCTGAACCTGTCGGACCGCATCGACAGCGCGCTGCTGGGCCATCTGGCCTACCAGTACGACGCCGCCACCGGCATCGGCCACGATCCGGAGGGCATCCTGGGCACCTTGCCGTCGCTGGCCACCGTCATCCTCGGCCTGCGCGCCGGCGACTGGCTGCGGCGCGGCCAGACCCGCACGCTGGCCCTGGCCGGCGCCGCGGCGATGCTGCTGGGCGGCCTGTGGTCGCTGGCGCTGCCGTTCAACAAGCAGCTGTGGACCTCGTCCTTCGTGCTGTGGACCGGCGGCTTCGGCATGCTGGCCGTCGCGCTGGCCCACCAGCTGATCGACGTGCGCGGCTGGCCGCCGCTGGGCCGGGCCATGGGCCTCAACGCCATCGCCGCCTACGCCGGTTCCTGGGTCGCCACTTGCGTGATTGAAGGCAGCGGCCTGATGGGGCCGCTCTACGCCCGCGTTTTCAGCGGCCCGCTGACTCCCCTGTTCGGGCCGTGGACGGCCTCGCTGGCGTTCGCCGCCGCCTTCACGGCACTCTTCTGGTTGGCTATGGCGGGAGCCGAAAAACGCGGCTGGCGCGTCACCATCTGACGCACCTGCTTCTTTTTCGCAAGTTGCGGTAGCGCTTCCATTGCTAGCACAGCCATTGCAACTTACTCAACAGCCTTTACAAATTAAAAATATTCCAATTTAAACATTGTTCATTCATAATTCATTTAGAACAAGTTAATTGACCACAATCAATTGACTTTCAACACCGCCGGCGGCCGGGAGTCCGCCTGACATTCGAATCCTGGAGTTTTTGCATGCGTATTAAATCGATAATGATGGCCCTGTCCGCCGCTGCCGCCCTGTGCGCAAGCGTGGCAAACGCCGCCGTCCCTGGCGAACTGATCGTCAACGGTGGTTTCGAAGTCGGCAACTACGGCCAAATCGGCTACGCCGGCCATACGGTCCAAGGCTGGAACAGCACCGGCTACAACTTCCTGTTCAGCGACACCAACGCGGACCACGGCGGCGTCAGCGGCAGCTACGGCAACCTGCAACTGTGGGGCGCCGGTAATGGCTCCGCCAACGGCCTGGGCGCCAGCCCGGCCGGCGGCAACTTCATCGCCGCCGATGGCGCGTTTGAAATCGCCCCGCTGACCCAGACCGTCAACGGCCTGGTCGCCGGTCAGCAATACAACCTGAGCTTCTACTGGGCTGGCGCGCAGCAATACACCTTCAACGGCGCCACCACCGAACAGTGGAAAGTGTCGCTGGGCGGCCAAACCATCTCGACCGCAGTGAAGAACAACGCCAACCACGGTTTCACCGGCTGGCAGAAGGAAACCTTCACCTTTACCGCCACCAGCGCCAGCGAAGTGCTGAGCTTCCTGGCCGTGGGCACGCCTGCCGGCGTGCCACCGTTCTCGCTGCTCGATGGCGTGTCGATGACCTCGGCCGTGCCTGAGCCGCAAACCTGGGGCATGCTGGGCCTGGGTCTGGGCCTGGTTGGCTACGCCGCGCGTCGCCGCAAAGCCAAGGCTGCTTAACTCGCCGCCTGTTTGAATCAGTGCCGGACGTTCGCGTCCGGCATTGTCGTTTCCGCCTTTTACCACGCCATGACACCGATGAACCAACTGCTCGCCTACCTGCCTACTTTTGCCCTCAACGTGGGGCGGCTGTGCGTGTGGCTGGTGCTGCTGTCGCTGGTGTTCGTGCCGCTGGAGCGCTGGCTCGCGGTGCGCCAGGCGCATCTGCCGCGCCGCGCGCTGGCGATCAACCTGGGCCTGTACTTCCTCAACAGCCTGCTACCGGCCGCCATCCTGGGCGCGTTGATGTCGGTGGTCGCCGTGGCGGCGCAAGCGCTGCTGCCGGCCGCCGTGCCCGCCGCTGTGGGCGCCTTGCCATTGTTGGTTAAACTGCCGCTGTCCTTGCTGATCGCGGAAATCGGCTTTTATTGGGGGCATCGCCTGAGCCACCGCTTGCCGTGGCTGTGGCATTTCCATTCGGTGCACCACAAGCCGGAGCACCTGTACTTCCTGATTAACACGCATGCGCATCCGGTCGACATGATCGTCACCCGGCTGTTCGGCATGACGCCGCTGTACGTGCTCGGCCTGGCCGGCGCCAGCGCGGGCGGCAGCGCCACGCCGGCGCTGGTGATCGTCATCGGCACGGTGTGGGGCTTCTTCATCCATTCCAACCTGCGGGTCCGGCTCGGTCCGCTGGAATCGCTGATCGCCACGCCGGCCTTCCATCACTGGCACCACACCAGCGTGGCGCCGCTGGACCGCAACTTCTCGTCGACCTTGCCCTTCCTCGACCGCGTATTCGGCACCTGGCACTTGCCGGCCGGCTGGCCGGTGGCCTACGGCCTGGCCGAAACCCCTTCCGTTGCAGCCGAAGCCGGCCAGCGCCAGTCCGCCACGCACGGCTAGCGGCGCGCCGCTTCGTACAGCGGCGTCACCTTGGGCATCAACGCGCTCAGCTCGGTGGTGCGGGTCTGGTCCGAAGGATGCGTGGACAGGAACTCGGCCGGCGCCTTGCCCTTGTTGGCGGCCGCCATCTTGTTCCACACCGAGATCGACGCATTCGGGTTGTAGCCGGCGCGGGCGGCCAGTTCCAGGCCCATGCCATCGGCTTCCGATTCGTTCTGCCGCGAGTTCGGCAGCACGTACAGATAATGCGCCACCTGATTGGCGGCCTCGACCTGTGCCGCGCTGTTGGGCGCGGCCGTCAGCGCCGCCTGGCTCAGGGCGTTCTGCGCATAGGCTTTCGACACCCGTTCGCGGCCGTGCTCGCGCAAGGCATGCGCCACCTCGTGCCCCATGATGACGGCGATCTCATCGTCGCTCAGCTTCAACTGGCGCACCAGGCCGCTGTAAAAAGTGATCTTGCCGCCCGGCGCGCACGAGGCGTTGAGGATGGGCGCGTCGATCAGCACCAATTGCCAGTTCCATTTGACGGCGTCGTCGCGAAAGGCGCCCACCTGCTTTTCCAGCCGCGCGGCGATGCGCGCCAGGCGCTCGTACTCGGCGCCGCCGGTTACCAGGCGGCCGGCCGCCTTGGCTTGCTGGTTTTGCTGGGTGTAGTTCACCAGCGCCATTTTTTCGACGGTATCGGCCGACACCAGCATCAACTGCTGGCGCTGGGCGCCGACGACGCCGGGCTTGGTGGTGGAGGCGCAGGCGCCCAGCGCCAGCGCGATGGCCAGGGTGCAGGCCGGCGTACGTATGCGTTTCATGGAAATCTCCCTGTTGGACGTGGAGCTCTCATTTTCCACAAGGAAAATATTTCCCGTCTAATCCAGATCAAGCAGGACGCAATCCTTCGCTATAATCCAACGTCCTCACTATGACGAAGAAAGCTTCGGATGATCAAAAGTTTACGTATGGCCGGCGCGCTGCTGCTGGCCGGCCTGTCCGGCGCGGCCGTGGCCGACACCTTCGAGACCATCGAACCGGCGCCGCTGAAGGAAGTGTGGCTGAACGGCGGTTTCTACTCCTACCATTTCCAGCGCGACAAGGGCCTGAACGACAGCAATCCCGGCCTGGGCGGCGAGTACCGTTTTTCGACGGTGGCGTCGGCGACGGCGGGCCGCTTCTACAACAGCGACCGCGGCTATTCGAATTATGTGGGCGTGTACTACCAGCCGTGGAAGATCGGCCCGGTGCGCCTGGGCGCGGTGGCGGGCGGCTTCAGCGGCTACCCCAAGATGCGCGACGGCGGCTGGTTCCTGGCGGCCATCCCGACCGCCAGCTTCGAATACAAGAGCGTGGGCGTCAACGTCGCCATCGTGCCGACCTACAAGGACCGGCTCTATGGCGCGATTTCCGTTCAGCTCAAGCTGAAAGTCTTCGAATAAACCCGGGGTCAGGTCTGACATTCGGACACGAGCTCTGCCGTAGCGCTTGTTACGGCAGAGCTCGTGTCCGAATGTCAGACCTCGTATATTGAGCATACCGCATCTCCATCGGATAATAAGGACGTAGGTGCGGTCAGGCGGAGTGACGCTGATCAGACTT